>UPYK01000010.1 GCA_900538545.1 uncultured Eggerthella sp. | reverse complement strand
CTCTTTCTGGGTGCAGTGGCATCGGCGGCGTGCTTTGTCACATGGGGCGTTGCCGTGAAGCATCTAGGGGCGACCACAACGACCACCTACATCTATCTCGTTCCCGCCATCACGGCGACCGCCTCCATTCTTATTCTGGGTGAACCGCTGAACGCACCCATAATCCTAGGCTTGGCCATGACGATCGCCGGCCTTTTGCTGTCTCAAAAACGGAGCACACGAGGACAATAAGCTACGTCCCCGTTGTCCTCAGAGCCGCGTCTCCTGTTTGCACGCTCCCATTGTCCTTTTCGAAAAGCCAAATGAATCGGGAGAACCGCTATCTTGACGCTGGCTCGTATCTTAGGACGCAAGTTGCAAGACCGATAGATCGGTTTTAGGATGGTGCAAATGAGTCTGTTCGGACGTTATCAGCGAAAGGGGCGGCATGCACGTTATTCCCAGTTCAGCACAAGCTGCCTACGACCAAGCGTCATCACCTTGCAAGCTGGCTGCGCCTCGCATAGCTGCCTCTCTTGACGAGCTTCCCTTGAGCGTTCTCTGCGACCCCAACCGCGGAACGCTCGAAGCCGTCGAATTCTGCGGGGTCCATGCTGCAGGAACGAGCTTCGCCGAGCTTGAGGTTTCTAGCAGCCGCATCTCCAATTGCCAGTTCCTTAGCTGCGACTTCACTGGTGCGCTTTTCATCGATATCGCCTTTGAAGGTTGCGACTTCTCCAACAGCATATTCGACAGCGCTGCGTTCACACGCTGCACGTTCAACGATTGCAAGTTCGCTGGCGTATCCTTTACCGAAGCGCTTTGGGAACAGGTGGCCGCAGAGGGTTGCACGTTTGCCTACGGCGCATTCAACCGATGTCTTTGGAAAAGCGTTCGGGCTCACACCTGCGATTTCTCGTCAGCGGACATGACTGAAATGGAGCTGCACGGCATCTCGCTCGAGGACGACCGCTTTGTTGGAACGAGCTTTTTTCGCACCAAGCTCGTCGGCCTCGACTTCACATCATGCCAACTCGAGGGCATTGCCATATCGGATGCCATGACCGAAGTATATGGCGCGAAGCTCGGGCTCTATCAAGCCGCGGCTCTGGCCCGACGCCTTGGTGTCATCATTGAGGAGTAGCCAAAGGATGGGACGAGTCCCAATTTATAAGCCGGACTGATACCTCAAGGGCGAAGAGCAGCTGGGATTGTGACGATTCGTCTTTATCGCAATCTGATTGAGAAGAAGGAAAAACAATGACTGATGGCTTGAGCATTGTAGAGTGGGTACACATGCTTCGCTGCCCAGACAACCGCGAAGCCTATCGTGCTTTGCAATCTCTACAAGAGGCAAGCGAACTAGACAATGCTGTCTATGCATACATCGACACCTTCATCGAGATGATGCGCGATTCCAATTCCTATATTCGAACTCGTGGGCTGACCCTGATCGCCCACAATGCGAAATGGGACGAGGAGGGAAAGATTGATGGAATCATCGACGAGTATTTAGATCATGCAACCGACGACAAGCCCATTACCGCCCGACAGTGCATAAAATCCCTCCCGAAACTTGCCGAAGCGAAGCCAAATTTGATGCCGCACATCGCTTCGTCGCTCAGGCAAACCGACATTTCGCAATACGCTGACAGCATGAAATCGCTCATCCAAAACGATATACGCGATACACTGCTTGCTCTGGACTCCATGCAATGAGGTAGCATCAAAAGAGGCAAGGCAAGCGCAAACAAGCTGACCAGAGATATCGACGCGTAATGCCGGCTTTACCTGGGACTCGTAAAATGTCTCAAATCGAGATAGGTTACTTGCGAATAGATTGAGAGCTGAAGCACAATAGAGACTAACGGGAATGCATTCCTATTGCGCGAGTCGTCAAGAGGAGATATATGAGTTGGATCGCCGCCGCCTTGCTGGCGGCACTCTGCGCTGGCATAACATCGATCCTCGCTAAATGCGGCGTGCGGGATACCGATTCCGATATCGCCACGGGTATACGAACCGCTGTTGTGCTCGTTTTTGCATGGCTCGTGGTGTTCGTCACTGATGCGCAAGTTGGAATGGGCAACATCGCTCCTCGTTCGTGGATCTTCCTTATTGCCTCAGGAATTGCAACAGGGGCCTCATGGCTGTGTTACTTCAAGGCGCTTTCGCTGGGCGATGTCAACAAGGTCGTGCCCGTGGACAAGTCAAGTGCAGCTATGGCCGCCCTTCTTGCCATCGTCTTATTCGGCGAAACGAGCAATCTTGCGGTCAAGCTCATCTCCATCATTCTTATAACCGCAGGCACCTACCTTATGATCGAGAGAAGGCCGAAGGGTAACGATATGAGCGTCATGCAAGATACCGACGCCCATGGTCACGGATGGCTCTGGTATGCTATCGGAGCTGCGGTGTTTGCAGCACTCACGTCAATACTCGCGAAGGCAGGAGTCGAGGGAGTTGACTCGAACCTAGCTACCGCAATTCGCACATGCGTTGTGATGGTGATGGCCTGGGGAATAGTCATCGCACGCGGAAAACTGAAGCTTGCCTGCAATGTAAAACGCGGCGAGTTGCTCTTTCTTTTGGCATCTGGCCTCGCAACTGGAGCATCCTGGTTGTTCTTCTACTACGCCATACAAGTCGGTCAAGTGAGCGTAGTGGTGCAGATTGACAGGCTTTCGATAGTGGTCGCAGTCATATTCGCCTGGGTGTTTCTGCGCGAAAACCTTTCCCTTCGCGCGGGAGGTGGACTGGCGTTGATAGTCTTTGGCACCGCCCTGATGACGGCGTTCCCCTAGGGCACCCAAGCTAAAGCGACCCTAAGCGAAAGCTTCATCCCCATCCTGTTAGCCATGAAGCGGTGGGGCGAAGAAGAGCTGGGATTGTGACGATTCGTCTTTATCGCAAATTAGCAAGAAAGAAAGGCTGCACCCGTGGATATTGATGCTTGGATGAATGACCTTATCGACCAATTAAAGACCGAGTTCAAAGAGAGGCTCGTGCTTGTTGGACTGCAAGGGAGCAGGGCTCGGGGTGAACAACGCGAAGATAGCGATATCGATGTCGTGGTCGTCATAGAAGACCTAAACGCCGATGACCTCGCCTCATATCGCAGCGTCATTCAAAAGATGCCGCATGCCGAGCTTGCTTGCGGATTCATCGGGTCGCCTGACGTACTTGCAGCTTGGCCACGACATGATGTGTTCAACCTGGCAAACGACACTGATATCAGATACGGTTCATTCGATTTCATGAACACAGAATTCACCGCCGAAGAAGCAAAGCTTGCAGCTGATGCGTGCGCGTCCGAGATCTACCACGCGCTCTGCCATACAGCAGTGTTCGAACCGAACATGCTTCCAGACCTATTGCAAGGCTGCTTGAAATCAGTATTCTTCGGGATTCGCGCAAAGCATTTTGCCCAAACGGGAGAGTTCGTGAACAGCCGCGCACAGCTACTGAACCTAGCAAACGACGACGAAAAGAAGCTCTTGCAAGCCTACAACGGAGACGCACAGATTGATGACCAAGAGCTTGCAAGCAGGCTGCTTCGATGGTCCAACAACGAATTAGCAGGAAGGGATATTCATGACCGTAGAGAGAGCTAAAGAGCATCTGAGCGAATATGGACGTGATCACGATGTGCTGGAATTCGACGTTTCGAGCGCTACCGTCGAGCTGGCAGCGAAGGCGATCGGATGTGCGCCTGAACGCATCGCAAAGACACTATCGTTCGTGGTTGACGATGGTGTTGCGCTCATTGTCTGCGCAGGAGATGCGCGCATTGCGAACCCCAAGTTCAAAGAAGTGTTTCACTGCAAGGCCAAGATGGTAGATCCTGAAAAGGCGGAAGAGCTTATAGGCCATGCTGTTGGAGGCGTGTGCCCTTTCGGCGTGAATGACGACTGCAAAATCTATTTGGACGAATCGCTTCGCCGCTTCGAAACGGTGTTTCCCGCATGCGGCAGTTCGAACAGCGCCATTGAACTTACACCTGATGAGCTAGAGGAACTAACGCCTGGAAGCACTTGGGTTGATGTATGCAAATTGCCCGAGACGGACTAGCAACATTCGTGCGTGCCATCCTTGTCCAATTCTTTCGATAGAATGACCGAAGCGCTCAAGTATCGAAGGAAAGAACAGGTCGAGAGGATATAATCAAATAATCCCGTATTACAACCAAGGAAGGAATGGCCCGATGACCGATTGGAAAGAGCTCTACCAGCAAAAACTCATTCCCGTGGAAGATATCGCGAAGGTCATTCCGCCGCACAGCCACTGTTCGCTCTCCGATGGCGCAGCCGATCCGCGTGCGATCACGCGTGAGATCGAGAAGCGCTATGCGGAATTCACCGATGTTTCCTTCATGCAGGGCCCTCCGGGCGAACGCATCGAGATGTTCGACCCCCGTATGGAAGGCCACATCCGCTACGAGCCGTTCGTTGGCCCCGTTGGACAGTACAAGGACTATTGGCAAGGCATACATGCGGGCATCTCGGATTATCTGCCATCGTATTTCTCCAGTATCGAGCGCCTGATCCGCGACGGCCACTACCCTATTGACGTTGCGATTCTCTCGCTCTCCGAACCCAACGAGCAAGGCTATTGCACAATGGGTGTTTCCTGCAGCTACCAGCGCACGGCAATGCGCTCGGCGAAGATCGTGATCGGGCAGATCAACAAGCAAATGCCACGCATATTTGGAGAAACGAGCGTCCATGTAAGCGAGCTCGACTACATCATCGAAGTGGACGAACCGCTGCCCGTCATCCCGAATTCGAGCATCGGCGACGCCGAGCGCCAGATCGGCGAATACTGCGCCTCGCTCATCGAAGATGGTGCGACCATTCAAGCAGGCATCGGCAAGTTGCCGAACGCGGTTCTCGATGCGCTGAGCACCAAAAAGAACCTGGGCGTTCACAGCGAACTGTTCACTTCGAAGATGATGGATCTAGCTGAAGCAGGCGTGATCACTGCAGCGAAGAAGACGCTGCATAACGGCATCAACATTGCTACTGTTCTCGAGGGAACCAAGGAGCTCTACGATTGGACCGATGATAATCCTTTCGTGCAGCTCTACCCCGTCGAATACGTGAACAATCCAGCGGTCATCGCGAAGAACGAGAACCTCATCTCCATCAATTCTTGCATCGAGGTCGATCTGTTCGGGCAGGTTGCTGCTGAATCGTTTGGTCACAAACAAGCAACGGGCGCAGGCGGACAGGTTGATTTCGTACGGGGCGCCACCATGAGCAAGGGCGGCAAATCGATCATTGTGATCAACTCGACCGCAGCGGGCGGAAGCGTCTCGAAGATCAGCCTCTTCCTCGCGCCAGGCAGCATCGTGACCACCCCGCGCAACGAAACCCAGTTCATCGTGACCGAATACGGCATCGCAGATTTGCGCGGCAAGACCAACCAAGAACGTGCAAAAGCACTCATCGGCATCGCGCATCCCGATTTCCGCGGCGAATTGCGCGATGAATTCATGCGCTACTTCGGCTTCGACCCCTTGCGTTAAACCAGTCGATGCACCTTGCAAGATCCTGCTCATCAACATTGCTGATGAGCAGAGGTCGATCAGTTCAGACACACTGGTATAAAATGATATCTATGCTATAATTGATAGCGTTGATATCATCGTGTTGGAAGAGGTCATCATGCCTGCATTGCTTGTAAGAGACTTGAGTGAAGAAGGAAAGCGCGCGCTCGCGATACGTGCCGCGGAACACGGTCGCAGCCAACAAGCTGAGGCAAAAGCCATTCTTGAAGAAACGCTTCTTCCTGCCTCGGATAATTTCATCACTATGATTCGCAAAAACGCGCAAGAAGTTGGCGGCATCAATCTTGAGCTCCCCACACGTCACGCCCCGCGCACAACAGGAACGCTGCTCTAATGAACACAACAGCTAAGCAGACATCAAACAAAAATCCCAAAAGGGGTTTTCTTCTCGACACCAATGTAATCTCTGAAGTTTGCAAGAAGGAGCCGAACGAGGCTGTCTTGAATTGGCTCGGCCAGAATGCAACCGATCTTTATCTCTCGGTTGTGACTATCGAAGAAATGCGTTTCGGCCAATTTATGATGCCAAAAGGAAAGAAGCAAGCTGCACTCAAACAAATGATAGATTCATTGCTTGAGACCTATGCCACGAAGATGCTCTCGTTCGATCCGCATGCTGCCGCACAATGCGCAATTTTCCATGAACAAGCCATTTCCTCAGGCTATTCTCCTTCTATTGAGGACCTCATGATCGCATCTATTGCCCACGTGAACGATCTTGTCGTTGTGACTCGAAATACGCGTGATTTTGATTACTTAGACATCGAACTTCTTGATCCCTTTGCGCTCTGATTAAAACTTTCGGATTTCACTCCTAATAAAAATCTTTGTGTCAATGATTTAGTACAGCTATAGCCGAATGAAAGCACCTCGTATTAAGATAGTGCAAAGGGTGCTTACTGTAATGCCTTGAGGGGGACGTATGGAATTAGTTGAAGCGATCAAAGAGCGTCGAAGCATTCGCCGCTACAAAAGCGATCCTGTGCCGCACGAGGTCATCCAAGAGATCCTGGAGAATGCCGTTTGGGCACCTTCCGCACAGAACTTGCAACCTTGGTACTTCTTGGCGCTTACCGACCCAAGCGATCTACGCGAGCTCTTCGATATGATGGGCACCTCGGTGTATTCGCATCGCAAACGCCTTGAGGATCGCTTCAAGAACAACCCTGAAGTGGTTGAAGAAACGCTCGAATTCCTGCAGGAGATGGGCGGCGCTCCCTGCTTGATCCTGGCATTTCTCCTGAAGCCAACGTATAGCGAAGGCATGATCCCCAGCTGCGTTGAATCAGTGGCTGCGGCGATGAACAACATCTGCTTACTTGCATATGAAAAAGGCCTGGGAACCTGCTGGGTTGAAGAAGTGGTGCGCGAGCGCGAGCGTATAGAAGCGCGTTTTGCGCCTGATAAGGGACCATTGCTCGGCGCTGTGGTGCTGGGCTACCCCGATACCGATCCGCGTCCGATCAAGCGCAAGGAAGGCCGCATCGAGATACGCTAGACGCGATTTCCTTATCGCCATGCCACCCCGAGCCATTTCATCCTGAACCACCAAGGAGACCCATGAGCAAGTACGATTCTTTATGGAAGCACATTCAGCGAAGCGGAGAAGATAGCCTCGATCTTACCTTTGACGAGATTGCCGCCATTGCAGGCCTACCCATCGACCATTCGTTCTTGAACTACAAGAAAGAGCTCCTCGATTATGGTTACGAAGTAGGAAAGATCTCCCTTAAGAATAAGACGGTTCATTTCAAGAAGCTTAAGTGACAAACTACTCTGTCGTTCGTCACCTTGTCTCAAACTTTTCGGTATTCCTTGTTCTTTACCTAAAGAGAACTGCTTGGTGCGTCCTCGACAACTTCTATTTTGTCCAATTTATAGGACAGACACAAAGAGCTAGAAGCGTAGTCTATTACTTGTAACAGCAAGGCCACCAAAATAGAAATTCAGAGACAGGAGCTTGTTTCACCTCTTAAGAGCATTGGATTGGAGCCCAATGAAACAAGTTCCCGCCCCTGAATTTTTACGTAAGACGCCCAACCCAGCTCGACCAAATGCCTTAATCCCTGTATTTATCAATATATTCGCCATGCTTATTCTTCCAGGTTGCCCACCCATTGCACGAAGTTCCGAAAACATACTCCCCTGCAGATGAAGGAGAAGCAAGCTCAACATCTACTTGCACAATTCCATCAACATCAATAGTTTCATTTCGCAGTTTAACGATGCCCGAAGATACTCCAGAAGTTTCTGTAGGGCTTACCATTTGCCCTCGCTTTATAATAAAAACGCCATCCTCAACGGTCATTTCTGCCTTGATTGTTTTATTGTCGTTTTTCTTTTGCTTTCTTGAAGCAGAATAAACCCCATCAGGAACCATCTGCGCATTACGACGTTCAGTACGCTCCACCGTTGCCTTCTCGAAGGTTTGCTCTTTGGTTTCCTCTTGAACAGGTGGATATATTTGATCCCCCTCAAACGAAGCAAGCAGCTGAATAACCAAATTGATATCTAGAGCAAAGAGCTCCGTTCCAGCAACGCGCGATCGAGAAAAAATATCGTCTAGCAAGGTTTCTTTTTCGTCATAGTCTTCCACCTCAATTGCAAATTCACGTTTTAAACCAGTAACATTTTTGTATCCATTGCTCTCAAGGTTATACATTCTGCTCTGGAACGAATCACTTCCTGTTTTACCAAGCTTAACTAAACCAGGAACAACCGTACTCATTGCGTAAATAATTCCTTTTGCCACTACTCTTCTCCCTCCAGCCTGCCTTATCTTAAGAAAACAAGCTTCAAGCAGACATCATGTCATACTTTGAATATCCTCTAAAATAACCCATGTTAAAATGCTTAATCAGTACTGCATATGAATTTGCAAAGGTCAACTTGCAAAAGTCTGTGATCATTCGTCACAGAAAGTAGACTTAGACTTTCAGATAAGTCCATTAAGAAAAAAACGATTAGCGAAAGCAGAATCGCACATGAGCGAAGTTGAATATGCCGCAATCTCAATTAATGAAGATTTCTATGAACAAGCAATCATAGAGTATTTCACTACAAATCTTGGATACGAATACTTGCACGGACCAGACATTGAACGAACATCCGAAAAATACGATGATGTATTCCTTCCCGATGTGCTTCCGGTCGCTTTAAAAAGAATTAATCCGCATGTCCCCTCACAAGCCATAGAAGAAGCCATCCGAAAGATCAGCACAGTTGATTCAGGCAAGTTAGAATCACGCAATGAACAATTTCATGAATACCTTCAATCTGGGGTTGAAGTACGATATTTCGATGGCACCGAAGATCAGAACGATATTGTCTATCTTCTTGACTTTGATAACCCCGAAAACAACTCCTTTCACATAGTCAACCAATGGACCTTCGTTGAATTTTCAGAAAAGCGTCCTGACTTATTGGTTTATGTAAACGGCATTCCAGTAGTAATGTTCGAGCTGAAATCGCCTTCACGTGAAGAGACCGATGCATCCGATGCTTATCTTCAGCTTCGAAATTATATGAAGCACATTCCTTCACTTTTCGTACCAAACGTATTCTGCGTTATGAGCGATATGTCAGATACACGACTAGGCACCATTACTGCGCCTGAAGACCGATTCGTAGAATGGAAAAGCGTTGATGGCAGCTATGAAGAAACACAACACGCCACGTATGAAACGCTTTTTGAAGGCGCGTTTCCCAAAGAACGACTGCTCGACATCATTAAGAACTTTGTTTGTTTTAACGATTCTAACGAAGACGTCATCAAAATTCTTGCTGGTTATCACCAATACTTTGCTGTCCATAAAGCAGCTAGACGCGCCGTTGAAGCAGTAGAGGGAGATGGCAAGATCGGTGTATTTTGGCATACGCAAGGAAGTGGAAAATCTCTATCAATGGTTTTCCTTGCACACATGCTTCAAGAAAAGCTAAATAGCCCCACTATCGTAATAATCACCGATAGAAACGACCTCGACGATCAGCTATATGGTCAGTTTTCTCGTTGCAAAAACTTCTTACGACAAACACCTGAAAAGGCGAAGAGCCGCAACGACCTAAAGAAACTCCTTCAGGGGCGAGAGGCCAACGGAATCATCTTCACCACCATGCAGAAATTTACTGATGGCGAAGATCCTTTGTGCGATCGAAGTAACGTCATCGTCATGGTGGACGAAGCGCACCGTGGCCAATATGGACTTACCGAGAAAATGGATAAAGAAGGCAACATAAGCATCGGGGCTGCAATGCTTGTACGAAAAGCGCTTCCAAATGCTTCCTATATAGGTTTTACAGGAACGCCAATCGCGACAGAAGATAAGAATACACGCGAGATATTCGGCGACTATATCGACATATACGACATGACTCAGGCAGTCGAAGACGAAGCTACACGCCCTGTTTATTATGAAAGCCGCGTAGTTGCTCTCCACCTAGACAAAGATGTATTAGAGAAACTTGATCGTGAGTACACGAAGTTTGCTGAAGAAGCGGACGAATCGAGCGTCGAGCGCTCGAAGCGCACCATGGCAGGACTTGAAGGCGTGCTCTCTGCCCCAGAGACAATCCATTCTCTTTGCTCAGACATCATTGAACACTATGAGCAGAATCGCGCCGATGAACTAACAGGCAAAGCACTCATTGTTGCTTATTCGCGTCCAGTCGCTATGAAAATTTACGAAGAGATCATGCGCCAACGGCCTGAATGGAAAGAAAAAGTTGGCGTAGTTATGACCATGAGCAATCAAGATCCCGAAGCGTGGTTTGATGTTTGCGGCGGTAAAGAGCACAAAAAAGAAATGGAGCGTCGATTCAAAAAAGAAGACGATCCTTTAAAGATTGCAATTGTTGTTGACATGTGGCTTACCGGCTTTGATGTTCCATCGCTTGCAACAATGTATGTTTTCAAGCCTATGAAGGGGCACAACCTCATGCAGGCTATCGCTCGTGTGAATCGCGTATATAAAGGGAAAGAGGGCGGCTTGGTAGTCGACTATATTGGTATTGCCGGTGCGCTCAAACGAGCGATGAAGGACTATACCAACCGCGACAAAAACAACTATGGAAACATGGATATTGCAGCAACGGCCTATCCAAAGTTTTTGGAAAAGCTCGAAGTATGTCGCGATATCCTCTATGGCTTTGACTACCAAAAAGTATTGTTTACTAATAGCAAAATGCAATTAGCTCAACTTATTAGCGAAGGCACTGATTGGCTCCTTGATCCTGGTCATAAAGAAGACATGGAAGATTTCTTAAAGCAGTGTCAGCTCATGAATCAAGCTTTGAGCCTTTGCAAGAGCCTCGTATCTAAAGAAGACCAGCACGAGGCAGCGTTTCTTTCGGTGCTTCGTGTACAGGTACTCCGCATTACAGGGCGAAACGGTAATGGCGGCTCTGGTATGACTTACAAAGAGTTTAATGACCGCATTGGTGCAATTCTTGAACAGTCTGTGCAAACCGATGGCATCATCAACATCTTTGATAAGGATGAAGTGGAAATATCACTTTTTGATGAGGCGTTTCTTGCAGAAATTTCCAATATGAAGCAAAAGAATATTGCGGTTGAGACCTTAAAACGCCTAATCAGCGAACAAGTAAAAACGTATTCAAAGCGAAGTGTTGTAAAAGCAAACAAGTTTTCTGAGATGCTGCAAAAGTCCGTCAATGCTTACCTTAATGGCGCACTTACCAATGCAGAAGTGATTGACGAGCTGCTCAAAATGGCGCATGAAATGATGAAAGATCGAGCAGAAGGCGCCGAACTTGGGCTTACCGAAGAGGAGCTTGCGTTTTATGACGCACTCACCAAGCCGCAAGCAATAAAAGACTTCTACAGCAATGATCAGCTCGTTGCTATCACGCGAGAACTTACTGAAGCGATGCGCACGAGCGCAACTATTGATTGGCAGCAAAAAGAATCTGCCCGTGCAGGCATGCGACGAAAAATTAAACGTCTTTTGAAGAAATACGACTATCCACCCGAGGGCGTGGATGACGCAATGGAAACCGTCATGGCACAATGTGAGTTGTGGGCAGATATGAAAGTGTATGCCTAGGAGAAAGTTTAAACATGGCAAAAACTAAGAAGGCAGAAAATACCGCAGATATTGGTTTCGAGGAGCAAATATGGAAGGCTGCTGATAAACTGCGCGGCAACATAGACGCTTCTGAATACAAGAATGTTGTTCTTGGTCTTATTTTCTTGAAATATATTTCAGATAAATTCGACCAGAGATACGAAGAACTAGTAAATGAGGGTGAAGGATTCGAAGAGGACAGAGACGAGTACACCTACAAAAACATCTTCTTCGTTCCAGAAAGCGCACGTTGGAAGGTAATTGCTGAAGCGGCTCACACACCCGAAATTGGCAAAATCATCGACAATGCCATGCGAGAAATAGAATCGGAAAACCCCAAACTCAAAGGCATATTGCCCAAGAACTTTGCGCGTCAAGAGCTCGATAAGCGTCGCTTGGGTGAAGTTGTTGACCTGTTCACAAATGTAAAGATGGCCGAAAAAGGTGATACCCGCGATATTCTTGGGCGCACCTATGAATACTGTCTTGCAAAATTCGCTGAAGCCGAGGGCAAGAACGCAGGCGAATTCTATACCCCGGCCTGCATTGTTAAGACGCTCGTTGAAGTTATTCAGCCTTACAAAGGGCGCGTTTACGATCCGTGCTGTGGTTCAGGCGGTATGTTCGTGCAGTCGGCAGAATTCGTAAAGCATCACCAGGGCAACATCAACGATCTTTCAATTTTTGGCCAGGAGAGCAACCCTACCACTTGGAAAATGGCCATGATGAATCTTGCGATTCGCGGCATCGATGGCGACCTTGGAGACTTCAATGCTGACACCTTCTTCAATGATTGCCATAAAGACAAGCGATTTGATTTTGTCTTAGCAAATCCACCATTCAATTTGAAAGACTGGGGAGGAGACAAGCTTAAGGAAGATCCTCGCTGGGAATATGGTATTCCTCCTGAAGGAAATGCAAACTTCGCTTGGATGCAGCACATGATCCATCATTTAGCAAGCAATGGGCGCATGGGTATGGTTCTTGCAAATGGGTCGCTTTCCAGTCAAACAAGCGGTGAAGGAGACATTCGCAAAAGGGTTGTAGATGCTGATCTAGTGGAAGGCATTATCGCAATGCCTGGTCAGTTGTTCTACAGTACACAGATTCCCGTTAGTCTTTGGATAATCAACAAAGATAAGACTCAGAAGGGCAAAACTCTCTTCATTGATGCGCGCGAAATGGGCACTATGGTCACCCGCAAATTGCGCGAGTTCACCGAAGAAGACATCACTAAAGTCGCTGATACTTTTGATGTTTTCCGCAAAGGAGAGCTAGAAAACGAAAAGGGCTTTAGCGCCGCTGTTTCGACCGACGAAATAGCTAAACAAGACTACATTCTTACTCCAGGACGTTATGTTGGTATTGCCGATGTCGAAGAAGATAACGAACCATTTGAGGAAAAGATGGCGCGCTTAACCAGCGAACTCTCTAAGTGTTTCGAAGAATCCGATCGCTTACAAGAGCAAATCAAAAAGAACCTGGAGGCTATCGGCTATGGGTTCTAAATATGAATTTCGTTCACTAGGCGACTTGGCCGACTTCTCGTCAGGCGGAACACCTTCAAAAAAAGTAACCGCATATTGGAATGGAGATATTCCTTGGATTAGCGCAAAAACTCTAAAAGAAGATGATATTTACACTTCCAACCTCTTCATTACTCAAGAAGGATTAGCGGCGGGAAGCAAGATTGCTGATGCTGGGTCTTTACTTATACTTACACGCGGCAGCGGGTTGTTCAAAGACATACCCATTGGATATGTCGCAGCCCCTGTTGCCTTTAATCAAGACATCAAAGCTATCTCGGTTACTGCCAAGAATCAGATAAGCAGTAGGTTTTTGTTTTATGCACTAAAAAGTTGTAAATCAAAAATTTCTGAAATGGTTGAAACAACAGGCATAGGCGCAGGAAAGCTATCCGCTGATAGATTGCTTTCTATGAAGCTTCCTATCCCCAATAAAGAAATACAACAGAAAATTCTGAGCATCGTTCGACCGATCGACAACGGGATTAGCCTAAATAATCAGATAAATGATTATTTAGCTACATAGGCTTTCGACTTCTGAGGCATCAATTTCACCCGACATGAGTTTCGGAAGCAACGTGTCGCGAATTCGCTCGAGATTACGGCTTTCGCGAATCAACACTGCTTGTTGTTGCGCAATGCTCTTAAACGCATCATCAAGCTCCGACATAATGGTCATGTCCTCGGGAATTTTCAGTTGGTATTCTGGCAACGCTTTTTTACCTAGATGCAGCACCGTTGTGCCATTAACATATCCAAGACAATGATTATGAAAATCTTCCGTGCCCAAAAGAGCAGCAAGGAACTCGTTGGAAATAGAGTCGTCTGAACTAGTTACCTTTACCAAATCAAGCGACGCCACCATCTGATCATAACCACCAGAGTCAATAACTTGGATTGCTCGACCGATGATGTCAGCGTTTTGCGTTAGGTCAGTATGGGCAACGACTATTTCTCCAAGCGCTACATATTGAGCAGGTTTCGCCTTTTCGGGCTTCAACGGCTTGAATCCATCGCTTCTGAAAGAACCGTTTCTGTTGAAGCTTTTGATGCCAAGCATGCCAATGCTCGACTCCGCAACAAGCTCTGCGCTTTTGTAAGAGTAGCCACTTTGAATTTGGGCCACATTTTTCAGGGGAACAACACGCCAATTTCCAATTCCCTGCTCAAGGGCGTTCGATATGCGCTCCTTGACAAGGGCGTTTCGCAGCTCGGCTAAATAATCATTTATCTGCTGATTAATACGAATTTTTTTATGAATAGCATCAAGTATCGAAACCGTTTTTTGTTGTTTTTCTAGCAAAGGTACATCAACAGTAATTTGTCCAATATCTCGAGGGTGAACGCGAAACACTTTCATCCCAGTGACGTATTGACGTATTGTTTTTTTAAATCGTGGAGTTTGAAGGAGGTAGTTCAACCATGCGGATTCAACAATGTCATCTTGAACAACGCGCATGATAGTTGTCTCTGTACCTGCAACCACCACACGATGATTCGGGTTGCTGAGATACAGCGCTTTACCAAGGTCTTCGATGGTTTCTGAGGTCAATATGTAAATTATGTCCCCATCGTCAACAAACTGGTTGTCTCGTAATTTCTCATCTGCCGAAATGAACGGAATGCCTTTCTGTGGCTTTTCGATATCAATGTATAACTCATGACCTTTGTAGAGATCGCCGTAATGAAGATATTGATAATCACCTTTGTTGTACATGCGGTCGCGGGGAACGCTTGCGCCTTTAGCAAAAGAGCAAATATCTTCAATGCGGTAATACGTCATTCCAAATACCTTCTATGTGAAGCCTTCACATTGCTTTGATTAACCATGGCGTAATGCATGGTGGTGTCTATTTTCGCATGTCCAAGTAATTTCTGCACCTGTTCGATCGGCATTCCTTTGTCGATAGCATGAGTGGCGAGAGTACGCCGGAACTTATGTGGATGAACTCGTCCAACACCCGTGGATAGCCCGAGCTTGCGAAGTCTTGTCTCTACAGCACCAATTGTGACGCGTTTAGGTTTTCCCGTAAGCGATACAAACAATGCTGGATTAGAGTCACAGCGCGAATCTAAGTATCGCTTCAAGTGTAGCTTTGTTTTCGCATCAAAGTAAACAGGTCTTTGTTTGTTTCCTTTGCCAGTAACAACACACTCTCTTTCATAAAGATTTATATCTTCTCTATCAAGTCGAACTAGCTCTCCAATACGCATACCTGTCGAGGATAATAGCTCGACAATAGCCAGATCGCGCTTCGTGCTGCAGCTATCACGCAATACAACAAGGTCCTCATCACTTAATACCTCTTTGGTGACAGTAGCGGTTTTGACTTTATGAATTCGCCGTACTGGGCTTTTTACGATGTAGTCTTCGTCCTCTAGCCAGGAGAAGAAGCTAGACATAATGCGTCGAATATTATCGATAGTCACCTTGCTTGCCCCGCGTTTCCGCTCATAATCATTAAGGTATTTACGCAGGTCATTGCTATCAATTTGTGTGTAAGGTTTATTCAACGCATCATTCATCATAGAAAGGGTGTTTCGATAATACTCGAGTGTTTTAGGCGAACAACCCTCAACTTCCTTAGCCGTGAGAAACGAAGGAAGAATATCGTCAGGAGCATCATAGCTGTTTGGCAAGGTGGAATCTTTTAGGTGTATGCGAAGAACCTCAGTTAGATGTTTAAGTTGATGACTAGTGAGTAACGCTTGCATTTGAGAAAGAATTGCATTAATAGTTGCTTCCATAATATGTCCTTCCGATTCAGGATTGGAGAAGTGGTGATGTTTGAGCTGTGTATACTTGAATGATAGTTGTAAGGCGATATAATGTAATTGTCTTACAATAGGAGGGTTTGCATCATGGCTTCTGTAACTATCCGAGTAGATGATCAAACAAAGAAAGAGGCTGCGAGAATTGTCGAAGACTTTGGGTTTGATCTATCATCAGTAACACGAGCTTTTTACCGGCAAATCGTACGCGAAAACCGCATTCCCTTAAAGCTTTCCTATCCAGAACCAAACGAAGAAAGCTTACTAAGTATTCGAGAAGCTGATGAGATCATTGCCTCTGGAGGAACTGGTCGTTCCTTTACTTCAGGACGCGAACTTCTTGATGCCGCAATCAAAGGTTAATCAATATGGCTCGTCTAAATGCCCAATTCTCTCCAGCATTTCAACGCGATGTGAAGCGCATGAAGAAAAAACATATTGATGATCAACCCTTAGCAGAGGTTATCGATCTAATTATTGAAAACTCACCACAAGCGCTTGATAAGCTACGAAACAGACACAACATGCATATGCTTGGCGGAAAATGGCAAGGAAGCTCAGAGTGTCATGTTTGCAATGCGGGAGATTGGCTTTTGATCTGGAGAACCTTTGATGGAATTGCTCTGATGCAAAGAACTGGTTCTCATGATGAATTGTTTCGATAATGCAATTAAGAGGCACTTTTTAGCTAAATGATTATTTACTCGAGTTGGCGACTGTTCGGTTCGAACAAGCGCTTATCAGCGAAAGCGATACTTTCAGGTTTTCTGAATTGGTTGAGCTTGAAGATTCTAAAAGAGAGCCTCTTAATAGCCGCGATAGGGAAACGCGCAAGGGCATATATCCCTACTACGGCGCCACATCCATTATGGACTATATTGATGACTATCTATTCGACGGCATACGCGTGCTTGTAGGCGAAGATGGAACTGTCATCCAAGAAGACGGCAAGCCTGTCCTTCAATATGTATGGGGAAAGTACTGGGTCAACAACCATGCTCATGTTTTGAGGTCAAAATCCGATTATTCACTAGAAGCCATTTATATTGCTCTGGCTAGAACTGCCATAAGCCATATTGTAACTGGCGCAGTCCAAATGAAGATCAGCCAAAAGAATCTCAACAATCTTGAGCTAGAGATGCCTCAGCCAAGCAGCCTACGCTATCTAGAAGACATCTTCACCCTGTATCGAAAGAGCACCGAAGAATCTAAAATGCTTGAAAGGTTGCGAGATCTCCTTCTGCCTAGACTTATGTCCGGCGAAATCGATGTCTCGAAAATCGATATCACGCAGCTAAATAATCATTTAGCTCACCAATGGCTCGCTCTGATTTTTCCTCTTGTCCGTTTAAAAGTACTCAGCTTATCTGTTCATTGCTTACTATAGAAGACAGAGCAATTGCTTCTAAGCATCCGGAAAGAACAAAAAAGATGCAGCGACTGAAGAAACATATCCTGCCCTATGCGCTAGTTGTCTTGAGTACATGCGTACTTGCGCTCGCATTATGCGGCTGTGGCCCCAACAAAATCCCCTTGCAACAAGAAGTCACGATGGAAACCGAATGGGGTCCAGTGGCTCACTACAACGTTAAAACGAACTGGACAACATATGACACGCTCACCGGTTCTGATAGGTATAGCTCGTTCGCTTACTATGAAAACAACATTGATCCCGAAGATGGTTTCATTTTCTTCATGCTTACCAATCCTCATACGGACAAATACAAAAGCAAATCAGCGCCTTTTTTAACGCCTGACACAGTAGCTCTGGTAAAAACCGAGCACTCGCAATATGCTCGCTACCTTGTCACAGAAGGAAATTGGGCAGCCCTCAGTCAAGAAGAAAGCGATGGGATAACTTTCGACCGCTATAAATACTCATGCAACGTCACTTATTACAACTCACAGTATCCTTGGGATAAAGGATCTGACTACAAAGAAGAGGGCCTGGAAGTTGTCTATGCTATCGCAAAAAGCAACATGTATGATATTGAAATCGCCGCCAGTAGCGAGAGCCTTCTTAACAGCTTCCTCGACACGCTCTCTATTGATTGGAATCTTGATTCAGAAACCACAAGCAAACTTCCCACGTAATAGAGCAACCCTAGCGAGTCAATTTCTTACTGAAATACAAAACGGCTGGAGCGATGCATCCAGCCGTTTCTCTAGACGAGGGAACTCTAACTTATAACGCAAATAATACGTCCCTATTTGCAAACGAGCACGGGAATGTCGGAGTTGCGCAACACGCCGAAGCTGACCGAACCGAGCATGCCGCGAATCGCACCCAAACCGCGCGAACCCATGCAGATCAGGTCGCATTCGTAGCGCTGCGCCGTCTCGATGATGGTCTCGACCGTGTAGATGCCGTAGATCACTTCAACAGTAAGATTGCCCTTGAAATCCTTCACGATATCAGCCACATCAGCCTCGAGCTTCTTGTCGCTCTCTTCAGTGCGCTCCTGCACTGCATCGGCAAAATCTTCCTTGGAAACAAGCGAAACGCCCATGCCGAAACCAGTCTGATTGAAGCTGCTGAATACAAGGTCTTGCGGAGGCGCGCTGATCTCAGCAACATGGATCGACGCATCGGTATTGCCCTCGACCATCTTCATCGCTTCACGAAGCGCTTCTTTGGCGTGATCGGATCCGTCGTACGGAACGAGAATATTAGTGAATGACACGATGGCCTCCTTTAGGGCGTGCTTTTGTGTTCAAAGCGAGTTTTCAGCTCATATTATAGCTTTAATCCGCTGCTCTCGCCTAATGTTCCCCACTGTTTTGCACGTTTGTCGCTATATTGAAAGAGTGAAGAGGATATGAAGAGCGTTACTTTATCACTCTACTGTGCTAAAGTATTGACTCGCTCTTATTCTAGCTATTAAAAGGTGGCCCAACAAACGATGAATTACGTAACCCCTATCGGCTTTCGCGACGTGATCAGTGATGAAGCGCTCGTCCGCGAAGACCTCACCTATCGCGTGCAGCAATGCTTCGCACGCCACGGCTATTCCCCCATCGAAACCCCTACGCTCGAGGTGCTCGACGTGATGGAAGCAGGTGGGCATGTTCCCGCCTCCCCCTTCAAACTTTTCGACTCGCGCGGCGATCTTCTGGCCATGCGCCCCGATGTCACGATGCAGATCGCGCGCATGTGCGCTACCCGCATCACCTCGTTCGATCCTGCGGTGAAGCTGCGCTACACCCAGCGCGTCTTCCGCGAGAAGACCGCAGAAGCAGCAGCTCGCGAACTCACGCAGATGGGCGTTGAATGCCTTGGCGAGTCCGGCGTAGAGGCCGATGCGAACATCATCGCGCTCTTCTCCGAAGCGCTCGCGGAAACACGCATCAGCGAATACCGCATCGCCCTCGGTTCTGCACGCGTACTGCGCGATCTTGTCTCTTGCTGCCAGATGGATGCTGGCTGGGAAAACGCAGTCTATCGTGCGTTCCATACCTCGAACTTCGTAGCGCTCGATAACCTCACGAAAACCGCCGAAGGCAACCAGGCCGCCATTAGCGCACTCGCACAGCTGCCTATGCTGCGCGGTCAAAAGGAAGCGCTCGGCGAAATTCGCGCGCTCCTTGCACCGCTCGGTTGCAGCGAAGGGGTCGATGAACTCGAAGCGCTCTACGATCTGCTCGTCGAACGCGGGCTTGGCGAAGTCGTACTAATCGATTTCACGGTCATGAGCTCGTTCGACTATTACACGGGCATCGTGTTCGAAGCCTACGAACCCGGCCTTGGCTCTCCTATCGGCGGCGGCGGTCGGTACGACAACTTGGTCGCGGCCTATGGCGGTGCGAAGGTTCCCGCCGCAGGTTTCAGCTTCTACCTCGAACAGGTGATGGAAGCCTTCGCTCTCGAAAAAGCCGCCGCTCCACACCCCTTGCGCATCGCGGTTCCCAAAGGTTCGCTCAACGAAGATGCGATCGCAGCGCTTGATGCCGCTGGTCTCAACGTTGACGGACTTGCCGATGCTGGCCGCACGCTCATGCTGCGCAACGGCGATGTCGAGTACATCATCGTGCGCCCCACCGACGCACCGGTTTTTGTAGCCCTCGGTGCCGCCGACTGCGGCATCTGCGGCGAAGATTCGCTCGTCGAAGCCCGCACCGATGTGGTCGAACTGGTCGATCTCGAATTCGGCGGTTGTCGCTTCGTGGTAGCGGAATCCGCAGGAACCTCCGAAGCGGTCGAGAAACGCTACCGCGAACTCGGCTCGATTCGCATCGCCACGAAATACCCGCACATCGCGCGCTCGCACTTCGACAAGCAGGGCAAGCAGGTCGAGATCGTGAAGCTGCACGGCAATATCGAGCTCGCTCCCATCACCGGCATGGCCGAGCAGATCGTCGACATCACTGCCACCGGAACCACCCTGCGCGAAAACAACCTGGTCGTTGTTGAAGACGTGCTCGCTTCAACGGCACGCTTCTTCGCTAACCCCTGTTCATACCGCACGAATCCCCGCGTCGCAGCACTCGCACAAGCGCTGCGTCAAGCCAACAAGGAGAACTAGATGAGACGCATCATTCTGAAACCTGGAGAGACCTTTTCGGAAGACCAACTTCAACGCGTGGGCGCGTTCGATGCGCGCGCTCTCACCGCTGCGACCGAGATCATCGAGGCAGTGCGCACCCAGGGCGATGCGGCGTTGCGCGCCTACACAAAGCAATTCGACGGCGTGGAGATCGAGAGCTTTCGCGTGAGCGATACCGCGATCGATGAAGCGATCACCCGCGTTAACCCAGAGGTTTCGCAAGCACTGCGCCAGGCAGCAAAGCAGATTCGCGATTTCCACGAACGCCAGAAGCAACAAAGCTGGTTCACCATCCGCGAAGATGGCGCGCTCGTAGGTGCGAAGGTCGAGCCGCTCGATTCCGTGGGTATCTACGTTCCGGGCGGACGCGCGCTCTACCCCTCATCCGTGCTGATGAATGCCATCCCTGCCGCAGTAGCTGGCGTCAAGCGCATCGTGTGCGTCACCCCTCCTACCAAAGATGGCTCGCTCGATCCCGCAATCCTGGAAGCCTGCCGCATCGCTGGCGTTACCGAAATCTATTCCGTTGGTGGCGCGCAAGCTATCGGCGCACTGGCTTACGGAACCGAAAGCATCCAGAAGGTCGCGAAGATCACCGGTCCCGGCAATGCGTTCGTAGCCGCAGCGAAGAAGATCGTCTCGGGCGATGTGGGTATCGACATGATCGCTGGCCCTTCAGAGGTGTGCGTGCTTGTTGATGAAACCGCACTTCCCGAACTGGTTGCGGTCGATCTGATGGCACAAGCCGAACACGACCCGCTGGCCAGCTGTTATTTGGTCACATTCTCCGAAGCCTACGCTGATGCGGTCGAGAACGCGATCCAGAAGACCGTCGAAAGTTCGACGCGCAAGGAGATCACGATGTCATCCCTTACCGACAAGGGACTCATCGTCATCTGCGATTCGCTCGCCCAAGCGCTCCAAACGATCAACGTGATCGCACCAGAACACCTTGAGCTGCACGTTTCGCGCCCCATGGAACTGCTCGGACAAATTCGCAACGCAGGCGCGATCTTCATGGGCGAATGGACCCCTGAAGCAGTGGGCGATTATGTGGCAGGGCCGAACCATACGCTGCCAACGGGCGGCACCGCACGCTACGCTTCCCCGCTTTCGGTCGACGAATTCGTGAAGAAATCGAGCGTGATCCAGTATTCTGCCGCAGCGCTCAAGAACGATGCACGCGCGATCGAAACCATCGCCGATCACGAAGGACTCTGGGCACATGCTCAAAGCGTACGCTTGCGCATGGAGCTCATGGAACAAGGCCGCGTTCCTGCAAATGCCAGCAGCACAGACACCTCTGCTGAGCAGGCAAAGGATTAACCGATGCCTGCAAAGCCAAAAACATATCGTGCTCCACGCCCGCAGATCGCCGAAATCGAACCTTACGATCCCAAATATCTGCCGGCACGCATTATGATCTCAGCGAACGAGAATCCGCGTCCACTTCCCCATGAAGTGCAAGCCAAGATCGAAGCCGCGATCACGCAGGTTGACCTCAACCGCTACCCCGATCCGCTCGCCAATCCTTTGCGCAAGCTCATCGGCCAAGCATGGGGATACGACCGCGAATACGTGCTCATGGGAAATGGCGGCGATGAGCTGCTCTTTGATTTCGCCCTGTGCTGGGGCGGCCCGGAGCGCACAATGCTCACCTGCCCGCCTACGTTCTCGGTCTACGAGGCGAACGCCGTACTCACCGACACGCAAGTCGTCTCCATTCCGCGTAAGAGCGATTTTTCGCTCGACGAAGAAGCCATCCTCTCACGGGTTGCGCAAGGCGATATCGATTATGCGATCCTCACCTCGCCGAACAATCCTACAGGGAACATCACCTCACCCGCGTTCATCGAAAAGCTCCTCGAAACGAGCGACACGCTTGTCATGGTTGACGAGGCATATGGCGAGTTCGGCGGCGAAAGCATGATTCCCTACTTGGATCGCTATCCCAACTTGGTCGTGCTGAAGACCTTCTCGAAGGCCTATGCTCTTGCCGGTGTGCGTCTCGGCTATGTACTGGCAAATCCGCAGGTCATTCGCGAGTTCATCAAGGTGCGCCAGCCCTATTCGGTTGATGCGGTCTCGCAAGCTATCGGCACAACCGTCTACGAGAACCGTGCACTGCTCGAGTCCGGCATCGAAGCGATCAAGCACGAGCGCACGGTCTTGCTTGAGGAGCTTGCCGCGCTTCCCGGCGCTGAAGTCTATCCTTCGCAAGCGAACTTCATCCTCGTGCGCATCCCGCAGGCTCATCGCATCTGGGAGCAGCTGCTCGAGCGTGGCATTCTCGTGCGCGACTTTTCCTCAGCACCCAACCTCGAGAATTGTCTGCGCATTACGGTAGGCACCGAAGAGGAAAACCGCGCACTCATCGAAGCATTGCGCAAACTCACCACAAACCCTGATAATACGTAGAAGAACCTCTCTTCAAAGGATACGAACATGGCTTCACGAACCGCAACCATCACGCGCACCACGAAAGAAACCGATATCTCGCTCACACTTGAGATCGACGGCACGGGCAAGACCGATATCGACACGGGCATCCCGTTCTTCGACCACATGCTCGATGCGTTCGCGCGCCACGGTTTGTTCGACCTCACCGTGAAAGCGAAGGGCGATCTTGAGGTCGACGCGCACCACACGGTCGAAGACGTGGGCATCGTGCTCGGCCAAGCACTTGCCGAAGCCATGGGCAACAAGCTTGGCATCACCCGCTTTGCCTCCCAAGCAGTACCGATGGATGAAGCGCTCGTGATGGCTGCCCTTGATATTTCAGGACGCGGCCAGATGCACTTCGATATCCTCATCCCGCCTGCCATGATGGGATTGTTCGATTCTTCACTTGCCAAAGAATTCTTCATCGCATTCGCAACGAACGCGGGCATCACGCTCCACCTCGTTTCCTTCAAGGGCGAGAACGCACATCACCTCATCGAGGCAGCCTTCAAAGCAATAGGGCGCGTGCTGCGCCAAGCGCTCGAGATCGACCCACGCGCAGCCGACCAGCTGCCGAGCACCAAAGGTGCGCTCGCATGATCGCGGTCATCGATTACTGCAAAGGCAATCTGAAGAGCGTTGAACGCGGGCTTACCCATGTAGGTGGCGATGCTCATATCACCGATGATCCTGAAGTGATCCGCACGGCTGATGCGCTCGTACTCCCTGGTGTTGGCTCCTTCGCCGATGCTTCTGCGACCATGCAACAAACGGGTCAGATGGAAGCGATCCGCGCCTCCCTTGCCGAAGGTACGCCCTTTCTAGGCATCTGCCTGGGCGAACATCTGCTCTTCGAAGGCGGCACCGAACATGCCGAACACGGCACGATGCCCGGTCTCGGTATTATCGACGGCATCGCCAAACGTATGCCCGCGCAAGACAGCTCAGGCAAGGACTATAAGATTCCGCATGTAGGCTGGAATTCGATCGAGTTCACCGATGGGGAAAGCTCGAGCCCGCTTTTCGCAGGCATTCCTAACGGTGAATACTTCTATTTCACCCACAGCTATATTGCACCCGAGAGCAATGCCACCATCGCTACGACTACTCATTCGGTCACGTTCCCGGCTGCCGTGCAGGTAGGCGATCGCATCTTCGCGGTTCAATTCCATCCGGAAAAGTCGTCCGATGCAGGCGCGCGCGTACTTAAGAATTTCGTCGATCTCACTTCGCTCTTGGAATGATCCCGCCGCGATCGAGCAACCCGCACCTACTAAAGAGGAGCAACCATGCAGCTACTTCCCGCAATCGATATCCTAGAAGGCAAGGTCGTTCGCCTGGCAAAGGGCGACTACAACGCCGTCACCGTCTATAACGATAGTCCCATCGACCAGGCAAAAGCTTTCGAAGAGATGGGTGCCGAATGGATCCATGTGGTCGATCTGGACGGTGCGCGCTCAGGAAATCCGTCGAATCTGCCCTTCATCGAAGACATCCTCGCGAAAACGATGCTCAAGGTCGAGATGGGAGGCGGCATCCGTACCATGGACACCCTCCAACGCATCTGGGATGCCGGCGTGAATCGCGTCGTGCTGGGCACCTCGCTCATCTCCAATCTCGACTTCACCCGTGAAGCCATTGCAAAGTTCCCCACCATGCTCACCGCTGGAGTCGATGCGCGCAACGGCGAAGTATCGGTCGAGGGCTGGATGGGCGGCAGTGGCGTGGCCGCAGAAACGCTCATCGCCCAAATGCGCGACCTCGGATTCCAGCATCTGGTCTATACCGATATCAGCAAAGACGGCATGCAGACTGGCCTCGACGTAGATACCTACGTGCACCTTGCGCAAGTCTTCGGCCACCCCGTGATCGCATCGGGCGGTGTAGCGAGCATCGCCGATATCGAACGGCTTGCACCCGTTGCAGGCAGCATCGAAGGCGTGATCGCCGGACGTGCGGTCTATGAGGGCACGCTCGATGTTCCACTTGCCCTCGCACTTTGCCACAGCGCTACCATCAAAGCCCAGATGAGCGGCATGACCCATTGCAGCAAGAATTGCGAGGGCAACCATGCTCACTAAGCGCGTCATCCCCTGCATGGATGT
Source organism: uncultured Eggerthella sp. (assembly GCA_900538545.1). Classification (GTDB taxonomy): domain Bacteria; phylum Actinomycetota; class Coriobacteriia; order Coriobacteriales; family Eggerthellaceae; genus Anaerotardibacter. The sequence goes on along the minus strand of UPYK01000010.1, from coordinate 41,800 downwards.
GAAAGACGGCCGCGTTGTCAAAGGCGTGAACTTCGTGAACCTGCGCGATGCGGGTGATCCGATCGAGCTCGCTCAACGCTACGACGAACAAAAGGCCGACGAAGTGATCTTCCTCGACATCACCGCCACGAGCGATGGCCGTGCGACCACGATCGACATGGCTTCGCGCGCAAGCGAAGAGCTACACCTCCCCTATTGCGTGGGCGGCGGGTTCCGCAGCGTTGCCGACATCCGCACGATGATCGCCGCCGGCGCCGACAAGGTGTCCGTGAACTCAGCGGCGATCGCTGATCCTACGCTCATCACCACAGCGGCCGCAGCGTTCGGCACGCAGGCGATCCTGTGCGCGATCGATGCGAAACAAGTCGCAGGCAATCCTAACAAGTGGGAAGTCTATGTTGCGGGAGGACGCAAGAACACAGGCATCGATGCGGTCGAGTGGGCAACCGAAGCTGCCAAGCGTGGCGCTGGCGAAATCCTGCTCACCAGTATGGATCGCGATGGCAGCAAGGATGGCTTTGACCTGGCGCTCACGCGCGCGGTTGCGCGCGCCGTGCCTATTCCCGTTATTGCCTCAGGCGGTGTAGGTAAGCTCGAACATTTCGCTGAAGGAATCATCGAAGGCGAAGCAGATGCCGTACTGGCCGCTTCGGTCTTTCACTTCGGCGAACTCACCATCCGCGAGGTGAAAGAATACATGGTCACACAAGGCATCCCCGTCCGCCTATAAATGCGCAAAAAGGAAAAACCCATGGGCGTTCGCCCAGGCCAAGATTAAACTTCAACGCTCTTTCTTCTCCGCTGCAGCCATCTCGGTCTTCTGGTTCGTTGCTGGCAACACCACCGTGAAGGTCGAACCTTCCCCTAGATCGCTTTCGAGTCCGATCTTCCCATCAACACTTGCCACGATACTGCTCACCAAAGGAAGACCTAAACCTGTTCCTTGCGCATAAGCAACGCGCGTCGATTCCACGCGGTAGAAGCGCTCGAACACACGGTCTTGTTCAGAACGAGATATTCCACACCCTGTATCTGAAACGCGCAACGTGAATGAATCTTTGGCATACTTTGCTTCAACGGTAACAGAGCCTTTGTCGGTATACGCGATCGCATTACCAACAAGGTTATTCACGATGGTCAGGAAATCCAATTCAGAAAGACCGACCGTAACATTCTCGATATTCTTCGCAAAATTAGTCTGTAGCAGAAGCCCCTTGTTCCCTGCAATCGATTCCTGAACCGATAAGGCCTCTTGAAGAACGCTCAATACGTTACAACGCGCGCCACCCAACAGAGATTCTTTTTCGATCGTCTTCACCTTGAGAGGAGCGGTCGTTCGTGTAATGCTCAGCATGTCGTGCACAAGCTTTTCCAAATGTCCGCTTGCCTGTTCAATGCGATGAGCAAATTCCTTCACATAATCCACTTGCCCACGATTCGCAGCAATAACGATCGATTCCGAAAGCAACTTTATGCTTGCGACCGGAGTTTTCATCTCGTGGCTCGAATTTGCCATAAAGCTCGCGAGCGCACGTTCGGTTCGCTCGACCGAATTGAGCGCCGCACTGTAACTCCAATAACTCAATAATGCAGCGATCAAGAGGACCGCGAGCAGCAACCCAAATCCAAACACCTGGATCGACGCAAGCGAATTTCCCTGATCGCGCGCCGCATCTTCAGCCTGCACCGCATAGGTGCCACCACCTACCACGCTATTCGCCGATGCACTCAACTGCTCAGCATCCTCACCTTGCAGCGCGCCCTCCGCGTTCGCTGCCGTATCATCCTCAACTTGTGAAGCCACCGAAGACTCCGAGCGATTCATATCTTCCATCGCTTGAGGCACGGTTACAAAAAGAATCCAGGTAGTCGCAACGCAAAACAAGGCAATGATCAGGACGTATCCGATGATTACCTTGGTCTTCCAGTCTTTATAATTAACGATCGGTTTATTGATGCGCATAATGGACTATCGCAATCCTATTGTCCTTCTTGTTCTTCTGAGTCTTTCGGAATAGCTTGCAATCGATACCCTCTTCCATACTCAGTTACTATCAGCTGATAATCGGAATGAATCTCGAGCGCTTTTCTGAGATTATGCATATGAACATCGATGACCGTGCTGGTGCTGAGTGTCTTCCCTTTCCATACACTCTGAATCAATTCATTACGCGTGACAAGACTCCCTCTATGGCGCGCAAGAACCTGAAGAATCTCGAACTCTCGATTTCGCAATGAAACAGGCTCCCCTTTAACGCGCACCTCGCCTCTCTCGAAATCAATGCTCAAATCTCCCAATTCTTCAACCGAGCCTGTTCGGGATTGAACGGGAAGCATCGATCGCCGAAGATTGGCACGAATGCGCGCAAGAAGCTCATTTACTGAAAACGGCTTGCTGATGAAATCATCGGCACCCAAGTCAAGGCACAGAACTTTTTCTTGCTCAGAAGTATAAGCAGTTAGAACGATGATCGGAACCGACGCATTTTGCGCTCGATACTCTTTCAAGAAATCATGTCCGCTCATCCCAGGAAGCATAAGATCGAGAAGGATAAGATCGGGTTCTATGCTCAAAGCACTTGCAAACCCATCAGTTCCATTGTCGCAAGCAACGATAGAATGCCCCGCATCGCTCAGCGCGAATTCTGCAGCCATTCTGATGTTCGGATCGTCCTCAACAAGAAGTATCTTTGCCATATCAAACTCAAATCTAATTCTTTATTCTTAATTCATATCTTAAACCATAATTTAATAATTATTGCAAGTATCCTGTATAAATATTAAATGTAGTGGACATATTTACCAAAATGACCACATAAAAATTAAAATTCTTATTAAATTCTATTTAAATAATCATTAAGATTATACGTAGTGAACATGTTCAATTTTACTGCTAAGCGCATCCCTTGCGGATGCACGAAAGGAAACACGATGAAAAGAAAAGAATTTGGAGGTGAACGATCATGAGCAGCGAAGCACAGATTCAAGCCCGCGCCGACCGCCTCGACGATGCTGAATACGATTCGCTTAAGAAATCGCTTCACGGTATCGCAGCGCGACTCGACCGCCTTCCTATCGGAAGTTGGCACTGGAAACTCCTTTGGCTCTTCGGTGGCGCGATGTTCCTCGACAACCTCGATATGTATATCGGCGGTGGTCTTATCGCTTCACTTTTGGCGGACGGTTGGTCAACCATTGAATTGAATGGTTGGTTCCAAACCATCACCATGACCGGCTACCTTATCGGTGCACTCATATCAGGCTTGGTAGGAGATCACCTTGGTAGACGAAAAGCGCTCTTGTTATTTGTTGCCATATTCATAGGTGCAACATTCCTTGCGGCTTTCTCGCCCAACATGATCGTCTTGATCGCGTGTCGTGGTCTTATGGGTATAGGCCTCGGTGCCTTCATTCCCTGCGGATACGGCCCCTTCGGTGAATACATCCCTCCCGAGAAGCGTAGTAAGTACTCAGGCTACATCGGTCTTATTGCGAACTTCTCTCCTCCGCTGGGTGCCGCGCTCACGATGCTGGTCATCCCCGCATTTGGATGGCGCCCCATTTTCTTCGGTATCACCTTCCTGGGCGTTATTGTTTGGGTCCTTCTGTTCAAGTTCATGCCCGAATCCCCCCGTTGGCTTGCCTCTAAAGGTCGTTTTGCTGAAGCAGACGCAATCGTGTCTGCCGCAGAGAAGAGCTTTACGGATAAGGGCGTCGAACTTCCTGAGATCTCTCAAGAGCAGATCAAAGCGATCGAAGATGAGCTTGGCAAAGAACCAGTACAGCTGCCTTACAGAGCTCTGTTCACAAAGAGGATGATCAAGCGAACCATCACTGCATCAGCTGCTCTCATGGCCATGAACCTCATCGTCTATACCATTACTACATGGACACCGACCGTTCTGGTTATGCAAGGCTTCGATACGCAGTACTCCATCTTCATGACCTTCATCGCCCTGTTGGGTGCACCGTTCGGCATCTTCTTATTGTCTCTCTTCGGTAACAAGCATCCCCGCAAGATCGGCATGATCGTGCTTCTGCTCATCTTGGCAGTTGCAGGATATATCTGGTCCCTCCAGACTCAGCCAATCGTTATCATGATCGTCGGATTCATTCTCTGTACACTCGTGTACTACTATGCTTTGCTCGCTTGCTCGGTGTATCTGGGCGAAGCATTCCCAACTGAAATCCGCCTTCGTGGATCAGGCTTTTCGAATGCCATGGGTCGTATTGCGGCTATCGTTACTCCCTCCATCGTCGCATCGCTCCTCCAGTCCACTGGCGTTGTGTCAGTATATGTGTTCGTCGGAATTTGTATGGTAGTGTTTGCTGTTATCATTGGAATCTGCGGCATCGAAACGCGCAACAAAACGCTTGAAGAGATCAACGACGAAGTTGTCTCTAAATAGTTTGATAGCTGATAACTTCATCTATCACTGAGCAAACGTGAAGTGAGAGCAAGGGGGCATAGCGCTCCCTTGCTCTACGAAGGGTGAGAACAATGGATACCCCTTCCTATCATGGCGAACGTCTTTCTTCGACGGAAAAGCAGGCGATAAGGATCTCTTATCCTGGCATTGCCGCGCGTCTTGATAGGCTTCCTTCGGGAACATGGCATAGAAAGGTCATGTTTCTTTTCGGGGGTGTCGTGTTCTGCGATTGCCTCGATATGTACGTGGGTGGCGGCATCTTAGCACAGCTGCTTCAAAACGGTTGGTCGACCGTAGACCTGAATGCTGTTTTCGCTTCGATCACCATGATCGGCTATCTGCTCGGTGCACTCTTCGCCGGTTATCTTGGTGATCGATTCGGGCGGCGCAAGAGCCTTCTATTCTCTACCATGCTCTTCAGCGTCATGACGTTTCTTGCGGCATTCGCGCCATCCATGGAAACGCTCATCGTGATGCGAGGGCTTATGGGAGTTGGTCTTGGCGGCGCACTTCCTGGCTCATACGGCGCTCTCAGTGAATACACTCCCCCGCTGGTACGTGGGCGTTATGCCAGCTGGCTTGGGCTTATTGGGAATTTCTCGCCGCCGCTTGGTGCACTGCTCACCGTACTCGTTATTCCTATCTTCGGTTGGCAGGCGATCTTCATAGGGATTTCGCTCATCAGCTTGCTCGCTTGGCTCATCCTCTGGCGTTACTTGCCCGAATCCCCACGTTGGCTCGCTTCAAAAGGACGATATGCCGAAGCAAACGAGATCGTATTGTCAGCAGAACGCAGCTTTCTGCAGCAGGGCATCGAATTGCCCGAGATCGATTACGCTGCGTTGCTCAAAACTACCCAGCAAGAACCCACTAAGAAAGCAAACTGGCTTTCCCTGTTCAGTAAGCGCATGGTGAGGCAAACCATCGCCATCAGCGCAGCGCTCTTCGCAATGAACCTTATGGTCTACACCATCACGAACTGGACACCGACCATCTTCGTCCTACGTGGCATGGATACCACCATGAGCATCGGCATCACGGTGGTCATGCTGCTCGGTGCGCCCTTCGGGATTTTCTTATTGAGCATCTTCGCCGACAAGCATGATCGCAAGAAAGGGCTTATCATCTGCCTCTTTCTTCTAGCTATATTCGCTTATGTATGGTCACTCATTCCGATGGATAATATATTCGCTCTCATGTCAGTGGGCTTCATCGTATGCGCTATTCTCTACTACTACGCGATCCTTGCTTGCTCGGTCTATCTTGGAGAAGGATTCCCGACCGAGGTTCGTCTTCGCGGATCGGGCTTCGCACACGCAATCGGGCGACTTGCAGGAATCATCTCACCTTACGCTATTGCATTTCTTCTACAATCATACGGAGCCCCCGCCGTCTTCCTTACCAACGGGGCTGTGCTCATCGTGCTCGCGATCATAATCGGATTTTGCGGCGAAGAGACCCGAGGAAAATCACTTGAAGAAATTAACAAAAGCGTTTTAGAAGAAACCAACTGAAGCGATCAAATCCTTTTTTAAGATTCTAAGTCGAAGATGCATCAGACCAAGACTCGAAATTACTATGAAGGTCGAACTAACTCTGCACACGAAGAAAGCTCGCTCGAACGAAAAACTAGGATTCCTGCGGAAACTCCTCAAAGCTTGTATCCAGTATTCCGCTAGATTCAGCACCAGCTTGCCATTCTTCAAGAGAGGGCACGCTTCCATCATTGAAGATCACGCCGTCCTCAAAGACCTCTTCATGATGGTGCATCGCATCACAGAATGGCTTGTTGAACGATTTTCCGCAACGGCACAATGCATAGCGGTTCTGCGTTTCGTAAACGAATCCGTCTTGCCCAACAAGCTCCACTCCGCCGCGGACGAACAGCGGTCCAGAGCAATTCAGGCCAACATCCTCCAACACAACGATGCTTTGCTCGTACTCGGGCTCATGCACGACGCCGGTATCTGCATCTTCAACAACAAGGCGGCCGGACGGACAATGCCAAGCTGCATTGATCTGCTCGTTCTTCATCTCACCATCGAATTCGCCCGACATGTTCCAAACCGATCTGCCGTTATAGTGACAAAGTCGCGCAAACGAACAGCGGCCATCGTCATGCATCTTCAGGCCATTGCCCTCATAGACCTGAGCTCGTTCACGATACGGTTCGCGAGCAGCAGTCTCGGGGCCATCGAACTTCGGCGATTCCGTCATATGGGAATAGTCGCAAAACGGCATCGTCTTCGACCTACCGCACCTGCAAAGCAAGTAGGAGCCCTTCCCGGTTGGAATCTGTCTGATGCGGCGAAACTCCAAATGCGAGCCATCGGCGCTCTTGCCAATAGCATCTAGATAGAGCGGGATCCCACCTTCAACCACATAGGCGCCATCGGTTATCACGATCCTTGGGCTGCTCATCGAATCATCACCATTACGAAAGCTTCTGTGCGAGCAGCTGGTTGATGACCTTCGGATTGCCCTGCCCTTTCATTTCCTTCATGCACTGGCCAACGAAGAAGCCGAGAAGTCCGGTCTTGCCACCCTTGTACTGCTCGACCTTGTCGGGGAATGCCGCAAGCACCCCATCAACGACCGCTTCGATGGCTCCTGTATCGGAAACCTGCTCCATGCCACGCTCAGAAATGATCGCAGAGGGATCCTTGTCTTCTTCAAGGATGGCCGCGAACACCTCTTTGCCCTGTTTAGAAGAGATCTTGTCCTCAGCGATCATCTTCACCAGTTCGAGCGCACGCGGCGGCGTGAGCGGCGTCTGGTCAAGATCAGTGATATCGGGATTGCTGTTCAGGTAGGCGCTCACGTCGTTGATGATCAGGTTCGCGAGTGGCTTAGCCACCTCTCCTGCACCTTGCAGCTTCATGCATTCTTCGAAGAAACGTGCAGTCGTTCGATGCTCGACCAAATGACGCGCATCGTAAGCGGAAAGCCCGTAGTCTTCCTCGAAACGCTTCGCTTTCTGATCGGGAAGTTCCGGCAAACGCTGGCGCACCTTCTCCACGAATTCATCCGAGATGTCGAACGGCGCCATATCGGGCTCTGGGAAGAGTCGATAGTCATCGGCCGTTTCCTTCACGCGCATCACGATCGTGACCTTCTTCGAAGGATCCCAGTGGCGTGTTTCCTGATAGATGATGCCGCCCTCTTCGAGCACCTCGGCCTGGCGACAGATCTCGTAGGCGAGACCATCGTGAAGATTCTTGAAAGAGTTCATGTTCTTGAGCTCGGTCTTGGTGCCCAGCTTCGTCTCGCCACGGCGGCGCAAGCTCACGTTACCATCGCAACGCAGCGATCCCTCTTCCATCGAGCAATCGGAAATGCCGATCGCGAGATAGATCTGGCGCAGCTTCTGCATGAACAGACGCGCCTCTTCGGGCGTGCGCAGATCAGGTTGTGTTACCAGTTCGATGAGCGGCGTGCCGCAGCGGTTGTAATCGATCAGCGAATGCGTGGCACCCGCAATGCGCCCTTCGCCACCGCCAATGTGCACCATCTTGCCCGCATCCTCTTCCATGTGAATGCGCTCGATGCCGATATGGGCCACATAGCTGCCCTCTTTTTGCGCTTCTTTCAGATCCACGCGCTCCTTGGCCGCAGCGCCATCCACCTCCAGATCGAGATGCCCACGCATGCAGAATGCGACAGGACCCTGCGTGATCTGGAAATTCTTCGACATATCGGGATACATATAGTTCTTGCGGTAGAACATCGAACGCTTCTCGATGTCGCAATTCGTAGCCAAGCCCGCCAACACGATCGATTCGATCGCCGCCTTGTTGGGCACGGGCAGCGCACCAGGGAGTCCGAGGCAAACTGGACAGGTATGCGTATTGGGGGCAGCTCCGAATTCGAGCTTGCAACCGCAGAACATCTTGGTCTCGAGCGTGGTCAGTTCAGCATGAACCTCAAGACCGATGACCGCTTCCCAATCTTTGAGTACTTCTTCGAGCTTCTTCATGAGCTACTCACCAGCCTTTGCGAATGCAGGAGCAATCGGCGCTTTTCCATAGCAGCGCTCCAGCTCTGCTGCAACGCGTAACATATTCTCATCGCGGAATGCAGGCGCTATGAGCTGCGCCCCGATAGGCAATCCGCTTGCCACACCAAGGCCAACCGGAACGCTCATGCCGCCATTACCGGCGATATTGATCGAGATCGTGAACATGTCGGAAAGATACATGCTCGTAGGGTCGTTGATCTCGCCGAACTTGAATGCCGTACGCGGGCTGACCGGCGCGAGAATGCAATCGACCTTGTGATAGGCATATGTATAATCCTGCGTGATGAGCGTACGCACTTGCTGCGCAGGATAGTAATACTTGTCGTAAACACCCGAAGAGAGCAGGTAGCTACCGAGCATGATGCGCCTGCGCGCCTCAACGCCAAAGCCGCCTGCACGGGAAAGCTCATACTGCTCGTTCAGATCCTTGCAACCTTCAACGCAGTAGCCATAACGCACCGAGTCAAAGCGTGCGAGGTTCGAGAAAGCCTCGCACGGACCGAGCACATAGTAAGCGCTCATGGCTGCTTGCGCGTTAGGAAGCTCGACTTCCACCAGTTCAGCACCAGCAGCTTCGAGCTTGCGGGCAGCCTCTTCGATGCGCTCTTTCACTTCCGCATCCAAACCTTCAGCTTCCATGAAGGTAGGAACGATGCCGATACGCATGCCCTTCACGCCTTCCTCAAGGTTCGCCGTGAAATCGGTTGCGATCGACTGGCTCGTGCAATCCATATGGTCGCTACCACCGCGAACGAGCGCATTCATGGCAAGCGCTGCATCTCCAACGCTGCGTGCGAACGGGCCCACCTGATCGAGCGAGGAGCCGAAGGCGACCACTCCATAACGCGAGACCACGCCATAGGTCGGTTTCACGCCCACCACGCCGCAGAAACTGGCGGGCTGGCGGATCGAACCACCTGTATCAGAGCCAAGCGTAACCGTCGCAAGCCCCGCAGCTACCGCAGCGGCCGATCCACCCGAAGATCCACCGGGCACGCGCTCCAAATCCCACGGGTTGCGCGTCGGTCCGAAATAGGATGTTTCGGTCGAAGAGCCGAAGGCGAATTCGTCCATGTTGAGCTTGCCGAGCGGCAGCGCGCCCGATGCAAGCACGCGATCAACGCAGGTTGCCGTGTAGGGAGAAACGTAGTTCTCGAGCATGTGGGAAGAGCAGGTGGTATGCGTGCCTTCCATGTTCATGTTGTCTTTGAAGGCCACCGGCACGCCTGCAAGCGGGCCAAGCTCATCGAAATTACCAGCGGCAAGCGCGTTATCGACAAGCTCCGCGGCAGCAAGCGCCGCTTCAGGGGTGAATTCGAGATAGGCATGCACCGACGCGTCGGCTTTCGCAATATGATCGATGCTCGCCTGGGCTACCTCGCGCGCAGAGAAATCGCCCGCTTTGAGGCCCTGCTGGATCTCTGCCGTGTTCATAGAAGTGAAGTTCATGCTATTCACCTCCGCCAAGGATCGCAGGGATCAAGAAGCAATCGTCTTCTTGCTTCGGTGCGTTCTCGAGCGCCGTTTCTTGCGAAAAGCTCGTCTGTTCCACGTCGCCGCGCATCACGTTCACAAGTCCGCCGATCGGATGGAACGTGGGCTCGACCCCTTCAAGGTCGTACTCGGTGATGGGTTTGAGGCTGTCGATGATGTTGTTCAGATCGACAGTCATCGCCGCAACCTCTTCATCGGTCATTCCGATACGCGTATATGTCGCGATATCGCGCACATCCTTTTCAGTTACATGTTCTGCCATAGCAATCCTCATACTCGCTTCAGTAAGCCTGCCCCAAAGGGCAAAACATGCCCTTAACGGGCATCTGTTAACCGTTATCCATCATAACAAATCATGCCGCGCCACTTAGCATACGAGTGCCTTTGCGTACCCATTTTCCAGCAAGGCGCACCAGGCGCTCTTCGTAACCTGAATTCAACGAATCTTTTCAAATTCGTTTCACCTGAAAGATATAAGAAAACACCCCTGTTAATGCGTGCTTTTTCCAGTAGAATAGAAAACGTGCTCAGCGCTTATTTAATGTCAATGCCCGCTAAGCACTCAAATTGAGGGGAGCTCGCCATGATGAGATTTAAAAACATACTCGTACCTTATGACGGATCCGAACATGCGGATCGCGCTCTTGATGTGGCGGGTGATTTTCTGCGGAGTAACCCAGAAGCGCGCGTGCACGTGATCAGCGTCACCTATGTCGCGCTTGATGCAGCAGACTTCAACCCCGATCCCCCCAACGAAGACGAACAGTACAACTTGCTCGGCTACGAAATGTACGAAGAAGTGTTCAGCCAAGAACAAAAGGCAGCCCATCGCGCCATGGTGCAGGCAGCCTCAGAGATTCTTCCAGATATCGAGCCCGATCGCGTTATCTGCGACACGATCATTCGTCCTTCAGCAGTAGAGGGCATCGAAGACTACGCACGCCGCAAGAAGTGCGATCTCATCGTTATGGGCCGTCGTGGTCTTGGTGGTCTTCGCCAGTTCGTCGGCAGCGTTACCAAAGAAGTGCTCCATCGCGTCGACCTACCCGTCATGACCATCAAATAGCATCCGCTAAAAAGCATCACGTACTCACGAGGCGTTCTTCAAAAGAGCGCCTCTTTTTTCGACAAGCGCTGCGCTGACCAGTGATCTTTTTCAGCGCCGCGTGCCGCTGAACCATTCGAGCACCAAGCAGCCTTTGCCGCAAACCATGCCCAAGCCTTAAAAAAGGGGTGCCGCATCGTGGCAGCATCCCTTTTCGTAGCGAACTATTCGCACCGAGAACGCGCTATCCCGCGCGATTCTTCTCTACTGATAATCGATCTCCGTGTCATCCGACAAAGGCGTGGTGCGCACCACCAGATCGCCTTCTGCGCCAGGCGCTGTCGTCACTTTATAATTCAATACCATCTCGTCGCCCATCTCGATAACGGCCCATCCATACCACAGATCGTTTCCTTGATAGGTGGTCTCGTTCATGGTCGCTTCACCGCCAGCACCGATCGCAAAGGCGGTGTTGAACCCACTTGCGCCCCTGAACGTGCCATCGGTTTTCATATCGGTGATCTTGCCTCCTGTCGGAGCCAGAAGATAGATCAAGAACTCCAAGCTGCCCGCTTGATTTCCGTTAGTGATGTAGTTAGGAAGCGTAGCGAATTCGGCACTGTCGAGCGTGTCTTTGAACGTGACCTTCATGTCGTAGGTGGTCGTGCCATCGGCATTCTTCACAGCCTTGCCCACTTGAATGTCGCTTGCCAGATAGTAGTACATCTTGCCGCCGAAGCACGCAGACATATAGACACCCGTTTCGGGCACCTTCTCATCCCCATTCACCGTACCAGTGAAGCCGAGGTCTTCGAGCATCGCCTCTTCGTTATCGTTCTTCATATAGACCGCGATACGTCCCTGGTCGGTAGCGGTCGAGATCACTTTTGCGAAATTAGCGATGTTCACCTTGCCAAGATTGCCGAAGATCCCTTTTGCAGCCGTATCAGCCACAAGCGCGAAAACCGCGTCCTGGTCCTTGCCATTAGGATATTTCTTGTATACGCCATTAAGAAGGAAGTCTGAAGCATTGTCCTTATTCAGCGAGTCGCCACCTGGCGTGTTGACCGTGGTTCCCGTGAGCCCAAGCATGCGCTGAAGCACAACGGTATCGAGCGCGATAACCCCATCAACGCGGCCATGCCCGTTCGCTTCCCATATCTCCGATTCGATCTCGCCAACACGCTGGAAGTCGATGATCTGCGTTACATCGCGCGAATCGACCGATGATTCCCAACGGAACAGGCGGATATCTTCCTCTGTTGCAGAAGGTGCCGAATTCGCAAGACGAGGGTTTTGATCGAAGCCGAAGAAATCACCCAAGCTGATCTTTCCGTTGTCGACCGTCATCAGGCCATAAGAACCGGCGAATCCGACACTCGAACGCATCTCAGCACTCGTGCAAGCGATGATGAGGTAATTGCGCTTGCCCTCGGCGCCCAGCATGGCAGGCAAGGTGTCTTTGAGTTCCGTTGCTGAATCTGCGATAGGTGCCAGCGTCGACATGAGAGATTTAACCTGCTCGATCGGCTTCTTTAGCTGGTCGATAGTAGGCTCAGGCGTCTCATCGAGCTTCGCAGCGTTTTCGGAGATGACTGGAGCTGCGTCCGAAACCGTGGTGAGCAGATTATCGATGAGCGAAACGTTGATCGCTCCATCCTCGCTCATAAGGCTCTTCAGGCCATCTGCCGGGATCGTATCCATCGCAGGCATGAGCACATCTTCGACAAGGGATTGGGCCGAATCGGAAACGATGCGCACCGTCTGAATATCAGAGCCAACCACAGGAATGATCGTTGCTACAGCCCACAAAGGACTCGAAGTGGTGTCGTGCAGCTTGTTCATCGTGTCAGACATGCTTTGGCTCGTGGCTTTCGCTGCGGCCATATCGCCGCCCAAGAGCTGATCTTTGAGCTGCTTACCTTGTGAAACGAGCGCCTGCGCATCGTCCTTTGCTTCCATCGCGCTCATCGCGAAAGCAGCGCCCGATACGCCGAACACCAAGACGATCGCGAGTACAACAGCAGCGATGATCTTCGGTCTATTGCCATGACGCTTCTTCTTGCGACGCAAGCGCGCGACCTCTTCCCTGCGATCCGTATAAGGAACAGGTCCATCGTTCTTAAGATCGAAACTGTTATAGGGGTTATGAGGAAATTCCTTTTCAGCTGAAAAAAACGAGCTTTCCTGTTCAGGAGCAGCATGACGTCCATGCTTGCCTCGTGAACCATTCTGCGAATTATGCGGCACGCTCATTCTCCTTGATCTCGGCAATATGAGGCGTCCTCACTAGGGGACGCACATCATAAAATGATACCAAGATTATGTTCCGATGGAAAAACGTCCAAGAAAACCCCAATCGAGCGGAGCTGCGTGCACGCTGGTTGGTTGGTTTTCTGCCGTTCGACTGCAGTTATGCTCAATGCAAATCTAAAACCCTGAATCTTTCACAAGAGCTTACGACGACGAATTCTCTGGCGGCGTCGCAGCTTCGAAGCGTTTGATGCGATCGTCCTGCACAAGCGGCGCAACTGCACGCGTGATCGCATCCGAAACCGCGCTCGCCTTCGATCCGTCACCGATCATGAGCGTGATCGTGCCGTAGAGGCCGTAGTTCGTCACTTTATTGAACGAGACGACAGGATCCTTCGCGATCGTAGTGATCGTTCGCGTCGCTTCAGCGGCCGTCTTCTCGATCTGATCAGCAAGCGAATCCAGATCGCTCAGGTCCTTCATCACCACGATGGGCACCGTTACATGGTCAACCGGAGGCAGATGCTTCACGGCATTGTTCGCCATGACCGAATTGGGGATGATGACCGTTTCGTTGTTGAGGTTATGGATGGTGGTATAGCTCCAATTGATGTCCTCGACCACCCCTTGATTCGTGCCCACCTGGATATTGTCGCCTGGCTTGATCACATGGGTCAGAGTTACCTGAACACCGCCGAAGAGATTCGAAAGCGTATTTTGAAAACCGAGCGAGATCGCGATGCCGCCAACGCCTAAAGCGGCGATGACCGCCGTCATATTGACGTCGAAGCACACATCGGCGATGAAGCAGATCGCCACACCCCATACCACGATACGCACGATGTTCACTACGATAGAGGTCTGCGAAAGGGATACGCTCTCAAGCGCGAGCAGCCGCTGTATCGCCTTGATGGCAAGATGGCACAGAACAGCAACGACCAGCACAACGACAGCCGCAATGAGGATCCTTCCCCACACGTTCGAATCAGTGATATATGTCACAAAATTCGCAAGCTGTTCCATGACCGTTTCCATTATCTTTCCGCTCGATATTCGTGAACCGTCCGCTGTTGCGAACTGACGGATCGGATAAGATCGAGTTGCTCCCAAGAGGTATTCTTGTTTATAGTCTAACCGTAGTTGTCTTTCTCAATGCGAAGACCGCACGATTGGAACTGTAATTAAGTTGCTACACAACGCCCATAACGAACGAGGCTCATGGATCTTAACAACATAGAATTCAAAGGCGCCTATGGCACCTCAGCACAGATTCCCGCTTCCAAATTACCGGAAGTTTCTTTCGTTGGTCGCTCCAACGTAGGGAAATCCTCGCTCATCAACAAGCTTCTGAGCCGCAAGCAGCTCGCGCGCGTTTCCCAAATGCCGGGAAAAACGAGCACGATCAATTTCTTCGGAAACGACGCGATCGATCTCGTTGACCTGCCGGGATACGGCTATGCGAAAGTGGCGAAATCGGAACTCGGGCGCTGGTCAGAGATGATCAATGGCTACTTCGATCAGTACCGCTTCTATGCACTCGTGGTTTCGCTCATCGATATCCGCCATCCTGCGAGCAAGCTCGACGAGCAGATGATCGAATTTCTGAAAGCCTGCGAACTACCCTTCGTTATCGCGCTCACCAAAGTGGACAAGGTGAGCAAGAACCAAGCGAACAAGCAGATCGCAGCCTTGCGCAAGCAGCTCGACCTCGGCCCCGAAGTTGAGATGATCCTTACCTCTTCAGAAAAAGGCACGGGCATGGATACATTGCGCAAGACCATTCTGGCGGCTTGCCGATAAGACCGCACTAAACAATAACCCTTGAACGACCCGCACCCGAAACCTGAGACCCGAACCGAACAGAACTGAAACGAGACGATTCCATGACACACGTGAACCTCTATAGCGACGGCGCTGCGCGCGGAAATCCAGGTCCCGGCGGCTATGGGGCCGTGCTCACGTTCACGGATGCACAAGGGCAGCTTCACACCAAAGAGCTTTCGCAAGGCTATATCTGCACGACCAACAATCGTATGGAGCTATTGGGGGTCATTCGCGGACTCGAAGCGCTCAAGCACGCCTGCGAAGTGGACGTGTATTCAGATTCGAAATATGTTGTCGATGCCTTCAATCAGCACTGGGTGGATGGTTGGCTCAAACGCGGCTGGAAGAACGCGAAGAAGGAACCTGTGAAGAACAAGGATCTCTGGACGCGCCTGCTCGAAGTGATGGAACCCCACACGATCGCCTTCCATTGGGTGAAAGGACATGCGGGGCACCCCGAGAACGAACGCTGCGATGAACTGGCGACCACCGCAGCAGATGGCGATGAGCGCATCGTCGACGAAGGCTTTACCGAATAGCGAAGGTGGCAAAGCTCGCATCGGCCATGCTCGATCAGCGGAGAGGGTGAGGCAACGAGGTGACTCTTTGCCGACTAAATTCATTTTTAATAAAACCCGAGCAAAGCAGCGACGCACGAAAGAACCTGCAGGATGCAGGTTCTTGAGCAGGGAAGCGGGGAACCTCGTGTCTCACCCTCTCCACTGGTCGAGCTGACGACGAACGAAAAAAGGTGTCGAACGACCGGGTAGTTTGTCACCTTTTATTTCACGCGGCGGACCAAATAAGCACCATCGAGTTCGGCGATGCGCTCGAGCACCTCATCGACGAGGTTCTCCGTAAGTGTGATGAGCGCGTAGCCATGTTCATCGCGCTGGTTGTCGACCATGTCGAATTCAGCAACGATCGGCTCGAGGATCTCGGTCACGCTGCCCATAGCAAGATCGGACGAATTGTAGAGCACCGCGATGCGGAACATACCCTCTGGGCAAACACCTGCTTGGCAAGCCGGATAATTCACAGAATTCACGATGTTGCCGTTGTCGATATAATCCATCAGCTCAACGACCGCCATGCGTGCGCAATTATCTTCCGCCTCTTCAGTGGAAGCGCCGAGATGCGGCAGCACGATTGCATTCTCCATAGCCATGACTTCAGGCGTTGCGAAGTCGGTCACATAGCAGCCTACCTTGCCCGACGCGAGTGCAGAGGCCATCGCAGGCGCATCAACGAGCGTGTCGCGCGAGAAGTTCAGGAACACCACGCCCTCTTTCATGAGCGCACAAGCAGCTTCATCGATCATGCCGATCGTGCCATTGACCGCTGGCACATGGATGGTGATGTAATCGCATTCGCGATAGATGTCGGCAAGGTCGGTAACATGCTGAACTGCTGGCAGCACCTTCCAGGCAGCATTGACGGAAACGAACGGATCGTAGCCCATGACCTCCATGCCAAGACCGAGCGCTGCGTTCGCAACTTCAGCGCCGATCGCACCAAGGCCGATAACACCGAGCGTCTTACCTTTGATCTCGCGTCCAGCGAATTGTTTCTTCGCCTTTTCAGCGGTCTTGCCGATCGCAGGATCTTCAGCGTTCTCCTTGCACCATTCGATACCGCCCACGATGCCACGGCTCGCGAGCAGCATACCGCACAGCACGAGCTCCTTTACCGCGTTGGCATTCGCACCTGGCGTATTGAACACAACGATGCCCTCTTCGGCGCAACGCTCAAGCGGGATGTTGTTTACGCCCGCACCAGCACGTGCGATCGCAAGCAGATTCTCAGAGAACTCCATATCGAGCATGCCTGCACTGCGGACGAGGATGCCCTGCGCAGCTTCGATGTTGTCGGTGAGTTCGTAATCGCTTGTGAGAAGATCGGTTCCTTGGGCAGAGATATTGTTCAGGCAGTGAATGTAGTTCAAGAGAGGTCCTTTCCTATTGCATCGTATATGTAGTGGTTCTCGTTATTAGATCTTGATCAGTGGTTTTCATCGTGAAGAGCTTCTTGTTCAGCCTTTTGCGAAGGTTCGTCGAAGTTGGTCGCACCAAGGGCGTTCTGCGGTTCAGGACCCGAAGCATCCCTACCCATCTTGAAGCTGAGCCCCTTCTTCGCCATCGCACGGTATTCAGCAGTTGCCGTAAAGATCACGTCCGAAGAAGAATTGATCGCGGTTTCCATCGAATCTTGGATAACGCCGATGATGAAACCGATCGCCACCATCTGCATAGCCACATCGTTGCCGATTCCGAACAGCGAACAAGCAAGCGGAATGAGCAGAAGCGAGCCTCCCGCAACACCCGAAGCGCCACAGGCTGAGATCGCCGCAAGCACGCTCAAGATGAACGCCATCACCGGGTCGACCGAAATGCCGAGCGACGCAGCCGCCGCCATGGCCATAACCGTGATCGTGACCGCAGCGCCCGCCATATTGATGGTCGCACCAAGCGGAATGGAAACCGAGTAGTTGTCCTTCTCGAGGCCGAGCCTCCGGCACAATTCCATGTTCACCGGGATGTTCGCCGCAGAGCTACGCGTGAAGAACGCGGTGATGCCCGAATCCTTCAAGCAACGCAGAACGAGATAGTAAGGATTCTTGCGCGTAGCGATGAACACGATGAGCGGGTTGGTAACGAGCGCGATGAAGAGCATGCAGCCCACCAGCACCGCAATAAGATGGCCATAAGTGATGAAGATCTCCGCACCATTCTCAGAAACCGCCACGTACACCAAACCCAGAATGCCGATGGGAGCGAAGCTGATGATCCAACCGACCACCTTCGAAATAGCATCGGAAACCGCGGTGAACACATCTTTCGTATGCTGGCTCGCGGCACGCAGCGCAATGCCCAACACCACGCCCCACGCCAAGATGCCCAGGTAATTCGCATTCATGAGCGCCCCGACAGGGTTGGCTACCACATTCATGAGCAAGGTGGTGAGCACTTCGCCCAATCCTTCAGGCGATGCCTGATCAGCAGCAGGCTCGAGCATGGGAACGACCGTAGGGAACAGATAGCTCGCACAAACAGCGATCAGCGCAGCAACTAAGGTCGAGACGATATAGAGCACGATGACCGTGCCCATCGAGCCTGCACTCTTCGCGTTCGCAAGTGCGCTGATGACCAAAAAGAACACCAGAATGGGAGCGACCGCCTTCAAGGCGCCAACGAACAGATCGCCGAGCAAGGCGATGACCTCGTTTCCTGCAGGAACGCAGAATCCTAAGATCGCGCCGATGACCAGGCCGACCAAAATGCGCTTCACCAAGCTGATGCTATTCCACTTTTGCCAGATATTCATTGATTGAGCCTCTCATACATAAGAATAGGAAAAGTTTAGCGCAATAAAGCAGCAGTCATGCCGCGTTTATGCACCAAGAATCTATAAATCAAGCTAATGGCGAAAATGCACATCGAATTTCAACGTTTCACCTTTAAAAAAAATATTTTGAACCTGCAGGTCTACAAAAGTCAGCGAGAAGAGATACCGTGCCTCAGACTGCCCCGCCTTCAGGCCAAGTTGGGTTCGCCCAACGCCGAGCCTGAAACAAGGGGCAAGATGAGACATCGTATCGTTTCGCAGCGTCAATAAAAACGCCGTTCGTTAGAACGGCGTAAGTGAATGGTGCGGGCGAAAGGACTTGAACCTTCACGAGCCGGAGCTCACTAGCACCTGAAGCTAGCGCGTCTGCCAATTCCGCCACGCCCGCATAAGTTGTGCTGTTCAGCATACCCCACAAGCTGCCCGTTCGCAACACCCCAGCTTCAAATTCATCGACACGATCCTCGGCCGGAGCAGCATGCGCAGACGGCGGCCAGCAGCCCTTCGATCCTTACAGATTTGTACGTTAGCGCCCTCTTCATGCCATCAGTGCCGATACTCTAGCCACCTATATGGCGATTGCATAGATTTAAGCAGTAAAAAACACTATTTATGGCAAGATATTGATAGTTCTATGCTGAATAGCACGTGTTATGTGAGGAGAACATCCATGGGACTTTTCTCGAAATTTGAGCGTCGCGTTGAAGACGGCTTCGAAGGCATAAACGACAAGCTCTTCGATGCTCCGATCTCTCCCGTTCAAATTACCAAGAAAGCAGAAAAGCAGATGCGCCGCGAAAAGACCGTTGGCGCTGGCAAAGAGTATGCTCCTACGCTCTATACCGTGCTCGTGAATCCCGACGACGATCGCCGCTTGTTCGGCATGTACCCCACCCTCGCAGGAGAAACCGAAACCTATCTGCGCGCTAAAGCCAACGAAGAGGGCTTGGTCATGGATGGCGCACCGCTCGTGCGTTTCATGGTCGACGATGATCTCAAGCATGGCAAATTCGACGTGATCGCCGAACTCGTATCGGCACCGATCATCGCGCAACTGCTCAACGAAGAACTCGAGCGCTACGGTCTCGCTCAGCAGCCCGGCTATGGCGCGCCCGCACATCCGCAGGTCCACCCCTATCAGCAACCGCAGCCGCATGATTATATGCAGCCCCAGGGCTACCCGCAAAACGCTCAGCCTTATGCGCCGAATTACCAACAGGACCCAAATTCCTATCAATTAGAAGCACAACCCGCCTCGGTGGCAGAGCCCATCCCGGTCCCCAACACGATGATGTTCGATCACCAGCAGCCCGCATCTGCCGAGCCAACGGCCGCCCTTATCAACATGACCACCGATCGCTCCTTCCCGCTCACCAACCCCCGCGTGCTCATCGGACGCGCCACCAACTGCGACATCGTGCTCGACGACCTCAATGCAAGCCGCACACATGCAGAGATCTTCCGCGAATCGCCCAACGTTTGGGGGCTCGCCGATCTCGGTTCGACCAATGGCACGCTCGTCAACGGAAAGCACATCGCTTCGGTGCTCTTAAACGATGGTGACCGCATCACCGTCGGCACGACAACATTCCTCTTCACGTTTCGCTAGACCCGTTCATGATAACCACTTCGCCAGCCGCGTTCGCGCATCGCCTGTTCAAGCAGTTCGTCAGTAAGGTAACCCCGTGATAGACATCGTTCTTCTAATCGGCCGATTGTTATTCGTAGCACTGCTCTACCTGTTTCTCTTCGCCATCATGAAAACGGGCATCGGTCTCGTGAAGGGACAGCGCAAAAAAGAGAAGACCTGGTCCGTGGCAGTCGAGAAAGGTCCGAAAGAACTACGAGGCGCCGCAATCGATGTGCATGGTCCGATCGTGGTCGGCAGAAGCCCTGGAGCCGATATCGTCATCGGCGCGGAGTACGTCTCCTCTCGCCACGCACGCTTCGTGCTCATGGGACAGAATCTCTTCATCGAAGACATGGGATCGCTCAACGGAACCGCTGTTAACGGCATGCATATTTCAGAACCAACCGCACTCAAGAACGGCGACCGCGTAATGGTCGGCGATGTGACCATAAGGGTAAGGTACGCATAAATGACCACCATCAGCAACAAAAACACAGCAGGTCAAGACATATCATTCGGAAGCCGCACGGACATTGGCTACGTGCGCGATCACAATGAAGATAGCCTCATCATCATTCCGCCGCTCTTTGCCGTAGCAGATGGCATGGGCGGTCATGAAGCAGGCGAGATCGCTTCCGAGATCACCGTGAATACGCTTGCCGAACTCGCGCCGAGCCACTTGGATGCCGAAGGGCTCACCGCTGCGGTCGAAGCAGCCAACTACAACGTGATGAAGGCCCCTCGCCAGGGCATCGGACGCGACGGCATGGGCACCACGCTCACCGCAGCCATGCTCGAAGGCGAGCGCTTGCTCATCGCGCAGGTAGGCGATTCGCGTGCCTACCTCTTGCACAAAGGCCACCTACAGCAGATCACGCGCGACCACTCGCTCATGGCTGACCTCATCGAAGCTGGCCAGATCACCCCCGAAGAAGCACGCGTGCACCCGAATCGTTCGGTCATCACCCGCGCGATCGGTTCCGACATCCACATGCGCCCCGACATCTATGAGCTCAACGTGGACGCAGGCGACCGCATACTGCTTTGCTCCGACGGCTTAAGCTCCATGATCTCGAACAACGCGATCGAATCGATTATGCGCAGGCAAAGCGATGCACAGCATTGCGCCGATGAATTGGTCAACGCTGCCCTTGAGAACGGTGGTGCGGATAACGTAACGGTCGTTGTGGCGGATGTGCCGGGATTTAGCGAAGTACGCGAAAAGAAACGCGCACACAAGAATCGCGCTCTTTACACAGGACTCGCGATCGCGCTCGTCGTGATCATCTTCGCGGCTGGTTTCGGCGGCTATACCTTCATCAACAACTCCGCTTATCTCATAGAAGAGAATGGCAAAGTGAGCGTCTATCGCGGCACGCCGGACGATTTCATGGGCATCAAGCTCTCCACGCTCGACCACACCACCAATGTCGATGTCGACAAGCTCCAACCGGGCGTGGCGAACCGCATCAAGGAAGGCATGAGCGTCTCCAGCATCGATGAAGCGAACAGCCTCATCGCTGGATACGAAGAGGAGATCGCGCGCGGAGAAGCCGAGGCTCAGCAAGCGCAAGCGGCCACGACCGCACAGCCTGCGAACAACCCAGGCAACAACGGGGGTGGACGCTAGGCCATGACCCGCCGCAATATCGAACTTGCACTCCTTTGCATAGCGGCACCGCTCGCTATTCTGCTCTTCGCGATGATCGCCCTCAACCAGGGCGAAGAACTCGGCTGGGCAAGCATCGGCGTGCCGGTGGGTATCTTCGCCTCGTTCATCGTCTCGCACCTCGCACTGCGCAAATTCGCACCCGCGGCCGACCCAGCGATCCTGCCGATCTGCTTCGCGCTCTCTTCGATCGGCATCGCCTTCGTAACGCGTCTCGCTCCTGACCTGGCAATTCGACAGGTCGGTTGGCTTATCTTAGGCATCATCTTCATGATCGCCGTCATCGTATTCATGAAGAATATGGATAAGACCGCCAACTACAAATACACCCTCATGGTCATCGGCCTCATCCTGCTGCTCTCGCCGCTGCTCCCGGGCATCGGTAACGAGATCTACGGTAGCCGCATCTGGCTTTCCATCGGCGGCTTCTCCTTCCAACCCGGCGAGATCGCCAAGATCTTCATCGTGCTCTTCCTAGCGGGATACCTCGCCCAAAACCGCGAGATGCTCTCGGTGTTCACGCACAAGGTAGGGCCGTTCAAATTCCCCGACCTCTCCACGCTGCTGCCGCTGCTCATCATGTGGCTGCTCTCCATGGCCATCGTTGTCTTCGAGAAGGATCTGGGCTCAGCGCTCATCGTCTACTTCGTGTTCCTCACCATGCTCTACGTGGCAAGCGGCAAGAAGTTCTACCTGGTCGTAGGCTTGCTCGCGATCGCCATCGGTGCAGTCATCCTCTTTTTCTTCTTCTCGCACGTGCAAGTGCGCGTCGATACGTGGCTCAACCCCTTCGCCGACCCCACCAACACGGGCTACCAGCTCGTGCAATCCATCTTCTCGATGGCAGATGGCGGTCTGTTCGGCGTGGGCATCGGCAGTGGTCTTGCCGACAATATCCCCATCGTCGAATCGGACTTCATCTTCGCAGCCATCGCTGAGGAGACCGGCCTTCTGGGTGCGGCAGGCTTGCTCCTGCTCTACCTTTGCTTCGCGATCCGCGGCCTCGTCACCGCTGCGCGTGCGAAATCGGACGTGAGCTCCTTCATCGCGGTTGGCCTTACCGCCACCATCGTCTTGCAGGCATTCATCATCGTCGGCGGCGTTACGCGTCTCATCCCCCTCACTGGCCTTACGCTCCCCTTCGTGAGCCAAGGTGGCTCTTCGCTGCTCGCAAGCTTCATCGCCGTGGGCTTCTTGCTCAAATGCGGCGATCAATCGACCGGCGTTGAATCGGAGATCGCATCGGACACCGGCAATATCTCTGCCGAAGGCGTGCTCGGACGCGTATCGCTCGGCAAGCGCATCACGAGCACCATGATCGCCTTCTCGGTGCTCTTCGCGCTGCTCGTCGCCAACCTCACCATGATCATGGTCGTCCAGGCAGACGAATACAAGAACATGCCCATCAACAATCACACGCTCGTGAAGGAATCGAAGACCGAACGCGGCACCATATCCACCTACGATAACGTGGTCCTCGCGCAAAGCGTCGAACAGTCCGACGGCACCTATAAGCGCGTCTATCCGGCGGGCACGCTCGCAGCACATATCGTGGGCTATGCTTCGGAGAAATTCGGCACTGCCGGCATCGAATCAAGCTACAACGACACGCTCAAAGGACAGCGCAACTATGCCTCTTGGACCGATGTGCTCAATGCCTCGACCGGCAACAGCGCTGCAGGTAACGACGTGAAGCTCACGATCAATTCCACTATCCAGAAGGCCGCGCAGAACGCGCTTGAGGGCTTCTCGGGTGCGTGCGTCGTCATCGATCCGAAGACCGGCGCAGTGCTCGCGCTCGCCTCTTCGCCTACCTACGACGCAGCCGATATCGAAGCGCTCCTGCAGAACAGCTCGAACTCGTCTGATTCTTCAGCGCTCTTCAACCGCGCCACCCAGGCACTCTACCCGCCTGGATCGACCTTCAAGATCGTCACCCTTACCGGCGCGCTCGAGAACAACGTCGCCACCGAATCGAGCGTATTCAAGGCACCTGGCGCCATGAAGATCGGCAACGGCGACATCACCAACTTCAATGGCCGCAGCTATGGCGAGATCACGCTCGCACGCGCGACCGAAGTTTCTGCCAACACGGTCTATGCCCAGCTTGGCGTTGAAATGGGCGCGGATATGCTCGTGAAGACCGCCGAGGATTTCGGCTTCGATCAAGACATCAAGTTCGATCTGCCGCTGGCTAAATCGCTCATGCCCAAGCCTGAAGAAATGACCGAATGGGAAACGGCGTGGGCAGCCGCGGGCGAACCGGTTGGCGAACATGAGAGCCCCGCTGGTCCACAGTCCACGGTACTCGAGATGGCGATGGTAGGCTGTGCGATCGCGAACAACGGCGTGATCCAAAAGCCCTACCTGGTCGATAGCATCTATAACGCCGAAGGAAAGTGCAGCTTCACCGCATCGCCTTCACCGCTCATGACCGCAACGAATTCCGCAACCGCAAATCGCGTGAAATCGATACTCGAAGGCGTTGTCGAATCAGGTACGGGTGGCGCTGCAGCAGTTTCGGGCGTTAAGATCGCGGGCAAGACGGGCACCGCAGAAACGGGCAAGCCCATCGACGACAGCTGGTTCGTGGGCATCGGCCCTTCAGAGAATTCGAGAGTGGTCGTCGCGATCGTGCTCGAGGAAGGCTCGGATCTTCCCGGAGGAGCGGCATCGCGCGCTCAGGGAGTGCTCCGCACCGCCTTACAAGTTCAAGGGGTCATAAAATGACCATCTTATTAGGATATGATGGTATGCTTAAGCACAACAATAGCGCTCAAGCATGGATTCCAAAAGGAGATTAAACGTGGCTGGAAGCATGACGGGCATGACATTGAACAACCGCTATCAGCTCATCGAACGCGTTGGCATCGGTGGTATGGCAGAAGTGTATCGCGCTCACGATACCGTGCTGGACCGCGTGGTTGCCGTGAAGGTCATGCTGCCGCAATACGCAGCTGACCAGACCTTTCAAGCGCGCTTTCGCCAAGAAGCTGCATCGGCGGCAAAACTGCAGAGCCCTTATATCGTGAGCATCTATGACTGGGGTCTGGATGCCGAAAGCGATACCTACTACATCGTCATGGAGTTCCTCAAGGGAACCGATCTGAAAACCGCGATCAAAGAACGCGGCGCGATCAACCAACGAAAAGCTGCTGAGATCGGCTCGCAGGTGGCGCAGGCGCTGCAAGTCGCTCATGAAGGCGGCATCATCCATCGCGATATCAAACCGCAGAACATCATGATCCAGCCTGATGGCAACATCAAGGTCATGGACTTCGGCATCGCACGCGCAGGAGACGCAGGCTTGAGCCAAACGGCCACCGTGCTCGGCACCGCACACTATATCTCCCCCGAACAGGCACAGGGCAAGGATCTCACCGGTCTTTCCGATGTGTATTCGCTCGGCATCGTGCTCTACGAAGCAACTACTGGCCGCCTCCCCTTCGAGGGAACCGATTCAGTGAGCGTTGCGGTCAAGCAAGTGAACGAGATGCCTCCCGCCCCGCGTTCGATCAATCCCGATATCGACCCGGTGCTCGAAGCCATCATCATGAAGGCGATGGAAAAGGATCCGGCGCAGCGTTTCGCGAATGCGCAGGAGATGCGCCAAGCCTTGAATGACTATCTTGCAGGCAGACCCGTTCCCGGTCTTGGCGTTCACAACGATCGCACCCAGGTGCTCGGCGCTGGCATCCCCCCTATGGATGGCACTGCCGTTATGCCGAAGCCTATTGGTACGAACCCGATGGGCGCTGGCGCAACCACGAATTTCCGCTCAGGCAAACAGCCGCAGCCTCCGCAAAATGACAACAAGAAGAAGATCATCATCGGCGTGGTCGTTGTGGCCATCATCGCTGTTATCGTCGGTGTTGCCGCCTTTGCGCTCGGCGGAAGTGGCGAGCGCGCTACGGTGCCTGATGTCACGAATATGGCACTCGGCGAAGCGAAGACCACGCTCGAAGAAGCGGGCTTCAAAATCGGCACGGAAACAGAAGTTTTCAGCTCCACGGTCGATTCTGGCCTGGTCGTGAGCACGAACCCTCCTGGTGGCCAAGAAGCCGTCAAGGGCAGCCGTATCGATCTGAGCATCTCGAAGGGAACCGAACAAGTATCGGTGCCCGACCTTAAGGGGCAAACCTCCGAAGAAGCGATGCGCACGCTTTCCTCCTATGGCCTCAATGGTCAAGAGGGAGATTCGACCTTCTCCGACAGCGTGAAGGAAGGCTGCGTGGCCAGCCAGGATCAACCGGCAGGCTCTTCACTCAACAAGGGCGATACGGTCGTCTTCCATCTCTCGAAGGGTGCAGAGAACGTGTCCGTTCCCAATGTGGTAGGGGCAACGGTCTCGAACGCTGAGAACTCGCTCAAGAACGCTGGCTTCAAGGTGAACACGAGCTATCGCTATAGCAGCAGCACCCCCGAAGGTCGCGTCATCTCGCAGGATCCTTCTGGAACCGCTCCTAAGGGCTCGACGGTCACCATCGCTATCTCCAATGGCCCTGAAGAGGCTCAGGTCCCCGATGTATTAGGAGAGAGCGAAGCCGATGCAACCTCAACGCTGAAGAACGCGGGCTTTGAAGTGTCCGTGAAGCATATGGCGAGCGGCACCGTTGAAAAAGGATACGTCATCTCGCAAGATGTGGTCGGCAAAGCCAACAAGGGCAGCCGCGTGACCATCACGGTCTCGAGCGGCTCAGCCTAGGCCTGATTCTGTCCGAATAACTGCAACGATCGAGGATGGACCTCGATCGCAGAGGGCTTCATGCTAGAATGATTGAACCGTTATTCGCACGCCCCCGTAGCTCAGCGGATAGAGCGTCGGTTTCCTAAACCGTGCGTCGGAGGTTCAAGTCCTCTCGGGGGCGCCACAGCAACGTAAAGAATACGGCGGATGTCGTATTCTTTTTTATGCACAGACAGATCTCAGGAGGAACTCAATGGCCGGAACGCCAACGAACACAACTGCAAACACGAACAAGTGGAGCACACGCCAGCTCGTTACCATGGCGCTCATGACCGCCATTGGCGTACTGCTCTCATTCATCGAGTTCCCTCTGCTCCCTGGCGTAACCTGGCTCAAGTTCGATGCCTCGAACATGCCTGCCATGGTGGCTGGCTTTGCCTATGGCCCAGGTGGCGGTGTTGCGGTCGGTATTCTTACCGCTATCCTCCACGGCTTGCTCATGGCAGACTTCAGCGGCGCGGTCATGAACATCATCGTAGTGCTCTTCTACGTCTTGCCTGCCGCGCTCATCTACAAACGCATGCACACGTTCGCTGGCGCTATCATCGCGCTGGTCGTTGGCACGTTGCTGGCAGTTATCGGCGCGGTGCTCGGCAACCTGGTCATCACACCCGCGTGGCTCGGCGTACCGCTCGATGCCGTGATCGCAATGATCGTACCGATCCTCATTCCGTTCAACCTCTTGAAGGGCGGCCTCAACTCCGTCCTCACGCTCATCATCTACAAGTCGATCTCGAATTTGATCACACCGAAGAAGGATCAGAAGAAGGGTCGCGCCTAGATGATCTCCTTCGAAGACGTCTCCTTCACCTACACGAACGAAAGCTATGTGCTCGAAGACCTTTCGGTAGAGATCCCGCAGGGCCAATTCGTGTGCGTGCTCGGTGCCAATGGCTCGGGCAAATCCACGTTTTCGAAACTGATCAACGCATTGCTGCTGCCTGATAAAGGCGAAGTGAAGGTTGACGGGCTCATCACCTCCGATGTCCAGAATACGTTTGCTATCCGCTCGAAGGCAGGCTCGGTATTCCAGAACCCCGACGATCAGATCGTAGCGAGCCTGGTCGAAAACGATGTGGCATTCGGTCCCGAGAACCTTGGCATTCCCAATCCAGAATTGCGCGAGCGCGTTGAAGCGGCGCTTGCACAAGTTGGCTTGACCGGCTTCGAGAAGCGCGAGACCAACGCGCTTTCCGGCGGTCAGAAGCAACGTGTCGCGATCGCGGGCATCTTGGCCATGGAGCCGCAAATCCTCATCTTCGATGAAGCCTCGGCCATGCTCGATCCGCGCGGCAGACGCGGACTCATGCGCGTTTGCAAGGAGCTGCACACACAAGGCATGACCATCATCATGATCACCCACTACATGGAAGAGGCCGCCGAAGCCGATCGCGTGCTCGTGTTGCGCGAAGGCAAGATCGTGCTCGATGGCACCCCCGAGGAGGTGCTCACGCAAGATGCCGAGCTGCGCAAGCTCAACCTTGACATCCCCTTCGCAACGCAGCTCTCCCGTCTTTTGCAGGACAAAGGCATCGACATTCCTACCTTCGTCGATCGCGAACCTTTGAAGGAGGCGTTATGGCTCTTGTATTCGAACACGTCAGCTACACCTACGCGCCTCTAACGAAACGCCAGATCAAAGAAGGACAAGAGCCCCTCTGGGCCTTGAACGATATTTCTTTCGAAATTGCCGACGGTGAATTCCTGGCGATCGCTGGCCACACTGGATCAGGAAAATCCACGCTCGTGCTGCACCTGAACGGCGTGATCAACCCCACACGCGGCAAGGTGCTCTGGAACGGGCAAGACCTTTCCGACAAGAAGACCGCCAACGAAGCCCGTGGCGACATCGGCGTTGTCTTCCAGTATCCCGAAAACCAGCTCTTCGCAGCAACCGTCTATGAAGACGTGGCGTTTGGTCCTCGCAATCTGGGCCTCGCTGCAACAGAGGTCGAACAGCGCGTGAAGGACGCGATCGAACTGGTCGAGCTTGACTATGAGACCTTCAAGGACCGTTCTCCCTTCGAGCTCTCTGGCGGTCAACAGCGCCGTGTCGCCTTTGCAGGCGTGCTCGCCATGCGACCGACCACCCTCGTGCTCGACGAGCCGGTGGCAGGTCTCGACCCTGCTTCGCGCAATGAATTCCTCGGCTTCATCGATCGTCTGCATAAACGCGGCATCACGCTCGTTATGGTCTCGCACAACATGAACGATATCGCGCGTTTGGCCGACCGCGTGCTCGTGCTCAATCGAGGCGAGATCGCATTTTTGGGTACCCCTGAAGAAGTATTCTCTCACCCTGTCGAGCTACGCGAGATCGGCCTTGGCGTCCCGCACGCTCAGCGCATGGCCAACGAACTGCGCGAGCTTGGCGTACCGCTCGAAGAGGGGCTCTACTCCCCCGAAACGCTAGCCGAGCACCTCGTTGCTCTCTTGGAAAGCAGGTAGGCCGTGAACCTGCAGACCATCTTCGGACGATACATCTCGCGCGATTCGGTCGTGCATCGCATGGATCCTCGTGCAAAGCTCCTGCTTTCGATCCTGTTCATGGTGGTCGTGTTCGCGGCGCAGAGCTACGCTGCGCTCGCTGTGGCGGCTCTGTTCACGTTCGGCATGTTCTTCTTCGCGAAGATTTCGATCAAGCAGGCCTTTGTGAGCATTGCGCCCCTCGCTATTCTGGTGGTGTTCACCGGTCTGCTGAACATTTTCTTCGTGCAAGGCGGCCAAGTCTATTTCCAATTCGGCATCATCTGCATCAGCGAACAGGGCCTGCATCAGTGCTTGTTCATCGTGATCCGTCTCACGCTTCTCTTGCTCGGCATGAGCCTGCTCACGCTCTCGACCACTACGCTCAATATCACCGACGGCTTTGAGGAGCTACTGAAGCCCTTCAAGCGCTTCGGCGTCCCTGCCCACGAACTTGCGACCATGATGGGTATCGCGCTGCGCTTCTTGCCGCAGTTCGCCACTGAGCTTCAGACCATCTATCGCGCGCAGATATCGCGTGGCGCGAACTTCAAAACGAACGCGCGTGGCACCTTCTCGATGATGGTGGCGCTCATCGTACCGCTGTTCACAAGCGCATTTCGCCACGCAGAAACGCTCTCGCTCGGCATGGATGCTCGCTGCTACCATGGTGGCGCCAACCGTACCTCGCTCCATGAGCTTCGGTTTCAGAGATGCGATCTAGGTGGTCTTCTCTATTTAGTATGCGGGCTTGCCTGCGTTATTCTAGTCAATATCGTCATGGGATCATTCGGACTGTAAGGAGCAACACATGGATGAAGTGATCGACTACTTAACCAATATTCCGGCCTGGTTCTTTGCAACCTGCGAAGGCGATCAGCCGCGCGTTCGCCCGTTCAGCTTCGCGGCTGAAGACGGCGGCAAGCTGTGGTTTTGCACTGCCACCAATAAAGATGTCTATATTCAGCTCGAAGCGAACCCTAAGTTCGAAGCATCGGGTTGGCATCCGGGACAGCCTTGGATCGTCGTAACGGGCGAAGCTGATCTGGAAGATACCGTGAGCGAAGCAACGCGCATCGCAGGCTATGAGCACATGACCGGCCTCGGCGAAACCTACGAGGACCCCAACGATCCCCGCCTCACGTTCTTCTCCGTGAAGAACGGCATCGCGAAGATCGCTGACATCGACGGGTCGGAGCGCATCATCGAGCTCTGATCTGTTCTCGAACAGACAATAACCGCTGAAGCAACTTGAAGGGCACTCTTTGTGAAGGGTGCCCTTCTTCGTCTCCTAAAAATGTCCAAGATGAAAACTTGATAGGTGATGCTAGAATGGATTCGCAGGTCAGAGAACGATCGATCTCTCCCAATCTCATAAGAGATGGTCAGACATTATCGGAAAGAAAGTAGTTATTGACCTGGGGAAATACAAGAAAAAAGTGGCGGAGAGTTGGGGATTCGAACCCCAGATACCCTTTTGGGGTATACTCGCTTAGCAGGCGAGCACCTTCGGCCTCTCGGTCAACTCTCCACTTTTGCAGACAAGTTGAAATGATACCGCCAGAGCGGTGAACTTGCAAGGAGGACACCGGTGCAAAACCGTTCATACCTTCAAAGAAACCATCTTTTGCACATTGTGCTTGTTCTGGCATTTTGTCTTGGCGTTGGCTTCTGCCTTACCAGCAGCCCTACCACTGCCTTTGCGAAATCCTACACGATGCCCGAAGTGCAGATCGAAGCGAATGCCGATAGCGCAGGCGATCTTTCCGTGAGCGAAGACCGCACGTTCGATTTTGATGGCAGCTTCACGGCAGTTTGGTGGAACTTCAACAATCTTCCCAGCGGAGCAGGGATCGAGATCGAAAGCGTCGAGGTAACTGTAGGTGGAAAGACGACCACGCTCTCCTCTGTTCCTTTCCAAACAAGTTGGCGAAGCGCTGGCGGCCCCAGCAAGGCGGCTTACTCATTTGACGGTGCTGAGGATGCTGTTTATGTGTTCTACAACTTCGACGATGAAGAAGCCACGGTCACCCTCAACTATCGTGTGCTGAATGCAGTCCAGATCTACAACGACACCGCCGAACTCTACTGGCAGTTCGTCGGCAAAGGCTGGGCGGAAGACTCCGATAACATCTCGCTTACCCTGAACATGCCCGTACCCGCAGGCGAGAAGATCGTGAAGGGCGAAACGATCTCTGCCTGGGGACATGGCCCGCTCGATGCAACCGTCGCGATCGACGACACTACGGGCCAGATCACCTGCGACGTTCCTCATCTGAGTGCTGGCAGTTACGCTGAGATCCGTGTTGCCTGCGACCCAGAATGGTTCAGCGGCGTTACCCAAAAAGACGCGAATGCGCACTTTGACATAGCGCGTCTCGATACCATCAAGAGCGAAGAACAATCCTTTGCCGACCAGGCGAACCAGCAACGCATCACCATGCTCGCCTCGCTCATCGCGATCGTGGTTGCCTGCCTTGCAATTTGCATCTGGGCACTCTGGTCGTTCAATCGCTATGGTAAGGAGCTCAAACCCACCTTCACCGAAAAATACTGGCGCGATATTCCTGTTAAAGGCGAACACCCCGCTGTTGTTGGCCGCATCATACGCTTCGACAGGCCTGAGAACAGCGATCTTACCGTCACGCTGCTCAATCTGGTGAACCTCGGTGCGGTGCTCATCAACAAGGCGAGCTACGAAAAGGACGGGCTGCTCGGCAGCAAAACCGTGGAGGATTACTATCTCTCACGGGCGCCTGGTTATGAATCGAAGATCACCAAGGAGATCGACCGCCTCGCCTTCAACTTCCTCTTCGAAACGATCGGCGAAGGTGCAGAGTCGGTATGGCTCTCGTCCATCAATGAATACGCGAAGAAGAACCCCTCCACCTTCAGCGACAAGCTTGCCGATTGGCAGGGAGAAGTGACCGCGCGTACGATCAACGGACAGTACTTCGAGCCCTATTCCAAGGCGAAGCGCGCCACCATGACCGCCGTTGGTATCGCAGCATTCGTGATCATCATGCTCATCTCGATGTTCTTCGATAACTTCCTCATGGTAATTCCTGGCATCATCACGATGGTCTTCTTGCTCATCATCAGCCGTTTCATGGAACGCCGCACCCAAAAAGGTGCCGACGCTTATGCCAAGTGCGAAGCGCTCAAGCGCTGGCTGAAGGATTTCTCGCGCCTGAAGGAACGCCCTGTCCTCGACATTAAGGTGTGGGGCGAATTCCTCGTTTACGCGTACCTCTTCGGCATCGCTGATGAGGTGATCGACGAACTGCGCGACACCGTGCCTGAGCTATTCACGGAAGATGCCACGCTTGCCGCTTCGAGCTACTATGTGCCCTGGTGGTACATCTACTCGAGCCATTCGATGACGAATGGCATGCCAAGCTTCGCCAACAGCTTCGCAAGCTCGATCAATCAATCGGTTGCAGCGGTTCAATCGGCCGCATCGGGCAACTTCTCAAGCGGTGGCGGCTTCGGCGGCGGGTTCTCCGGTGGCGGTGGCGGTGGCTTCGGTGGTGGTGGCGGCGCCCGATGACAAACTACCCGGTCGTTCGACACCTTTTCGGACTTCGCGATCACCACTGTTTACCCGCTGTTTATCGTTTGAACCTATCTGCGTGCTATAGTTGATACGAACGAACACAACAGCAGTCTACGAAGAAAAGGAATCGCAATGGATCAGACAAGCTGCATCACCCTTATCGGAATGCCTGGCGCAGGAAAATCGACGCTCGGTGTCGTGCTCGCGAAGATCATGAACTACAACTTCATCGATGCCGACTTGCTTATCCAGAACCAGAGCGATAAGACCCTGCAGAAGATCATCGATGCTCTTGGTCCTGAAGGCTTCATCGAAGTTGAAAACGAGGTTTTGAGCACCCTTGAAGCGCAGCGAAGCGTTATTGCCACGGGTGGTTCGGCAGTCTATTCCGATGGCGCCATGACCCATCTTGCCACTCTCGGTCCCGTAGTCTACCTGCGTGTTTCTTACGATGAATTGAAGAATCGCTTGGGCGGCCTGCATGAACGCGGCGTTGTCATGAAGAACGGTACGGGCAGCCTACATGATCTTTTCGTAGAGCGTACGCCGCTGTATGAGAAATACGCCGACATCGTGCTTGATATCGATGGGCTCTCCGTACGCGACGCGGCCCATAAGCTCACGGATATGCTTTCTTTGGTTTAACGCAAATGCCGCCTATTCTGTATAGACTTAGTCTAAAATTTCATATACGACTAAATTCTAATGATTGAGGTGGCTAAAGCTATGCAGCACTCCGGACGCATCAGCGGAGCAACGAAACTGATCGGGCTGATCGGAAGCCCCGTACAAAATTCAGGTTCACCCAAGATTCACAACGCTGTGTTCGAGCATCTTGGGCTCGACTATGCCTATATCGCCTTTGATGTAGACAATGATCGTCTGGAAGACACCGTACGCGGCATGGCCGCCATGGGTTTTCTCGGCTATAACGTGACCACGCCCTGCAAGACCTTCGTTCTGCCCTTTCTCGACGAAGTCTCTGAAGCTGCCGAGATCATGGGAGCGGTGAACACCGTCGTCATCCAGGACGGACGCTCCCTTGGCGATAACGCCGATGGCGCCGCATTCATGCGTAATCTGGTGCTCAATGGTGTGGACATCCGCGGAAAGAAGATCACGGTCATGGGAGCAGGCGGAGCAGGATCCGCGCTCGTTACCCAAGCAGCGCTCGATGGCGTAGCCGAGATCGATATCTTCAACAGGAAAGATGAATTCTTCACTGGTGCCGAGGAACTGATCGAGCGTCTCAAGGACCACTCCCCCTGCAAAGTGGTGCTTTACGATTTGGAAGACGAAGAGCAATTGCGCGCTTCTATCGATGATTCCGCACTGCTCGTCAATGCAACTAGTGTGGGCACACCTGAAGTTCCCGGCTGCCTGGTTTCCCAAGACATGCTCCACAAAGACTTGATCATGGCAGACGTGGTGTATGTACCGCGTGACACTCAATTCGTAGAACTAGGGCGTGCCAACGGAAACAAGGTCATCGACGGATCGGGCATGTTCATGCAACAAGCCGCTATCGGTGAACGCCTGTGGATCGGACGCGAAATGCCCCTTGATTATGTGAAGGACACGTTCTTCCCCACCACGCAAAACCCGCTGATCGACCTGTTGAAATCATAGAGAAGCCCCGGGCGCCGCATCGCTTCCCACCAATAAGAAAGGTCACACGAAAAATGCGTGTGACCTGCGAAAACAGTGGCGGAGGAAGTAGGATTCGAACCCACGGTACCTCTCGGTACAACGGTTTTCAAGACCGCCGCTTTCAACCGCTCAGCCATTCCTCCGTATGCAAAACTGCGACCACTAGGATAGCACATAATAATGGAAATATCCCAAACTAACGACCAAGACTACATGCGCCTCGCGCTCGCCGAAGCACGCCTTGCTGAAGAAGCGGGCGAAGTACCGATCGGTGCGGTCGTAGTTTGCAACGGCGAAGTGATCGCCCGCGCCCACAATACGCGCGAGACCGATCGCAACCCTGCAGGGCACGCAGAGTTCAGCGCCTTGCTCGCTGCCGCAAAAAGACTCGATGCTTGGCGCCTCTCCGACTGCACGGTCTATGTAACGCTCGAACCGTGCATCATGTGCGCAGGGCTCATGCATCAAGCGCGCATCGCACGCTGCGTCTATGGCGCTGCCGACCCAAAGGCCGGCGCGCTCGGCAGTCTCTACGAGATACATCGCGACACACGTCTTAATCACACGTTCGCCGTTGAAGCTGGCGTACTTGAAGATGAATGCGCTAGCATACTTAAAGCGTTCTTTGCTGCCAAGCGCGCACAGAACAAGCAAAAGAAGAAAGATATTTGCTCATGAATTACGTAAAGCTCATCGCACCCGCAAAGATCAACCTGGTGCTTGCCGTCGGCGAAAAACTCCCTGATGGCTACCATGAAGCACACACGATCTTGCAAGCGCTCGCTCTTCACGACACACTTGAGATCCGCTCGTTTCCTGCAGAGCCTGACGCAGGCCTGAGCATCGTACTCAAATGCGAGAGCAGCAATATGATCGATCGACTCGCGATCGACCAAGAGGACAATATCGTCTACAAAGCTGCCGTAGAACTTGCTAGCGCACTCGGCCGCGCAGAAGACGAGGAGATTCACATCTACTTGGCGAAGCAGATTCCCTTCGAGGCTGGTTTGGGCGGTGGGTCTTCCGATGCCGCGGCAACGCTCAAAGGTCTTTCCGCGCTTTGGGGTATCGACCCACTCGACTCGGCAGTGATCGAGGTTGCCGCGAAACTTGGTGCTGATGTGCCCTTCTTCCTCTATGGCGGCTGCGCCTACTTAGATGGCAAAGGCGATCATTTCGTACATGCGCTCGAACCACGCAAAGGCTTCCTAGCGCTCATCCGCCCTGAAGGCAGCGGCGTTTCATCGAAAGAAGCCTATGAACGCTTCGACGAAGCGCCAGAATACCCTACCCCCGAATTCATCCAGGAAGTTGCTGGTTGCATGCAGGCGAGCGAAGTCACTCCTTGGAACAACCTCACCCCCGCGTCGCTTAGCTTGAAGCCGGAGCTGCAAGAGGTCTTCGACCTCATCGAAGGATCGGCCAAGGCGAACGCCCAGGTGCTCTGCGGAAGCGGGTCGGCCGTGGCGGCATTGTGCGACTCCTACGAAGACGCTTGTGCGCTCTCAACCGAAGCACGCAAGCGCGGATTCTACAGTCGCGTTACATCTTTCGCTTCAGTGGGTGCTGAAGTGTTAAAACAGTACTAGCAAGCGTGTTCTGAATAGAACCTACCAAAAGGAGTTCTCATGATCGCTTTGATCGTTGTTCTTATCATCATCGCCATTTTGGTGATCGCCGTAATTGTTCTTTACAACAACCTCGTACAGCTACGCAACCGTGTTGACAATGCTTGGTCGCAGATCGATGTGCAGCTGCAGCGCCGCTTGGATCTGATTCCCAATCTTGTCGAGACCGTGAAGGGATATGCTTCGCATGAACGCGGCACCTTCGAAGCGGTAACACAAGCGCGCAATGCGGTCATGGCGGCTTCCACGCCCGAAGCGAAGATGGAAGCAGACAACGTGCTCACCGGCACGCTGAAGAGCCTCTTCGCGGTTGCTGAAGCCTACCCCGACCTAAAGGCGAATACCAACTTCCAGCAGCTCCAGGCCGAGCTCACCAACACCGAAGACAAGATCAGCTACATGCGTCAGAGCTACAACGATACGGTGCTCAATTACAACAACGCCATCCAAACCTTCCCAGGGAATATCCTGGCAGGCATGTTCAACTTCACGAAGCGCGACGGCTTCGATGCGAACGCGGCAGCCGCAGGCGCACCCGTTGTCTCATTCGATCAGGGCAACTCAGAAGGCGTGCCGCCCGTCAACTTTGCCGCTGCACCCCTCGACCCTCCACAAGCGCCGCATCTCGATTCCAAGGAATAGATGACAAACTACCCGGTCGTTCGTCATCTATAGAATCAGAGTAGTTCGGAGGCTTCGAGCCACTCTTCTTCGAGCTCACCGAGATCCCTTTGGAGCTGGGCGATACGCTCCTGAATCTCACCGAGGGCAACGTAGTCGCTCGGATCTGCTTGCGCTTGTTCGTCTTGAGCTTGAGCGATCTTCCCTTCAAGAGTTTGCATGCGACGTTCGAGCGAGTTCACGCGCTTGCGCACTTCGCGCAACTCCCCACCACTCAGCTTCGGGATCGCGCTCACCTGAGCGTTTTCCGCCTGAGCCTCTCCCTCAACCGTAGGGGCGGCATCTTCGCTCACACCGAAGCGCCTACGACCTCGCCTCTCCCGAGCAACATCCAGCAACTCCAAATATTCCTCTGCCCCACGCGGCACATGCCGCAACGTCCCATCGATCAGGGCAAATTGATGATCCGTCACGCGCTCCATCATGTAACGATCGTGCGTTACCATGATCAACGTGCCGGGCCAGGAATCGAGCAGATTCTCCATGGCAACGAGCATATCGATATCCATATCGTTGCTCGGCTCATCGAGGATAAGAACGTTGGGCGCATCGAGCAAGATGAGCATGAGCTGCATCCTGCGCTTCTGTCCGCCCGATAGCGCTTTCACCTGCGTGTTGAGGTACGCTTTCTCGAATCCCAACTGCTCGAGCAGCGCTGCAGGTGAAACGATCTTCCCCTCGATCTCATAATGCGATTGATAGCGTGTGAGCACCTCGCGCACGAGCGAATCACCCAATTCTTCAAGCTCGTTCAATGCCTGGCTCAAAAAGGCGATCTTGACGGTCTTCCCCACTTCGATCTTTCCCCGCGAAGGCCTGAGGTGTTGCTGGAGAACCTCGAGCAGGGTCGACTTACCAGCGCCGTTTTCGCCAAGCACGCCATAGCGATCCCCTGGCCCGATAAGCCAGGTTATATCGCGCAGTACTGGCTCTGTATTCTCATCGAAGCCAAACGTCACATCCGTGAGTTCGATACATTTCTTCCCCAAACGCGAAATGGCAGCACGTTTCAGCTCAACGCTGTTACGGATAGGAGGCTCTTGCGCGATAAGCTCGCGCGCCGCTTCAACATGGAACTTCGGCTTGGTCGAACGCGCCCGCGCTCCCCGCGAAAGCCAGGCGAGCTCACGACGCGCCAAATTACGTCGCTTGCGCTCGGTCTGCTCGATGATCCGATCACGCTCAACGCGCTGCTGCACGTACGCCGAATAGCCTCCCTCGAAGCCTTCAACAACACCATCATGCACTTCCCACATCGAAGTGCACACCTCATCCAGAAACCAACGGTCATGCGTAACCACCACAAGCGCCCCCTGCTTCTTCGAGAAGCGCCGGCGCAGGTGCTCAGCAAGCCAGTGAATGCCTTCGATATCAAGATGATTGGTGGGCTCATCGAGCAAGACGATATCCGCATCGGCGATGAGCACGCGCGTAAGATCGACGCGTCTACGCTGCCCGCCCGAAAGCGAACCAATACGTGCGCTCGGATCAAGATCGCCTACCAGATTATCGAGGATCTCGCGCACGCGCGCATCGGATGCCCACACATATTCGGGTGTGTCACCCAAGATGCTTGCAAGCACCGTTGCATTATCATCAAGAGCATCTTTTTGAGCAAGCGTAACAACGCGCACACCACGCGTGCGCAGAACTCGCCCCTCATCAGGTTCGATCGTGCCATCAAAGAGCCGCAACAACGACGATTTCCCGTCGCCATTCTTGCCAACCACACCGATCACATCGCCATCATCGATACCGAGCGAAAGCGACTCGAAGATGACCTTCGTAGGATATTCAAGATGAACGTTCTCGCAACCTAAAAGAAATGCCATATGCTCCAACTTCTTGTTCGTGCAGCTCTTACTCTGCCTCTTTCATTATAGCCTGCGTCTCGAACGCTCTTTTCAGACTGCCTCGGGAAATGGCCCCTGCGCTGCTCGCACGAAAAAGCGGCAGCCGAAGCTGCCGCTTTGAATTCGATTCGAATGCCCCTTATGAAGCTCTTCGCTCTCAGAAGCACTCCTGCTGCCAGCAAGCAACGCTGAGCTCATCCTTACGATGCTCGCTACTCGCCAGATGATCCACCTTCGGCGGCATCAGCAGATTCCGCTTGAGCCGAAAGACTCTCGGTCGTAGCATTGTCATTCGTTGATGCAGCAGCACTCGATCCTGTCGTACCACTTGTTGAAGACTCGCTCTGAGCGCTCGAAGCTGCCGAGGATGAACTCTGGCTACTTGTTGCGCTCTTTGTAGCAGAGGTACTCGAAGCGCTCTTTGTTGCCGGAGCTGATTTCCTGGTAGCATCCCATTTGCCGCTCGAATTCACATGGTACTTGCCGATCCAAGTATTCGTAGCCATCACGCCATCGGATCCCACATAGTAGTTGCCGATCCACTTGCCTTTCTGCATGATGCCCCAGTTGTTGAAGTAATACCACTTGCCAGAATCCTTGACCCAGCCCGTCTTCATCTTGCCTGAGCTCTTGTCGAAGTAGTACTTATCCTTGTTCACGTCATACATGCCCGTGATCATGGCTCCGTCGAAGCCGAAGAGATAGTAGCCGTTCTTGACCCACGTCAGTGTTCCGACATACATAGCACCTGAAGGCTTATAGTAGTACCACTTTCCGCTCTCTTTACTCCAGCCTGTTTTCATAGCGCCAGTCTTGCTATCGAGAAGGTAGGTCTCTTCGCCGACCGCCGTCTTACCCGTCTGCATCACGCCTGTACCTAGGTAATACCACTTGCCTTTTACCTTCTGCCAGCCCGTTTTCATGGCGCCATCAGAACCGTAATAGTACCAGTTGCCATTAGCCTTCTGCCAACCGGTCTTCATATATCCTTTGCTATCGAACTGGTACCACTTGCCATTAATGGCGATCGCTTCATTGCGCGGATACTGCTTCCCGGTCGCCTTCTGCTGAGCACTGTTGTACTTATACCACCATTTGCCGCCCGACTTCTTCCAACCATTAGAAGAAACGACTGGTGCGACCTTGATCGAAGAGATGACCGGGTTCTTGAAGGCCGAATTGACGAACATGCCGCCATAGATATATTTGGTGTTCAAGATCTTATCGACTACATCCATGCCACTCGTCACGTGACCGAACGCAGCATACTCACCATCCCAACTGGGAGTATCTTTCAGCGTGATGAAGAACTGCGAGCTTGCACTGTTGTAATCAGTTGCGCGTGCCATCGAAATGACGCCACGCTTATGAGAGATCGGGTTGTTCCATCCGTTCTTAGCGAACTCGCCCTTGATGTTGGTACCGCTTCCGCCCGTGCCATCACCCTTCGGATCGCCACCCTGGATGCAGACATTCCACTCAACACGATGGAAGGTCAGTCCGTCATAGAAACCGCTACGAGCGAGCTTCACGAAGTTATCGACCGTGATAGGAGCAGCTTTACGGTCGAGCTCTACGGTTACCGTACCATAGTCCTTGATCTCGATCTTCGCCATGTACTTATCAGCTTCAGCAGCATACGCCTTCTCGGGGGTCTGCACGAAAGCGATCCCAACACAAAGAAGAACGCTTGCAAAAAGCGCAATGAAAGATGCTTTGAGCACCCCAAAAGGCTTCTTTCTTACGTCTTCCATCCGTACTCCTCTCACCAATAGAAAGCTTCATTCATTCGTATCAATGCTCTATTGAGTCAATCGATACCGAATTGTAACTTTTGGTTTCAGAGGGGTCAATCGGTTAAGAAGAACCTCACAGAAAGAGCGTTAAAACACTCAAGCAGAACAGTGCACCTAGAGACAATAACAAATACCAACAATTTCAAGGCGCTTCGATGGAAAACGCCTCACACACGAAACGACCACCCTGAAGGTGGCCGTTTCGTTCATTTGACGGATGATGGAAAGCTATTTGATGACGAGGATCGGAATGGTGGATTCGCGGAGCACCGCATAGCTGACCGAGCCGATAACACCACGAATCGCGCCAAGACCACGTGAGCCCATCACGATAAGATCGGCTTCGATCTCCTTTGCAAACTCGATGATATCGTCTGCTGGCGTATAGCCAGGAATGACATCGATCGTGACTTGATCTTCAACACCCTCGATCGCAACGCCTAAACCTGCTTTCACCTTTTCAGACTCTTCGGCGATCGTGCGGTTATAAAGGTCCATGACATCTTCGACTGAAAGCAGATACTGTTCAGGATCGAAAGACGAATTGTTAAAACTTGCAGGAAGCTGCGCGTTGGGATGCGTAGTAACGAACACTACATGGATGCGAACCTCAGGATCGACAAGTGCGAAATCGCGCGCTTTCATGACCGCATCGACTGCATGATCTGATCCATCATAGGCAACGACTATATTATTGAACACCATCTTGGCTACCCTTTTCTTTCTCTAGAATCCACTGGCAGACCAGCCGATTCAAACCCCTACCCTCAAGCCCGTTCCATCATGTGAAGCAGGCATGAATCAAGTCTAGCATTCTTCAATGGAATTGCTCGATATTTAGCAATTCTGCAACTTTGCCGCTACTTTTTCCGTAGAAGAATATTTTGTGCGCTTATGCGTTTGTTACAAAAACATGTTCACGTGTTTCTGCTAGTATCAATCTATGAACTGGGCAAACGAATCGAGGAAGTGCCATGCGTCCTAAAAACAAGACCATTTCAGCCCAAGATACTCACGCGCAAGTTTCGCGTGAAAAACTGCTCGATGCTGCGATCGCACTCGTCAACGAATCGGGCATGAGCTCGCTTACGATTCGCAATATCTGCGACAAAGCGGGCATTTCTACGGGCAGCTTCTACAACCTCTTTGAAGGCAAGGACGATCTTGTTTCCTATTACCTTCGTGATGTATTCATCGCCTACAAGCAGAAGGCTGAAGAAGAGGCCTCGGGGCGTACCGCACTTGAGAAGATCATCCTCATCTATCGCTTCTATATCGATTGCATCCTCGAAACAGGACTCGAATTCGTCACTGGTCTCTATTCAGCCATGACCAACCCTGTGTTCAACTTCCTTGAGCGCGATGCCGACGAAGAAGTGGTGCTCGATCGCTGTCGCCAGTATCTTGAAGAAGGCATCGAAGCCGGTGAAGTAAAAGCCGATATCAACATGAATGAAGCGCTCATGCGTATCGCGATCATCATCACAGGCAACATCTACTATTGGTGCGTCTTCGATGGACGAGTCGATCTTGCCTACCAAGCCGATTCGATGCTGCAAAGCTACCTGAGCACGCTCTCGACCGATCCCAACTGCACCTTCGACGTTCCTACCATCCCTCACGACACGAACGCTCTCATCTAAGGTGACAAACCACCCGGGGCAAGTTCAGACGATCATTGCACCTTCTGCTAATACTTCCTGCATTGCTTCTGA
>UPYK01000009.1 GCA_900538545.1 uncultured Eggerthella sp. | reverse complement strand
CTCCATCTCGTCGAGCGCGTTCTCATTGACTTGACCGTCTTTGAGCGCCTTATCGCCACCGGGAAGCGCACTCACGAGCTTCTGGATGCCGCCGATCTTGCGCACCTGCTTGTTGATGGTAAGAAAATCGTTCAAGTTCAGATCCGCGCGCATCATGCGCTCAGCTTCTTCTTGCTCGATCTCTTCAGCACGGATCTGGGAAGCGGTTTCGATGAGGCTGATCACATCACCCA
This sequence comes from uncultured Eggerthella sp., assembly GCA_900538545.1. GTDB lineage: Bacteria > Actinomycetota > Coriobacteriia > Coriobacteriales > Eggerthellaceae > Anaerotardibacter. The sequence goes on along the minus strand of UPYK01000009.1, from coordinate 68,607 downwards.
TGCCAAGGATACGCTTGGCCATGCGATCGGGATGGAACTCCTCGAGCGAATCGGGCTTCTCACCCATCGAGATGAACTTGATCGGCTTGCCCGTGACCTGCTTGATCGAGAGCGCGCCACCACCACGTGCATCACCATCCATCTTCGACATGATCACGCCGTCGAAATCGACCTGTTCAGCGAAGGCAGAAGCAACATTCACCACATCTTGACCGGTCATCGCGTCGACCACCATGAGGATCTGATCGGGCTCGACCGCATCGCGGATAGCAGCAGCTTCAGCCATCATCTCCTCATCGACATGCAAGCGGCCCGCGGTGTCGACGATGACCACATCGCGCAGCGAATCGACCGCATCGCGCACGCCCTCTTGAGCGATCTTGACCGGATCCTTGCCATCGCCGCGATAGACGCGCACGCCGATTTCATCACCCAGCGTTTGGAGCTGATCGGCTGCTGCGGGGCGGTATACGTCGCACGCAACGAGCAAGGGGTTGTGATTCTGCTTTTTCAAAAGATACGCGAGCTTCGCGGCAGCTGTGGTCTTACCTGAACCTTGAAGGCCGACGAGCATGATCACATTCGGGATGCGCGAAGAGAGCACGAGCTGCGAATCGGACTCACCAAGGAGCTTCGTTAATTCGTCGAGCACCACCTTGATGACGTTCTGTGCTGGCGTGAGCGAATCGAGCACTTCGGCATCGAGGCAGCGTTCCTTCGTGTTCTTGATGAAGGACTTGACCACCTTGAAGTTGACATCCGCCTCCAGAAGCGCCATGCGGATCTCCTTCATGGCGGAGTTGATGTCATCCTCGTTGAGCTTTCCCTTCGAGCGGAGGCCCGAGAAGATGGATTGTAGTTTGTCTGAAAGATTATCCAGCATCGCGCAATTCTCCAATCAGAGCGTTCGCAAAATCGAGCGCATCGAAATCCTGCAGATCTTCGATACCCTCCCCTACGCCGATCTTGTAGAGCGGCAATTCCAATTCATGAGCGATCGCCACCGAGATGCCACCCTTTGCAGTGCCATCGAGCTTGGTGACGATGATGCCATCGAGGTCGAGTGCCTTGTTGAACTCACGTGCCTGCTGAAGGCCGTTCTGCCCCGTGGTCGCATCGATGACGAGCACGGTATAGACCGGCAGTTCCGAACGACGGCGCACCACTTCGACCACTTTGGTGAGCTCGCGCATCAGATCGTCTGAAGTATGCAAGCGCCCTGCCGTATCGATGAGCACCAGATCCGCACCCGTTTGCTCAGCGCGCTCGAGCGTTTCATAGCACACGCTTGCAGGATCGCTTCCGCGCTCGCGCGAAACGATCTCGACATCGGCTCTGCGCGCCCATTCTTCGAGCTGTTCGATGGCTGCCGCCCTAAACGTATCGGCGCTACCGAGCAGCACCTTGCGGTCGTTGCCATGGGCCTCAGCGGCGATCTTGCCCACCGTAGTGGTCTTGCCTGAACCGTTCACACCAACGAAGAGCACCACCGCTTCATCGTCGAAGATCGAACCATCAGTCTCGATGAATTGATCAGCGATCTTCTCCGCCAAGAGATCGAGCACGGCATAAGCATCGGGGAGCGCCTTGCGCGTTGCTTCATCACGCAGCTCCTCGACGATCGCATCTGCCGCTGCTGCGCCGAAATCGCTCAAGATGAGCGTCTCTTCGAGCGTCTCCCAGAATTCCTCATCGACATCCGGCCCGCGGTCGAGCAGGATGTTCATCTGCTCCTTGAACTTATCGCGACTGCGATGAAGCCCGCTTGAAATTCGGTCGAAAAAGCCCATGCTATTCCTCCTTCGCGCGCGCCTGATCGATGCGCTGACTTAAGACTTTCGTAACGCCATCAGCCTGCATGGAAACGCCATAGAGGATATCGGCAGCTTCCATCGTACGACGCTGGTGAGTGATCATGATGAACTGCGCGAAGTCGCGCACCGTGGCAAGGTAGTTCATGAGGCGGCGCAGGTTAGAATCGTCGAGCGCCGCTTCGATCTCGTCGAGGATATAGAACGGCGTTTGGCGAATGCGATACACCGCGAAGAGCAGCGCCATCGCCGTCATGGATTTCTCGCCACCAGAAAGAAGCGACATCTTCTTCACCGTCTTGCCGACGGGCTGCGCATTCACATCCACGCCCGTGTTCTCAAGGTCGTCGGGGTCGACCAATGAAAGATGCGCATGACCTCCCGGGAACAGGGTCGAGAATATCTCGGAGAAGTTCGCGTTCACCTGTTCGAAGGTCTTCACGAAATCGTCCTTCATACGCTCATCGATGAGCGCGACGATACGACTGAGCGCACTGCGCGCTGCTTGCATGTCGGCAAGCTGCGAGAGCAGATAGTTGTAGCGTTCGTTGACCTGCTCGTATTCGCGAGCTGCATCGGGGTTCACCGTGCCTAAGTTCTTGATACGGCGCTTGAGCGTTTCCGCCTCACGCTCGCTTTCAGCACGGTTCTCAAGTTCGGGCAGTTCAAGCGCTGTTTCAAGCGGCGTATGGCATTCGGTGATGATCGCCTGGACGGCGGCCTCGACCTTGATCTCGAGCTGGCCCTTTTCGATACGGATCTCAGAACAGGCAGCATTCTGCTGATCGAGCGCAATACGCAACTCACGCACTTTTTGCGTTGATTCTGCGATGCGCTTATGCAGCTCTTGCGATGATTCTTGCGTTTCACGCGTTTTGAGCTCGATCGTCGAAACGTGCTTTTGAATAGATTCATTCAAGAGCTCGAGCGTTGAAAGCAGCGGCTCGACACGCGCCGAAGCCCCCTTGATCAGACCGAAGCGCTTCTCGGCCGTGCGCGAGCGCACTTCAATGTTATGGATCTCCTGCTTGCGCGAAGCGACCATGCGCTCGTTATAGGCATAGGCTTCTTGCAACTTCGCGCGCTCGAGACGGGCATTCTGCAGCTCTTCAGAGATCGAAACGACCTTGTTCTGAATAGGCGTGAGCACCGCTCGCATGTCCTCGACTTGCTTCTTGCTCTCCTGGAGCTTCGCCTGGACTTGCGCAAGCTCTTCTTTCAACTTGTCGGAATCGGGCTGGGCCTCTTCCAAGTAGGCTCGGTAGCGCTGTTGCTCTTCGATCAGGTTCTTATGGCTGGCCTTGAGCGTTTCGAGCGTTTGCGTCTCGCTCGCAAGATCACGCGCGGTCGACTCGCGATTACCGCGCACATTCGCGGTCTTCTCGGTTGCCTGCAACGAAGCGATCTGCAGTTCTTTCAGCGAATTCTCCAGCTGATCGTAGGTAGCGCGCACCTTGGCGAAACGCTCAGAGTACTCCGCTTCACGGCTACGTAGCTCGACCAGATTGCGTCTACGCAGAAGCGCACTGTTGGCTTTGTCTTCTTCCGACTTACGGAAGTAGCGTGCGCGACCATTCGTGTCCACGATGCAACCATCGCGGCTGACGAGCGTGACGCCATGCGGAGCACGCTTCCAGATATTGAAGAGCTCGTCTTTCGAATCGTAGAGATACACTGCGCCGAGCAGCGCTTCGAAACCTTTTTTATACGTACTCGAAACCTCGATCTGATCGAGCAGACGATGATCGCGTTCATTGGTTGCGAAATCATCACTTGAAGCGAGCTGGAAGATGTCCTTTTCGGGCAGGAGCACCACATCGCCGGTTTCTCCGCTCTGTTCGAGCGCATCGATGAACGTTCGCACGCTTTCGCGGTCTTGAACGAAAAGTCCGTGCATATTGGACCCGAGCAAGGCTTCAACGATCATATCGAGCTCGCTCGGAACGGAAAGCTCATGAGTGAGCGCACGCCAGGGAGCCAGCTGATGGTCTCCCGACATGACCCAAGAAAGGATGGGGTTGGTTGCTTCGTTAGCACGCTCCAGCTCTTCGAGCGCCTTTCGTTGCGCGCCGATAGAGGTGAGCTCTTCGCGCACTTCGTCCATTTCGCCACGCGTGAGCTCGCGATCGCGCAGTGCAGTGTTCAGCTCTTCGCGCGCACGTGTCTCAGCAGTCTCAGCTTCGAGAAGCGCACCATCAAGATTATCGAGCTGGAGCTGGAGCTGGGCACATTTTTGCTCGAGCGCGGTAAGGCGCGCCTGAGAATCGGCCACTTGCGCATCGGCCACTTGAGAGCTCACCTGCGCATCGTGAAGCTCCTCTTTCAGCGAATCGAGCGTGGATTGAATCGTTTCGCTGCGATACGTGAGCGCATTCTGTTCGGCCAAGATCGCGTCGATCTGCTTGCGCAGTTCGTTGCGCTGATCTACTTGCTTGTTGTAGTTCTCTTCGATGCGATCATGATCGGATACCGCATTGTTATAGGATCGTTCAACCTCTTGGAATTGCGTGGTGAGCGATTCGAGATCTTGAGCAGCGCGCTTTGCTTGGATCTTCTCGTTCTCGAACGAACGAACGCCCATGGCAAGTTCCTTTTCGTAGGACTTGCGACGTTCGCGCAACACGATGCATTGCGAGTTGATGGACTCAGCGACCGAACGCACGCGGCGATAATCGTTTCCGAGTGCTGATTCGTTCTCACCTGAAGTTTGGAGCTGGCTTTGAAGCTCGTCGTTGGCCTTCTCCGCTTCAGTGAGAACGACCAGCGCTTCATTGGACTTCTTTTGATTGGTCTCTTCCGCTTCGAGGATCTCGTTCCAGCGCTTCTGCAGGATGCGCAGATCATCCACCGCAAGTTCCAAGCGGTATTTCTGATATTCCGCATCAAGCTGCTTGAAGGTGATAGCCTTCTTCGCCTTGCGCTCGAGCGGCTTTAGCTGACGCTCAACTTCAGCGGTGATATCGTTCACGCGGTCGAGGTGCGCATCCATCTGAGCAAGCTTACGCTCGCTCTTCTTGCGACGCTCCTTGTGCTTCAAGATACCCGCGGCCTCTTCGATAAGCTCGCGCCTATCTTCCGGGCGTGACGAAAGGATGGAATCGAGATTGCCCTGGGAGATGATCGAGTTCGTTCCCGAACCAAGACCGCTATCATGCAGGATATCGAGCACGTCCATGCGGCGCACGAGCGACCCATTGATGAGGTATTCGCTCTCACCGTTGCGATACATGCGGCGCCCGATGGAAACCTCAGAGAAATCAACAGGCAGTGTGCCATCGGAGTTGTCGAGCACAAGCTCAACTTCCGCAACGCCTACTGGCTTGCGCGCCGATGAACCTGAGAAGATAACGTCTTCCATCGACTGACCGCGCAGGCTCTTCGCATTGCGTTCGCCCAACACCCAAAGCACTGCATCTGAGATATTCGATTTGCCCGATCCGTTCGGTCCAACGATAGCTGCAAGCCCCGGCTCAAAACGCATGACCGTGCGATCGGCGAAGGACTTGAATCCTTTCAGATTCAACGACTTTAAATACACACGCGCCCCTTATTGCTTCTTCTTGCGGGCGTTTTCCGCCTTACGCCTGGCCTTCTCTTCTGCTTTCGCAGCCTTGATCGCGGCTTTCGCATCAGCCTGGCGCTTCTTATCTTTTGAGTCTTTCGCATCAAAGAAGGAGCTGAGCGCCTTCAAGGCCGATTCAGCAGCATGGCTTTCCGATTCCTTCTTCGTGCGCCCCACGCCTTTCGCCAGCGACTGAACGCCAACGAAGACTTGGGTGATGAATGTTCTATTGTGCGGAGGACCTTGCGTTTCCACCAATCGGTAGGTAGGCGTGATGCCGTCTTCCTGAAGCTTCTCCTGCAATACGCTCTTTGGATTCTCTGGCTCGCGCGCCATATCGATGTTCATCTTCGTGATGAGCGTTCGATCGATGAATGCGCTCGCAGCCTGCCAGCCTCCATCAAGATAGAGCGCCGCGACCACCGATTCATACACGTTCTCGAGCGCAGAATGGAGTCCGCGTTTGCCGGTTCCCGTCTCCGATGAACCGAAGATGATGAAATCGGCGAAGCCTAAGCCCTCTGCGGTCTTAGAGAGCGATGCCCCCGAAACGAGAGAGACCTTGATGCGCGTGAGGCCTCCTTCGTCGACCTTGGGATACGCATGGAAAGCGCGGTCAGCCACCACTGCTCCCAAGATGCTGTCCCCTAAGAATTCGAGGCGTTCATAGGAATCGCGCAACGAATGACCCTCTACTGCCGAAGGATGCGTGAGGGCAGCAAGAAGAAGTGTTGGATCTTTGAACTGATAGTCGAGCACACGCTCGACCTCATCCAAAAGCTCTCTATGTTCCTCTGCATTGTTCACGTGGGGTTTCCTCGGTCTCAAACAAACAGATTAAGTTTACCCGAGGTCGTTATCTTTTTTCACGGTTCGCGCGATTATTCCCGAAACATCCAAACGAACGGTCTTGGCGGTGATCGCAATGCCATTTTTGATCGCACGCGCGCTTGATGAACCATGTCCGATCAAGCAAGCGCCATTCACGCCGAGCAGCGGCGCGCCACCATAGGTATCGGGGTCGATCGAGTCCTTGAGCTTCTGAAGATCACCCTTGAGCGCGAGCGCCGCAAACTTTGTCTTCGCAGACGACATCATGATATCCTTCAGCGCTGCAAAGAGCACCTTCGAAGTGCCTTCGATCGTCTTCAAGCAGACATTGCCCGTGAAGCCATCAGTGACGAACACATCAGCCCCACCTGGCAAGATATCGCAGCCTTCTTTGTTGCCGATGAAATTCGGAAGAGAAGCATTCATGAGCTCGAAGGCTTCCTGCGAGAACTGGGAGCCCTTCGTATCTTCGCTGCCGATGTTCAAGAGCGCCACACTCGGGTCAGGAATACCGATGACCTGTTCAGCATAGACAGCTGCCATCTGGCCGAACTGTACCAAATAGGAAGGCTTGCAGTCGGCGTTCGCTCCCACATCGCACATGACGACCGGTTTCGCGGGAGACGGGATGATGGTCGCAATAGCAGGACGCATGACTCCTTTGATGCGTCCCATCACGAGCGTTGCTGCCGTGAGGCACGCGCCAGTCGATCCTGCGGAGAAGAACCCTTGTGCCTGGCCTTCTTTCACGAGACGACAGCCTACCACGATGCTCGAATCCTTCTTCTTGCGCACCGCCTGCGCGGGATGCTCGTCCATCGCGATCTCTTCGGTGCAAGGTTGTGCGATGCAGCGGTCATGGCTCTGAGCGAACGGCTCCACCACATCGGCCGGGCCGCAGATCACCACTTCAAGATTCGGGTCTTCAGCAAGCGCCATCTCAACACCTTCGAGCACCACGGGAGCACCAAAATCTCCACCGACGGCATCAACAGCGATCCTTGTCATTTCATTCACGGTAGTCACCTCGCAATTCATATCGTATTCATTCTAAAAGAAAACAGTTTTCCCAACTGAAAGAAGGTCGGAAACAAAAAAATCCCTCGGCAAAAGACCGAGGGATCGACAAATCAGCGAACTGCGTGGGTGAACTAAGCAGTTTGGATGACTTCACGATCGCGATAATGACCGCAATTGGGGCAAACGCGATGCGGAAGCTTCACTTCGCCGCATTCAGGGCACAGCGAACGAGAAGGTGCTGCGATCTTATCATTTTCGCTACGACGTGCGTGGGTACGAGCACGACCAGTTTTACGCTTAGGTACTGCCATGAGGTTTCTCCTTCTATAACACAGGCTAGGCCTGAAACTTACGTTTGACGCAACGAGATATGCTAACAAACTCGTGCGATGTTTTCAATCGTCGAAGTTACGATTTTGCTCGAACGGTAGCGATTCGCATGACATGCGCGAACAAGCGCTACTCTTCAGAATCGAAGCGGTAGTTCTTGAGCACCGCAAAGGGGTTCTGCGGATCGATTTCTTGCTGCACAGCACAGCTGCAGGTTTCGTGATTGAGGTTAGTGCCGCATTGAGGGCAAAGACCAGCGCAGTCTTCGCTGCAAAGCACCACGAGCGGCAGAGCGAGCGCGAGCGCACCCTGGAAAAGCGCGGTAAGGTCGACCTTGTTCTTGTCGATGAGCTGGTCGTATTCAACTTCTTCATCTTCCGAGAGCGGCTCATCCTTACCGGGAAGCACGAAATACGCTTCGATCGGCGCTTCGAGATCGAGCTCCACTTCATCAAGGCAACGAGCACAAGCGGTCTTGGCGTGCGCGTTCACGTCTCCTGTTGCGAGCAACGCTCCACCAGTATTGGTGAAGAAGAGATGATAGCGCAGAGGCTCTTCGAAGCGATAACTATCGGCACCCATGCGAATCTCGGGAAGTGAGATCTCTCCCGTAAAATCAGCAACTGCCGAAGTCTCGAAGAGAGAATCCGGCAGCGCGAGCAGTTGATCTGGGGTATTCATTAGCGTCCAGCGCTCAAGGAATTAGCGTTCAAGCGGTCACGGCAACGACGCACGCTGTTGAGCGCGGTATCGAGGCTCTGCTCGACATGAGAGAACACTTCATCAGCGAAGTCTTCCGCACCTGCACGCGTTTCGCGCTCGAGCTCGCGTGCTTCAGCCATGATGGTATCGGCCTGCTGCTGGGAAATGCGCACGATCTCCTGTTCGCTCGCGATGGTGATAGCCTGGCTACGCGCGTCTTCGATAAGACGTGATGCTTGGGCTTCGGCTTCGTCGAGCAGTGCTTGACGTTCACGAATGATCTGGCGCGCCTGTGCGAATTCTGAGGGGAAGGTGTCACGGATCTCATCAAGAATCTCAAATGCTGCCTGGGCATCCACCTGGCGCATGGTGTTCTTGCCAAAAACCGGTTTCGAATCTTCGATGAGCACAGAAAGCTCTTCGATGAGGTTCATTACTCCAATTTCGTCCATAAACATCCTTCCAAATCGTGTTCAGAACACGAATAAAATCTTTATTATCTTAGAGCAAACGGCAGCGTTATACAACAGAAAAACCGATTTGTCCTAGTCTTGTGAAGTATAGGTAACTAATACGCTTCGTTGAAATACTCGATGAGCGCACGCTCTACGCACTCGGGCACGAACTGCTTCACGTCGCCGCCCATCGATGCCATTTCGCGCACGATCGAGCTCGAAAGATACATATATTTCGGCGGAGACATGATGAAGAACGTCTCAAGATCCTTAGAGAGTTCGTAGTTCAGCGCGGTGAGCTGGAACTCATATTCGAAGTCAGTGATAGCGCGCAGGCCCTTCACCACGATATGAGCCTTCTGCTCTCGAACGAAGTCGACAAGCAGGCAATTGAACCCCTTCACGCAGACATTGGGGTACTCCTTCAGTGCTTCCTCAGCCAAGCGAACGCGTGTCTCTTGGTCGAAGATCGGCCCCTTCTTGTGAGAAGCTGCGACCGCGACGATGACCTCATCGAAGACTTGCGCGGCGCGCTCGATCACGTCGATGTGACCTTTGGTGATCGGATCGAAGGTACCTGGAACGACTGCCCGTTTCATTCACATACCCTTTCTTATCAGGACATAGGTTGTATCTCCAAAATCTTTGAGAGAAACAGTTTCCCATTTTAACCTATCAAGTTCGCTTACTAATTCAGGTTTGTTCTTTTTGGCGAGTTCGTAGCAGATAAGCGCCTCGGCGTTCAGTGAACCCGCTTCTTCGAGCGCTTGAACGAGCGAAAGGACCCGCGAAGGAGCGATCATATAAGGCGGATCGAGCAAGACGAGGTCGAACGTGCGGGCGCGCTTCTTCGACGCGAGCACAAACGCATCGCCCACCTCAAGCTTCCACGATTCTCTTTGGGCACCAACTTTCGCAAGGTTCTCGCGCACGATCTTCGCAGCTGCGCGCGCTTGTTCGAAGAAGACCACGCTCGCTGCTCCCCGCGAGAGCGCCTCGATACCGAGTGCCCCTGAGCCAGCGAAACCATCGAGCACACACGTTCCTTCAAGACTCCCAAGCGCACTTGTGATCGCGCTGAAGAGCGACTCCTTCACGCGCATAGTGGTCGGGCGGGTGGCATCCCCTTTGAGCGTTTTGAGCGGGTGACCTTTGTATGTACCAGAAACGACGCGCATGGCTCTCTCTCATGTATTCAGTTGCGTTCTTTGTTCAAACGGCAGGCAACCATCGAACGTTCGCGCTCGAGGATCGCCCGCTCAGCTTCGCTAAGCGTATCGTTGTAGATGATATCGTAGGCATCTTGATACGCCGCTTCGATGACAGCGCGATCGCGCACCACATTCACCAAACGAAGCGCCGCCTGCCCGTGCTGACGTGCGCCGAACACGTCGCCTTCTTTGCGCTGAGCAAGATCGATCTCGGAAAGCTCGAAGCCATCTTCGGTCACCTCCATCGCACGCAAACGCTCAAGTGCCGCCGGCGCCTTCGAACGCGTGACGAGATAGACAGCCCCGGGCTTTTCGCCACGTCCTACACGGCCACGCAATTGATGAAGCTGCGCAAGACCGAAACGGTCGGCATCTTCGATGATCATGACCGTGGCATTGGGAACATCGATGCCCACTTCGATGATCGTGGTCGAAACGAGCACATCGATCTCTCCTGCGCGGAACGCTTCCATGATCGCGCTCTTCTCTTCAGCGGCAAGCCGTCCATGAAGAAGAGCCACGCGCGCTGAAGGAAACACTTGGCCCTGAAGGATCTCGGCATGTTGCTCGGCAGCCGTGAAACGAGAAGCTTGCCCATTACCTGCGGTTTCGGTGTTGAAAGCATCGGATTCGAGACCGAATTCGACGAGCGCATATTCGATCTGCTCATCTTCGCTCTCCTCTTCATCGCTCGCAAGCAGATCCTTGGTGGGGATACCGATGAGCGGGCAGACCACATAAGCCTGCTCGCCACGTGCAAGGGCCGCGCGCACCGCATCGTATGCCACTCCCTCTTCAGTGAAAGGGAGCACCGTAGTAGTGCGGGAGCTCTTGATCTGCGGTGGTTTGCGCAGATAGCTAATCGCCGTCGTGCCATAGAGCGCAAGGGCAAGCGAACGCGGGATAGGTGTTGCGCTCATCGAGAGAACATCGGCACCAGGAGCTTTCGCCAAAAGCGCTTCGCGCTGTTCGACGCCGAAGCGTTGCTGCTCATCGAAGCATATAAACGAGCAATCGGCAAACTGCACCGAAGGCTCGAATACCGCATGGGTGCCGAAACAGATCGAAACCTGCCCCTCTGCAAGCGCTTGGAGAGAGCGTTCCTTCTCATCTGTTGGAGTCGTTGACGTGAGCAGGCACCACGATACGCCCAGTCGATCGAGGAGCGGACCGAGCGAGCGCGCATACTGCTTCACCAAGATCTCGGTAGGACCGACCATAACCGCCTGATGAGCGTTACGCGCCGCGCAGACCAGCGCGCAGAATGCCACGATCGTCTTGCCCGTACCCACATCTCCTAAGAGCAAGCGGTCCATCGCCTTGGGAGCAGCCATGTCCGCCCAGATCTCGTCGCGAGCACCCGCCTGCTCGTTAGTAAGCTCGAAGGGCAGCACATGCGCAAGCTCGCTTACGAGCGCTTCATCTGCGCCCTGTTCGAAACCAGGAAACTGTAGAGCATGTTCGCGCTGTTCGGTGATGAGCTGGAGCTCGAGGAAGAACAATTCCTCATAGAGCAAGCGCCTGCGTGCCATGTCCACCTCTTCGATGCTCTCAGGGAAATGGATCGCACGATAGGCCTGATAGCGCGAACAAAGTCGGTAGCGCTCACGCAGTGAGAGCGGCAAGGGATCATAGAGGCCGCGCACTTCCTCGAGCGCGTGAGCGATCATGCGCTTTACGATCGACGGGCTGAGCTTATTGATCGATCCGTGGAAGGCTTGGATGATGCCATGCGCCTCCCCTGCTTCTTCAAGACGGGTGATTATAGGGTTCGTCATACGCTTGAACCCATAGTTGAATTCGATCGTGCCCGATACGCTCACCAGGTCGTCCTTATGCAGCTTATCCGCAAGCCAAGGCTGATTGAAGCAGGTCACGATAAGCGTGCCCGTGCTGTCGAGAAGGGTGATCTCAAGGATGTTCAGATTGCGACGAGGCTTCTTCACCTTTGTTTCATAGATGCGCGCAACGAGCGTGCAAGAAAGCCCGATGATCGCCTGCGCGATAGTGACCATCTGAGACATGTCGAGGTAGCGACGGGGAAACCGATCGAGCAGGTCGCGCACCACTTCGATCCCACGCACTGATAATGCACGCGCGCGCTGAGGGCTTACCTGAGAAACAGCCTCAACAGGTCCATCGAAGCGCAAAGTAGCAGAAAGGCGGTCAGAACCTCGTTTCTGAGCCGCCTTTTTCGTTTGGGAAGATGCTATGCCCTCGCGCACGTTACCCTCTTATTCGAGCGAAAGGATGATCGGATAGAGCGGCTGCTCGCCACGATGCGGGTCGATCTCGATGTCTTCATACGCCTCTTCGATGCGCTCGACGATCGAATCGAACGCTTCTTGCGAAAGGTCTTCACCTGCAAGGATCGTGAGCGTATCGGCATCTTCGGCTTCCATGGCAGCCAAGATTCCAAGCGTTGCATCGACTACGCTATCGCTCACCACTTCGATCGAACCATCCGCGATGCCGATCGTATCGCCCTCTTTGATGGGGTTGCCGTGAGCATCCTTCGCGTCTTTGATCGCGCACGTTACCTCGCCCGTCTTCACTTCACCTGCTACTTCGGTCATCTCTTCGACATTGTCTTCAAGCGAAGCGTTCTCGTCGAAAACGAACAGGGCGGAGAATGCCTCAGGCACGCTCGTCGTTGGGACGACCGCACAGGGCTTTTCGGAAACATCAGCACAGCTCTGAGAAGCCATGATGATGTTCTTGTTGTTAGGGAGGATGATGACCGCATCAGCATTGACGCGGTTGACCGCATCGAGCAATTCCTTCGTGGAAGGATTCATGGTTTGACCACCAGAAACGACCACATCAACACCAAGGCTCTCAAGGATAGCAGCATTGCCTGAACCTGCGCAGACCGCAACAAGACCGATAGGCTTGCGCTCCTGGGCCTGATCTTCTTCAAGCGAAGCACTACGGGCTGCACTTTGGAGCTTCATGTTGTGGATATGGACTTCGGAGACCGCACCGCGATCGAGGAAGTACTCGAGCACCTTGTTTGGCGTGTTCGAGTGGACATGCACCTTATAGACCGGCGCGTTGCCGACGCACAACTCGCAATCGCCCATCGTCTGGAGGAAGTCGAGCGCTGCGTCTTGATCGAGATCGTCCGTGTGGACGAGGAATTCGTTGCAGTAGGTGTAATTCGAACCTTCCCAGTCGTTGATCTGCTCGATCTCTGCCTTTGGAGCAGCCGTACGCGCGAACGCCATCTCATCGACGAGCGCTTCGGTACGGCCCGTAAGAGCAGCAACAAACGAGTCGAAGAAGATCGCAAGGCCATAGCCACCCGCGTCAACCACACCGTTTTCCTTCAAAACGGGAAGCAGATCGGGCGTGCGCTGAACGGAAGCATACGCAGCGTTCACGATATTCTGCAGATACTCTTCAAGGCTTGGGCGATTCTTCTTCGCGGGGCGGGCCTCTTCCGCCGTATCGCGCAGCACCGTGAGGATCGTGCCTTCAACTGGCTTGCGTACCGCATTGAACGCGACTTCGACCGCCTTAGCGAAGGCATCGCCGATCGCATCGATATCGAAATCTTCATGGCCATCGAAGCCTTCGCACAGACCGCGCAGGATCTGCGAGGTGATGACACCGGAATTGCCACGTGCACCCATGAGCGCACCAGTGGTGATAGCGCGACGCTTGTCGGCATTCGAAGCGCCGATCGGCAACGCGGCAAGGTTTTCCACGACCATGGCAAGCGTGAGCGACATGTTCGTTCCCGTATCGCCATCTGGCACGGGGAAAACGTTCAGTCGATTGATCTCATCCTTGCGTGCATCCAAAGCTTTTGCAGCAGCAGCGATGGCGTTTGCCACATCATTGGAACTGTAATTACTCATTCAAATGACTCCTCGTGTGAGCGATTCAGCTTCGAGCGAATAGCTCTAACGAACTTTGATTCCCTGTACGTGCACATCGATTCCCTTGAGCGGGGCTTGAACGAATTCTTCAAGTGCGAAGGTAACCTGATCGACGAGATTGGTCGATACGACATTGATATTGACCCCATGCTCGAGAACGACATAGAGACTGATGAGCACCCCATCTTCGTCCACTGAGACGATGACACCCTTGCGCAAGGGAGACTGGGGAAGGAATTTCGCAAGACCATTAGCGGCAGCTGGTTGAGCCATGCCAACCACGCCATAGCACTGGAGAGCAGCATGTCCAGCGATATCTGCCAGAACCTCTTCAGAGACGATCAGGTCTCCAGGAATATCGGTATTCATAGCGCTCCTTTCGATAGGCAATGGCCAGGAATGACCACGCCAGTTAGGGCTAGAGCTTCATTTTACACAAAAAAGACCACCCATCATGAGTGGTCTTCGAGAACAGGACGAGAATGGCTGTTATGCGCGCTCGACGTTACCTGCTTTGAGGCACTTCGTGCAAACGTTCGCACGCTTGACCTTGCCATTGAGTTTGATCGTGACCTTCTGGATGTTCGGACGGAAGGTACGATTGGTAACACGATGAGAATGGCTGACATTACGACCAGCGCTCGGTGCTTTACCGCAGATCTCACATACTTTGGACATTCTTGATCAACTCCATTTATCGTTCAATGTTCACAGGCATGTTTATGCCGTATGTTTCAAACAAGCCCTAGCACTATACCACAGGTAAAAGGAGCACCCAAGATGAAAACGAGCATTTTTTCGCCTAAGTGAACTATCCGGCGTCCTACGGAAGGCTGTAGCCAAGACGAAAAGAAACGGTCACCCTGCGGTAATCGCATTTCACGTGCGTATTACTACAATAGAAGTATCAAAAGAACCACTTAAGGGAGGGTGTTCACCATGGATATCTCAAATGAAGAAAAAGATCGCATCGCACGCGCAGACCTCGAAAAGCTCGAGTACGATATTCGCGCTGAAGCAGAAACCGCCGTTGAAGACTTCGACGCCATGGGCGATGAAGGCGCAGCTGCGGCAGCTGCTGAGACCGCTGGCGAATTCGATGAGGCCATGCGTGAGGCTAAATAGCCTTCTCAGATCGATCGCTTCGCACTACTTGCGAAACAAGAGGAGGTCATCGACACACGTCGGTGACCTCCTCTTTCTTTAACACCTAACTGCATGAGCGCCTGTAGGTTCAACATGAACGCTTCTAGGTTCGCTTTGGACGCTTCTCGTCCTGCTCCCCTAGCTACGCACTAACGACGCTTCTTGAAAGGATTGCCTGGGAGCGCATCTTTGATATCGCCAAAGGCCTCAGAGAACTCGCCCATGACCTCCTTACCCTCCTTGTAGAAGGAGTTGAGCTTCTTCGTTGCTCCCGCGATCGTCTCTTTCGCGGAATCGGTAAGGAATCCCTCTTCCTTCTTCTCGTCCACCCCTTCTTCAGACTCAGATACAGAGCTCGAAGCTGCTGCGGTGCGCTTGGGGTCCTTTGCTTGCGTTGCATTATCGAACGCAGCCGACTCTGCTTCGCTCACGGGTTCGAGCGGAACGCTTTTGGCGGTCTTCTTCTCGATCTCACATTCGATGAGATAGATCTGGTCATCGATCTTATCGAGCTTCTTGTCATAGCCCGCAAGTTCATACGGAACGCCATCTACCACAACCGAAAGATCGTCCAATCGAGCATGAAGGCGCTCGATCATGGTCTTGACCGCTTCATTCATAACGGCATCCTTTCCTAATACGAACGATTGCGCGCTTTGAGCGCCCGATCGATCTCGCGTTTCGAATCGCGCTCGGCCATCGCTGCACGTTTATCGTAGAGCTTCTTGCCTCGTGCGACCGCCAACTCGATCTTCACGCGTGAATTCTTATCGAAATAGATCTTGAGCGGCACAAGTGCCATACCCTTCTCCTGGGTCTTTCGCACAAGATCGCGGATCTGATTGCGATGGAGCAAGAGCTTGCGCACGCGATCAGGGTCAGGGTTGGCGATATTGCCATGGGAATAGGGTGCGATATGAAGATTATGCAACCATACTTCCCCATTGCGAACGAGCGCAAAGCAGTCCGTGAGCTGGCAGTTATTCTCACGAAGCGAGCACACCTCGGTACCCGTGAGCACGATGCCCGCCTCGTAGGTTTCCAAGATCTCGTAATCGTGCAGCGCACGACGATTCTTCGCTATGAGCGTATCGACGCGCGACATGGCTACAGACCAGGGACGAACGTGACCTCTTCATCGAGGTCGAGGATGAACTGCACCAGAAGTTCTACACACGCTTCAAGATCTTTAAGCGCGATGACCTCGGTGGGGGTATGCATATAGCGCAACGCGACCGAAACGAGGCCGGTTGCCTTTCCGCCACGCTGGATCTGCATCGCAGCTGCATCGGTTCCCGTGACCCGCGGTTCAGCTTCGATCTGAACGGGAACCTTCGCCTTTTTAGCGGCTGCCTTCAAGCGATCGAAGACAACAGGATTGATATTCGGTCCACGCGCGATGACCGGACCTTCACCGCAGGCGAGCTTGCCGTACTTCGTCGGGTCGATGCCAGGATAATCCGTAGCATGCGTGACATCGAGCGCGATCGCGATATCGGGGTGCACCCCATAGGCGGAGGTGGTTCCGCCACGCAACCCGATCTCTTCCTGGACCGTTGCTGCACAGATGTAATCGCCGGGCGCTCCGCCCGCTTTCGCAAGCTCTTCGAGCACACGCACCGCGATATAGACACCCATCTTGTCATCGAAGCCACGCGAGACCGCCATACCATCGCCGAACTCTTCGAAGCCAACTCCATAGGTGATCACATCACCGATGGAGACCGCTTTCTTCACGTGCTTCGCTGACATGCCCAGATCGATCACAAGATCGTCGAGCGCGGTGACATTCTTTCGCTCATCAGGGCTGATAAGATGGATCGGCTTCCTTCCGACCACGCCGCGCAGCGTACCATGTTTCGTGTGGACATCAACACGCATGCCCGGCAGTATCGCAGCATCAACGCCGCCCACCGCAGCAACGCTCAAGAAACCCTCTTCGCTTATATAGGTGACCATGAGGCCCACTTCGTCCATGTGAGCTGCGATCATGACCGAAGGAGCCTTGCCGTTCCCCTTCAGCGTAGCATGGACCGAACCCATCACATTGGTTTCGATGGAGTCCGCCACGTTCGCGAGCCGCTTGCGCACCCGCTCTGCAACACCCACCTCCGTACCGGTGACCGAAGGGGTTTCAAGTATCTTCTTCAAGAATTTCTTATCGACCTTAGCCATGATAGGCTCCTCTCATATATAGGAAGAAGCGCGTTCGCACCTCGTTAGCTCTTTTTATTGAAGCAATTATAGCGCGCTTTCGAACGGGCGCGGTGAGCATCCCGCATCTTACTCGAAGCGTGGCGCCATCTTGAAGCGCACCTCGCGACTGTGCCAGTCCGCTTCCGCTAAGACCACTTCGAGCTTTTGCCCGATCCGATAGACCATACCCGTATCGGAACCCGTGAGCGTCGAGCGTTCAGGGTTGTAGGAGAAATACTCATCGCCGAGCTCTTCGATCGGGATGAATCCCAAAACGGTGTTCTCCATGCGAAGCACCGCGCCGAACGTGGAAACACTGTAGATGAGCGTCTCGAAACGCTCTCCGATGAAGCCTTGCAGATACTCGATGAGCTTCACGAGCTGCGATTGATGCTCAGCTTTAGCAGCAACACGCTCCATTTCCGATGAATGATCCGCGATCCACGCGCTTGAATTCTTCTCCGCTTCGAAGGTTGCAGATTTCTTAAGCAACGCTCCTTTTACCATACGGTGCACCATAAGATCGGGATAACGCCTGATAGGACTGGTGAAATGGCAGTATTGCTCGAGCGCCAATCCGTAATGGCCCGCATCCTCGACCGAATAGGCGGCGCGTTTCATGCTGCGCAATAGCAACATGCTCACCAATTCATGGGTCTGTTCGTCGACTGGTGTTGCGAGAAGTTGCTGTAAGACGTGAGGATTGCCAGCACAGAAAAGACTCTTATCGATCGCACGATAGGCATCGAATTCTTGCAGGATCTCATAGAACGAGAAGAGCGCATCGCGCGCTGGCGCATCATGAGTTCGATAGATGCACGGCATGCCGCGCTCAGAGAGCCAAGAGGCCACCAGATGGTTAGCGAGGATCATCGCTTCTTCGATGAGCTTGGTGGCTTCGGTCCGCTTTCGATAGCGGATGCCCGTAGGCGTGCCCTGATCATCGAGGATCGCACGTGCTTCAACGCGATTGAATTCCATGCAGCCTGCTGCATATCTTCGCTCATAGAGCCGCTCGGAAAGCGCCTTGGCAGCCTTGATCTTCTCAGCCAGCTGGAGGACCGTTTCATCGTCCAGCTCGACCGCACCGAAAGGTGCTGCTTCCTGCCTGAAGGCATCGATCAGAGCGTAAGGAGCAGAATCGATGAGCGCTTGCGCTTGATCATAGGAAAGGCGAGCATTTGAAGCGATCACGCTCGGGAATATCTCATAGGCAAGAACCTGGCCATCGCTTTTACGCAACGTGATATCGACCGACATCGCCAAGCGCTCACGCGCAGGTACGAGCGAACAGAGCTGATTGGAGAGCGCTTCGGGAAGCATCGGTATGACGCGATCGACCAGGTAGACCGAGCATCCGCGCCTGCGCGCTTCCCCATCAAGCGCAGAATCGAAGGGCACATACCCCGAAACATCAGCAATATGAACACCTAAGTGAACGTGCTCCCCTTCCACTTCCACCGAGAGCGCATCGTCATAGTCGCGCGCGTCGACCGGATCGATCGTGAAGACGAACCGATCGCGAATATCGCGATACCCGCTCGCAAGGGCGCCTGCAACATCGAGCACGCACGCATCCGCTTCATCGAGCGCCTGGTCGCTGAATTCGGTCTCGAGCTTGTGCTGTGCAACGATCAGATCAATCTCGAGGTTGCTCGAATCGCCCGCGCCGATCACCCGTACCACCTTGCCCGTTGCCGCGTTGTTGCGCGAAGGGTAGCTCACGATCTCCACTTCGACCAGACTGCCATCTTCGATGGAAGGGTTGTCCTTACGGAGCGTGAAGATATCGTGCGGAATGCGAGGATCGCTCGGAACGACCACCCCGAAGGGCTCAGCAACTTCATATCGTCCGATAATATGCTCATTTGCACGAGAGAGGATCTTCACGACACGCGCTGAAGGTTTGTATCCAGGTGCATGAGAATACCCTGCCTGCCGATCGCCGCGTTGTCTCATGCGCGCGACCAAGACAAGATCCCCAGGGAATGCGCCATTGCGTTCACTTGCGGGAATGAAGTATTCGCCTTCTGCAGTCTTTACGAAGCCGAAGCCTCGCGGTGCAACTTCAAGGATGCCTTGTGGATGCGACTTTGGGTGTTTACGTGCTTTGGATGAACGTCGTGCCATGAATCATCAGCGCTTCTAACGATTCGAAGCAGCGATCTCGAGCGCGATGGGCACTTGACGTTCGGTATTGGTGATGACGACATCGGGAGTGACACCCACTCCATCGATCGCACGACCTGAAGGAGAAAGATAGGTTGCCGCCGTATAGCGCAATGCACCACCGAAGGAGAGCGGCTGCATGACCTGCACCGATCCCTTGCCCTGCGTCTGAACACCCACTACGGTGGCACGCTGAGAATCTTGCAGCGCAGAAGCAAGCACTTCGGCAGAACCGGCCGTCTTCTCGTTGACCAACACTACTAAGGGAAGATTGGTCACTTCTGCGCCATCAGCGGTTTTCGTGGTGGTCGTATCTCCTGATTTGATCTGAACGACCGTACCGCTCTGGATGAAGAGCGATGCGATCTCCACTGCTTGGGTGAGATAGCCACCGGGGATATTGCGCAGATCGAGCACGAGCGCACTTGCGCCTTCGCTCGTTGCCTGAGCGATCGTCTTCTTCAGCACTTCAGCGCAATCGCTGCCAAGCTGCTTGATCTCGATATAGGCAATGCCGTTAGTGATGGAATAGGTGATATTGGTCTCGGGCGAGCTTTCGTAGCGCAAGGAGGTATTGAAGGTCGTTGCCCCCGCATTATCCTTTCCCGGCCTGCGCCAGGTGATATAGACCGTTTCGCCTTCATCGCGATGCAGAGTGTTGGTGACTTCAGGAAGTGACCACTGGTCCTTCTTCTCGCCGTCGATCGCTTCGACATAGTCTCCCGGCAGCACACCCATGTTCGCTGCTTCCGAACCTTCGAACACATCTACCACATAGCACGAGCCATCGGATTCACCGAAGAGCACCCCAATGCCTGTTGAAGGGCTGGAGACGCTGTTCAAATAGGTCTGATAGCTAGACGCATCGAAGTAGCGCGCGTAGGGATCGTTCATCGTCTTGATGAACGCATCGAGCGTTGCAGTGGTTGCGGAATTGAGATCGTAGGTGTCCACGCTATCGTTGGCGATGATGCCTTGCACTTCGGCAACGCGTGCCGAAAGGGAATCATACGTATTACCCGAAACCGTTTGACCAGGGTTTGTTTCCTGCTTCGTGGTGAAGCTCGTGAAGCCCATCGCTGTGAGCAGCTCGGTGTTGCCTCTGAACATGAACCCTGCAACGAAGAGCACGATCGCAACAATGCAAACACCAACAACCTTGATGATGTTTGCATTGCGTTTTTGGAGCTTATTCTTTTGAGAAGCGTGTTCCACTGATAGCCAATCTTTGCGCTACGACCAACGCTAGACCTTCAAGTAGCGGCGCATTGCGAACACTGAACCCAGCAAACCGATGACCAAGCCAGCGCAGAGAAGCGTTACATAGATGAGGATGAACGTGGTCGGTTCGACATTGATCGGAAGCCACGGGAGTGCCGAGGTGACACGCGGAAGCGCGAAGATACGGATGAGTTCGATGACTCCGATAGCGAGCAGAGCACCGATGATCGCATGCAGCGCACCTTCTGCCAAAAACGGTCCACGGATGAAGCCGTTCGAAGCACCGACCAAACGCATGATCGCGATCTCCTTGCGACGTGCGAGGATAGCGAGGCGAATGGTGTTATTGATGAAGATGAACGCGATGAGCACGAGCACGACGATAAGGCCGATGCCGATGTAGCGAATAGCATTCGTGAGCGAGAAGAGCTTGTCGACCGTCTTCTGGCCATACTGAAGCGAATCAGAAGGATCATCTGGGTTATCGCAGATCTTCACGAACGTTTCATTCTCAAGAATACGATTCGCGATGTCCGAGACCGACTGTGCTTCCGAAAGGTTCACATCGATCGATGCCGGAAGTGGATTCTCGCCATCGAGCTGAGCGACGATATCAGGATTCGAGGTCATCGAGTTAGTGAAGTTCTCGAGCGCCTGATCTTTAGTGGTAAAATCCACGCTCTCAACACCAGGAAGTTCCTGGATATACTGCTCGACCGCATTGATATCCTGCTCAGAAGCATCGTCGGCAACATAAGCCGTGATCGAAACCTGGTTCTCGACCGAGGTGACGACGTTGTTGATGATAACGCCGCAAATGCAGAAGATACCGATGATGAGCAACGAAAGGAAGATCGTGATGATCGAACCTAAGGCTGTAGAAAGATTACGCTTGAAACCAGTGAGCGATTCACGGAAGAAATAGAGCAAACTAGACATCGAAACCGTACACCCCCCTATCCTGGTCGCGAGTAAGATGACCCTTATCGAGCGCGACGACGCGACGACGCATGTTGTCTACCATCTCGCGATCGTGCGTAGCAACGAGCACGGTAGTGCCCGTGCGATTGATGCGTTCGAGCAAGTCCATGATGCCACGCGAGTTCTGCGGGTCGAGATTACCAGTCGGCTCGTCGCACACGAGCAAGGGTGGACGATTGACGATCGCGCGTGCGATACTGACGCGCTGCTGCTCGCCGCCAGAAAGCTGGTCCGGAAGCTTATCGAGCTTGTCTGCCAGACCAACCAGACGCAGTACCTCAGGCACTTGCGTACGGATGATGTGGCGCGATTTGCCGATTACTTCGAGCGCGAACGAAACGTTCTCAAAGACCGTCTTATTCGGCAACAACTTGAAGTCCTGGAAAACGCAGCCAATGTTGCGGCGCAGGTAAGGCACGCGCCAATTGCGCATCGAAGAGAGATCTTCATCAGCAACGTAGATATGACCCGAAGTAGCCGTGAGCTCACGGGTGAGCAGCTTGATGAACGTTGACTTGCCCGATCCGGAATGACCGACGAGGAAAACGAATTCGCCAGGATAGATATGCAGCGAAACATCATCGAGCGCTGGCTTGTTGGGCTGAGCGGCATAGATCTTCGTAACATGGTCGAAGGTGATGACGGGATTTCCCGTGCTTTGATTCACCGCTTCGACGTTTACCGTGGGCAACGCTTGCGAGAGTTGCTCGGTAAGATTTGGCGTAGCGTGCGCCGCGGCATGCCTGCCGGCGCTTCCGCCGTTATCATTTGTCACAGTATGCTCCATTCATAGTGTCGATTCTGAGACAAGAAAATTATAGCAAGGTTATTTGCGCGTGAGCACTTTTTTCGCTGCCTGGACGATAGAATCCGCATCGAGAGCGAAATACGCCATAAGTTCTTCAAACTCTCCCGATTTACCGAAGCGATCGCGCACCGCAACGAACTCGAGTGGCGTCGGCTGTGATTCAGCGCAAAGTTCGCTCACCGCTGAACAGAAGCCTCCATAAACAGAATGCTCTTCAGCAACGACCGCACAGCCGGTCTTGGCAAGAGAAGCCAGAATAGTCTCGGTATCGAGCGGTTTTACCGAAAATGCATCGATGACCTCGGCAGAGATCCCCTCTTCAGCGAGCTTCTCTGCTGCCTTTCTCGCTTCGGTGACCTCAAGGCCGCAAGCGATGATCGAGACATCGGTGCCCTCGTCGATGACATACGCCTTACCGAGCTCAAGCTCGACATCAGGCGCATAGACAGCAGGAACGCTCGCGCGACCCATGCGAACATACACCGGACCAGGAGTTTCAGCGGCCAAACGCAGCGCTGCACAAGCAGAAGCATAGTCGGCCGGAACGAGCACCTTCATAGGAGGAAGCCCGCACATGAGCGCAATATCTTCGAGCATCTGGTGAGAGCCACCATCAGGACCGACCGAGATGCCTGCATGGGTAGGTGCGATCTTCACATCAAGGTTGGCATAAGCGACCGTATTACGGATCTGGTCATAGCAACGCCCCGTACCGAACACCGCGAACGAACCGGTGAACGCGATATTGCCCGCAAGTGCCAATCCTGCAGCAACATCGATCATATTCTGTTCAGCGATGCCCACATTGAAGAGACGCTTGCTCTCTTCCTGGCCTGCTTGGGCGAACGCTTTCGTGGTGGTCGAACCGGAAAGATCGGCGTCGACCGCTACGATCGGCAGCCCTTGTTCGTAGAGCTCTGCCAGCGTTTTGCCATAAGCGGCACGAGTAGCTTTCTTTTCTTGAGCTTGCGTAGCATCTGCTAGTTTAATCACCGTCTACCTCGCTTTCGAGTTCTGCGAGCGCTTGTTTGGTCTGTTCCGCATCGGGAGCCTTACCGTGCCAGCCTACTTGGTTCTCCATGAAGGAGACCCCTTTACCCTTCACCGTCTTTGCAATGATGGCCTGGGGTTTTCCTGTTGAATTGCTTGGCAGTGAAGTGAAGAGGGCGATGAGCGCATCGATATCGTGCCCATCGACGTGATGCACTTCCCAGCCAAAAGCAGCGAATTTCTCATCGAGCTCGCCAGCGGAGCACACATCGCAAAGGCAACCATCGATCTGCAATCCATTGGAATCGACGATCGCGACAAGGTTGCCGAGTGCTTCAGCTGCGGCGAAATTAGCCGCTTCCCACACCTGGCCTTCTTCGCATTCGCCATCGCCCAAGACCGTATAGACCTTCTGATCGCCTCCTTTGAGGCGAAGGCCAGCTGCGAGCCCTGCAGCGACCGAAAGGCCCTGTCCGAGCGAGCCGGTAGAGACCTCCACACCAGGAAGCAGCTTGGAATCGGGATGACCCTGAAGCCTGCTTCCGAGCTTACGAAGGGTCTTAAGCTCGTCTTTGGGGAAGAATCCGGCTTCTGCGAGCGCTGCGTAGAGCGCAGGTGCCGCATGGCCCTTTGCGAGGATGAAACGATCGCGCGCTTCAGAAGTAGGATGAGCAGGATCGTAGGTCATAACATCACCAAAATAGAGTGCCGCTAAGACATCGGTACATGAGAGCGACCCTCCGGGGTGTCCGCTGCCTGCTTCATGGATCATCTCGATGATGTCCTTTCGCATGGCGTTGGCTTTTTGTTTTGCATGAGCAGATGCCATGGATTTCCTTTCGAGTGAAATGCGCTTATTGGGATGCGCGCCAACGGTGATATCCGATAACGAACTGATCGATATCGCCTTCGAGAGCAGCATCGACGTTTCCGCTCTCGATATTACTACGAGTGTCCTTGATCAGTCGATAGGGATACAGTACATAGTTACGTATCTGGCTGCCGAACGAGTTATCCATCTTCTCGCCCTTGAGCTCAGCGAGCTCAGCAGCACGCGCCTGCTCTTCTCGCTCATAAAGCTTACCGCGCAAGACGCGAAAAGCGGCTTCTTTGTTTTGAAGCTGTGACTTTTCATTTTGGCAGGTGACCACGATGCCGGTAGGAATATGCGTGAGGCGCACCGCCGAATCGGTCGTGTTCACGCTCTGCCCACCGGGCCCGCTCGAACGATAGACATCAACGCGCACGTCGTTGAGGTCGATCTCGATCTCGATGTCGTTCTCTTCGAGCACGGGTACCACTTCGACCGCAGCGAACGTGGTATGGCGACGCTTCTTCTCATCGGTGGGCGAGATACGGACCAAGCGATGAACGCCCGTTTCGCTGCGCAACATGCCATAAGCATGACGGCCTTCGATCTGCATGCTCACACGATCGAGTCCGATCCCTTCTCCTGGAACAAGATCGAGCAGCCTCGTCTTCCAGCCTTTCTTATCGGCATAATGGGAATACATCTTGTAGAGCATCTCGGTCCAGTCCTGAGCCTCTAATCCCCCACTGCCCGGATGGATCGTAAGGATCGCGCCAGAATCGTCATACGGACCATCGAACCAAGACTCGATCTCGAACGAATCGAGCATCTCTTCAAGCCGCGCAAGGCACGCATCCTCTTCTTCCTGAAAGCTCGCATCTTCTTGAGCAAGCTCAGAGGCGGTCTGCGCATCTTCGAGCAACGTTTGTGCCGAAGCGTAGCGCGCGAGAAGATCGCGTACATCGGAAGCACGCTTCGAAACACGCTGGGCAACATCGGTGTCGTCCCAGAAATCTGCTGCAGCAATCTGGGTCTCGAGTCCTTCAAGTTCGCTTTCACGTTCGTCGATATGGAGAAAACCGCGCGCATCACCAAGGCGCTTGCGCGCTGTATCAAGCGTGATCATAGATGGGAAACCTCATGCATTCAATCTCGTGTGATATCACCATAACGCACTTAGGCATGAGCACCGTGACATTTCTTGAATTTCTTGCCACTGCCGCAAGGGCATGGATCGTTGCGGCCCACGTTCGCAAAGGGGTCGTTCTTGTCCTTCTCCACCGGAACGTTGCGCGCGGGCATAGATTCCTTGGGATTTTCCGCGGGCATTCCCTGCGCCTGAACAGCCGCCTGGCGAACGCGCTGCGCCTGCGTTGCGCCCGAGTTGAGGCTCTCTTCGGGATTGGAATAGCTTACCGCGCCATCGAGCGGCGTTTCCTCGACCGGTGCGACCTCTTGAACCACGATCGGAGCACGCAGCAAGAAGCGCAGGAAGTCTTCGTAGATCGAAGACGTGAGCGCTGAGAACATAGCGTGCGCTTCTTCACGATACTCAACGAGCGGATCGCGCTGGCCATAGGCGCGCAAGCCGATCGAAGCTTTAAGGTAGTCCATATCTTGGAGGTGCGCCATCCATTTGGTGTCGATGAAACGCAGCATGACCTGAGATTGGATATCTTCGAAGATCGGGCCGATCTGCTCAGCACGCGTATCGTAGCGATCCTGGAAGTATTCGCAGATAAGATCGATGAGCGTATAGGCATTGTCGTCGTGATCGAGGCTCTCTACCTTAAGATCGCTGCTGCCTGTCATCTGCTCAAGCCACTGATCGAGCGGCTCGATATCCCAGTCGTCACTGGCCATCTTCGGCGAGACCCACTCGAGCACATTCGCCTCTACCGCGTCTTCGATGATCTCGGGGATGCGTTCGGTGAGGTTCTTGCCCTCAAGGATCGCATTGCGTTCGTTGTAGATAGCTTTACGCTGCAAGTTCATGACGTCGTCGTATTCGAGGACGTTCTTACGTGCAGAGAAGTTCACCGATTCGACCTGGCGCTGAGCGGTCTCGATCGCTTTCGAGACCATGGAGGCTTGGATGGGCTGATCTTCAGGAAGATGCGTTTTCTGCATCATGTTCGAGATCGAATCCATCTTCGATCCGCCGAACAAGCGCATGAGATCGTCTTCGAGCGAGAGGTAGAACTGCGTAACGCCCGGGTCTCCCTGACGTCCAGAACGACCGCGCAGCTGGTTGTCGATGCGGCGGCTCTCGTGGCGCTCGGTACCGATCACGCACAGACCGCCAGCGGCCTTGACCTCGAGCTTCTCCTGATCGGTGATAGCGACCGCACGATCACGGGCTGCCTCATATTGTTCTGTAGTGGGCTCTTCGCCCTCTTCGAGCTCTTCGACCAAGAATTCTTGTGCGAGCACATCAGGGTTGCCGCCGAGCAAGATGTCCGTACCACGACCAGCCATGTTCGTTGCGATCGTGACCGCACCCTTGCGGCCTGCCTGCGCAACGATCGAAGCCTCACGCTCGTGATTCTTCGCGTTGAGTACCTCATGCTTGATGCCTCGCTTAGAGAGCAAGCGGCTCAAACGCTCGGAACTCTCGATCGAGACCGTGCCGACCAGGCAAGGCTGCCCGTGAGCATGACGCTCAGCGATATCGTCTGCGACCGCATTGAACTTCGCATCGATCGTGCGATAGATGAGGTCGTTCTTGTCGTCACGGATGACCGGACGATTCGGTGGAATAGGCTGAACGGGCAGATCGTAGATCTGGCGGAATTCCGAGTCTTCGGTCATAGCGGTACCGGTCATGCCGGAGAGCTTATCGTAGAGCCTGAAGAAATTCTGCAACGTGATGGTCGCAAGCGTTTGGTTCTCTTGGCGCACGAGCACGTGCTCTTTTGCCTCAAGTGCCTGATGAAGGCCTTCTGAATAGCGACGGCCTTCCATGATACGACCCGTGAATTCATCGACGATCTTCACTTCACCATTTTGAACGACGTAGTCGACATCGCGATGGAAGAGGAACTGCGCTTTGAGCGCCTGCTGAAGATGATTGGGCATCTGGCCTGAAGGATCGCCATACAAGTCTTCGATGCCGAGCTGGAACTCGACCTTCTCAAGGCCTGCTTCGGTGGTATAGATGGTCTTCTTCGCTTCATCCATCTCAAAATCCACGTTGCGTCGAAGCGAAGGCACGATAGCCGCGAACTTCTGATAGAGCTCGGCTGCCTGCGAACCCGCACCAGAGATGATGAGCGGCGTACGCGCTTCGTCGATAAGGATCGAGTCGACCTCGTCTACGATCGCGAAGCTATGGCCGCGCTGAACGCGACGGTCTGCACGCGCGACCATGTTGTCGCGCAGATAGTCGAAACCGAATTCTGAGTTCGTGCCATAGGTCACATCGGCCTGGTACTGAGGGATCTTCTCTTCAGGGTCCATGCCGTTTTGCAGAAGACCGACCTTCATGCCAAGGAACTCGTATACTTGCCCCATCCACTGACTGTCGCGTGTGGCAAGATAGTCGTTCACGGTGACGATATGCACGTTGTTCCCCGGAAGCGCATTGAGGTATCCCGCAAGGGTCGAAACGAGCGTCTTGCCTTCGCCGGTCTTCATTTCGGCGATCTTGCCATCATGGAGCGCCATCCCACCGATGAGCTGCACGTCAAAGTGACGAAGCCCCAGCGTGCGCTTGCTCGCTTCCCTTACCGCAGCGAATGCTTCGGGCAGCACGTCGTCGAGCGTTTCGCCCTGATCGAGTCGTTCGCGCAATTCGACGGTCATATGCGAGAGCTCTTCGTCGCTCTTCGCTTCCATGGTCGGCTCGAGCGCATTGATGCCTTCGACCACTTTCTGATAATTCTTCAAAGGCTTATCTTCGCCCATGCTCAAAAGCTTGGTAAAGAATCCCATTCGAGGGCCCTACTTTCTCTTTAAGATCACGGTCGCACAGAAACGCGTTCCGCGCGACCGTTGCTGTTACTCATCCATTTGCGCGATAACGCGCTCATTTGATCGGTAACATTGTACGCTTTTTCACCCGAAAGCCCTACTTGTGCATCGAACATACACGAAGTTCAGGCGCGTTTCCACAAGCTCACCACGGAATCTAAGAAGCATCGGCAAGGATCGCATCATAGAGCTTGCGAAGCTTGGTCGTCCCTTCGATGCCGAAGCGATCGATGAGCGCACGTCTGCAGACGAAATACTCGTTGAGCGCTTCACCATGGCGACCCAGCTTCCAAAGCGTGAGCATGAGCAGATAGCACACATCCTCGCGTGTCGGTTCGTTATCGAAGGCGAAGCGGAAATAGCGCAAAGCAAGAGCGGTCTCGCCAGTTTTGCGCAACTGCTCTCCCCCGTTGACGAGCGCCTCGATCAATCGATCGTGATGCTGCTTGCGCGATGCGATCACTTCCGCAGTCTCATCCCCCGGCAGAAGCGGGCCGCGATAGATATCTTCGAGCGCCTCTATCGCCTTCTCGTAGAGCGGAATATCGAGTGTTTCATACCGAAGGCGCTTGCAGATCGAGGTGAGGAGCTGCGTGTCGGTTTCAACGAGCGTGGAATTGAGCGCGACCGACTGCGGATAGCTCTCGAAGAACGGACAGTCGCCATCACGATCGAAGATGCTCTTGTTGAGCAAGCTCCACATCGAGTACAGGCTTTGACGCGCATTGCGCTCCGACGAATTCGGCCACATCGTTTGCTGGATCCAGGGACGGGATACTTCACGACCATCGTTGATGGCCAGAAGCGCGATCAGAAGGCGAAGTTGCTTGCGCACTTTGGTCTTGATCGTGATGTTCGGATCGTATGCTTCGATCTCGAAACGGCCGAACATATTGATACGCAAAGCCTTCTTTCCTGTAGGTGCGAGCTGAGCGAGCGGCTCATCGTCGCAGCAGACGAGCAGATTTTCGCTTTTATGCCCCTGTCTCCAGGTACGACGTTGCCTGCTGAGCGATTCCCGCAGTGCTTGGATACGGGTCAGGATCGCGTCGTTGAGAAACTGGTACACACGCTCGCCGAAGAGCATGTGCGCAGAATCGAAGAGCACCAGCTCGATGCTGTTGGGGGCAAGGAGCTTAGTACCACGTGATAAGAAGCGCGTCATCATGCGCTCGAACTCGGTGAGCATGTTCTGTTCCTGCTCTTCCAACACATCGAACAGCCCTGATCGGTCTTGCTCCTTTACCGTTTCTTCCTCCAGGCGTTCATTCCATGCGAAGAGCAACATCCGAGCGAAGACACAGAGCGCGAAGAGGCTCTCTTTCACGCTGTAGCCACTGCTCGTGAGCGCCTTGAGCTTTTCGAAGCCCTTGAGAGGATCCTCGAGCGCATACGCGAGCATCCGCACCAGATCGCGCGAGAGCATCGGTCGCTCGGGCGCGTGAAGAGAAGCGGTGCTCCCTAGCTGCTGAATGCAAGATGAGATCAACGAGCTCACCCGCACTCGATCATGGCCTTCGATACCAACGAGCAAGATATAGACCAGCGCTTCACTGAGCTCGGGACATGATCCTCCCGCAGCTCCGTGCGGTTCGCCGGAAAGAGGATCGGCCTTCTTGAGCTCTGAGATGAACTGAGGTGCGGTATGCAAGAGCCTTTGAGCGCTCTCCCCTTCTCCTATCAAAGCGAGCGCAAGAACGATCGCTCTCATCCTTCTTTCGGAGCTGAATCGCTCGCGTGGGAGCGTACGGGCGAGCGCAAGGAGCGCAAGAGGCTTTCCCGCATAGAGGAAGCTCGTTGCATGCGCATCGAAGAAACTGGCGCGTTTCGCAGCTTGCGACAAACCGCAAGCAAGCTGCGTTGCAAGCTCCAATCGATCGTGCTTGAGCAGATGGTTCAGCAAGCATTCGACGAGCAGTTCGTCACGTTCGAACATACCGAGCTTCACGCGCATATCCGAAAGATGCTTGCGTAAGAGCAGGAAACGCTCTTGCTCCGAAAGAACCGCACAGGAGAAGAGCGGGCTGAGCGCTGTGATACCGACATAGGGATAGGCGTGTTCAAGATCGCGCACAAGTGCCGTGTCAAGCGTTCCTACATAAGCGTTGAGCTCGTGAAGTGCGCCCGTTTCAAGAATGAGCATGATGAAGGTCAATGCCTCAAGTGAGGAGGTGATCTCTTGCTCCATCAGCGTATCGAAGAACAGCTTGTGCGCTTGTACGGCGCTTTGCGGATAGCCCACTATTGCGCGCAGATTCACCTCACCCTGAGCTACTCCCTGCTGAGATGCTTCATCTTCTTGAAGCGAGCTTGTTCCGTTGTTTCGCTCATGCTTGTCGAGCAGAAGAAGCTGCGCATCGATCACTTCGGGATAAGGCTTCTTGATCTTGGTCCACCGCGTGTCTTTGGTAGTCAGGATGACCTCATCACCCGCATCGAGAGCTGCACCGATCACAGAACACAAGATCGAGAAACGATCCGTGTCGAGCGTAGGGCAATCGTCGATGATGATAAGCCGTGGTGCACCCTCTTTCTCCACGTGCAGGTCTACCTTCGCCTGAGATCCTTTAGCCTGAGCCTCGTCGAGCAAAATGAGAAAGGCCGGTTCGCTCGCATCGATCCAGAAGACGGTTCCATCTGCGAACACTTCGTGCGCATACTGATACGCTAGAACCGATTTCCCGAAGTGCGCGGGGCCACAGATGACGCGCAAGGCTCTCCGGCGCGCAAGGAGCATAGCAAGCAGACGTTTACGCGCAAAAAGAGGAGTGCGCGATTCGCTGAACGCGTGTTCTATTGCTTGATATTCCGAGATGTCTTCCAACATGAGAAGCACCTCCTTGTAAGACGGCAAACACCGCTCATAAGAATTTTTGCATGCTATCACAACTAAAAGTGCGAAACAAGCAGGTAAAACGCTTGTATCTTGCACAAGATCCTGGCGCAAATCAACCAACGTTCGAACGGGATGGAACGCTCGACTGTCCTGCATTTCGCCGCGCACAACAGATTCTCAAAAACAGCAAGAAAAAGGCCGAGCGTGATGCTCGGCCTTCTTTGTTTCAACTGGTAGCCCCGACCGGATTCGAACCGGCGATCTCCGCCTTGAGAGGGCGGCGTCCTAAACCGCTAGACGACGGGGCCATGTTGGCTGGGGTGGAAGGAGTTGAACCCTCACATACGGTACCAGAAACCGCTGTCCTACCATTAGACGACACCCCAATGTGCGCTGCGCCACAAGAACTTGACGCGAATCGGTATATTATCGGTATTGGTTCCGTTCGTCAAGAAAGAACGCGCACTTTTTCCAAGGGTGGCATCTTTACCCCTCTCGCCCACCTGTTCTCGATCGTTAAGGACGAAGCAAACCCCTTTCAGAGGAAGCTTACTTCTTCTTCGAGCGTTTGTTCTTCTTGTCCTTCTTGCACTTGCAGCCATCGCCGTGATGATGGTGATGATGGTGATGCCCATGCCCGTGCCCATGTCCGCCACAGCAGCAATCTTCATCATGGCCTTCTCCACTATCAGCGAACAGATAGCCATGCTGATAAGGATCGCTCTCCACATAGAGATTGATCGGATAGGTGAGATATTCGATCGGACGAAGTTGATCGACCGTGATGTATCCTGCAGGCGCATCGATCACCGTTGGGATGCGGTTGACGATATCGGCGCACGTATGCTCGACCGTTGCAGGCTTCGTGACCGCGAATTCCGTATCAGGTTCGCCAAGGATCTTCCAATCGCACAGATCGCCATCATCAGGGCCATACACCTTACCGATGCATTGCGTCTCGATAACCGGCCCCTGCTGGGTCTCGGTGGTGACCACCGCGCTCATACCGATGCACTTTCCTGCTGAGATAGTCTTGCCCATCGTCTCGGAATACGTATCGACCTCAGCGATGAAAGGAACACTTTTCTGCGTCTGCGATTTGATCGTCCAGCCCATAAGGTTGCAGAGCGATTCGTTCGAGTTCCACATATAGGAAGGCTCGATCTCTTCAGGGTGCGCGAGCGTTTTCTCGAATTCCTCAGGCGTCAGATCGACTCCATGCGCCTTTGCGAGCGCAAGCCCATAATCCTCAACATTATAGCTGGTAGCACCTTCGATCCTATCGATGCGATGAACACCGCCTGCAATACAGCCGACCATGTTGATCCAGTAGATGTCTTGCATACCCGCACCCGTGACCGTGCAGCCTGCTTCTTTAGCGAGCGCATCGATGCGATTGGTGATCTCGGGTGAAGTGGTCCAGGAGTAAATTGCTTCTTCGCAGGTAGTTACTACGTTGATACCACGCGATACGCAATCGATGAGCGCCGGCTCGATATCCTTCATGAAGCTGAAGAGCGTGACCACTGCGATCTGCGGATCACATTCGTCGAGCACCTTATCAGCATCGTCTGAAATGAGCACCCCAAGCTTCACACCCAGTTCAGCATAGTCTCCCACATCCATACCCACAATCTCTGGGTTCGTATCGATCGCACCGACGATCTCGGCACCATTCTCATAAAGATAGCGAAGCGTATACTTCGCCATCTTGCCACATCCATATTGCACAACCCGAATCTTTTCTTTATTCATGGCTGCTCCTTCCCTTTGGTTGCACCCATACTAACAAGCAGCTCAGCATAGAGAAAGCGCACCTGCGAATTGTAATGGTTGCGTTTCCTTGCAAACAAAAAGCGCGAAGGCACTGCACCCTCGCGCTTGAAAGATCTATAGTCTGCAGAAGCAGTTACGGAAGCAGCAATTGAGCGATCTGCACCGCATTGAGCGCTGCGCCCTTGCGGATCTGATCCGCTACCACCCAGAACGCCAAGCCGTTCTCGACCGACGGGTCCTTGCGCAAGCGGCCGATGAACGTATCGTTTGTGCCAGCCAGCAAGCCCGGCATCGGATAGAGCTTGTTATCCGTATCGTCCATGACGACCACGTTCGGCGCTTCCTCGAGAGCCTCACGCGCTTGCTCTGGCGTGATAGTGCTCTTGAATTCGACATTGATCGATTCGCCATGACAACGGAGCACAGGGACGCGCACGCAGGTGGCGCTTACCGCCAGGCTATCATCGTGCATGATCTTCTTCGTTTCCACGACCATCTTCCACTCTTCCTTCGTGGAAGCATCCTCCATGAACACATCGATGTGCGGGATCACGTTGAACGCGATCTGATGCGCGAATGCATCCACGGTAAGATCCTTGCCCTCCAGGAATTCGCGGGTCTGCTCATAGAGCTCGTCCATCGCAGCAGCGCCAGCGCCTGATGCGGCCTGATAGGTCGAAACGACCACACGCTTGATAGGAGCGATATCGTAGAGCGGCTTTAGCGCAACCACCATCTGGATGGTGGAGCAGTTCGGATTAGCGATCACGCCGTTGTGCCACGCCACATCTTCCGGGTTGACCTCAGGAACGACCAGCGGCACGTCCTCTTCCATGCGGAAAGCGCTCGAGTTATCGATCATGACCGCGCCTGCAGCAACAACCGCCTCGCGCATTTCTTTCGAAACACCCGCGCCAGCCGAGAAGAGCGCGATATCAACGCCCTCGAAGCTTGCCGGGGTCATCTCTTCGACGATCAGATCGCCTGCGGGAACCTGGCCACAACCCTTGAAGGGAAGCTTCTTGCCTGCCGAGCGCGAAGAAGCGAGCGCACGCACCTCAGAAGCAGGAAAATCGAGGTCATGCAGCACCTCGAGGAATTCACGACCTACCGCGCCGGTGGCGCCTGCAACCGCAACAACCGGATTAGCGGGAATCTCTTTCGTCCAAGCCATGTTCTAACGTCCTTTGTTCATCTTGGCAGCGATCTCTTCGGCGGAAAGCTGCGTTTCTTCGAAAATACTATCTGAATCGAGCCCGAATTCAGTATGGAGGCACTGAACTGCCGTTTCTACCTGATCGCCGTCGACCACGACCGAGATACGGATCGGGCTGGTGGAGATCATCAAGATGTTGACCTTGTTATCGGCGAGCGCTTTGAACGCACGTGCAGCCACACCAGGGCTCGATTTCATACCCGTGCCGACCAGGGAGACCTTTGCGATGTTCTCATCCACGAAGACCTCTGAGGCGTTGAGCTCTTTGGCGATCTCGTCCACCGCAGCAAGCGCAAGATCACGCTGCGAACCTGGGAACGTGAAGCTGATGTTAGCATTGCCACCGCTCGTGGCATTCTGGATGATCATATCGACCGAAACGCGGTTGCTCGCAAGAAGCGAGAAAACGCGTGCAGCCATGCCTGCTTCATCTGCAAGACCACGAATGGTGACCTTCATCTCCGATGTATCGTGAGCAATGCCCGTGATAATGGCGTGTTCCATGTTTGGAGCAACCTCCTTGACGATAGTTCCCGGCTCATCGCTAAATGCCGAACGGGAATGAATGACCACCTTGTATTTACGCGCGAATTCAACAGCGCGTGACTGCAGGACTCCTGCACCTTCGCTCGAAAGCTCGAGCATATCATCGTAGGAAACCACATCGAGCTTGCGCGCATGGGGAGCAACGCGCGGGTCGGCCGTATAGATGCCGTCGACGTCCGAATAGATCTCGCACACATCCGCATCAAGACCCGATGCCAAAGCGACAGCCGTAGTATCCGAACCACCGCGACCGAGCGTAGTGATGTCACCATCATGCGTAAGGCCTTGGAAGCCTGCGACCACCACGATCGCACCGCGCTCGAGCTCTTCGCGAATGCGATCCGCTTGAACGATCTCAATCTTCGCGCTGGAGAATTCATCATCAGTAACGATGCCGGCCTGCCAACCGGTGAAACTCATTGCTTCATGGCCGAGCGCCTGGATAGCCATCGCTAGTAACGCCATGCTGACTTGCTCGCCCGTTGAGAGCAGCATGTCCATCTCGCGTTTGGTAGGGATGGTATTCACCGCATTGGCAAGATCGAGCAGTTCATCGGTGGTCTTGCCCATAGCGGAAACCACCGCAACGACCTGATTGCCCTCTTCCTTCTTTTGGATGAGGCGTTTTGCAACATTCTGGATGCGTTCGGGCGATGCGACCGAGGTACCGCCGAACTTAGCAACAACAAGTGACATGGTTAACTTTCTTCTTGAGAAAACTGCACAACAAAGATAACACAATCACGTGCGAGCAACCTGTCCGTGCAGCTAGAAGAAAGTATTTTTCTGTAAACGTAATGGTTGGCGCGAAGCTTCCCAAAAAGCACAGCTTGCGTGGCTTATCGCTTGCGAACGGAGCGACTAGCCAT
The DNA here is from genome assembly GCA_900538545.1 of uncultured Eggerthella sp. Taxonomy (GTDB): domain Bacteria; phylum Actinomycetota; class Coriobacteriia; order Coriobacteriales; family Eggerthellaceae; genus Anaerotardibacter. Next base: position 33,264 of record UPYK01000009.1, on the reverse strand, counting down.
TCTTGAGCACGATCGCGCTCATGCGATCGGCGATCGTTTCGCACTGGTCGATACAGTCTTCGAACAGATCGAAGATCGATGACCAGACCATAACGCGCATGAAATGCTCAGAATCTTCAGTGAACAAGCGTCGCATAGCTTCAAGGTAGAGACGGTCGGCTTCTTCTTCGAGATCGTTGACCTCAACGACACCCGCTTTGAACGGCACGGACTTACGTGCCCGCGGGAATTCCTTCACAGCACCGCACAGTGCGATGCAGGATTTATGCAGGATCTTCGCGAATTCGATCGCATCGGTATGCATGAAACGCACATCATACATATAGAAGCTCAAGATGAGCTCTTCGATCAAGTCGACCACCTCATCAAGTGAGGAAGCGATCGAAGTGATATCCTCGCGATCGAGCGGTGGCACAAAATCGGGCAAGAGCGCATCGTGAATGCTGTGATGCACTTCATCGGCCTCGTTCTCGATCCGATGTGCTTCTGGCAGGTATTCCTGAAGCTTCTCAGCACGGTCGAAGTTCTCGACCACGAGCATGAGCAGTTCTGCTTCTTTCGCAGCAAGCTCCGCCTGCGAAGCGAAGGCATCAAAATAGTTGAACTTGGTGGTTCTCCGTTTCATAGCGTGTAAACTCCTCAAAGCTCTGTGCTCTTAGCGCGACCTCCGTGCATGAGGCAATGCGCGCGTCTTTCCTATTGTAGCGTTACTTCAGCAGAAGTAGCGGAAGACACGGCGTTGTTCATCACCGATCGTGGTAAGCGAGTTATGACCGGGAAGCACGAGCGTATCATCGGGCAGCTGCGAGAGACGCTTGAGCGATTTGCGCATCTGCGCATCATTGCCACCCTCGAAATCCGTACGCCCGATAGAGCCAGCGAAGAGCGTATCGCCTGAGATGAGCACGTTGGCACGCTCGATGTATTCACCGTATTCGGAATCAAGGAACAGGCAGATGCCGCCGGGGGTATGACCAGGCGTTGCGATGACCTTCCATTTCATATTGCCGACCGTGACCGTATCGCCATCATTCAGCGTCTTATCGACCTTGCATGAAGCAACGAGCGGACCGAAATCGGGTGCCGGCTGGTTCTCGATGACCGGAGTATCGATGGCAGAAGCATACACGCAAGCCCCTGTTGCCTCTTTCAGCTCTTTGAGTGCGCCCACATGGTCGCTGTGATGGTGCGTGCAGATGATCGCATCGAGCTTACGGTCGCCGATGAGCGCCAGGATGCGGTTCACATCCGCAGAAGGATCCACCACCATCAAGCCTTTGCCATCGCTGATGAAATAGGTGTTGTTCTGGATCATTCCCAGAATGAGAAATTCGATATCCACGCAGGCACCGGTAACGATGAAGCCGCGCTCTCCACGGGTGATCTCTATAGTTGACATGGGCAATCCCTCCTGTTCGCTGCTACAAAACGCAGTAGCCCTTATTTTGAATCCGAAGTCGCGTTCGGCATCATGCGGCGCGCCTCGAATACCCCCTCGACCGACTGGAGACGCTGCAAGATGCGCGAAATAGCGGTCGTATCTGAAACTTGAAAGAGAAAACGCATCTCGACCATGCTATCACGATGGGTGGTAGAAGAGACCGAGAGCACGTTCGCTCCATTATCGGCGAAGACCTTCGCCACATCGAGAAGCAGATTCAAGCGGTCGAGCGCTTCGATCAAGATCTCGACGTTGAACGATACCTTACCTGAAGGCGCGGTATCTGCCCAATGCACCTCGATGATGCGTTCGGGATGACGCCTGAGATCCTGTGCATTCGGACAATCGCTACGATGAACCGAAACGCCGCGCCCACGCGTGACGAAACCAACGATGTCATCGCCTGGAACCGGGTTGCAGCAGCGCGAAAGGCGCACGAGAACATCGTCGATACCGCGCACCACAATGCCGTTATCCGCATGTGTCTCGTGCTTCTTCGGACGCTTGACGCTCGTGAGCATGGGAGGCATCTTGCCTGTTGAAGATGCGGAAGTGCCAATGCCGGGCTTTTCAGCGTCTTCGGTTCCCTTGTCGACCAGGATCTTCAGCAAGCGGTTGGCAACGAGCTGAGCGCTCTCCTTACCGTTGCCGATCTTGACGAGCATGTCATCGGAGTCCTTGAACCCGAGGGTCTCTGCGACCTGCTTGATCGCGCGCATCGATTGCGCAGACGAGATACCCAGCCCGTGCTTGCGCATTTCGCGGGTGAGCTTATCGTGCCCTGCCTGGAGATCGTCGCCACGAGAGATCTTCGAGAAATAGGAACGGATCTTCGAGCGCGCAGAGGGGGTCTTCACGATATTGAGCCAATCGCGTGAAGGACTGGCGCTCTTCTGCGTGAGGATCTCAACACGATCACCCTGCTGGAGCTCGTAGCTCAGCGGCACGATGCTGCCGTTGACCTTCGCTCCCACGCAGTGGTTGCCCACTTCCGTGTGGATCGCGTAAGCAAAATCGACCGGCGTGGAACCAGCGCGCAAGCTGAGCGCTTTGCCCTTGGGAGTGAAGACGTAGACTTCCTTCGGTGCCAAGCCAACCTTGAGCGATTTCAAGAACTCGCGTGAATCCTTCGTCTCGTCTTGCCAGTCGACCATCTCGCGCAGCCAGGCGATCTGCTTCTCGAGATCCTTATCCCCCTTCCGCGTGCCGCTTTCCTTATAGCGCCAATGAGCGGCAACGCCATATTCGCTCACGCGGTGCATCTCTTCGGTTCGGATCTGCACCTCGAGCGGACGTCCCGCAGGACCGATGACCGTAGTGTGCAGGCTTTGGTACATGTTGAACTTCGGCATCGCAATGTAGTCTTTGAAGCGCCCTGGCATCGGATGCCAGAGCGTGTGGACCGCACCGAGCACCGAATAGCAATCGCTTACGGAGTCCACGATGATGCGCACCGCGATCAGGTCATATACCTCAGAGAAACCCTTGCCCTTCTTCGTCATCTTTGAATAGATAGAGTAGAGATGCTTCGGGCGCCCCATGAAGCGCGCCTCGACACCGATCTTCTCCATCTCCTCTTTGAGGATGTCGATGACGTTCTGCAGATATTCCTCGCGCTCATGGCGGGTTTCCGAGACCATGCGCGAGACCTGCTTGAATTTGTTCGGCTCGAGATAGAAGAAGGCAAGATCCTCAAGCTCCCATTTGATGGAGCTGATGCCCAGGCGGTGTGCGATCGGTGCATAGATCTCGCGCGTTTCACGCGACTTGAAGATACGGCGATCCTCGCGCAGCGCTGAGAGCGTGCGCATGTTGTGCAAACGGTCGGCAAGCTTGATGACAACCACGCGAATGTCGCGGTTCATCGCCACGAGCATCTTGCGGAACGTCTGCGCCTGTTCATCGTTCAAATCTTCGACCTCGATCTTCGAGATCTTCGTGACGCCATCCACGAGCTCTGCGATCTGCGGCGAGAACTCTTCTGCCACCTGTTCTTTGGTTGCGGCGGTATCTTCAACGGTATCGTGCAGAAGCGCGGCACAGAGCACTTCGACGTCCATGCGCAGATCGGCTAGGATGATAGCGACCTCGACCGGATGGATGACGAACGGTTCGCCCGATTTGCGCTTCTGGTCACCATGCGCTTCGGAAGCGAACGCGAAAGCACGCTTAAGGAGCGCCAGTTCATCTTCGTTCAGATAGCCTGAGGCCAGCTCGAGGAGCGCCTCGAAGCGCTCTTCAGCCGAAAACCCCTGCGGCGCCGTAGTTGCCGCCGCGATGAAGGGATCGATCGAGGTCGTGCTGCCCGATAGGTTCTGTATTGCGTTCTTAGGCGGCATCCTACTACCTCTCTTCTTCAGTGTGCGGCATAAGCGGCTTTTGAACACAGCGTTCGAGCTCTTCGGCAGAGCAAGAGAGCACCCAATCCTTGAAACGATCGAAGGAAGCGATCTCGTCCACACCCTCGCGGTAGCGAACACTGTCTATCAGTTCCACTTTACCTTTATAGTCTACGACATGAATGAAATGATGCGTATTGTCATTCACCTGTTCGGTACGCGTTTCTACCAGACCAAGCTCTTCGAAGACCGCAACGCCCGAGCGCGTCTGATCGATAGAGACCGAAAAGGTCGGGAACAGCGACGTAACGCTTCTTGCAAGTTGATCGAATGCGAACGCATAGAAGCGCTCTTCGCTCGCCTTCTGCTGACGACGCAATTCGCGATAGATCTGTGCCATATTGTCGTGCGTGGGCGTCATCTCGTGCAGGATCGATTGGTTGATCGAGCCATCATTGCGTCCGAAGAGCAGATGGATGAAGGCATCTTCCCCATCGCGGCCCGCCCGCCCGCTCATCTGGTTGAACTCGACCTCCGAAAAGGGCATATGGTAGAGCACCACATGACGGATATGAGGAAGATCGACCCCTTCGCCGAAGGCTGAGGTAGCTATGAGCACGCTCAGTTCGTCATTGCGGAACAGCTCCTCGATCCGATTGCGCTCCGCACGGGTAAGCCCCGCATTATAGAAGCCGATACGCCATGCGAGATGAGGCACCAGTTCGCGCAAACGCTTGGTGAGCATGATGGTTTCCATGCGAGAGTTCACATACACGATCGTCTTCTCTCCCGATGCAACGATCGAAGCAAGGTAGAGATCGCGCTTGCGTATGTTGCGTTTATCGTCGATATGCAGATTGGTGCGTACCCACTCATCTGCCACATAGACATCGAGCGGCAAGAGATCGATCAGGCCCTTCGCGATCGCATCGTTAGCGGTCGCGGTAACAGCGAGAACCTGCGGATCGCCAAGCGCATGCAGGCAATCGCAGATATGCTTGTAAGCAACGCGGAAATCCTCGCGCGCCAGTCCTACATGGTGGGCCTCATCGATCGTCACGAATCCGAACGAGCCCTTCTTCGCAAGCTCGTTCACGTGGCAGGCCAGGTATTCTGGCGTAGTGAGGATGATATCGACGCTTCCCCGTTCGAGACCAGCGAGGATACGCGCGCGTTCTTCTTGCGGGGTAGCTCCCATGAGCACTTCGACGGTTATGCCGAAGCGTGAAACCACCTCACGCAGATGGAACGCCTGATCGGAGATGAGCGCACGCAACGGATAGAGGAAGATGCTCTGTTTATGCTGTTTGAGCGCCAGTTCGATCGCGAAGAGGTGGAAGATGAGCGATTTGCCCCGTCCCGTTCCCATGACCGAGAACACCGACTCCCCTGCGTCGAGCAAATCGAGCGTCTTGGCTTGCGCTTCATGGAGCGTCGCTGTTCCAATGAGAGCAGAAGCGAGCTTGCTGCGCAGGGTCTGCGGTTCTCTCTTCGCGAGCACCTCCCACTGCTCGCGGTTGCTCTTGACGAAAGCGTTCGAAGGTTCCTCTTGCGCCCCAAAAGAAGCAGAAGGACACGCATCGCAATATGAATCGCTCAGCTCGTGGAGAAAGGAGGTGGTCGCCTGATCGCAGCATGGGCAGTCCGAAGCATCGAGCGGTGCGATATGGTCCACCATCGCTTTGACGCTTCTGTAGTTCTTCCACGTATCGATCTGCAGACGGAATACCGCATCGAGCGCGCATTTGCACCTGAGCAGCTCCGTGATGTTGGGAGCACGGAACATGATAGCCGCAACGCTGTTCACCCCATCGGAGAGCCGTGCTGAGAGATGATTCTTCTCAGCCCCGACCGCTTTTGCCTGCTCCAAGAACACACCTCGCGCAAGATAATGCGGAACGGCGTTCTCTTGACCGAAGGGAGCAAGGAGATCGATCTTCGCAACGTTTTCGAGCGTGAGCTCCGAAAGATCGACGATCGCATCAGCTTTCACACTCGCCTCGAAGCATTCAGCAGGAAGCGTATCGAGATACGAGCAGAGCTCGCGGTAGAATTCATCGAGATTCGCACTCGGCAACGTGACGCCCACCGCTGCCTCATGCCCGCCGTAACGGGTGAGAAGATGCTTGCAGTGCTCGACCGCTTTGAAGAGATTGATATCTCCTACGCTTCGTCCCGAGCCGCGCGCTTCGCCATCTTCGATCGTAAAGAGCAGCGAAGGCACGCGATAGGTATTGACCAGGCGCGAAGCAACGATACCCTTCACTCCTTCATGCCAGCCTTCGCCAAAGACCACGAGCGCACGTTGACCCGTATAGCTCTGCGCTGCCTGTTCTTGAGCAACCTCGGAAAGCTCAGCCTCGATGCGGCGGCGTTCGTTGTTGTTATCCTCGAGCTGCGCTGCGAGGCGCATGCATTCAGAGGGATCGTCGCAGAGAAGCAGATCGAGCGCAAGCTGAGCATTGCCCATGCGCCCTGCCGCATTGAGCCGCGGAATGAGCGTGAAGCCAAGGTTAACCGAGCTCAAGGTGCCGGGCTCTATGCCTGCCTGGACCATGAGCGCTTCGATGCAGGCACGCGGTTCGCTGTTGAGCATTGTAAGGCCCTCTGCAACGAGTGCGCGATTCTCATCCACCATGGGCATAAGATCGGCGATCGTGCCCAGCGTTGCCAGATCGACCAGGTCGTGCCAAAGATGCGGCTTGCCCAGTCGAGCCCCTAAGGCTTGAATGGCCTTGAGTGCGACCCCTGCACCTGCCAGGATCGAACTCGGGTTGTTTCCGCATTTCGGATCGATGAGCGGCACCCCTTTGGGCACCGCTTCGGCAGGCTCATGATGGTCGGTGATGATGACCTCGATGCCTTCGCGTTTCAAGTGCTCGACCTCATCGGAGGCAGCGATGCCGTTATCGACCGTGATGACCAGATCGGGGCTCATCCCAATAACGCGCTCGATCGCCTTAGCCGAAAGTCCATAGCCCTCTTCGAAGCGCAAGGGAATGAAGGAAATGACCTCTGCCCCGAGCGCTCGGAGCCCACGTGTCATGATGGAAGTTGCCGTTATGCCGTCCACATCGAAATCGCCGAAGACGAGGATACGCGCGCTGCGTTTGAGCGCTGCGAGCAATCGTTCGATGACCTCTTCCATGCCTTCGATGTCATACGGGTCGCGCCAATCGCGCACGAGCGATGGGTGGAGGAACCTCTCCACCTGCTCATCTTGAATGACCCCGCGCGAAGCGAGCGTAGCAGCTATGAAATAAGGAAGGTCGAAGGTCTCGGCAAGATGGGTTACCACCGCCTGGTCGACCTGCTTGACCAGAATCTTCGCTGACATTGAGAATACCTACCATACGTCTTGTTGTTCGTAGGTTATTTTCGCATATCGAAGCGTGTTTGCCGAGGTTTAATTGAAGGTGTTTTGTGTCTTTTCAAGTCCGTGCTCAACTAAGTAGGCACACGCCTCTGCCCCACGCTGGCAAGCATGCTCGAACTCTTCCAAAGCCTCTTTGCGCGGTGTGGCTAGTACGAAATCCACGACCGGCATCTTCCCTGGTGGGCGACCGATACCGATGCGAACCCGATTGAATTCGCGCGTCTTCGTCTTGTCGATGATCGAACGCAGGCCATTATGTCCCGCGTGTCCTCCCCCACGCTTCACACGGATCGAGCCAGACGGAAGATCGAGATCATCGTGAATGACGATGACTTCATCAGGAGAGACGCCATAGGCTTTCATGAGATTGGCGACCGGACCGCCAGAGAGATTCATATAGCTTTGGGGTTTTGCAAGGATGATCGCTTCACCATCGAGCGCACGGGGCTTCACTTCGGCAACGAGCGCGCCGCCCTTGTCCTTCCAATAGTTCGCGCCCCATTCACCTGCCAGCACATCGATCGTATCGAAGCCGGCATTGTGGCGCGTGTGAGCGTAGTCTTCGCCAGGATTTCCCAGGCCAACGATAAGATACATCGTTAGAGCGCGAAATCCGGGTCGAAGAGCTCGGAGATGGAGCCATTGGAGAAGACCGCATTTATCGCATGCGCGAAGAGCGGAGCGACCGAAACCACCTTGATCTTGCCCTTAGCGAGTTCTTCTTCAGGAATGGGGATGGTGTTGCAGACCACCACTTCTTCAATATCGGGATCATGAAGGCGCTCGAAGGCAGGACCCGAAAGAATGGGATGGGTTGCGGTAACGTAGATCTTCTCGGCACCATTGTTCTTGAGCGACTTGACCGCACCGATGACCGAACCAGCCGTGTCGATCATGTCGTCGTTCAGGATGCACGTCTTGCCTTCGACATCACCGATGAGCGCGGTAATCTCGGCAGCGTTATGCTTGGGGCGCTCTTTGTGCATGATGGCGATGCTCGCGTTCGTAAGATCGGCAAGCTTCTTCGCTGCTTTCGCACGACCCAGATCGGGGCTCACTACGCATAAGCGCTCAGAATCGAGGCCTTTCTTGTTGAAGTAATCGGCGATGGTCCAAAGTGCCGTGATGTGATTGACCGGAATGTCGAAGAAGCCCTGGATCTGGCCCTGATGAAGATCGATCGTGATGATGCGATCCACCCCTGCAGCCGTGAGCATGTTCGCCACGAGCTTCGCCGTGATGGGCTCGCGCGCTGAAGCCTTGCGGTCTTGACGCGAATAACCGTAATGAGAGATGACCGCCGTGACCGTACGCGCAGAAGCACGCTTGGCCGCATCGGCCATGATGAGCAATTCCATGAGCGCATCGTTGACCGACTCGCCTGCGACCGACTGGATCAAGAAGACATCCGCACCACGAATACTATCGTTGTAGCGCGCATAGATCTCGCCATTGGCGAACTTCTCAAGATGGATATCTCCCAGTTCAACGCCGAGCGCATTCGCAATCTCGCGAGCTAATTCAGGATGCGCGGATCCCGAGAAGACGGCCATTGTCTTAGTCATGTTGCTCATATCGCATCTCTTTCTTCTTCAGTCGACTCACATCGACCTATTCTAGTCAATTCGACTTCGAATGGTCAGGCGAACTTACCTAACGGCGGTATTATTGGCTTTTCTTCTTCTTTTCGTTCCAGCCTTCGATCTCGGTCTGGCGTGCACGGCCAAGACCGAGCGCTCCTGCCGAGACATCTTTCGTGATGACCGAGCCGGCACCGATAAGGGAATCGCTTCCCACCGAAACCGGCGCAACGAGCATGACATCGCTTCCCACGAACGCGCGATCGCCCACGGTGGTGGGCCACTTCTTCTCGCCGTCGTAGTTGCATGTGATCGTGCCTGCTCCGATGTTGACATCTTCGCCAAGCGTCGCATCCCCGATATAGGAAAGATGAGGAACCTTCGACCCCTTCCCGATCGTGGACTTCTTGATCTCCACGTGCGTGCCCGCCTTCGAACCAACTCACATATGCGTTTCAGGGCGCAGATAAGCACGCGGACCGCACGTAACGTCATCATCGATGCGCGATTCAAGTGCGATCGTCTCTTCGAGTGTGCAGCCCTTCCCCACGATAGTATCGACCAAACGCGAATGAGGGCCGACAACGCAATCGCTTCCCACACATGTGAATCCGAACAGGAAGCTCATCGGCCAGATCTCGGTATCTTGTGCGATCTTTACATCGGGGCCGATCCAGGTGGTAGCAGGATCGATGATCGTGACCCCGTTTTCCATATGAGCAGTGTTGATGCGCGCCTGCAAACAAGCACTCGCCTCAGCAAGCTGCGAGCGCGAATTGACGCCCATGCACTCGAGCGGATCTTCAGCGCGAAGGCAGCCGATCGCGCGACCAGCCTGATAGGCAAGCTCGAGCACATCGGTAAGATAGTATTCGCCCTGAACATTCTGGGTCGAAACCTCATCGAGTGCGGTGAGGAGGAACTCCTTGTCGAAACAGTAGAAGCCCGAATTGCATTCGCCGATCGTGACCTGCTCAGGCGTGCAATCCTTATGCTCCACGATCGCGCATACCCCACCTTGCGCATCACGCACGATGCGACCATAGCCTGAAGGATCCTCCATCTCCATGCTCAGCACCACGACCGCCGCTTGCGAAGCCTGTTGCGCTTCTACCAATGCGGTGATCGTTTCCGGTCGAATGAGCGGAGAATCACCCGTGAGCACCACGAGCGGACCGGGCATCTGAGCGAGCACCTCGCGCGCGGTCTTCACTGCGTGCGCGGTTCCAAGTTGTTCTTCCTGAACAACGACCTGCGTATCTTCGACCAGCGGCTCGACAAGCTCGCGACCATGACCGACGACGGTGACCACCGATTTGATGCCAGCACCATGGGCTGCATCGACCACCCAGCGAATGAGGGGTTTTTCAAGTATCTTATGTGCCACTTTTGGCTTGGATGATTTCATGCGCGTGCCGGCCCCGGCAGCGAGAATAAGGGCTGAAGCTTCCATTGATCCCTTTCGATCGTTCGTTATATTCGCCAGTATAGCAACCATGGTCCCTCTTCGCAGACCTTGCTGCAAGAAAGACCATGGCTACTAGTTCGTGTCTGTTGTATCGAGCGCTGTGCAGAATGCATCGAGCAAGACGATCGCATAATGCTGCGCCGAGCGCGCCTCCCCTGCGTCCAACCAGCCCTCAGCAGGCAGACGAAGTGCCAGGCGGAATGGATCGTGCGCCTTCGCCATCTCGTACGCTTGTTTCAAACGTACGGCAAGCGTATCGACCGGTTCATATTCAACAATGGGGATGGCATCCGCCGCCTCTTCGTCCCCTACGAGGATCTGGACGAAGACTGTAGATTCATCTGGATCGACGAGCAGCGAATCGGCGCTCATCACCTTGGAGTTGGGATTGGTCGCGGTCGAGAGATTGGACATACGAGAAGCGACCGAACGCGTGAAAGGCGTTGTGCCATACAGGCAGAGCATGGTCGACTCGAGCACTTCAGCGGCACGCGCGAATCCGAAGTGCGGGATGGGGCTGAAAGAGCTATTGCCTTCCCAGGAGTGACGCAGGTTCAAAAGCGCTTTGAACGTGAACGCCCCGGCGATGCCATCGGTAGGAAGGCCAAGATTCGTCTGGAACTTCCTGAGCGCTTCTTCGGTATGAGGACCGAAGATGCCATCGCTCCCACCGGTGGCGAATCCGAGCGCAGAAAGGGCGTTTTGCAGCACGCGCACATCCTTGCCATGGAAGAACGGGACGCGCAGATAGAGCACGCGATCGCCCAGTTCATAGGATTCATCGACGATCTTCGCCCAGATCTTGGGATCGACGTTGCCATCGGTTGGCAAGTTATGATCGCGACAAAATGCGCTCACCGCAGCAGCGGTGCGCTCTTCGTAGATGCCATCGATCGCGTCTTCGGTAAGGTAGCCCATCTGGGCCAAACGACGCTGCACATCTTCGACCGCAGCGCCCTGTTCATGTCGTTCTACGATATCCATAGCTTACCGCCGCTTCTATTGGAGACGCTCAACGAACCAATCTGCCATCGATACCAGCAGATCGCGTGAAAGACTTGGATCAAGAATGGTCGTAATGCGTTCTTTTGCGGAATTGACGAGCTCTTCGGCATAATCACGCGCGTAGTCGATCGAACCAGAGCGCTCCATGATCGCGACCGCTTCTTCCAATTGTACGGGATCCTTCGTACGCGAAGAAAGGATCTCGATCAAGCGCTCGCGCTCGTCTGAATTGCTGAGCGCATGAACGACGATGAGGGTGCGCTTACCTTCGGTGATGTCGTTGCGGAAATCCTTTTTGGTCTGTTCTTCAGTGCCGACCAGATTGAGCACATCGTCTTGGATCTGGAACGCAAGGCCCGTATCGAGTCCGAACTGGCGCAGACCTTCGATCTGCTCTTCGCTTCCGCCTCCCACGATCGCGCCGACCGCCAGAGGGACCGCACCTGAATAATGCGCGGTCTTATGGATAGCCATCGTGAAATAATCATCGAGCGAAAGATCGTAGCGACCATCTTTTGCCCAACCGATATCGAGCGCCTGGCCTTCAACGGTGTACTGTGCCATGGAAACGAGTTCGAGCGCAACGCGCACCTTCGTGGCATCATCGAGCAAAGGATCGCGCATGACGATACCATTCACGATCGACAGGGCCAGATCGCCCGCGTTGATAGCAAGCCCTTCACCGATGCGCAGATGCATGCAAGGTTCACCGCGCCGCAGTTCGGCATCATCCGCGATGTCGTCATGGATGAGCGCCGCCGTGTGGAAATGTTCGATAGCCGCTCCCGAAGAGAACGCGCAACGATGATCTCCCCCTACCGCATGAGCTGCCGCAACGCAGATGAGCGGACGGTGACGTTTGCCGCCATTCTCGGAATAAGCGGTGAGCGGGTCGTAGAGATAACGCCCCATATCCGGGTGAGAGCCCACAGGAATGAAGGTATTGATGACCTTGCCCGCAAGTTCGGCATATTCGTTGAGATACGTTTCAAAAACCTGGGTATGATCGGTCTCACTTCGCGCTACCAATTGCTCCAAATGATCGAACATCGTAACAACTTCTGGCGAATCCAAAACCTGGTTAACGGCGAGAGCCTGTGACATAGAGCTACTTTCCTACCCTGAGAAAACTATACTGTGATGCTTGTGCGCTGCTGGCGATTCACGAACGAGCGAACGCCCTTCTGATAGAGGCTTCTTGTTCGCTTAGACGCCTGAACTGGTAGGAGCGGTGGGACTCGAACCCACAAGCCCAAGGGCGGCGGATTTTAAGTCCGCTGCGTATGCCAATTCCGCCACGCTCCCGTTCGCATCAAGCCCATTCATAATAGCAAAAGATACAGTTCACCTATAGGGGGCATCGCTGAAAAGATGCTGAATGCGAACAGGTTTCAAGAGCACTGCAAGCAAGGCAGGTAGAAGACTTCGTGAACGACCGCGCTCGAGACAAGCGTGCAAGGTTGGAAGAAGACGACACGAAGACGAGAGCAAACGCTCAGAAGAGCAAGAAGAGCTTCGCCAGCACAAAACCGATAAGGCCGCAGCCCGGGAACGTGAGCACCCACGTAAGGACCATGTTGCCCGCCATGCTCCACCGAACGGCACGAATGCGCCTTGAAGCACCTACGCCCATGATGGCAGTAGTGGCGGTATGCGTGGTTGAAACAGGAAGGCCCGTGAAGGTTGCCAACACCAAACAGCTGAACGTGGTCGTGCTCGCAGAGAACCCTTGATAGGGCTCCATCTTCACCATATCCATGCCCACCGATTTGATGATCTTCTTGCCACCAATGGCCGTGCCCAAACCCATTGCCAGCGCACAGAGGATGATGAGCCACAGCGGAAAGGTCACGTTCGAGGTATCCATGCTACCCATAGCCAGCATGATGCCGAGCATACTGATCGAGAGGAATTTCTGGCCATCTTGCGCACCGTGCATGATAGCCACGCCTGCTCCGGTGAACACCTGCGCGATGCGCCATTTGTTTTGGAGACCTCTGCGATCGGCCTTCTTGAAGAGCTTTTCGAGCAGCTTGGTGAACAACCAGCCACCACCGAAACCGCAACAAGTCGAAACGACGAGGCCATAGACGACCTTCATCCACTCAGCGCCATTAACACCAGCTAGACCACTCTGCAAAGCGATAGCCGCGCCCGTAAGTCCAGCGATGAGAGAATGGCTCTGCGATGAGGGAATACCGAAGAGCCAGGCCACAACGCCCCACACGATGATCGCCACCATAGCGGCCGCGAGCGCAAGGAGCGCTTGATGGGCGTTGCCGCCGAAATCGACCATGTTGAAGATGGTCTGCGCAACAGCTGAACTGATGGCCGTAATGATGATGAGTCCAATGAAATTGCAGATAGCCGCCATGATGATCGCAGGCCCTGGCCTCATGGAGCGCGTCGAAACCGCAGGAGCGATCGCATTAGGCGCATCGGTCGCGCCGTTCACAACGGTAGCACCAAGCGTGAGAACTAAGATGATCAAAAGCACGGGGTTCGACCCGAGCATCATGAGAAATGAACCGAAATCAAGCAACCCTTGTGCCTTTCATCGTAGTGCATTGCCTGATATTCTACCGTACTTCTCTCTTGCGGGAAGGACTTCGTTAAACTTTAGGAGCATTGGCGCAGAACGGCGGAAGCTGCTCAGCGAGGGCTGCCACCACACCCTGAAGGATATCCGATTCACTCACGGTGAACGAATCCTGGCCGAGCACATCGAGCACGCATTCGAGGATGAGCATGCCGGCCACGATCACGCCAGCACGCTTCGGCTCAAGGCCAACAACGCACTTGCGCTCCTCTTCAGGCAACGCTGTGAGCATCGTCGCAACGCGTGAAAGCGTCTCGCGCGACACGACCGTCTTGTGAACGCGCGCAGAGTCGTAAACTTCCATCGCTTCATCCACCGAAACCACGCTGGTTGCTGTACCAGCCACCGCGACAACTCGATTCGGGCAGAATCCTTCGAACCTTATGCCCAATACGGAATGCAATTCTTCCGTGATGAACTCTCTTGCATTCGCCAACTCTTCGATTCGAGGAGGGTCTGAGGCGAGGAACATCTCAGTTATGCGGCGACATCCGATATTGAACGAATGCGAGAACAGCACGCCTTCTTGGGCGGAACCGAAGATCACTTCAGTCGAGCCACCACCCACGTCAACTACTGCCAATCGCTCGCCGGGGAATTCAGCTGAAGCCCCGCGGAAGGAAAGGTCAGCCTCAACTTCTCCAGGGATGACGAGCAGATCCACGCCGAGCTCATGCAGGCGAGAAACCAGCTCTCCAGCATTACGGGCATCACGAGAGGCGCTCGTAGCAACCGCACCGATCGGGATAGAAGATACCCCTTCTTTTTGCGCGATCGCGCGAACGAGCTCGCAATACTCCTTCACGCAGGAAACGACTCGTTCGATTGCATCTTCTTGGAGGATACCCGTCTTGGAGACACCGATGCCCAGGTTCACGATCCTGCATTCACGAACCAGCTCTTGCAGGATCCCTCGCTCGAGCTTACACACGAGCAGACGGCATGTAACCGTGCCGATATCAATAGCAGCATAGAGCATACGCGATGCCCTCTCTTCTCTCATAAACGATGAATGCGTGCACGTAGGGCACTACGGCTTATTGTAGCCAAAGACGAAATCAAGGACTGGCGAATACCAGGTTACAGGTGTTGGAACCGCATTGGAAAGATCGGCTGTGATCGAACCTTGCTTGGCAGTGGAATCTCGTGGTGCAAGCCCTTCGACCGAAGAAACCTGTTCTCCCGATTTGACCCAGCCAAGCTCTTCGCGAACATACTCTTCAAGACCTTCCTTGGTATTGAGGTATTCAACTTCGGATTTGAGGCTTGAATAGTAATCGGAAACGACTGCATATTCAGCTTCAAGCTGCTGCTGAGAACGCACTTCTTGATAGTAGTTCGCGACTGGCTGATAGAGCATGACCGCCGCAAGCACGAAGGTCGCACATGCGATGAGCGCTTGCGAAGAGAATCGCGGAGAACGCGGATCGAGGAAGGCGAACAGCGAAACGAAACGCGCGAAGAATCCACGCTTCTTCTTGGATGTTGCGCTGCTCTGCATACGCGCAGAACGCTTATGGTTCTTGCCCATCTTCATTTCATAGAGTGCTGGGCGGCTGCTTTGATCAGGTCCCGGCTTTACTGGTTCATCGGTGCCGAAGGTCTTGTTGAACTGGCGCTCCGCTTTTGCTGAACGCACGCGATGCGCGAGCGACTTCTTCTTGTCTTTATGATCCGCATTCGCATGAGGATCGGTGCGATGCGCGTCTTGGGCGCCCATTGCATTCTGGCGAGCATAAGGATCGCCAGAGCGAACGGCGCTATGGGCCGTCGCACTCGTGCGCCCCACGTGGGAAGCAGAGGGATGGCGCGGTGGCATGTTCGTAGCATACGAGGGATGAACGGAGCGTTCACCTCGTCGAGCGTTCTGATAAGAACCGCTTCTAGACGTTGCCGTGAACGACTGCACGAAGGATGGATCGTACGTGAGCCGCTCAGGACGCGAGGAAGCCGCATACGCAGAGTTTTGACGCGCTTGATTCGGCACAGGACGCTGCGGGTTCACCTGCGAGGCTGAACGGCGCATTTGAGAAGAATGAGCGGCATTTTTGTGCGCGATGGGAGGAGATTTTGGCGCTTGCTTTGCACCAGAACGAGAAGACACTGCGCCACGGGCGCGTGCCTCGTCAAAGGAAAGAATATTATTATGCCTGGTCAAAGCCTATCCTCTTGCATTGTAGTTCGTTTAAAGTGTGTTTAATGCAATATGGAAATAACTATAGCATAGATCGCCCCATTTTTTAAGGGGGGTGCAGCCATGAACGGAAAAGGTTTCCACAGGTGAACCCGCAGAAACCTTTCACATGAGACAGAGTATTGGCGCGCAAACGGACTGCGCGAAAACACGCTCTATTCGTCGAGCGCGGCAGCGATCTCGTCCGTGATCTCCATCGTGTGATAGACGTTCTGGAGATCCTCGAGCTCTTCGAGCTTATCGATCAAGCGCATGACCTTTTTCGCATCGGATACCGAAACCTGCGTTGGCGTGGTGGGCTCCATGATGAATTCAGCGCCCTTGGTAGCCACACCCTGCTCTTCGATGGCTTTCTTGACTGCCATCAGATCGTTCGGTGCGGTGTAGACGATCCACTCTTCATCGGCGTCTTCGTAATCGTCTCCGCCAGCTTCAGCAACTACCATCATGAATTCGTCTTCGTCGCCCGCAGCGCCGTTGGCGATCATGCCTTCCTTCTTGCCGCCTTCGATCTCCTTCTCGATGAAGATCTGGCCTTTGCGCTCGAACTGGAACGCGACCGAGCCGCTGGTGCCCAGGTTGCCATTGGCATGAGAGAATGCCGAACGCACATCTGCAGCCGTACGGTTGCGATTGTCGGTCAGCGCTTCGCAGTAGACAGCAACGCCTGCAGGACCATAGCCTTCGTAGATGACCGACTCATAGTTCGCCGCATCCTTACCGGTGCCAAACGCCTTATCGATAGCGGTCTTGATCTTATCTTTAGGAAGCGAGTAGCTCTTAGCCTTATCGATCGCAGCAGCCAGGGATGCATTGTTGTCGGGGTTCGGGTCGCCGCCTTCTTTCGCCGCTACCGTGATGTTACGAGAGAGCTTTGAGAACAATGCCGAACGCTTTGCATCCTGGGCAGCTTTACGATGCTTCGTAGTAGCCCATTTTGAGTGGCCTGACATACACGCCTACCTTCCTATAGTTGATTCGCTAGTTGATTGAATTCCGTCTTGGAAACGAACGTAGTCTATCATACCACCTCTCCCAGACCTGCGGCGTATGAACAGCTCCGCAATCCGTCCACGGAATGAATGCATTAGGGCGCGAAAGAGCGCTCTGTCATCCATCGTCGAGCGCAAGGAAGAAGACTTTGTCACGCACTCAGAGACTATGAACATTTCAGTTCCTACTGATTCTTGTCGTTTGAACCGACTAGTTTTATTAAATCTTGTCGTTTCAATCGACAAGATTTACAATATAACCCTTCAATAAATCTAATTTGGGAACAAGGTAGAAGCTATGGTTTCAAACTATCATGACATCATCATTGAGAAACTCAAAGATTTCTACGATCAAGGAATTCCTTCTGTTTTCGAACGTGATCTATCATTAGGCCCCCTGCAAAAGCCAGATAGAGGAAACCTAGTACAAGTTGTGGTGGGTGTTCGCCGCTGCGGCAAAACCTATCGCCTCTATCAAGAAATGCATCGAATCCTGCACGAGGGCTTCGATCTTTCCTCCATTCTCTACTTCAACTTCGATGACGAACGCTTGAAGCCCTATGAAACAGCGATGCTTGAAGATGTTGTAGAAAGTTATTTTGCGCTCAACCCGCAAGCAAAAAAACAGGGCGCCTATTTCTTCTTTGATGAAATCCAAGAAGTTCCTGAATGGGGATCCTTCATGAGGCGCATGGTAGACACGCAGCGCGCAACTATTTACGTTACAGGATCGTCCTCAAAGATGCTTTCGCTTCACCTAGCAAGCGAATTTCGTGGACGCGCGCTTTCGCGAGAGATGTTTCCGCTCAGCTTTGCAGAGTTCATTCGCTTTCACGATCACGACCAAGAATTCACCCGTGAAAACCTTAAGGACCCCGCCTCCTTCACCAGTGCGCAAAAGAGTTTCGTACGTAATGCATTTGATCGCTACCTTGAAAAGGGAGGGTTCATCCCCGTACAGAACCTTGATTCTTCCGATGCGATCCAACTCTTGCAAGAATTCGCTAATCGCACAGTAAATTACGACATTATCGAGCGATACAACATCGGCAACCCTCGTGCCGCAGCGCTCTTTCTCTCGCGCGCTCTCGCATCCTCAGGTCGGGAGCTTTCGATAAGCAAGGTCTACAACCAATTCAAAAGCCGCCAGATAACCATTGGACGCGAAACGCTATCGCGCTTGCTCACCTATTACGAGGAGTCTTTCCTACTTTTCTCCGTATCGAATTATTCGGTAGCACTCGCAGATAACACCCGTTCATCGTCAAAAGTCTACGCTGTTGACCCTGCTCTTTTCACGGCCTTCTCCCCTGCTGCTTCGCACGATATAGGCCAAAAACTCGAAACGACCGTCTTCGATCACCTGCGAAGGAAAGCATCAGCTCGCCCTGGTTCCATTGCTCGCGCTTTTGTTGGAGAAGGCTCAACCCGTCATGAAATCGATTTCATTGTTGGTGATGCTTTAGCGTTGGAGCAGGTCGAGATCATCCAAGTTTCCGCAAAGATCGATGATCCCAAAACGTTTAATCGAGAGATTTCTGCACTCGACAAAGCGATGACTCAATTCGAATGCGCAGAAAGCACTCTTGTCACAATGGAAGACGAAAAAGACATCGAAACAGACGCTGGCGTCATTCATGTTGTTCCTGCTTGGAAATGGTTATTGTCCTGACGAAGAATCTGTAGCTTCTTGCGCAAATTAGAGAGCATTAGTACATCAGCTTAGTTCACCTGAAAGCGGCGGAGATCGATGCCTTCGCGTTCCGCTAATTCGCAAAGTTCGTGCCCACTCATGGAATCAAGATCGGCAAGATCGAGAAGCGCCACCGGAAACCCACCCATCATTGCGGTTCCATAGTAGTCTTGCAAATATGCTTTGAGCGCATCAACATCAATAGTCATAGCTCTCTACCTTCTTTTTAAGAACCTCGACATCCTTATCGAATTCTTCTACCTGTTCATCATCCATGAACATCCCGAGCTTTTTCGCTTGAAATAATTACTCAAGATAGCCTCAAAATAAAAGAGGCCTATCCAAAAAATATCCACCGTAAGAATCACTTCATGTAAAATTGCAATCTGGCAATACTATTTGAAACTGACAGAAGAGTTTGATTACCAGCCAGGGCACCAATCCTCCAACATCTTAAGCTCCTTGTCAGTAACCTGATAAAACGCTCTGAATATCCCTGTTGTGACACCCTTATGTTTGGCATGATGAATATCTCGAAAATGATGTCAGAATAACACCTTCGAGTCATCTGCGCTATCCACCTGCAATAGGTGTAAGGCTTCGAAGGAGAGATTGAGTTGCAGCGCCTCTAAACCATTTTCTTCAATGCCTGTATTTTATTCGACAAAGACAAAACTGGCTTAAAACAAGGCAGAGATGGCTAAATGCATCAACCTGCTTAAGTCTACATTCTATCCCAATCCGATATAGGCGCTAGATGAATCAATCCGACTCGCCGAAGCGCTTGGTTTTCCGCAAAGCGAGATTTTGACATTCCTAAGAAGATGAATGCCTTCTCTTTGAGATAATTAATGAAAGAGCATGTTCTGCTTTTGGAATTGACGGGCATAGGGCACCCTCAAACACACCCTAAACTTACAACTGATTTAATCAGTGACCAAGCTTCATGAAGCGACATCTCTTAGTACGTTTATGAACCCGTCCACGATGCGAGAAAGTATTGAATGCGCAAGAACGTCCAGCATTGCCCCTGAAAACTATGCTCGAGAACTTATAATGACTTAGTACTTCAGTAAGCACTAGCTATAGATGACCAAGTTTAACTTTTCGTTATATATGAGTCGATATAAAGGAACTGTATGGCAACCATAGATGTCACAAAGCGTTATACATCTACATGGAAGAATACTGTGGAACAACGGCCTTCGATTGTTTATCTGTAGCGAAGGCTGATTTGATTAAACTATCCAATCTGAGTGCTTGCGAGCTCTGTGAGCATACAGAACAGCGCGAGGTTGATCTGATGGAATTCTATATTAGCTAGAAGGATAAGAATTGATGTCGGAAATTGAGAACTCAATACTACTTGTTTTAGAAAGACAAAACGAACCGGTCACATATTCCTATATCGATGCAGTCTTACCTAAATGGGATTTTGCAGATATTAGCAGAGCGATTGATGCACTCAAAAGATCAGGTCAGGTTTGTATAGGCTTAGAAGGTGTGATGCTTAATGCGCCGGTTGAGACTGCTGTTGAAAATGTAGTCGTGATCGATGATTTTTCTGATCAGCAATCAGCAAATCGCAATAGCAAATACGATACAAATATCAATTACCTCCCCTATGACATTTTGATAGGTGGTTCTGAACCAACAAATACAGATCAATACGAGCAGATTTCCGAAGAAGAATTAAGAAATCTCATTGCGTCTATTGAAGATAGATCTAACCTTATTAATTACAGCGACGAGAAGACAATCGCGCTTTCAACGAATGACAGGTCTCGCAACAGAGAGGCATCCAGGCTTTCGGCTAAACCTACGCTGGAAAGCGCACCCATACTTCATGCATTTGACACTACGAAATCCCTTGCATTATCTAACAGAATTACAAACGCCCTTCAAAAGAATGGACTGCATACGGTAAGGGATCTAATTGCCAACCTCAAGAAGTTCCTTAACCAGAGGGGTCTTGGCGAAAAAAGCAAAGAAGAGCTGCTCCATTTTCTTAAGGTGAGTTCAAATGACTGCAAACCTGCTCTGATGTCTGAGCAGGTGGAGGCTCTGAAGTGCCTATCGAATAGCACACGGTACATTTTTGATGCGTTCGGAATGCTCTCAGCCATTAACAACAATCAGAGAACAGAAAACCCACCATCAGAAAACGGCGATCAAAATTCAGAAGTCAGCTTGCTCGCTCTTCCGATTGACATCTTGGAATTAGGAGATGCAAGCACTCGATGTTTCAAGCGCAATGGCATTAACACTATTGAGAGTCTTGTTTCAAAATCTGAAAATCAATTGCTAAAGCTTCGTGGAATAGGAGTCCTCAAAGTTGAAGCGGCGAGAGCAGCACTTGATAAGCTCTTGCATGATGGCGTTGATAACACTAGGCTCCCGAAGAATAATCTTGTTGAAGAAAAAATTAATCCTCTTGCGTATGAAAGCTATCTTTACAAGTTCAACAATCGTGCAATCGAACTTTTAGATGCATGCGCAATGTACTTGCGTCGCGAGGGATTAGATCTTCTCCCAGAGGCTTTCCGTGTGTATTACCTACCAATGGCACAAGAGGCGCTGGATGTCTCTAACGGAAACGTTGCCGATGCCGAAAAGCTGGTTTTAGAAGCAATAACAGAATCGTCCTCCGCAATCGATGCCTTCAAGTTGTCTTTGAAGGGCCAGTTACGACAAGCCAAGACAAAAGAGCTTACAAATCGAACTGAATGCACGATTCGAATTCCTGAAAACCCTGTTTGGCAAAGCCATGCACTAGAGGTTTTGCAGGAATTCGACGATTGCACATTCGAGGAATCATCTCGCGTAATAAGGTTTAAGCATCCATCATTAGATGAGTGGATTCAGAGCCTTTCCAAAAGGGATGCAGAACTATTGTCCTTGAGACTTCGTGGGTTCACTTTGGATGAATGTGGAAGAAGGGCCGGCATAACTCGCGAGCGAGTCCGACAGATTACAACAAAGCTCTTGAACCGGCGTCCGCTTCTTGAAGAGGATGTATTTCGATACCTTTATACGACTTACGATATCGGGAAATCCAACTTCGTGCTTATCACTGGAGCTGATGCCAAAATCGAGAATTATCTAAACCTAACTACAGAAAAACGGGATAGACAATTTCTACCATTGACGTTTGCTTTATCCGATGAGCGTATTTCTGAAAATATCAAGAACGAGATTAGGTCTCTACTCAATAAAGATTTCCTCTTCGTTGACGGTGAGCGCATTCATAAAGATCGAAGATCTATCATTCTGTTCTTGGTTAATAAGCTTACCGAGCACTCCAGAATTACAATTACCGATTTGCAAGAAGCATACGGAAAGTTTTTGACAGAACACTCCCTTGACTCGAAAGGTCTCCCATTCGGCAAATTGCATAGCTTCCAAGAATGGACAAGGCGCAACGTGCCAGAAATACTAAATGTCAGATCGGGCGAAGATGCTTACATAAGGTATTACGATGCGAGCCAATATGACTATTCGAAGCTCAAAGAGTTCATGACCTCTGGCTTGTTCAAAGACATCGAATGTTCATCGGCTCTTATCTTTAACCATCCCTTGGCCTCTGAAATCATAGAAGAACTTGAAATCAAAGATGAATATGAATTGCACTACATAGCAAAAAACTATTGCGATCTTCCAGATAGCATAGTATTTGGTAGAATGCCCACCATCACATTTGGTGACGGTGATAGGGAGAAACAAACACTCGACCTCATACAGGAAAACGGACCGATCGACGTTTCAACATTGGCGTTACTGTATCAGGAGAAGTATGGAGTGCCAGAAGCCACCTTCAGAGGTTCATATTTGAGGGGATTCGAGATTTACAAAAGTCATGGTAGCTATTCGTGCTCGTTCGAGGAAATGTCGAGCGAGCAACTTGATACTTTAGCTACCTTGCTAACGAGCGATTTCCATCCCATGTCGCTTATAAAGCTTCAATTCAAAGACAAATATCCGGATGCCTCTACCAGTCTCATCAACAAACTCAATCTTGAGAAAGTTGGATACAAACCTTCTCATGAACTATTAATTCGTGTCGATCTTGACGAGCGTACGGTCTTTGAAAGCCTAATCGATAACCATGTCTCATTTGGGCCGGAGACTGAAGGTTTTATAGCCGAAGTCTTTAAGCACCCCGATTTTGACAGCGTTCTGCAGATCAAGATCAATGCCCTCGATGTTGTCGAATACGAGAAAGACAAATACATTCACCTGAATGCCGTTATTTCCGCAATTGATGAAACGGCCACTAAAGCTGATTTTGAGAACTACGTCGATAGGGTCCTCGAGGCTACCAACAAGAACGAACCCTTCACCGTATACAGCTTGCGAGATAGTGGCTTTAACCACTGCGTCGAAAAATATGCCAATGAGGTCGGCTTTGGTGATGAATTTTTGGAATCACTCATCTCAACAGCGAGGGTAGGCGGAAGAATCAAGACTACGAGTGTTGGTAGTCGGATCATTTTTTGCAAAACCCCCTACAGCTTCAGCGTTGTTGACCTATTTGAGAATACTCTCGGTGAATTGAAAAGCATCGATGTCGAAGACCTCTGCATATATATGAAGAAAAAGTACAGTATAGATATCAGTCCATACCTTGCTCGGAATATCATACGAAGATCAGAGCTCTTCTACCACGAAGACCTGGACAGGGTATTTGAAAGTCCTGAAGAATACGACAAATTGGTTCAAGAAGTATTGTCTAGGTAACAAAGGAAGGTATTTGAATGAATTTAGAAGAAATGATCAGTCCTGACGGATTGGCGCAGCCGACCGCTCTTTCAAGAAAAGTCCCAATTGATGGAGTTGGCAAAGTCTATCCGGTCTACAGGATCCGGCTGGATCAACTGCATTACAACAATCAAAACGACCGAATTGCTACTTATATAAGCCAATACAAGGCCGAGCACAATGACACTCTTCCACCAGAAGACAACCTTGAGGCATACAACGGCATAATCGAAGAATTCATCGTTAAAAGTAATGAAAAGGCAATAGACAGGACAGCAAAGAACATCAAGATGGTCGGGCAAAACGTACCAGCCATCGTTCTCTCCAACGGACTAGTCATTGATGGCAATAGAAGATTCACGTGCTTGCGAATCCTATCGAGAGATGATGACAAGTTCAATTGGATCGATGCCGTGATCCTTCCTGAAGAAATTGCGCAGGATAAGAAGCGCATCAAAAAGCTGGAGCTTGCGCTTCAGCATGGCGAAGAAGGAAAGGTTGATTACAACCCAATCGATAGGCTTGTTGGTATCTACAACGACATCGTGAGAACTGGTCTCTTCAGCATTGAAGAATATGCGAGGGATACCAATACAACTCCAGGCGAGGTCAAGAAGCTCGTAGAACAGTCCAGATACCTGATTGAGTTCCTTGACTTCATAAACGCCCCTGGCGAATTCTACCTTGCGCGAGATATGGAACTCAACGGACCAATCATCGAGATTCCCGCAATCCTCAAGTACTGCGCAGACGAGGACGAGGCTGAGACAGTCAAGCAATGTATATTCGCCAACATGGTCGTTGAACCCGCCGGGGACATCACGCGCTTCGTTCGAAAGTTCAAGAAGATCCTTAAATCCCCCATGGCCAAAGAATTCATCGAAAATGAGTCCGAGCTGGCGGAAGAGGTCGTAGACCGACTTTCGAAGATGGAAACGATCAATAAGGAAACCATCAGAGACAAAATCCGATCTGACCAAAAACTCATCGACAGGTTCGCGAATACGATGTCAACCTCAGAAGCTAAGGCAAACGGAGCGATTATTCTTGACAGCCCTATATCTAAGCTCGATGCTGCAGTAGACCTACTCGATGGTGTTGACGTGAATATCCTAGGCCATCTAGATAATGACAACATGAAACGCGCTATACGCGCGCTCAATAATTTAGAAGGTCGAATCGAGGAGATTCGCTGCTTCATTACGAAAGAGCAAATTTGAAGTTCCTCGTTACATACGATAAACAACTAAAGCTAACCCTTGAAGGTGCATCTATCGATGAGTTTCTGAAGTCTCCTACATGGAAGCTGAAGATGCCTGGAGTAAAGAGAAGGGTGTCCTCGATTGAGGGGCAGGACATTCTTTTCTCTCCAGAGCTCTCTTATTCCGAATGTCAAAGCGTTTTGGATGCGCTTCAAAGCGCTTCAAAAGACAGCTACGAAGTCGAGTTAAACCCCTCTTTCGAAGACTACAAAGAAAAAGAGGATTCCCTGATTCGCGAGAAGTCGAGAGTGGGACTGCTCATCAAGAACCACGACGACAGTGTTTTGGAACAACTAAGAACCTTTGCTCGCGTAGTAGATGCATACATGATAAGAACGCTACGCGACAGGCAGGTTTGGGACGCTTTCTTCATGTGCAGCATGAGGAAATCTGCGAATTTCTCCGTACCTGGATCTGGCAAAACAGCATCCACTTTAGGTATGTTTGCATATCTGCATCACTTGAAGAAAGTGACCAGGCTTGTTGTTGTGTGTCCGAAGAATGCCTTCGGGTCATGGCGCGATGAATGGAAAAATTGCTTTGGGGAAAACATCCCATGCAAGTCCCTATGCTTCCATGACCCGGAATTCGCTACACGGTCAACTTCCGTCAAGCGCAAAGAGCTCGCTTGGAACTACAAACGATATGACCTGATACTCGTAAACTACGAGGCTCTCTTGAATTTCCAAGAAGAGCTCAGGAGCATTATCTCAGGAGACGCAATGCTCGTTTTCGATGAAATACATAAGGTCAAGAAAGTCGATGGAGTAAGAGCAAACAGCGCGCGCGTAATCGCCAGAGATGCTAGTTATGTAGTTGCGCTGACAGGTACTCCGATTCCCAATTCCTACGTGGACATTTACAACCTGCTCAACATTCTTTATCCCGATGATTACGGAACCTTCTTCGGATTCACCCCTAAATTCCTAAAGGATCCTTCTCCAACCGAGATAGCGTCCATTAATGCAGCTCTTCAACCCTTCTTTTGTAGAACGAACAAGGAAAAGCTCGGAGTTCCACCAGTTTCGCCCGACTTAGAAGTAGATGTGAACGCAAGTCCGACAGAAACCGCTCTCTTCTACAGACTAAGAGACATGTATAAGAACGACCCACTGGCTTTAATCATCAGGATACTTCAGATGGAATCTGATCCAGAAATGTTATTCGATGCGCTTGAGCCTGAAGAATTTGACGGAATGATTGACTTAGATGGCAGTATTGGTGGCCCAGGAGTAGATGTTTACGACACCAGCCTCCGCTCCATCGTCGGCGTTTGCGGTCCCACTACCAAAACGCTTAGATGCATCGATCTCGCATCATCCTTGCTGAACAAAGGGAAGCCTCTCATTATTTGGTGCATCTTCAAGAAGACAATGTATAACCTAGCTTATATGCTGGAAGACAAAGGCTTTCATGGTGCAGTCATCAACGGATCAACGCCACAAAGTAAAAGAGATACAATACTAGGTTCCTTCAAAGCTGGTGAGATAGACTTCCTCTTAACGAACCCTCATACCTTAGCTGAATCGGTCTCGCTTCATTCGATATGTCATGATGCGATCTACTTCGAATATGGCTACAACCTCGTTCACTTGCTTCAATCAAAGGATCGAATCCATAGACTCGGACTACCTGACGGTCAGTACACACAGTACTATTTTATGCAGACATACTATTCAAGCAAAACAGATGATTGGTCTCTCGACAAGAAGATTTACGATCGTCTCTCAGAAAAGGAAAGCACAATGCTGGAAGCAATTGACCGAGGCGTTCTCGAACCGGGGTCTACCGATAAGCAGGATATAAATCTCGTATTCGAAGGCCTATTCGATCTAGAAGAAGATGCTTAAGCAAATGTAACGTATCAAGAAAACCAACTAACAAGATAAGGAGAACCCAAAAAGTCATACGCAAAAGACATTCGTGCATACGTCAAAAAAGTAAAAGCTTCAGACTCCATCAAAGAGAAGCTGAAACCTTACTTTGGTTAATATCTTAAAACTAGTCGCTTTGCGCAACGACACTCTTTTACGGAACTATGGTCTCTTCGCTGTTGCGTAAGTGAATCACCAGTAGTCGCATTGCACCTATTGGGACTCTAATTATCCTTTATAAGAACTTTTTCAAGTGCTTCTTTACTCGCTTCTTCAATTCCTTCAAGGGTTTCTTGGTCATAAGCTTCCAACTCCCCTTCTCCCGAAACACCAAAAAATGTTTTGACAAAGCAATCTAGAAGCTCCTGGTCATTCATAGGAGAAAGCACGCGATTGTAAAAGTCTTCAAAACCAGCTGCTTCATAGTATTGGTCTAGCTCATCGATAACTTCAGCCATGTCTATTTTGCCTTCATGGTAATACTGATTTAAGAGTTCCTTGTAATCCATCCTATGCTCCTCACGTTCTTACTAATGTCATAAAGACAATTATTACTGATCCAATTTTCTGTAAAGCTAACCTTCTTGTGAAGAGAGAACATCCCCTACAAGACGCTGAATTCGTGCTCGATAATTACAGAAAACTCTTATATGAATACCAGGAAGCGGATGAAGCGTTCGAGCAAGAAAAAGCTAAACTTTGTGAAGAATCACTTGAAGGTATCATGCTACGATAACCAAGATCAATCTCAGCAGTAAAGCTCACATCTAATCTAAAGAGAGCACATAACTCATGACTGAAAATAACTACGATATTTCTCAGGCAGTTCAAGGAGATACTTTAGTTGATATTACCCCATTGATCGATTCAGAAGGGGTTGCTGTTATCCCAGATGGTGTTACCACTATCGGAGCGCATGCATTCTCTGACTGTCGTCTTCAAAGGTTAAAGATTCCTAAAACGGTTAAAAGGATCATGCCTGAGGCCTTCGCAACAGCAACATTCCGCCATCTTACCATTCCTAAAGGGGTCAATCTTGAATGGAAGAAAGATCGCTGGGGTAAGCTCGTTGGAGCCTTTGCTTTCTCTAATATTTTTGGAGGTTTAACCCTTCCGAGTGATCTAAAAGAGATTCCACCTGGTACTTTCTTGTGGGCTGAATTCAGGCGTGGTAAGTACACAAGGAAGAATACGTTTTTGAAAATACCTCCTTCGGTAAAGAAGATTTGCGCTCATGCATTTAGGTGCTTTGATGGCGCCGTATTCATTCCTGATACCGTTCTTGATATAGACTCCTCATCATGCGTTCAGGCTGCATCTGTTAGTTTTCCTTCATGCACCGCAAATAACTGGAAAGATTATCTATTTGAAAATCAATCGACACCATACAGAAAAGACCGCAGAGACGGTTACCGATATTACTTCTGGGGAGTAAAGGGGGTTCGAAGCCCTGACGGCGGATACCTATATGCACACTACAACCCAGAGGTGAATCTGATACAAGCAGGCTTACCCGAATCTGAGTTAAAAGCATTAAATAGTCTGGAATGCTTTTCCATAATTGACAGATACTTCAAAGAGGACTTATTTAAGGAAGACTTTCTTTCCCTTGGAGGTTTTGAAACAAAGCTAAAGGTAGCCATCACTCGACTATGCATGACAGCCGAAGATGCACCAAAGCCAAACGAAGAAATGATTCAGTTGTATCGCAGCTATATTGATGAAAATCTTGAACGAGCTAAGCAGCTATTTGAGAGAAGCCCTGACATTGTATGTCAAGACATGCTTTGTTTCTTAGGGTATGAACTATAGACAACCAAAAGGCCAACATGTGCTGGCCTTTTGGTTAGGTTGCTCTGTTAAAGAAATCTTATGCACCGAGTTCGCGTTCGATGATCGAGGCGATCTCTTGGGCGTAGCCGAGAGCTTCTTCGTGGGTGGCGGCTTCTACCATCACACGGACGAGGGGCTCAGTGCCACTCGGACGCACGAGGATACGACCAGAACCATCAAGCTTCGCCTCAGCTTCAGCGATCGCATCGGCCACTACTGCGTTCTCCGAAACTGCATGCTTATCAGCCACGCGCACATTGATGAGCTCTTGCGGGAAGCGTTGCATGAGCGCCGCCGTCTTCGAAACGGGCTGATCGTTACGCAAGCACGCTGCCAAGAACTGAAGTGCCGTGATGAGGCCATCACCCGTGGAATTATGATCGAGGAAGATCATGTGGCCGCTCTGTTCGCCACCGATAACCGCATTGAGTTTGCGCATCTCATTCAGGACGTACTTGTCCCCCACCTGCGTTTGCACGACCGAAATGCCTGCTGCATCCATTGCCTTGGTAAAACCGAGGTTACACATGACGGTTGAGACAACCGTATCGTCACGCAGAAGATCGCGTTTCTGCAGATCGAGTGCGCAAACCGTCTCGACCACATCGCCGTCGATCTCGTTACCCAATTCATCAACGAACATGACACGATCCGCATCGCCATCATGCGCGATGCCGATTTGAGCGCCCGTTTCTGCCAGCAGCTCTTTCACTGGCTCAAGATGCGTCGAACCGCATTCGACGTTGATATCGACTCCATTGAAGCTGTCGTTGATCACATGAACCGTGGCACCCAACTGCTCGAGCGCCGCTACGGTCGTAAGCGATGAAGCACCGTGACCAGTATCGAGTGCGATCGTGAGCTTCGAGAAGTCGAGCGTCTTATCCTGCAAGGATGAAATAGCATGCTGGATATAGAGATCGCACGCATCTTCAACCGGAAGCACTACGCCTACCGCATCGCCCGAAGGAAGGCTCTCGGGATCCGCACCACCCGCCAGAACGAATGCTTCGATCTCTGCTTCGGCTTCTTCGGTGAGCTTGAAGCCTTGTCGGTCGAAGAACTTGATGCCGTTATACTCGGGCGGATTATGCGAAGCCGAGATGACGATGCCGCCTTCAGCGTGCAACTCACGCACGAGATACGCAACGCCAGGCGTAGGAATGATGCCCGCATCAAGCACATTGCCGCCCATGCTCATGATGCCCGCAGAAAGCGCGTTGCCGAGCATATCGCCCGAAAGACGCGTGTCCTTGCCCACTACGATGGTCTTGCCCAAGAATTCGACCGCAGCCTGCCCCAGTTTGAAGGCGATATCGCAGGTAAGTTCAGTGTTCGCAACCCCGCGAACACCATCAGTTCCGAAAAGTTTAGCCAAAAGAGTACCTTTCTTTTGTTGAAAGGCGCCCGGTGAAGGCGCCTCATGTATGATTCGATGCCGCATCCAAGGCGGCCAACATTCTAATGGTTACTGCCGCGATTCACAAAATCGGGCTTGAGCATGATAACACCACTGCGTAGCGCGATCTCATCCTCGGTCATGCGCGTATTCATCTCAGCAGCGAATTCATCCAAGTCAACACCGCAACGCTCCAAGAGCACCAGCAGATGATAGACCACATCCCCCGCTTCGTAGCGCAGGTGATCGATCTCGCTTGCCGGCGCACCATCACGCTCCACGTCCTTCGCCGCGAGCGTGGTCTCGTGAGCCTCCTCGACGAGCTTCTTCAAAAGGTCATCAAGATTGCCTGTGAGCAGACGATAGGTGTAGCTCTCGGGGCCAGCCGTGCTGCGCGCATGGATCGTATGCGCAAGCGATTCGAGCGCAGCGCCCATCTGGCTTTCAGGCTGCTCGCCCTCGGTGAAGTAGGTCTTTTCCATGTTTGCTCCTTATAGATAGCGACTAGGCCATCTCAGAAAGGATACGCTCACGCGCCGCGCACGTTTCCGCGATCTCCTTTTCGATATCGATCGTGGGATATTCGCCATTCTCATAGAGAATAGTACCATCAACCATGGTTAGAACTACATCAGAGCCCTGTGCAGAATAGATAAGATTCTCTGCCATCGTGTGAACGGGCTGCATCCACGGCGTGTCGATGTCGAGCATGGTCAGATCGGCGCGCGCACCTACCTGCATACATCCACAATCATCGCGACCCTGCGAAAGCGCGCCGTTGCGCGTTGCGATTCCGATAAGCTCTTCAGCAGAAAGCGAGACAGGGTTCGCATCGCCCGCACGCTGCATGAGCGCGAGCAAGTAAAGATCCTGGAACATGTTGTGATTGTTGTTGCTCGCTACGCCATCGGTGCCCAGCGTGAGCGTGATGCCCGCCGCTTTCATGGCCTTGATATCCGCGATACCGCTGCCGAGCTTCGCGTTCGAGGCGGGACAGCACGCAACGAACACGCCCTTTTCTGCCAGTACGCTGCGGTCTTCATCGGTAAGCCACACGCAGTGGTCTGCCGTGGTCGGCACATCGAAGAGTCCCAGATCAGCCAGGTAGACAGGCGGCGTCTTGCCGTGGCGCTCGATGCATTCCTGTACCTCTTTTTGCGTCTCGCTCACATGAACCTGCATGCGCAAGCCTGCCGCCTTGGTGGCATCAGCAAGCGTGCGTACTATTTCTGGGGTTGAAGTGTATTCAGCATGTAAGCTCATATCGATGAGCAAACGACCATCGCCCGCGCCATGATATTGCGCGATCCACTGCTCATTCTCTTTGGCAAGCGGCAGATCGTAATAGGTCATACCCGGCTCAGAGCACACCACGCAATCGCTCAAGTTGCACTTCGCGCCTGAATCGAGCACCGCACGTGCGCGCGCATCGGTGCAGAAGTACATATCCGTGAAAGACACCACGCCGAAACGCAACATCTCGGCGATACCGAGCAGCGTGGCGTGATAGGTCGCATCTTCCGTGATGTGCGCCTCGAATGGGAAGATGGCTTCGTTGAGCCAGCGGTCGAGCGGCAGATTATCCCCGCGGCCACGCAAGAGCGTCATGGGAACGTGCGCATGCGCGTTGTAGAGCGCCGGCATCAAGAGCTTCCCGCGACCATCGATCACGCGTTCGAACGCACCTTCGGGCTGCGTGAGCTGAAAATGCGAGATCATGCTATCCGTCACACCTACATAAGCATGCGGAACGGTCTTCCCTTCTTCGGTCAAGACCGTAATGTCCTTGAAGAGCAGTGAGGTCATAGGCTGCCTTTCTCTTCGTTTTCTCGAGTCTATTTGAATGGCCTTATGGTAGGCCCCTGAAAAAACGTTGATTCCATCATAAACGAAACACGCGCCCCGGGATGGGACGCGTGTTGATGTCCATGCCGTCTAGACGAATCGCGCTTGAGCAAAGGGAAGCTTACTGCTCCGAATCGCTTTCGCTACCCGAATTACCGCCACCCAACGTGTCGGGATCGATTACGCCGAAGCCCATGTCGGAAACGGAATTGAGCAGCTCGTCGAGCTCGTCAAGATTGCGCTGGTACGAACGCGGCGGCAGTGCTTCGCCGAGCATGTCCTCGCCATCGTTAGTGAAGGTAGCTGGCTTATCGCCACCGATGAGTACCGTATCGTCCGGCGAGAAGACCATATCGAGCAACTGGCTCATATCGTCAGCCGAAGCTGAGAAGTCGTCTTCGATAACCTTGGAAAGACCATGGTTCTCAAGACCTGCCTTGAGCTCTTCGATCGCCTTCGTGCCAATGCCTTCGATGCGCAACAGCTCATCCTCGGTGTGGCCGACCAGATCAGCAACGGTCTCGATGCCTGCTTCGGAGAATTTGTTAGCCCAACGCTGCGAAACACCCAGATCGTCATAGATGTAGAGACGCGCCTCTTCATCGGTGAGGTTCTTCGCACGATAGCCTGCCGTGATGGACGCGAAGTAGCTCGCGTAGTCCGAACCCGCATCCATGTAGCCACTACCGTCGAGCGACCAATCCTGCGGCTGCGGCAACAGCTCTTCGATGTCACGCAGCGCCTGCGGTGCCGAATCGGGCAGACGATCGGAATCGTTCGCCGTGACCGGAACACCCTTGTAGGTGATCTCGACATCCTTGTAGCGCTTCAGACCCGTACCAGCCGGGATCGGCTTACCGATGATGACGTTCTCCTTGAGGCCCTGCAGCGTATCGACCTTGCCTTCAATAGCTGCGTCGGTAAGGACCTTCGTGGTCTCCTGGAAGGAAGCCGCAGAAAGGAACGAATCGGTAGCGAGCGAAGCCTTCGTGATGCCGAGCAACAGCGGCTGACCCACCGGCGGGTTCTTGCCTTCGAGGATCATGTCGTTGACGACCTTCTCGAACTCGAAACGATTGACCTGGCGGCCCGGCAGATAATCCGAATCGCCCGGATCGACAACCGCAACCTTACGCAGCATCTGACGTGCGATGACCTCGATGTGCTTATCGTTGATATCTACGCCCTGGGAGACGTACACGTCCTGAACCTGGCTGACGATGTAGCGCAGCGTGGTGTTAGGATCGGTCAAGCGCAACAGGTCGTGCGGGTTGATCGAACCCTTGGTGAGCTGCTGGCCAACTTCGACCTCGCAGCCATCTTCCACGCCAGGCAGCAGCTGAGCACGCGCGGAAACGACATACTCACGAATGTTGCCCTCTTGATCGTGGATGGTGAGGATCTTGTTGTTCTTGTCGCCAGAGACCTGCAGCGTACCTGCAATCTCCGCAAGCGTTGCCTGGCCCTTAGGCTTACGCGCCTCGAAGAGCTCGGTAACACGAGGAAGACCGTGCGTGATGTCTTCACCTGCAACACCGCCGGTGTGGAACGTACGCATCGTCAGCTGGGTACCCGGCTCACCGATGGACTGTGCCGCGATGATGCC
>UPYK01000008.1 GCA_900538545.1 uncultured Eggerthella sp. | reverse complement strand
CGATAAGATCGTTGCGCATGGCTCCTACACGATCAATCCGTGTTCAGCGAAGGAATCAGTGCGCGAATTCGCCCTTCAGGCGCTCGTGGATGATCTTGCGCGTATGGAGTACACGCCGAACCAACTCTTCAACATGCATCCTGGCTCGCATACGGGGCAGGGGAGCGATATTGGGATCGAGCAGATCGCCGAAACCTTGAATCAAGTGATCACGCCCGATCAGACCACCACGCTTCTTCTTGAGACGATGGCGGGCAAAGGATCGGAGGTGGGATCGACCTTCGAGGAGATCGCAGCAATCCGCGCGCGTATGGATCATCCTGAAAAGGTTGGCGTTTGCCTCGACACGTGCCACGTATGGGATGCAGGGTACGACATCAAGGACGACTTGGACGGCGTGCTCGATGAGTTCGATCGTGTGATCGGTCTCGAGCATCTGAAGGCGCTCCATATCAACGATTCGCTGAATACGTGCGGTGCGCATAAGGATCGGCATGCGCGCATCGGAGAAGGCCAGATCGGTGCAGAGGCGCTCGTGCGCGTGCTCGAACATCCTGCTTTGCAGGGGTTGCCGGCTATTCTCGAAACGCCGAACGAGCTTCCTGGCTATGCCAAGGAGATTGCCTTCTTCCGCGAAGCTGTTGGCCAGTAAGAGCAGCGTCAAAAACGAGACAAAATAAAAGCGGGGCAAATTCAGGTCGCGCTGATGCGAAGAGATCTCTTTTGCACGCGCACGCAGGCGGGATAGCGCGCGCTTGCTGTTCTGCGGTTGATTCTGCAAGTTTCCTGATTGTTGCTTGCGTATCGCGGATTGATTGTTTACGATGAAAGCGTCTTTTATATCCCCCTCATTTTGCATATCGCGCAGCCTTCGTGCTCGCATACTGCCAATAGGTGTACCAGTCTAAGGAGGACATGGTGAAATTCTTTTTGGATACCGCTGATCTTAAGGAGATCGAGGAGGCGAACAGCTGGGGCGCGATCGCAGGCGTTACCACCAACCCCACGCTCTATTCGCGCGTCGGTGGCAAGCTTTCCGATTTCCACGAGCATATCAAAGCTATTTGCGACATCGTGCAAGGCCCCGTTTCGGCCGAGTCGGTCGCGATGACGCGTGACGAGATCTTCGCCGATGGCAAGAAGCTCCACGCGATCGATCCAGAGCATGTGGTCGTGAAGGTTCCGACCATGATCGAAGGCCTGGCTGCAACGAAGATGCTCGCAGCTGAAGGCATTCCGGTGAACATGACGCTATGCTTCACGGTGCCGCAGGCGATCCTTGCTGCACGCAGTGGCGCGCGCTATATCTCGCCATTCGTTGGTCGCTTCGACGATATTTCTGAAGACGGCATTCCGCAACTGGTGAATGTGGTCGAGGCCATGGCGAACTATGACTTTGGTCATGAATGTGAAGTCATCGCTGCATCGATCCGCAGCGCGAACCATGTTACCCAGGCAGCGCTCATGGGTGCTGACATCGCCACCGTGCCCTTCGGCGTGCTGAAGAAGTGCATCGAGCATCCTCTTACCGAGCGTGGTCTCGTTTCCTTCCTGAACGACTGGGAGAAAGTAGCTAACGCATGAGTGAAGACGTGCTCGAGCAAAGCTCGGAAGCTATGACCGAAGAAAAACCGAAGGCAAAGCGCGGTCGTCCTCGTAAAACGGACGCAGAAAAAGCGGCAGCAGATACCGCTAAAGTTGCCGAAGAAGCGAGCGAGGCTCCTAAGCGCAAGCGTGGTCGTCCGCGCAAGAATCCGCTTCCCGAAGAGGTGGCCGCGTCTGCGCCCGCAGCGGAGGCAAAATCTGAAGCTGGCGCACCGAGCGCGGAGGCACCTGTCGATCATGAAGCATCTGCCAAGCCATCGGGTGAGCGTACGTTCGATCGCTCTGAGCGCAACAGCAATGCCAACAACCGTCGCAATAATCAGAAGAACAACCAGAAGAACCAGGGCAAGCAGAACAATAACAACCATCGCCGCCAGCGCCGCCAGCATGGCAACAACTACCATCGCGAGCCGGTCGTTCCGCAGACCACGCGTGAGGATCTTGAGAAGCTCAAGGTCGCCGAACTCCGTGAAAAGGCCGATGAGCTGGGTGTTGATCACAAGGGACTCAAGAAGGCCGAGCTTGTCGACGCGGTGCTCGATGCGAGCGTGAAGGCTGAAGGCTTCGTTGAGACCGCAGGCGTGCTCGATATCCTCTCCGATGGGTATGGCTTCTTGCGCACAGGCGGTTATCTGCCTGGGGAGAACGATGTGTACGTGGGTCTGTCGATGATCCGTCGCAACGGCCTGCGCAAGGGCGATTACATCAAAGGAACGGTTCGCCCCGCCCGTCCGAACGAAAAGTACGCGGCGCTGCAGGAGATCGAAAGCGTCAACGGCACGCCTATCGCAGAGCTGGGCAAGCGCGTGAAATTTTCCGACCTTACCCCGGTATTCCCTGATGAGCGCCTGGTCATGGAGCATGGCAAGAACACGCTCACTGCACGCGTGATCGATCTGTGCTCGCCGATCGGCAAGGGGCAGCGTGGCCTCATCGTTTCGCCGCCGAAGGCTGGCAAGACCACCATCTTGAAAGACATCGCTGCTTCCATCACGGCGAACAACCCTGAAGTCCACCTCATGTGCTTGCTTGTCGATGAGCGCCCTGAAGAGGTCACCGACATGCAGCGTTCGATCCGTGGCGAAGTGATCGCCTCCACGTTCGATATGCCGAGCGAGAACCACATCGCCGTTTCTGAAATGGTCATCGAGCGCGCGAAGCGCATGGTCGAGGAGGGCAAGGATGTGGTCATCCTGCTCGATTCGCTCACGCGTCTTGCACGTGCGTACAACCTGGCGCAACCTGCATCGGGTCGTATCCTTTCCGGCGGTGTCGATTCGACGGCGCTCTATCCACCCAAGAAGTTCTTGGGCGCAGCACGTAACATCGAAGGCGGCGGTAGCCTTACCATCCTGGCTTCTGCGCTGGTCGATACGGGCTCGAAGATGGATGAGGTCATCTTCGAAGAGTTCAAGGGCACCGGCAATATGGAAGTGAAGCTCGATCGCGCGTTGGCAGACCGTCGCATCTTCCCAGCTATCGATCCGGTCGCTTCTGGTACGCGTCGCGAAGACCTGCTGCTCGATCAGCAAGAAGCGCCGCTCATCTGGGCTGTTCGCAGGGTCCTTGCGAGCCGCAACAGTACGGAGAATGCGATGAACTCGCTTCTGAAGAGCCTGCAACAAACCAATACCAATCAAGAATTCTTGATCCGTGCCGCTAAGAAGTGGCAAGGTCGTCAACTGGAAGATGTCGAACTCTAAGCTTGTGCGCTCAGAGTGCGAAAGGGAATTCAATGTCTGAAAACTCAGCTACCCCTGAAACAGCTTCACCCACGCCTCCTCCTCCGGCAGGCCAGCCTTATGGCGCGAATCAACCGTATGTCGCAAAACGCGTGAAGAAACGAAAAGGGGTACGCGTTTGGGTCGTCGTGCTCCTGGTGATCTTGGGCATCCTTGTCGGCACGCTCGTAGGGAATAACGTCCGCACCAATCCGTATCTCACGTTCCAGGATTCCATCGGCGTGATCGACCTTGATGGCACGATCGGCCAGGATGATGGCGCGAATACGCCCGAAGGACTCCTTGCTCAGCTGCAAAGCGCCGCAAACGATCCGTCCATCAAGGCGGTCGTGCTTCGCGTGAATTCAGGCGGAGGTGCCGCGGCAGCTGGTGAAGAGATGGCGCAGTACGTGAAGGATTTTTCGAAGCCGATCGTAGTCTCGACCGCTTCGGGCAATGCTTCGGCGGCTTATCTCATTTCTTCGCAGGCCGACTATATCTATGCCAATGAAGCCTCGAGCATCGGTTCGATCGGTACGGTCATCCAGGTTACCGATTACTCGAAGTTGCTCGACTTGCTCGGCATCGATGTGCGCACCATCACCTCCGCAGATAGCAAAGATGCTTCGTATGGGAATCGTCCGCTCACTGATGAAGAGGTGAAATACTTCCAAGCTCAGGTCGATCAGATCAACAAGAGCTTCATCGAATCGGTCGCTGAAGGTCGTGGTATGGAGGTTTCTGCTGTTCAGAAGCTTGCTACCGGCATGGCATTCACGGGTGCCGATGGTGTGGAGAACGGGCTTATCGATGAGATCGGCACGTACAAAGATGCGTGCAACAAAGCCGCTTCTCTTTCTGGTGTAAGCTCATACAGCATCAAGTATCTCGGTACGAACGACCTGGGGCTTGTCGATGTCCTTTCGCTGCTTTTAACAGCAGAGGAGAAACAACCGCAGGAATCAACGAACACGATCTTAGAAGGAGCTTCCACCAATGGACAGCTATCCTAGTCGCAATATCGTTTGGCCGCGTCGTGCGGTCGTGACCGCTGGCATGCCCTACGGCAATAAGCCGTTGCACTTCGGGCATGTTGGTGGCGTATTCGTGCCCGCTGACTGCTTCGCACGCTTTTTGCGCGATAGGATCGGGCGCGAGAACGTGTGCTTCGTTTCGGGAACCGACTGCTATGGTTCGCCGATCGAAGAGGGCTATCGCAAGGAAGTTGAAGCGGGAACGTTTTCCGGCACGATCAAGGAATACGTGAAGCGCAATCACGATCTTCAGGCTGAAACGCTCAAGCGCTACGACATCAGCCTCGATATCTACGAGGGCAGCGGGCTAGGACATGCCGGGGAAGTGCAGCACACCATATCCGAGGCCTATGTGAAGCGCCTTTACGATCACGGCTTCCTTCATCTTGAGAGCACCCAGCAGTTCTACGACACCAAAGAAGATATGTTCTTGAATGGTCGCCAGGTGGTGGGGCATTGCCCTGTTCAAGGGTGCAAGAGCGAAAAGGCGTATGCCGATGAATGCGATCTGGGTCATCAGTACGATCCTGCTGATCTGATCAACCCAATTTCGTCGGTTTCGGGCACGGTGCCTGAGATGCGCACGGTGAACAACTGGTATTTCGATCTGCCCAGCCTTGCTTATATCGTGAAGGACTATGTCGAAGCGGCTGAACAGGACGAACAGGTTCGCCCGCTCGTTCCTAAGACCATCAAGGAATTTCTCGTTCCGCCCATCATCTATATAAAGGTGGAGCTCTACGATGCTTATACGCAGATCGCCGATAAGCTTCCTGCGCACGAATACCGTGATGCAGCCAAGGGCAAGCAGAGCTTCGAGCTCGAGTTCTCCTCGGTGGCTGATCGCGATCAGGCGCGCGGCGTGCTCACCGAAGCGAACATCCGCTTTCGAACCGGTAAGGCGCTCGTGCCGTTCCGTATCTCGGGCAATGCTTCGTGGGGCATTCCGTGCCCAGAGATCGATGGCGTGAGCGGTCTTACGATCTGGTGCTGGCCGGAAAGCCTCTGGGCGCCGCTTTCCTTCACCATGGCGCGCAACGACGAACAAGGGTTATCACGCGCGCTCTGGCGTAAGTTCTGGTGCAGCAAAAATGCTCATGTCTACCAATTCATCGGGCAGGATAACCTGTATTTCTATGGCGTTGCCCAGCCCGCGCTCTTCGCTGCGCTCCAGGAAGAAAAGCCCGTGGTGGAAGATGCGCCCGATGGGGAATTGCAGCAGACCAAGCTCATCGCGAACCACCATATCCTTTTCGGCGATAAGAAAGCTTCTTCGTCTTCTGATGTGAAGCCACCGACGGCAGACGAGTTGCTCGAGTATTACACGGTCGAACAGCTGCGCGCGCATTTCTTGGCGCTTGCGCTCGATCAGAAATCGGTCGGTTTCAAGCCGAAGGTTTTCGAGCAAGATAGCGCCAAACGCGACGATCCGCGTGTGGCCGACCCTGTGCTCAAGGAAGGAGCGCTGCTCACCAAGGTATTCAACCGTCTTGCGCGCAGCTGCTTCTACGAGGCACAGAAGAACTTCGAAGGCTACATGCCGCTCGGCCGGGTGAGCAAAGAGGTGCTCAAGAAGGTGTACAACGTGATGTGCGCCTATGAAGAGACCATGTATAGGGTCGAGCTTCATTCGATCATGTCGCAGATGGACGAATTCATCCGCTATGC
Organism: uncultured Eggerthella sp.; assembly: GCA_900538545.1. GTDB lineage: Bacteria > Actinomycetota > Coriobacteriia > Coriobacteriales > Eggerthellaceae > Anaerotardibacter. The sequence goes on along the minus strand of UPYK01000008.1, from coordinate 64,803 downwards.
CAACAAGTACTGGTCGAGCCACATCAAAGAGGCCGATCAAGAGGGAAGCGAAGAGCTGCGCCGCCAGACGCTTATCGATTCGTTCTATCTGCTGCGTATCGCCACGCTGCTCATGCATCCGATCGTGCCGCGTGGCACCGAGAAGATCTGCGATTTCATGAATTTCGATTTCGATGAATTCTTCAGTTGGAACTACGATTTCGACAGCATGGAAGAGCTCTGCAATGCTCACGAACTTGAAGCAAAGCGCCATCGCGTGCGCGATCTTCCCCCTCGCACGGACTTTTTCAGCTTTCATCCCTCACAGAAGAAGTAATGTGCTACTATAGCTAGGCTCATTTCGCACTTGGTCGGAAACCAAGGCACTAGAAGGAGACCAACATGAAAAAAGATATTCATCCCGATTATGTCGACTGCACCGTAACGTGCACGTGCGGCAACACCTTCCAAACTCGCTCAACCAAACCTGAACTCCGCGTCGATATCTGCAACGCGTGCCACCCGTTCTTCACCGGCACCCAAAAGCTCATCGACTCCGGCGGACGTGTTCAGCGTTTTGCTAACAAGTTCGGCACCGCAACCGAGACCGTTGCTGCTCGCGAAGCTGCTAAGAAGGCAGAGCGCGCTGCAGAGGTCGAGGCAATGGAGGCCGCGAAGAAGGCAGATCGTGAGGCTAAGGCTGCTGCTAAGGCTCAGCGTGCTGCTGAATACGCGAAGAAGGCTGCTGCTCAGGAAGCCGCCAAGGCAGACGAAGAAGCTGCTGCCAAAGAGGCTGATGAAGCTGGAATCGAGGCTAAGGAAGAAGCTGCTATCGAAGAGGCTGTCGAAGCCAACGAAGCAGCGGAAGCAACCGAAGCACCTGCAGAGGAGAGCGCTGAATAGTCGCCCGTTCGCCTGTGGCGCACCCAAGAACATATCCTTACGACAACATTTTCGTAAGAGGAGTGAAAAGGAAGAGAGTCGCACGTTGGGGCTCTCTTCCTTTTTGTGTCGTGCGTTCTGGTGTTGCGCATTCGCGTGTCTCGCTATCCTACAAAAGGTTTACGGCTCTTTGGTAGCTTCTGGTAATCTGTCAGAATTGAAGACTGAAACTACAACGAGAGGGAGACAACTATGATCGATAAAAGTGCATTTCGCGATCTATCCTATGGACTCTATATCGTCTCTTCGATGAAAGACGGAAGAGCGGTCGGCTGCGTGGTCAATACTTTCGCCCAGGTAACCTCGGATCCGCCACAAGTGAGCATCGCGATCAACAAGGATAACTACACCACCCAGGGCATCCTTGAAACAGGCAAGTTCGAAGTGAGCGTTGTGTGCAAAGAGGCTTCGATGGAGCTTATCGGCATGTTCGGTTTCCATACGAGCGAGGACACCGATAAGTTCTTAGATTTCGAGGACAAAGAGTCTTCGCAGGGAATCCCTTACGTTGCTGAGCAGATCTGCGCTCATTTCTCCGTCAAGGTCAAAGAGCAGCTCGATCTGGGTACGCATATCTTCTTCTTGGGCGACGTGGTCGCTGCTGAAAAGGTCGAGCATCTCGAACCGATGACGTACGCCTACTACCATGAGGTGAAAGGTGGACGCACGCCAAAGAACGCCTCGGTCTTCTCGAGCGATGAGCTTGAAGCGGATGCAAAAGCGAAGAGCGAAGCTTCTGCGGCTGCAGGCTCTGATGGCACGAAGAAGATGCGCGTGGGTTGGAAGTGTCCGATCTGTGGATATATCGAATATGCCGATGAACTTCCACCGGATTATGTGTGCCCGATCTGTGGAGCGCCAGGAAGCACGTTCGAGCGCATCGAGGTCGAGATCGACGAGTAGCCCGTTCGATCATGCGTGTTCGCGCGGCGAGGCTTTTCGTTGCGTCCGTTGCGTCTCACGATTAAAACGTTTCTTTACCGAGCCAGTGCACATCCCGCACTGGCTCTCCTTTATGATAGGGTGACCATCATGATCATAGGGAGGTAGACCATGAATGTTGAATTGCTCCAGTATCCTGAAGATCCTGAGCGTGCTGTCGCGACCGCTGCGCGTTTATGCTATGCGCCGGTTGGAGCAAAAGAGCTCATGGAAACCATGCCTCCTGAGCGCGTGGAAAGCGTGCTCTCTACCATCATGAAGTCAGGCCATTTCTCCACGCTCGAGCACGTGAGCTACACATTTGCTGTTGATGGGGTGTCACGCGCACTCACGCACCAGCTGGTGCGCCATCGTTTGGCGAGCTTCAATCAGCAATCTCAGCGCTATGTGAAGTTCACCGATGGGGTAGGCATCGTGAAGCCTGAAACCGTGGCAGAAGACGAACATGCCAATGCGGTGTTCGACGAAGCTATCGACACGATCCTTACTGCGTATCAGACCATGCTCGAAGCAGGTATTCCCGCTGAAGATGCGCGCTACATCCTTCCCAATGCGGCTGAGAGCAAGATCGTTATCACGATGAACATCCGCGAGCTCTTGCACTTCTTCGAACTGCGCTGCTGCAATCGTGCGCAGTGGGAGATTCGCGAACTTGCGCATCGTATGCTCGAGCTCGTGCGCCCGACCGCTCCTTATATCTTCAAGGATGCAGGTGCGGGATGCGTGCGCGGTGCGTGTCCCGAAGGCAAGATGACCTGCGGCAATCCTTATCCTCGCGTGATGCGCGACTAAAGGTGACAAACTACCCGGTCGTTCGACATCGGACATGAAAAGTTCGTGTGAGCGTTCGCTCGTTCCTTTCCATTCGTATATGTTTCGTGTATCCTTACGAATCGTATTTGAGCCGCCTGGCTCAAAACATCCCCACGCACGTTAAATCTGGGAAAGGGGCTTCGTGTGAAACTGGTTGTAACTGAGAAGAACATTGCAGCGCAGAAGATCGCTGATCTACTTGGCGTTGGAAAGCCGAAAGCAGACAAGGTGTATTCGACCCCCGTCTATCGCTTCGAGCGCGATGGCGAAGAATGGGTCACGATCGGTCTGCGTGGACATATCTTAGAGCCGAACTTCGTACCGGCGCTCACCTATAAGAAGCGTGGCGGCTGGATCGGGGTCGATGCTAACGGCGAGATGATCCCTGCCGATCTTCCTACCGATCTGCCAAAACCACCCTTCAAGAAGAAGAAACCGTTCGTTCCTGATGGAGTCGAACTCAACGCTTGGAAGATGGATGCGCTTCCGTATCTTATCTATGCGCCCATCGAAAAGCTTCCGAAAGAGAAGGACATCATCCGCTCGCTCAAGAACCTGGCGAAGAAGGCCGACTCGATCGTGATCGCGACCGACTTCGACCGCGAGGGAGAGCTGATCGGCTCCGATGCGCTCACGTGCATTCGTGAGGTGAACGAAGAAGCGCCGGTCAGCCGCGCCCGTTATTCGGCTATCACGAAAGAAGAGATCACCCGTGCTTTCACGAACCTGGTCGAGCTTGATGTCGATCTGGCTCAAGCGGGTGCATCAAGGCAGGACATCGATCTTATTTGGGGCGCGGTGCTCACGCGCTACCTTACGCTCGTGAAGTTCGCAGGTTATGGTAACGTGCGCTCTTCGGGTCGCGTGCAGACGCCAACCTTGGCGCTTATCGTTGCGCGTGAACGTGAACGTTTGGCGTTCGTGCCTGAAGACTATTGGGTCATCAAGGGCGATTTCAGCCACAAGGACCTGGAGTTCTCGGCGAATCATGCAACCGCGCGATTCAAGGTCGAGGGCGAAGCCGATGAGGTTATGGAGCATGTTGCAGGCGCTACGAGCGCGCGCGTTGCGGCGATCGAGAAGAAGCAACGCAAGCAGGCTGCCCCTGTTCCGTTCAATACCACTTCGCTCATGGCGGCTGCAAGTGCCGAGGGCCTTACCCCCGCACGTACGATGCGCCTTGCCGAGAGTCTCTACATGGATGGTTTCATCTCGTATCCGCGCGTTGATAATACGGTCTACCCTTCATCGCTCGACCTGCGCGACATCTTGAAGCGCATCTCGGGCAATCCGGCGTATCGCCCGTTCGCAGAAGAGCTGCTCAAGAAGGACAAGCTCACGGCTACGCGCGGCAAGACGGAGACGACCGACCATCCGCCCATCCATCCGACGAACCTGGCGACACCAGAGATGCTGCCGCCTGCAGAATACAAGCTCTACAACCTGATCGCGCGCCGTTTCATGGCCACGCTTTCTGAGCCTGCGGTGATCGAGGGTACGAAGGTTACGCTCGAGGTGAATGGCGAACCGTTCGCTGCGAAGGGCGATGTGCTCGTGAAGCCGGGATTCCGCGCGATCTATCCCTATGGTCTCAAGAAGGACGAGCAGTTGCCCGCGCTCGAAGAGGGTGAGATGCTCGACTTCGGCGGTGCGACCAAGACGCACAAGCAGACCGAGCCGCCCGCGCGCTATTCGCAAGGTAAGCTCATCCAAGAGATGGAAAAGTTGGGGCTGGGTACGAAATCGACTCGTCACTCCATCATCGAGCGCCTCTATACGGTCAAGTATGTGCAGAATGACCCGATCGAGCCTTCGCAGCTCGGCATTGCGGTCATCGATGCGCTCGACAAGTTCGCACCGCATATCACCAGTTCTGCCATGACGGCGAACCTGGAAGAGGAGATGTCGCAGATCGCAGCGGGCGACAGCAAAAAGGTGCAGGTCGTTCGTCATTCGCGCGATCTCTTAGCGCAGGAGCTCGAGAATCTTCTGCCGCATCAGGAAGAAGTGCGCGACGCGCTTGCGGATGCGGTGGCTGCCGATGCGTATGTGGGTCCCTGTCCGAAGTGCGGCAAGGATCTGCAGTTGCGTTCCTCTCAGAAGACGCGTTCGATGTTCATCGGTTGTGCGGGGTGGCCGGATTGCGATGTCACCTATCCGCTGCCGAAGGGCAAGATCGAGGCGCTCGAAGAGAAATGTCCTACCTGTGGCATGCCGCAGATCAAGGTGACCGCGTTCCGCTCGAAGCCGCGCGTGCTTTGCATCGATCCTGAATGTGAGACGAACAAAGAGCCTGATCTGGTTGTGGGCACGTGCCCGACGTGTGCGGAGCAGGGCAAGGAAGCTAAGCTTATCGCGCATAAGAATCCGCGCACCTTGAAGCGATTCATCCGTTGTGAGAACTACGATGAATGCCAGACGGGTTATCCGCTGCCGCAGTACGGCGCGCTCACCGCTACTGAAGAGGTGTGTGAGGAATGCGGTGCGCCGATGGTCATCGTTACGACGGCGCGTGGGCCGTGGAAACTCTGTCCGAACTTCAGCTGTCCTTCGAAGGAGAAGAAGGAGAAGGGCAAGACCTCAGGCAAAGGCAAGGCAGGCGCCAAGAAATCAACGGCGAAGAAATCAAGCACGAAGAAGACCACGAAAGCAGCTGCCAAGAAGTAGAGAGCAGCAGAAAGAGCGTAGACTCGAACAGGTCACGATCGTCTCAGTGAGACCGAGATCCATTCGAACGCCCGAGGTGCAATGCGATCATCTCGGGCGTTCTGCTTTTGCGGGGGGGTATTTCGGGCACCTTCGATGTCCTGTTCACATTCTCTGGTGACAGCAGGGATGCCGGCACGAACAATGATATAAAACATCGGAATACGTGCAGAAATGCGAATGCGGCCGTAAAGTGCTTCCTTGCGGGGTTGTTCACCTTTACAATAGAGGATAATGAATCTATTGAAGGACTCCAGGAGGGAATCGTGAGTAAGGTAACCATCGTTGGTGCAGGTAACGTCGGCGCGACTGCAGCACATATCATCGCAAGCAAGAATCTCGCCGATGTGGTCTTGGTCGATGTGGCCGAAGGTCTGCCACAAGGCAAGGCGCTCGATATGATGCACATGCGTTCGGTCGAGAAGTTCACGGTAAGCGTTACGGGCACGAACGACTATGCTCCTACTGCCGATTCCGATGTGGTGGTCATCACCGCGGGCATCGCCCGCAAGCCTGGCATGACGCGTGAAGACCTGCTCGGCGTGAATTCGGGCATCATGTCTTCTGTCATCGATGAGGCTATCAAGTATTCTCCCGATGCCATCTATATCTGCGTCACCAATCCGCTCGATGTCATGACGTATCTTGCGTATCAGAAGTCGGGATTGCCCAGCAATCGCCTGATGGGCATGGGCGGCGTGCTCGATTCCGCGCGTCTTTCGTTCGCCGTCTGCGAAAAGCTCGGCTGCGATCCAGCGGACGTGGTGGCATGGGCGCTTGGCGCACACGGCGAAGGTATGGTGTGCTGGCCACGCTACACCACCGTCGCAGGTCGCCCCATCACTGAGCTGATGAGCGAAGAAGAGGTCGCCGAAGTGGTGCAGCGCTGCGTGAAGGGTGGCGCCGAAGTGGTCGCTCATCTGAAGACCGGCTCTGCGTACTATGCTCCGGGCGCTTCCATCGCAAAGATGGTCGAAGCGATCCTCACTGATTCCCATGAGGTCATGAGCGTGTGTTCCTATATCGATGGCCCTTATGGCTTGCACGACCTCTACATGAACATCCCCACACGTCTCGGCAAGAATGGCGTTGAAGAGATCGTGGAATTCGATCTCACGGAAGACGAAATGGCAGCACTTCAGGAATCTGCTGCAAGCGTGAAGAAGGGTCTCGAAAACCTTCCCGCATAAGGTGCTTCTCGAAAGTAGTTGGTTCACATGCAGGTTCTTTCCTCAAATACCATTTCCGATGCATTGCTCGTCTCCATTCCGCGACTGGCAAGCATCCTACCTCCCGATATCTTGGAGGCGCTCATCGCCGCGCGCGATCGTGAAACGCATGAACGTGCGAAGATCGTGCTGGATCAGTTGGTGCTGAACGCGCAGATCGCGAACGAGGATCACGTGCCCATCTGCCAAGATACGGGTACGGTGTGGCTCTGTTTGGAGGTCGGTCCCGACATCGCGCTCAACGCCAATGTCTTCTCGAAGGTCGACCAATCGGTAGCGGCAGGATTCATCAATTCGAAGCTGCGCAAGTCGGTCGTGCGCGATGCGCTGTTCGATCGTACAAACACGGGCGACAATACGCCGGCTTTCTGTGAATTGCGCCTGGTGGACGAACCGGGTGTTGCTCGTCTGCATATGATGCTCAAAGGCGGCGGCTCGGATAATGCGAGTCGCGTTGCCATGCTCACACCCAATGCGGGCAAGCAGGGCGTTATCGACACCGTGCTTTCCTGTGTAGAGGAAAAAGCAGCAAACGCCTGCCCGCCACTCGTGGTGGGAGTTGGTGTGGGAGGCACTTTCGATAAAGTAGCGGGGCTTTCTAAGCTTGCGCTCATGCGTCCGCTCAATGTTGCCGCACCCGATCCTGAAACCGCCGCATTCGAGCAGGAGCTGCTCGAGGCCATCAACGCCACCGGCATCGGTGCTGGCGGCCTGGGCGGAGACACCACCGCGCTCGGTGTGCGTGTGAAAACTGCACCCTGCCATATCGCTGCCTTGCCGGTAGCGGTGAACATGGGTTGCTCGGCGTTGAGGAGGCTCACCGTTGAACTATAAGCACATTCAACTCCCCTTGAGCAAGGCTGATGCTCGTTCGCTGCGTGCGGGCGATGCCTGTCTGCTCACTGGTCCGGTATACACCTTGCGTGATGCTGGTCATATTCGCTTGCTCGACGAGATCCGCGAGAAGAAGCTCAAGACGCTACCTTACGGACTCACTGGTCAGGTCATTTTCTATGCAGGTCCTACGCCTCCTAAAGCAGGCAGGCCGTTCGGCGCGATCGGCCCTACCACGTCTTCGCGCATGGATTTCGCGGCACCGCTGCTCATGTCGATGGGCCTTACCGGCACGATCGGCAAGGGTGAACGCTCGGACGATGTGAAGAAGGCCTGCAAGGAGTACTCTTCAGTCTATTTCGTGGCAACGGGCGGCGCGGCAGCGTTTCTCGCCAAGTGCGTAGTGGGCGACGAAACGCTTGCCTATGACGATCTGGGAACCGAAGCGCTCAGGCGCATCGATGTGGTCGATCTTCCGGTGTTCGTAGGGATCGACACGCTGGGCACGAGCATCTACTCGCTTGAAGATTGAGGTTTCGGTGGCTGATCAAGATCAACAGAAAAAGACTGCCGGCATCTTCATTACCTTCGAAGGGGGAGATGGCGCAGGGAAAACAACGCATATCACCTTCCTCGCTTCCTGTTTGCGAGCGATGGGCCATGAGGTCATCTGCCTTCGTGAGCCAGGCGGTACGAGCGTAGGTGAGGATTTGCGCGCTATCGTGCTCGATCCTAAGAATGCTGGTCTGTGTGCAGAATCGGAGCTGCTCATCTACGAAGCAGCGCGTGCTCAGATCATTCGTGAGGTCATCATCCCGGCGCTCGCGCGAGGAGCGGTGGTGCTGCTCGACCGTTTCTACGATTCGACCATCGCCTACCAGGTATACGGCCGCGGGCTTCCGATGTCGTTCGTGCGCCAAGCGAACAGCTTCGCTTGCCAAGGGGTGCATCCCTGTCGCACGATCCTGCTCACCACGGGTGCCTCTGCCGAAGAAGGTCTCGAGCGTGCAACGCACCACGGCGATGCCGATCGTCTTGAGCAGGCGGGTACGAGCTTCCATGCGCGCGTGAATAACGGCTTTCTTGCGATCGCGGCGGAAAACCCCGAGCGCATCCGTGTCGTCAACTCTTCGGGTACCAAGGATGAGACAGCGCGCGCTATCTTTACACAGATCAAAGATATCTTCGGTTGGGGGAGCGATTCCTTCGTATGGAAAGAAGGCTTCTTCGACCCGATCCTTCAGCGTGATACCAGCGAAAAGGCGCGCATCGATCTTTCCGAGGATTGATGCGGGTGGCCGACGTATTCGAGAGCATCTTCGGTCAAGCTCAGGTTCGTGATTATCTGCGCACCACGCTACGCACGGGCCGTTTGAGCCACGCCTATCTGTTCACCGGGCCTCCCGGTTCCAACAAGACTTCGGCAGCCTATGCCTTTGCCCAGGCGCTCATCTGCCCTGATCAGGGCTGCATGACGTGCGACCACTGCAGGCGCGCAGCACGCCGGAACCACCCCGATATCCACTTCATCGAACCTGAGGGTGCGCATGGCTATCTCGTCGATCAGATCCGTGAAGTGGTGGCTGATGCGCATCTTGCTCCCATCCAAGCTACGCGCAAGATCTACATCATCGATCGCGTCGATCTTTTGGGTACGCAGGCAGCAAACGCATTTCTGAAAACGCTCGAAGAACCGCCGGAGAATGTGGTGTTCATCCTGCTCGGGCGTACGAAGGATGCGGTGCTTCCCACCATCGTTTCGCGCTGTCAGGTGGTGCCGTTCCGTCATATTCCCACCACCGAGGCATCGGGCATCATCTCGCAGAACACAGGGGTGAGCGCGGAACAGGCGCGCATCGCGGTCGAGGCGTGCAATGGCTCGGTCACGAAGGCGATCGGATTCTGTAAGAGCCCCGAAAAGACCGGCTTTCGCCGTCGTATCCTCGAGATCCTCACGTTACTGCCGCTCTCGGACGAGCGCGATGTGCTCGAATACGCTGCTGAGCTTGTGAAGAGCGCGAAGGCGTGGGTCGATGTCGTGCAGAGCGAACAGGCCGAAGCGATCAATGAGTCTGAAGAATTCCTGAGCAAGGCAGCGCTCAAGCAGATCGAGGCGCGCAACAAGCGCGTGCTCACAAAGGCATCGCTCGAGTCGCTCGCGCAGGTCACTTCGATCATTCGATCCTGGTTACGTGACGTTTTGATGATTAAATCTCAGGCAGTCGAGCAGATTGTTAATATTGATGTGATGAACGATCTGGAGCAGGCTGCGGCGCGCACAACGCCCGCAGGCTTGGTTCGTGCGATCGACGCAACCTATCGTTGCGATAAGGCGATCGCCTATAATGTTTCTACAGAAACGTGTCTCGACACGCTTCTTTTTACGATAAGAGAGGTTTTTTATGGTTCGGGTGGCTCCCATTAAGCTGCAGGTCGGACCTAAGGTTCTTTGGTTCGATCCAACCGATTTAGATATACGTGCTGGTGACGATGTCATCGTGAACACGAGTCGCGGGCTTGAATACGGCATCGCAACATCGGATGTTCTCGAGGTGAGCGACGATCTGGTCAAGGATCTGAAATCTCCGCTCAAAGAGGTCGTGCGTCTGGCAACGCCGGAAGACATGGAGAAGGTACGCGAGCTCGAGGAGAAGAGCGCCCAAGCACTCGGTGCGTTCAAAGAGATCGCGCTCGAGTCCAACAAGGATATGCATCCGGTGCTCGTTGAGTATCTTTTCGAAGGCGATAAGGCAGTCTTCTATTTCGAGGCAGAAGAGCGCATCGACTTTCGCGAGCTCGTGCGCAAGCTCGCTTCCTATTTCCATGTACGCGTCGACATGCGCCAGATCGGTGTGCGCGATGGTGCGCGCATCATCGGCGGTTTGGGGCATTGCGGTCAAGAGCTGTGCTGCACGCGTTTCGGTGGCGAATTCTCGCCCGTATCGATCCGCATGGCGAAGGAACAGAATCTTTCGCTCAATCCGCAGAAGATCTCGGGCGTGTGCGGTAGGCTCATGTGCTGCTTGCGCTATGAATATGATACGTACAAGGAATTCAATTCGCGTGCTCCTAAGATGGGTGCGAAGATCGAAACGCCTGATGGCATAGCGAAGGTAACGGATATCAACGTGCCTTCTGAGCGGATCACGATCACGCTCGAAGACGGTTCGAACCTGAAGATCCCGCTCGAGGATTTCGAGGCCCCCGAAGAGGGAAGACGTCCGCACGTGATCAGCGCTGAAGTGTATGAGGAATACGTGCAGAAGAGCCAGTTCGACGCACTCGGTGGCGCGGGCCTGGTGGATGTGATCAACTTCAGTGGCGACGATATTCCGGTTGGTGCGCGCCCTGCTGCTCGTCTTGATGGGGAAGGCTCGTCTTCGTCGGCTGAGGCAGAAGGCAAGCGCCGCAAGCGTCGTCGTAATCGTGGCAACAAAGAGGGCGAGAATCGTTCAAACTCTTCGCAGAAGAATAACCAAGGGAAAAAGCAATCGGGCGATCGCGGGGGCGAAGGCGCGCGTTCGGGCAAGAAGGAGTCTTCGGGACGCAATCGCCGCAATCGCGGTGGCGCTTCGAATGGTCAGAACAAGCGCTCGAACAATGCGCAGGGCAATCGCCAGAACAATGGCAATCGCAAGAACGGCGGTGCGCAAGGAGCGCGTCCTGGACAAAAGTCCTCTGGCTTGAGTTCGCTTCACGAGAATCCGAACACCAAGAGAGACTCGAAGAGTTCGGGCACTTCGACGCATCGCAGATCACGACGTCGTAGCCATACGACGGGGGGAGAGAACAATGCCGGTGGGCAATCATAACTATTCTCTTTTGACCGATCTCTATCAGCTGACCATGGCGCAAGGCTATTGGGAATGCAATAAGCTTGAGGAAGAGGCGTGTTTTCACGCCTTTTTCCGTACTAATCCGTTTCAAGGTGGGTATGCTATCGCATGCGGCACCGATCACGTGCTCGAGGTCATTGAAGACTACCGTTTCACTTCGGACGATATTGCGTATCTCGCATCACTCGAGGCGCCCGGTGGTGGCGCACTCTTCGATCCTGCATTCTTGGATTACTTGAGCACGATGGAGCTCTCGGTCGATATCGATGCGGTGCGTGAAGGCACGGTCGTATTCCCGAATGATCCGCTCCTGCGCGTTACCGGTCCGATCCTTCAGTGCCAGCTGCTCGAGACGGCATTGCTCAACTGCGTGAACTTCGAAACGCTCATCGCGACCAAAGCTGCGCGTGTCTGCCTTTCTGCGGATTCTCCCGTTGCTGAATTCGGGTTGCGTCGTGCGCAGGGTGAAGACGGAGGATTGCGTGCCTCACGTGCTGCGGTGGTGGGCGGTTGCGCTTCCACTTCGAACGTGCTCGCGGGCAAGCTCTTCAACATTCCTGTTTCAGGTACGCATGCGCATTCGTGGGTGATGTCGTTCGATGACGAGCTCGAAGCGTTCCGCGAATATGCGCGCGTCATGCCCAAGAATTGCGTGTTGCTCGTGGATACCTATGACATAACCCAGGGCATCAAGAATGCCATCACGGTCGGCCTCGAGATGAAAGAGCGCGGTGAAACGTTAAGCGCGATCCGTATCGATTCGGGCGACCTTTCTTGGCGTGCCAAGCAGGCGCGCAAGATGCTCGATGAGGCAGGTCTTACTGAAACGGGTATCGTGCTCTCGAACGATCTTGATGAATACACCATCAAATCGATCAAGGACTCTGGTGCCCAGGTGAATTCCTGGGGCGTGGGCACAAAGCTCACGACTGCCTATGATCAGCCGGCGCTCGGCGGGGTCTATAAGCTTGCCGCAAAGCGCGAAACGACCGATTCGGAATGGCAGGACTGCATCAAGGTCTCAGGTCAGGCTGTGAAGCTCACCACACCAGGCGTGCTCGATGTACGTCGTTACTTCCATGAGGATGGCAGGCTTGCAGGTGACATGGTCTTCGACATCAACCATGGGGTGGAGCGCGAACGTATCGTCGACCCTGCTGATGAGATCCGTCAGAAGTCTCTTGCGGGCTTGGCGTACACCACCTTGCTCGAGCCAATCGTACGCAGTGGCAAACGCGTGGTCGATCCTTCATTCGGCAACGCCATGGAGGCGCGCGAACGCTGCAGGGAACAGCTTGATCTTTTGGATGAAAGTCAAAAGCGCATCCTCAACCCGCACTCATATCCAGTAGGATTAGAGTATGGGCTTTTTCATCGTCGTCATAAACTTGTCTCGGATATGTTAGGAAATTCATGATGATAAGAGTTGTTACTGATTCAGTCGCTTCTTTGCCTCAAGATCTGGTCGAAGACCTCAATATCGATGTCGTATCTCTTTTCGTTCATCACGAGGGGAAAGAATACGATGATGTCACGATGGATCTGGATGATTTCTATAGTCATATCTATGAGATGGTCGATAACATCCCCACCTCAAGTCAGCCTTCGCAGGCCGATCTGGAAGAGCTGTTCGAAGGCTATGCCCAAGCGGGTGATGAGGTCTTGGGCATCTGGATCTCGACGGAGCTTTCGGGAACGTATGATGGCGCTCTGCGCGCAGCTCGTGCGGTGGAATCGCGCAATATCGGCTTCAAGTACGTCATGATCAACTCAACCTCTTGTGGCTTTGATGAAGGATGGGTGGTTGTTGATGGCGCCGAGGCGGTTGCTTCTGGTAGCACGCTTGAAGAAGCTGCACAAACGGTTTTGAAGAGCATCGCATCGACGCGCTTTTTGTTCACTCCTGAGAATCTTACCTTCTTGAAGAAGGGCGGTCGCATCGGTGGTGCTGCGGCGCTCATCGGCAATCTGATGCGCATCTCGCCCGTTCTTACCGTTAAGGATGGAACAGCGCAAGTCGCAGCGAAGGTTCGCTCGCGCAAGAAGGCGCTCATGCGCATCATCGAGATGCTCGAGGCAGATATCGAGGCGAGTGGCGGTTTGAAACATCTTGTCGTTCAGTATATTGGCGACAAGGCCCCTGCTCTTGAGTGGGCAAAAGAAGTGGTCGAGCCGCTCATCAAGAGGTCGGTGCGCGTCCTGCCGGTCAGTCCCGTGATCGGTTTGCATGTTGGCCCCGCGATCGGTATCGCCTATGAATGCAACGAGCCGCTCAAAGATAAGGTTACGGGAAATCTCCAAGCGCTCATGTGCTCGAACTAAGAGAAAGCTGCAACTATGTCTATCAATTGTTCTTTGATCATCGATTCTTGCTGCGATCTTCCACGTGATGTGGTGGATGCAGAAGGCGTCAAGATCGTCGGTTTTAGCTATAACAACGAGTCGGGCTCGCATATCGATGATATGTATGCTTCTCTTACTGCGCATGATTTCTATGAAGCGATGCGCGGCGGCGATGAGCCCTCCACCTCTCAGGTAACGCTCGGTGAATTTCTCGAGGTGTTCAAACAAGCCTATGAAGAAGGAAAGCCTGCGGTGCTGCTCTCATTTTCGAGCGCGCTTTCCGGTTCGTATTCGACGGCCTGCATCGCTGCTGATCAGATCAAGCAAGCCCATCCCGATTTCGAGCTTCATGTGGTCGACACCAAGCTCGCTTCGATCGCTGAAGGGCTTTTGATCTACGAAGCGATCAGGCAGCACCAAAAAGGCATGACCGCAGCCGAGCTTGCCGATTGGGCATCTGAGGCGCTCTATTATGCGCACGGGTACTTCATGGTGAGCGACCTTGATAGCTTGCATCGCGGTGGACGCATCCCACGCTCGGTCGCGTTCGCGGGCTCGAAGCTCGATGCGAAGCCGTTGCTCGGATTCGGGCTCGATGGTTCGCTCGCTCTTGTGGGTGTTGCGCGTGGTCGCAAGAAGGGCATGAAGGCGCTCGTTGAGTACTTCGAGCGAAACCGTGAAGCGGACAGCGAAGGCGGTGTGGTACTCACTGGCAATGCCGATTGCCCGAAGGATGTCGCACGCCTCGAAGACATGCTCGTGAAGGCCGACGAGGATCTCGTGCTCGTTGATTGCAATATCGGTCCGGTCATCGGATGTCATGTGGGGCCCGATATGATCGCGGTCGCGTTCTGGGGTAAGGATCGTCGCGAGACGGTTTCGGTCGTTGATCGCATCGCCAACAAGGTCAAGAAGAATCGCTAGAGAAGTTCGAGGAAACCACTATGGCAGATAAGACATTCGTTTTCGTGGGCGATACCGAGGTCGGTTCGCGTCTTTCTCAATCGCTCAACGCTGGTGGTTTCTCCACAGCTGCATCGCTCTCAGATGCCGATGTGGTCTTCACCTATTATGAAACGCAACAGGGGCTCGAAGATCTCTACTTCGATTCAAAAGGGCTTTTGCAAGATACCAAAGAAGGCGCGCTGCTCGTCGATCTAAGTCCGACCACGCCTTCTTTTGCGCGTGAGCTCTATGCGGTCGCGCGCGTGAACGAGCGCAACACGCTCGATGCGCCGCTCGTGGTGCGCAACATCGTTGAAGAAGATGCTTTCGCTAGTTGCGATAACCTCATGATCTTCGTAGGTGGCGAAGAGGAGAGCTACGAGGAAGCGAAGCCGATGCTCCATGCCATCGCGCGCCATGTGCTGTATTTGGGCGAGGCCGGGTGCGGCCAGAGCGCGAAGGTCATGGCTACACTGCAGCGCGCTTCAGCGCTCATCGGCGTGATCGAGTCCTATGCTACCTACATCAACGGAGATGTGCGTTTCGACTGGGAAGAGGTGATCGATACGCTCTCCGTTGCGGGATGCGTGTCCCCGGTGAACATCGCCTACATCGATGCGATCCGCACGCACGATTTTACGGGCACCTACACGGTCGAGATCCTCATGGCAGAACTCGTTGCTGCGCTTTCTTCGGCAGATGATAAGGACCATATCATTCCGCAAGCAGAAGCAGGATTCCGCCTCATGGAGCTGCTCGCGATGGTGGGTGGTGCGGCGTATAACCCGGCTGCTCTTGCGCTCATCTTCGA
This sequence comes from uncultured Eggerthella sp., assembly GCA_900538545.1. GTDB lineage: Bacteria > Actinomycetota > Coriobacteriia > Coriobacteriales > Eggerthellaceae > Anaerotardibacter. Next base: position 49,423 of record UPYK01000008.1, on the reverse strand, counting down.
TGATGAAGATGCTGCGAAGCGGTTCGGGCTCGATTGGTCGCGCGCAGAAGGTGCCTATGAGAAGCACGATCACGATCACGATTGTGATTGCGGGCACGATCATCCCCATGAAGAATTCGACGAGGTCAATAGTTACTTCGACACCTCAGATGGGTATCCTGAGGCAATGGGCGATTTCTCTGCGAATTAACTTTCGAGAGTGCTTTTGATCTCAATTCCTGAACAGCCAAAGATCTCGGATGCGTATCATGCTTGCATGCTCTGTCCGCGTCGGTGCGGAGTGGATCGGTTCGTGCATACGGGGGTATGCGGCGCGAACGATACGCTGCGTGTTGGACGTGCGGCGCTTCACTGGTGGGAAGAACCGTGTCTGGTAGGTGAGCAGGGGAGTGGAGCGGTCTTCTTCGCTCACTGTGCGCTGGGGTGCGTGTACTGTCAGAACAAGCGTCTTGCTGAAGGCGAGGGGGTTGAGATCACGCAGGAGCGGTTGTGCGCGATCTTGCTCGAGCTGCAGAATGAACAGCGAGCTGCGAATATCAATCTGGTCACGGCAAGCCATTATGCGCCAAGCGTTGCGGAGGTGCTTCGTGAATTGCGGGCATCGGGCGCACTTCATATCCCCGTTGTTTGGAATACGTCCGGCTATGAAAGCGCTCAGACGCTTGCGTTGCTCGAGGGGCTTGTCGATATCTATCTCGTTGATTTCAAGTACAGCAATCCGACTACGGCACAGAGGCTTTCGCACGCGAGTGATTATGTGGAGGTGGCGCTTGCGGCGATCGAGCAGATGATAGAGCAAACGGGAGCGCCGCGTTCGAGCGAAGAAGGGTATCTGGAGCGTGGCGTGATCGTGCGCCATCTGGTGTTGCCTGGCTATGTGGATGATTCGCTTGCTGCGCTCGATTTTTTGTACCCGTGCATCAGGGGTCGTGCACTTCTGAGCATCATGAACCAATTCACGATCGTTGATGAAGCCTTTGATGTTCGTGCGTATGGGCTTGAGCGAGCGGTGTCCGATGAAGCGTACGAACGTGTGCTCGATCATGCCGATGAACTTGGGTTCGAAGACTACTTCTGGCAGGAAGGCGGGGCAGCGAGCGAGAGTTTCGTGCCAGCTTTCGATGGGACAGGCGTGCTCGTGCCTTGATCGTGCGCGTCGGAAGATGAGAAAGCTTTTTGTGCGCACGAGCATTCGTGGTGCGCTTTTACCGCAAGCGCATATCGAGGGGAAGTAAAGTGTGTTAGAATCAATCGGCGGAAAAGGGCTTGTCTCTTTTTGCTATCGTCTGGTGGTTCGCTGACTGTTTCTCATCTGCAAAGCACCAGACAGAATACGAGATGCCGACATGGCGCAATTGGTAGCGCAACTGATTTGTAATCAGTGGGTTGCGGGTTCGATTCCTGTTGTCGGCACCATCAAAACACCAGGTCAAGCTTGAGCATAAGCTTGACCTTTTTCGTATCGCCTCGCATAAGGACAACGGGGACAACGGGGACGTAGCTTGTTGTCCCATTCCGTGATGCTTAAAGCTAGCAAGAAGCTTCCTGGGCTAAAACAAGAGAGTCAGGTTTACCTTGTGCAAGAGCGGTCTGTTCGTTTCGATTCTTCGCGTTTTGCAGTTGGCGCATGCGGTCGAGCTTGCGATTACGGAAGTAGACAACCCAATTCGCCGCCAAGAAGAAGCAATTGAGGATATAGACCGCCAAGACCCAGTTGAGCGAGCCGAGCGTGAGCTTTGCGGCAATCCCGCACGTATACCCTGCGCAGATGAGCGCAAGGAATTGCCAGCTCGTGCCAAGCGCAGTTTTGGCTTTGTAGGATTTGTAGGCGTTCATCGGCCAAGAAAGACCGAAGCAGATGAGCATTCCTGCTTCCAAGAGTTCTGCTATGAACATCGGGTGTCAGTTCCTTTCTTCTGTACGATTTCTTCCTGCAGACGCTTCCCGTTCAAGGTCCCTATGAAAGCACGATCTGAGCGTTCGCGGTCTTGCCATTCGTGGTCAGACAGCATCAGGATCGCTCTTTAGATTTTCTCGCTTCGTGGTTATTCATTCCAATATATTGATTTGCAAGTATTGATACCTATTAGGTATGATTCAAACATGGATCTCAATAAGCTTCGATACTTTCTTGTGGTCGCTGAGACTGAGCACGTTACCCAGGCGGCGAATATCCTGGGTATTTCCCAGCCTGCACTCACGCGCGCGATCCATCGGCTCGAAGAGGAGTTGGGGGTAACGCTCATAGCAGGAGAGGGTCGCAATATCCGTCTGACCGAAGAGGGGCTCTTCCTCAAGCAGCATGCAGCTCAAGCGATGCGTACGCTCGATGAAGCAGAAGATGCCGTGAAAGTATTCTCGACGCAGTGGCAGCAGACGATCGAGGTCTGCATCGAGAGCGCTTCTGCGGTGGTGGTGGATGCGATCGCACGGTATTCGCGCGAGCACCCCGAGGTGGCTTTTACTGTTTCGCAGGATGAGGAGACGCGTTCGAGTGACATCGTGGTCAAGACCGTTTCGAACATCACGCCTGCATTCGCGAGCTACCACAAAGAAGACCCTGCAGTTGGTAAAACGAATGCGGCTGTGGCGAAAGCAAAGGGCATGATGGACCATGCAAGAGAGAGGTTCACCGAACGGATCGGCATCGCAGTCCCTATCTCGCTGCGCCCATCTCTGCCTGAAATGCCCTCATTGGCGGATCTGCGTGAAGCCCATTTCATCTGCCTTGCTGGAAGACGAGGTTTTCGTCGTCAGTGCGATCTTCTGTGCAAGCATTATGGGTTTGCCCCCCATTTGGCCTTCGAGAGCGATAACCCTTCAGTGGTGCGCAAGATGATCGCGCTCGGACTCGGAGTTGGATTTTGGCCTGAGCACAGTTGGGGCCCGGTCGATCCTGAGAAAACGCTTTGGCAGCCGCTCGTTGAAGAGGGATTCCAGCGCACGATCAGCATCGAGCTTACCTCGCAAGGGATCGAGAAGCCTGCCGCGCGAGCATTCCGTAGATTTTTGCTCACTCAATTCGAACATACCTGGCAGTAGCATCTAGCAAATTGCCACTGTTCGGATAGGGCGCATGGTGAATTTCGCGACGCAATTATGGCGATATTGAAACGTTTGGGCATGCGGTCATGTTTCCGCTTATGATGATTCTTGATGACACAATTCGCCAATAGCGACCGATACGGAGGAACAGTATGTTGGAAGCTGGTATCACGAACACCGAGGCAACGATGGTCACCGAGCAGAATACTGCTCTTGCGCTGGGTAGTGGAACGGTTGAAGTGTTCGCCACACCTGCAATGATCAATCTTATCGAATACACGTGCGCTCGTAGCGTGGAAGACGAACTTGAAGCGGGCCAGACTACGGTGGGCACGAACCTCAACATTTCTCACGATGCGCCCACGCCTATTGGCATGGAAGTCTCCTGCAAGAGTGAATTGGTGAAGGTTGACGGACGTGTGCTTTCCTTTACGGTGGAAGTGGTCGATGAACAAGGGATCGTTGGTCGTGGCACGCACGATCGCTTCATCGTTGATAAAGAACGCTTCCAGTCGAAGGCGAACGCAAAGCTGAACAAATAAATGACAAACTACCCGGGTGACGAACTACCCGGGTAGTTCGTCACCTTAGTAATGGTGATAGCCGTGATAGCCGTGGTGTCCGTGATTCGGACAGGTTGGATCAGTGCATACCTGTGCTTGCGGATGGCATCGTGAGCAGGGTTGGTATCCTTGCGCGATCAAGCTTTCGTAGGTGGCGGTGACCTCTTTGCGATTCGCAGCTTTGGTGTCATGCACTGAGCTGCAGTCTGGGTAGTGGAATCGCTTGGTGTTCGTATTGAGGATGAAGGTCTGCTCTACGCCTTGAGTCGTAGAAGGCGATTGGGCCTGTGCTTCGTTCGTGCCTGCGAGTCTGCTCGTGCCCGTTGCGTAGTCGATCACTACACCGGGCTGCACATTGTAGCAGTACACGTTGATGCAAAGTGATTTTCCATCGTCATCGAGCGAAAGCGCTTCGATCTGCACGCCGCGCGCAACCAGTTCGCTTCCACGGAAATCAGGCGTGACGCGCATGAGCACGTGGCGGTCATGGCCTTGGCCAGACTCCAGATATCTGCAGATGCGCTCTTCGAAGCCACGCATGACCTCTTGGTTCAGATGATTCGTTCCCGTGATAAGGTCGCGCGGGTTCACTGCTTCATCGCTCAGTGCATAGGCGATGAGGTGCGATCGTTCATAGAGATGGTCAAGATCGATCTGGGGGTATTTCGCTTGCACGAAACCACTTGGATCGGGCATGTCCTTATTGCGTTTGCTTCCTGGCGCTGGGCGTGTGATCTCGCAAAGCTTCGCGAAAGCTGTACCCGCGCGGCCAAGCCCGTCCAGTTCGCTATATATTTCCGTGCCGTCTGCAGCGTTGCGCTCCTCTTCAGTGAAAGAAGGAACGCCATTATTCAGCAAGATATAGTCTTCGCCCGTGTAAGCAGGAATTTGCGAAAAGTCGCTTCCATCGAAGGAGAAGCTCTCGTCTTGTTGTGCTGGTGGTACGGTGGTTTCGGCGGAGGGGGCATTCGCCGCGCGCTCATCTAATTCATGGAGGGTTGCTGCTGGAGTGCAACCGCCCAAGATGAGAAGAGCTAAGCCTAGGCTTACGAGCCAGGCGAACAGGGAGCGCTTCCTGTTGGTGAGGTGTTCCATGGGTCCTATTCTACTGGCCAATTTTGTGTGCACAAGACCAGCATGACAATCCCTACAGAAGAACCGCAAGCGCTTTTGGAACGTAGGGTGCGAGGTCTGTTCGATCGGCGAGGTCCGCTCAGCCGAGGTAGGGGAGCAGAGCAGCCCGGTAGGCCTCGACAAGATCGGGCAGTTTCATCGCTGCATTCGCGGGGCTTGTCGAAGGGAGCTGTTCGCAAGGCAAGTGCACTGCAGGTTCGCAGAGCTTGCGATAGAGCTGGGTGGCTTTGGCGCCCGTGCAGAAGATCTGCTCGATGGGTGCCGCTGCGCAGAGCTGGGCGATGTCGTTGGGCTTAGGGTCGCGGATGCTCGCATCGCTTGCGCCGGCTATCGTGCAAGAGGCGAGCACGTCCCAAAGCGCGATATGGTGCGTGAGCAGGAGTTGCTTCTTCTCGGGAATGGTTTGCGGCACTTCAGCGTCGAGCACTGCGGCAAGCACCTTCCAAAAGCGGTTTTGCGGATGACCGTAGTAGAACCCTTGCTCGCGCGATTTGGGCGAGGGCATCGTTCCGAGCATGAGCACGCGGCTCTCCGCATCGAACACCGGCTCGATCTCATGGATGATATGTGCTTCGTTGGGTGTCACGCTGCCTTCTCCGGGGGGCGAACCGATCTTTCGAGCAAGCCTACTACGTTGTGCGCGTCTGCACAACCGAGAACACTTGGGTTACCAGCCCGTGCGTTCCTCGATCGCGCATTGTGTGCGCCGCCCTGTTCCAGGGAGTGTCAGATCAGCCGTGCGTAGCTTAGAAGAGCGCGGGAAGCATGTTGATGGCCAAGGCAAGTGCGATCAGGGCGAGGCAAAGCACCATCGCCAGCACATCTTTGCCCGAGAAGGGATATTCCTTGTAGCCGCTTGCGGGCGTGCGTAGATTGAAGCCGCGCACTTCTGCAGCGATCGCAGCGCTGTTTATCTTGCGAACCGAAGAGACGAGCAGCGGAACGCAAAGCGGCACCATCAGCTGGAGCTTCTTCACGATGCTGTCCGAATCGAATTCAACCCCACGGGCAGTCTGCGCTTCCATGATGCCCTTCATGTCGTTCATGAATACAGGGATGAAATGCACAGCGCTCGTGAACGTGAAGGCGTATTTATAGGGAACATGCAGGACCTTGCAGCAGGCGTTAGCGATATCGCCTAGCTTCGTGATGTAGAGCACCAAAAAGAGCGGGATCGCGCAGGCGATCAGGCGCATGATGATAATAAGCGCTGCCAAAAGGCTTCCCGTGCCAATGTATCCCCAAGGGAGCGTCACAAGAAGCGTACCCTGCGGGGTGGTGAGCAGCGCGATGATCGCGAGGATGATCGAGAAGATCGCGACCGCTTTCGCAAGCCCTGCTGCTTGACGGGTTATCTTGCACGTTGCTGCGAGCGCGAAGTCGAGCGTGAGGATGCAAGCAAGGAAGATGATGTTCGTCGAGCAAAAACAGACGATCGAGATGAGCAGGGCGCAGGCAAGCTTCGCGAGCGGATTCATGCGGTGAAGGAAGCTCGTGCCAGGGATATATTCGAGGAAACGTGCCATTTTCTTACTCCTTTATCAGCGCGCATCGTTCAACGACGAAGGCATCGGTGTTCTCGTAGATGATGGTGCAATCACGCTCTTTGGTTTCGAGCGTGTCCTCGATCGCGCGGCGCATCTCATCTAGGGTGTTCGCCTGCGCAATAGGGGTAGTGCTGAGTGCGGGAAGCTCTTGGGCAAGCCGCATCGAGATCTCGCAGATCTGCGGGGCGATCAGGTCTGCGCGGTGCAAGACATCCGTATCGCGCAGCACTTCGAAGGTTGGGCCATCGGCAACGATCTGACCGTTCGTCATGGCGATCACCCGCTTGGCGTGATCGCCCACCACTTCCATATCGTGGCAGACCATCACCACCGTGGTGCCCTTTTTGTGCGCGCGTTCGATCACCTCCATGACCTTGCAGCATTCGCGATAGTCAAGCCCCGTGGTTGGCTCATCGAGGATGAGCACGTCCGGTTCGGTCACCAGAATGGAGGCGAGTGCGAGAAGCTGGCGCGTTCCGCGGTTGAGCAGGAACGGTTCAGCGTCTGCATCGAAGTTGAAGTGCTCGATCATCGCATCGACCTTTTCCTGCGCTTGCTCATCTAGGCGCCCTTGCGCTTTGAATCCGAAGAGCAGCTCTTCGCGCACGGTGTTGCAGCAGATCTGCCGATCGGGATTCTGGAAGAGGAAGCCAACTTTGCGTGCGATCTCGCTCGTACGCAGTTCGGTGGTGGGTATTCCGTTGAGCAATACGGCGCCTTCGCTTGGTTTGAGCAGGCTATTCATCAGGCGCATGGTAGTGGATTTTCCTGCGCCATTCGTGCCCACGAAGGCGACGAATTCGCCATCGGCGATCGTGAAGCTCACGTCGCGCAAGACGGGCAGTTGGTCATCGTAGGCGGCATGAACATTACGGAACTCGATCATGCGAGCACCTCCTTGCATACGTTGCAAGCACCTTCCACATCACGTACGGAAGGACCGCGGTAGAAGCCATCGTGGCGCAGCTGGTTGATAAGGCTCGTGGAGCGCGGGCAATTGATGCCGATCTCGAGCAGTTCAGCAGAGTGGGCGAGAACTGCTTCTGGGGTGTCGCAAAAACGGATCGTTCCCTGGTCGAGCACGAGCAAGAGATCGGCGTAGTGGGAGAGGAGCGCGATCTTCTGCTCGACCACCACGATGGTTGTGCTGTTCTTCTGCGCGTAGTCTTTGAGCAGCTTGAAGACGCCGACCGATGAGACCGGATCGAGCTCTGCGGTCGGTTCATCGAGTACGAGTACACGGGGCTCGAGTGCGATGATGGATGCGAGTGCCACCTTTTGCTTCTGACCCCCAGAAAGGCTGTCGATCGTACGATCGCGCAGGGCTTCGATGCCCATCGCTTCGAGCGAGGCGGTAAGCCGGCGTTCGATCTGATCCTTCGGCACCCCGAAATTCTCGAGTCCGTAGAGGATCTCATCTTCGACAACGGAAGAGACCATCTGGCTATCGATGTCCTGACAAACGCTGCCGACCAAACGCGAGATGCTGGTGAGGTCGGCTTCGACGGTATCAAGCCCGCATACCTGCACCGAGCCGTAGAAATCGCCTGGATAGCAGTGGGGGATGATGCCGTTGAACGCGTAGGTGAGCGTTGACTTGCCTGAACCCGCAGCCCCCGTTATGCCCAAGAAGGTACCGGGCGCGAGCGTGAGGTTGATGTCGTGCAAGGTAGGAGCAGTGCTTTCTGCATATTGGAACGTGAAATCTTTGAATTCGATCATGATGAGGTCCTCTCGAGCAAGGGGGCAGCACGCAGGCACCTGTGCAGATTTGAGTGTTTACGAGGTTTGCCTACGTGCGCCGCCTGTACGCTTCGATCTAGTGGAGCTTGAGCACTTTCTTCAAGGGGAGGGTGAGGATCGCGACGAGGATGCAGTTGACGGTTGCCGTCCCGAACACCATGACCGCATAGGTCACGAGCGTTACCGGCAGGCTCAGGCCATTGAGCGCTACGCCGACGATGAGCGCAAAGGTGTAGCCAGAAACAGCAGTCGAAAGGAAGGTGGTGACCAGCGGATTGAGGTCGACCTTACCTGCGATGCGCATCGGAACATGGATCAGAAGGCCACAAGCGAGCGCGCCGAGCATCTCTGAGGGGATGTTGACCCAGGGCGTTGCGTTGAGCATCGGGATCTGGCAGATGAGTCCGGCAAGAAGACCGATGACCAGGGATTGCCCGAGCTTCGGGCGCACTAAGATGATCGCCAAGCAATACATCGCGATGATGAAGTTAGGCTTCATGCCGGCGAAGCTGAAGAAGCTCGAAACAGTGAGCTTGAGTACCGCGCCTGCTGCTAAGAGCACCGCGATCAAGATGAGATCGCGCACCGAAAGGCCGCTCTCGTTCTTTTTGGTCACCTCGCGCTTTTGCGCGCGCGGGGTGCGGAGTGCGGCAGTTGCTTGTGCTGCGCCATTGGTGTTGATGTTGTTCGTTTCTGCCATTTTGTTACTTCCTTTCATTTCGTCTTCGGCAGTTCACACAACTTCAACCTTTTCCCGACAATAAAAAAGACCCATCCTTGCATTCGCAAAGGACAGGTCTTTCGATCTGCGGTGCCACCTTTGATTGATTCCGTGGGCAACGGAACCCCCTTATGAACATGCCATCACATGTTCTGCCATTCACGCAGGCTCACGGTCCGGATACTTGATCGCACATGTCTTCGCATAAGCGATCGTTCCCCTTTCCCTCGGCGATCCATTTACCATCCAGCATTTCTGCGGGATTCCCAGCTCCACCCGCTCTCTGTGAGCGCTCATGATGGCTTGATCTTCGCCTCATCGGTTTGAAAGGTATTCAGTTGATGCATGAGACTTTAGCACAATAAAGCGATCTGGCAAGAAGAAATTTGGATTTTTTCGCGAAACTGTCCATTTTAATCATGTCAAAATTCAATGAATTCATTCAGTCGAGAATGCAATCTGTACATAAAGCATAGACGAAATCTATTGATGCCCTATTGATTCACAATGCTTTTCTGATTTGTATTCGTTCGTAGGTGGGTTCACAATAGGGGCAATTCAATCGACGCATAGGGGGGTATATATGAATCCAAATGCAACTATCACTGACGAGATGTTCGAGGCGTATCTCAAGCAGATTCGCGAACTGGTCGAAGGCCCGTTCGAAGAGATGCAGAAGGAGATCGAAGTAACGAACAAGTTCCCCGACGAGTTCTATGAGCTCGCCAAGGAAAACGATCTCTATCGTTTCTATCTTCCTGCCGAATACGGCGGATGGAATCTCGACGAACTTGAGATCCTGCGTGTGCAGGAGGAGTTCTCTCGTGGTCCTGGTGGCATGCGTATGCACCTTCATCATGCGGCAGACATGAACTGGCGTATCCTTGAGGATTACGGCACGCCCGAGATCAAGGGTCAGCTCATGGACAAGTTCCAGGACAAGACCATCTACTGCAACTTCGCGATCACCGAGCAGACCGGCGGCACGGGTGCAGACCTTCACACCACGGCAGAGTGGGACGAAGAGAAGGGCAAATGGATCCTGAACGGTGAGAAATGGCTCATCTCTCACACCGACTGCTCCGATTACACCTACGTTATCGCGGTCACCAATCCGGAAGACGACAAGGACACGCGCCTCTCCGCATTCTTCGTACCGGTAGATGCTCCTGGCTACGAGCTCGTTCCGATGCCTCACATGATGGGCTGCCGCGGCGCTGGCCACGCTGGTCTCAAGTTCACCAACGTCGAGCTTGGTCCTGAGTATCTGCTTGGCGAAGTGGGTCAGGGTATGGAAGTTGCCATCCATTCGCTTTCCGTCTCTCGTGTTCACATCGCAACGTCGAATCTCGGCATGGCACAGCGCATGCTCGAGATCTCGCTCAAGCGCGCTGCTGATCGTGTGACCTTCGGCAAGCCGATTATCAAGCGCCAGGCGATCAAGATGAAGATCGCGAACATGCAGATGATGATCCACGCACTGCGCACCATGGTCTACGACTTCGCTCGCGACTTCGACTTCGATCCGTTCAACGACTACATCGATGAGAAGGCTGCTATCTGCAAGCTCTTCTCGATCGACACGGTCCGTCTGGTCTCCGATGAGATGCTCGAGATCTTCGGCGGTGACGGTTACTTCGAGGATTCCCCGTATGGCCCGACCGAGCGTCTGTATCGTGACTGCCGCGCTATGTGGCTCGAGGAAGGCGCACCGACCGTTCAGCGCATCACGATCGCGCGTGAGTGCGAACGTCACGGCGGCAAGATCGCCTATCTCTTCGATGATCATTTCTCAGTGGTTGGCTAGAAGGGTAGTCTTACCGAGCTTCATCTGAAGCGTGCTTTTCAAAAGAGGTGCTGGCCGCAAAGCCAGCACCTCTTTTTGTATGCAACAGTTCCCTGCGCAGGTGTCGAACGACCGGGTAGTTTGTCACCTTTTTTATGCGGTGCAGACGGCGCAGCTGGGGAGGCCGTCATGGAGATAGGCATCGGCGGCTTTGAGCGCACGGCCTGAGGCGCCGGTAACTACCGTGATGCCGGCTTTGTTCATGATCTCGATATCGCGCTCGGAGATGGTTCCACAGATGAGAACGCGCACTTCGATCTGGCGCAAGAAGTTAGCTTGCGATCCACATAAGTGTTCTTGGCTCGGTAGATTACGCGAGTCGACCAGTTCGTTATTTTCTACTTTGTAGAAATTGAAGTTGGTGCATGAGCTGAAATGTTTGCTCACGTCCAAACCTTCACTGGCTACTGCTATTCTCATGCCTCTCGTTCCTGCGAAACTGAAATAAAAGACTACGCTGTCTACTCTACGGTGCAAACTTGGTGCTGTACTTTAACGTTCGGGGGAAGGGGCTGATTCTCCTGCGACAGGAGCGCGATTCGCATACGAAAACCGTTGCCGATTTTCCCTTGCAAAATAAAGAAAGCTTTGTGATAATAACCAAGCTGTGTTTTGCAGTGGAGTCGTCCCCATCGTCTAGCGGTCAGGACGCCGCCCTTTCAAGGCGGAAACACGGGTTCAATTCCCGTTGGGGGCACCATTTCTTTCATTTTGCGCTCCAAACCCTTCTTCCTCGCGTAACGAAGTACGCTCGGGCGGGTTTTCGCACAAACTGAATTGAAATGGATCGTTTTGTAAGACTCACGCATTCCGTTTTTGTTTATCTCCGGAGACTTGCACCGAAAGCCCTTGTGTGAAAAAGCTCATCGCGCAATTCATGAAGTTCGGCATCGTGGGCGTGATCGCGTTTCTGATCGACTACGGGCTCATGGTGGCGCTCACCGAGTTCTTCGGCGTCCCCTATCTTATCTCTAACACCATCTCCTTCACGGTTTCGGTCGTGTTCAATTATGTCGCATCGATGCGCTACGTGTTCGAACGGCGCGACGACATGTCCCGGCATCGCGAATTCATCATCTTTGTCGTGCTCTCCATCATCGGGCTCATTCTGAACGACCTCTTCATGTGGCTGTTCGTAAGCGTTTGGTTCATCGACTACCGTATCGCGAAAGTCATCGTGACAGTTTTGGTGGCTATTTGGAATTTTGTCACGCGAAAGATCTTCTTAGAGAAGCATTGATGCAAAAGCACTAAAGTAGAATCAAGCAGTGCGCAAGGGTGAGCGAAGGAAGGGGAGAGCATGAACGTCACGTTCAAGATCATGCGTCGTTCGGGTGATAAAGCCTACATCCTCTCCGAGATCACCGACTACGATAAAGGCCTGCCCGTGGTGCTTTCAGCTTCAACGGAAAACGGCGTGCGCATCCCCTGCGATGTGTTTCCTTTCGTCGATGAAGACGACGTGCTCGCCATGGAGTTCGCGCTCTACGACACCGCGCTTGCAGTGCGCGATGATTTGCTTGCGAGCGCGCACGCGAAGAATTCACCTGCACTGAGGTTCTTCGTGGTGGTGCTTCCCTGGCTCAATGTGAAGCGCTGGGTGCTCGAGTTCCGCGCGATCACGCCCGAGGGGAAGACGCAATCGTTTTGCGTCAACGGCCTTGAGATGGATGCCTTTCGCTGGCGCAATCGTCTCGATATTCGCCGCGGTGCGTTCCAGAGCGAAGCGCTCGAGCAATTGAGCAAGCGCTTCATCCATGACCGCATCCAGATCTCGTTCAAGCGCGCGCTCGATATGGGCGATCGCCTTCTGGTGAGTGCGGCGCTCGATATGCCCTATCACGAAGAGAGCGATATCGCCTTTGATTTCCTTGATGGCGAAGGCCGACCGTTCGAGCCATACTTCAACGTGATCGAGGACAGCGTTACCCATGCATCCGATTTCGGCTCCCTCGAGCGTCGCAACTTGGAGCTGTCCATCTCACTCCCTAAGGCAATTGGCGAAATGTGCGTTTGTGCCACCGATACCGCCGGTACGATCGCGCCGGGGTTTGAGGTACTGAGCGAAAAGGGCGCGCATGCGCTGCTCGAAGAATTCGCCGAACAGACGAGGACTGCCTATAACGATCCTGCTTACGACGAATGGTATCGCACCCATCAGCGCGCCGACCTCCCAACGCTCTTCGAGCAGGTCTCCGTTCGCTTCAAGGTCGAGCCGCTCATCAGCATCGTGTGCGTGCTCGATCATGCCCAACACCACCAGATCCACGACGTGATGAATGCGTTCCGTACGCAAAGCTATAGCAAATGGGAACTGATCTTCGTCGATCTGGATGGCGACGATTCGTTCGTTTCCTCACTTCTTGAAGTGTTCCAGGACGATCGCATGTATCTCGTGGATGTGGATCCCGCGCTTTCGCGCCCCGAGAAGATCAACGCCGCATTCTACGCAGCGGAAGGCAGCTACATCGGCTCGCTCTTCGCGCATGATCTGCTCGCACCCAATGCGCTTTTCGAATGCGTGCGCACGATCAATGCGTTCCCTACCTGCGAGCTCATCTACTGCGATTCCGATACGGTGAACGTGCAGGGATATCATTCGCATCCGATCTTGCGCAGCGCGTATTCGCCCGAACTGCTCCGTTCGTTCAACTATTTGGGCAACTTCGTGATCTATGGCGTTGAATTGCTCGAACGCATCGGGCTGCTCGACCCCGCCTTCGAAGGAGCGCTCGCTTACGATCTGAATCTGCGCGCTTGTGAACAGGCGCAGCGCGTTTGTCATATCTCGCGCGTGCTGTGCCATCGTCGCTTCGCTTCCGAGATGTACGAGTACCAGTTGCATTCTCCCGAAGATCAGGAAGCGGGTCGCAAGGCGCTCGTGGCTCACTGCAAGCGCGTGGGGATAAGCGCCGAGGTCCTGAGCCTGGATATTCCGTTTTGCTACCGCATTCGCCATGTGCTCACTGAAACACCGAAGGTTTCGATCGTTCTAAACACCGTGAACAATGCTGATGTGATCGAACGCTGCGTAACGAGCCTCTATCAGCAGATCAGCTACGACAATTTCGAAGTCGTGGTGGTCGAAGTCGGGAAGCTCGACGCTCACGTCAAGGACACCCTTGCGCGCTTGCGCGAACGTTTTTCGACCTTCAGGACGCTGCACTACGACGGAGTCTTCAACCATGCGCGCCTGGCGAATTTTGCGGTCGAGCAGCTTTCGAGCGCGTATTATTTCTTCATCACCGACGACACGCGCATCCTCACGCCTGACGCGCTCCAGACGATGCTCGGATATTTCCAAGACGAACAAGTGGGGATCGTGGGTCCGCAGAAGCTCTATTTGGATGCCACCATCGAACACGCCGGTCTGGTGGTGGGAGGCGAACATGTCATCACGCCCATCTCGCGCTACATGCTCTCCGATTGGAATGGGTATCTCGACCGTTGTGCGGTCTCGCGCAATGTCTCTGCAGTGGCAGGTGAGTGCATGTTCATCTCGAAGGAAGTCTTCGACCAGGTGGGTGGCTTCACGGAAGACTTCTCGCTTGCTTATTCCGATGTCGATTTTTGCTTGAAGGCGCGTGAGCTGGGATTCTATACGGTCTATACGCCGTATGTGAAGCTTACGCATTCGCGCTCGGTCAATCGTATGCGCAACTATTCGCAGGCCTTCTTGATCAAGCGTACGCGCGAGGCGGCGCTCATCCAGTACCTCTGGCCCGATTACTTCGTTAAGGGCGATGGCTTCTATAACCCCAATCTCGATCCGAACAACCCCTATTTCGCGCTGAGGAAAGACTGAAGATGAACGTCCGTCTTGAATCCATGTGCCAAGGCGATGGCAAGATCTATGCGCAGATCGCTATCGAGCGCCTTTCGGCTGATTCGATCGTCACGCTTGAAGCGCACCTGAAAGATGGCACCGAGATCCCGGCGCATCTCCTTCCTTTCGATCCGCTCGATGGGCAGTCGGCGGCGAACTTCGTGATCATCGTGCCGCATTTCGATGAGCGCGAGATCATGCTCGAATTCAACGAATACCGCGGTGCCGATGCGCCGCTCGGGCGTGCGCACCTTACGATCGAGACGAATATGCTCACGTGGCGCACGCGCATCAATTCGGTGGTGAAGAACGAGCTCATTGCGCAGATGTTCGATATCGAGCGCGAATACTATTCCGATCGCATGCACACCTCCTTCATCGCAGCGGTCGATGACAAGGACGAGATCGTAGTGAAGATGCTCATCGACCTTCCGCAGATCGAAGGCGCGGATGTGGCGATCCGCTTCCTCGATGCACATGGCAAGGAACGAGAGCTGCCCGTCTATCCGCTTTTCGAGGAGATCAAGCCTGCGCGCCGCTTTGGCGATGAGAATCGGATCAACGTTGGGTTTTCCGTGCGCGTCCCGCGAGACGATAAGGATTTCTGCGTGTTCGCCAGCGATGCGCTCGATGTGGTGCCGGGCGGGTTCGCCATGTTCTGCGACGAGAGCTACGAGCCTTTGCGGGCACGCTTCTTCGAGCGAACCGTCGATGCGGCGCACGATCCTGCTTACGATGCGTGGTATCTGCTGCATAGCGCCACGCTCGCCGATCTCGCAGAGCAGCGCCGAACGACCTTTACCTACGAGCCGCTCATTTCGCTGGTCATCCCCCTTGTGCAAAAGGAAGCGGAGTTGCTCGCGCGCTGCCTGACGGCGCTCGCTGCTCAGACCTACAATGTGTTCGAGGCCATCGTGGTCGATCGCTACTATGGCGATGCCGAATTCGCCGCGCTCGGGCTTGAACAGGGGGGAGCCTGCGCGCTCACGCGCGTGAAGGTCGATGAGGCGCTTGGCGCCGACGAGATGTTCGCCGCGGGGCTTGCCGAGGCGAAGGGCTCGTATTGCGCGCTGCTCGAGCCTGATATCATGCTCGCTCCCGAAGCGCTCTTCGAGGTGGTGCGTCGCATCAACGAGCGTCGCGTTCTCGAAGATGAGGCTCCTGCGCGTGTTCTCTATGCGCATCACGACGTGCTCGATGCGAATGGCATGCTGTGCGAACTTGCCTGCAAGCCGCTCTATTCGCCCGATCTGCTCCTGTCCCATAACTATGCAGGACCGCTCATCTTCTTCGAGCGGGAATTGCTCGATCAGCTGCAGGAATCGGCGGGGTTCGTACGCGAAGCGCTCGTCTACGACCTGCTGTTCAAGGCGATCGAGACGACGGGGAGCATCGAGCGTATCGACCAGATCCTCTACCATGTGGCGCGTGCGCCGCGCGAAGCGGCAGGTGAGAACCAGGCGCGCATCGAGGCGCATGAAGAAGACTTCCGTGGCGGACGTCGCGCGGTAGCGAACCACCTGAAGCGCCGTGGTATCGAAGCAACCGTTCTTTCCGATATTCACGAAGAGCTCTACCGTTTGAATTATGCGCTGCCCGCTGAGCTTCCTTCTGTTCTGGTCATCGTGGTCAATCGTGAACAGCCCTATCTTTTGGAATCATGCATCGAGAGCCTGTTCGAGAAGAGCCCCTACGATAACCTGCAGGTGTGCATCGTTGACAATGCGAGCACTTCGCTCGAGACGTTCTCGACCTATGGGCGCATTCAAGGCAAGCACGAAGAGGTCGATCTCATTCGCATCACCGAACGAAGCGGCTATGCTGCTTGCATCGCGCAAGCGCTCGAGGCGCACGAGAGCGACTATGTGCTGCTGCTCGATGGGGCGGTCGAATTCGAGACCGAAGGCGCGCTCGAACGTTGGATCGGCATGTGCACACGTTCTGAAGTGGGTGTGGTGGGTGCCAAGCTCCTGCTTTCCGACGACACGGTTTCAGAGGCAGGGATCACGGTGGGTTCGGCGCGTGGTGCAACGACCATCGGTACCGATCTGCCCCGTACGGCGCCTGGCTATCTGAAGCGTCTCGCCTGCACGAACGATGTTTCTGCCGTTTCGAGCGCATGCCAGTTCATCCGCCGGAGCGTGCTTGATGAAGTAGGTGGCTATGACGATCGCTTCAAGCTTGATTTCGGTGACACCGATTTTTGCTTGCGCGTCATCAAGGCGGGCTATTTCGTCGTGTTCGATCCCGAGGTCGAGCTCTATCACTTCAAGAACAAGATCAAGGATGACCATCTTTCCGATGCGCGTCGCATCCGCCTTGAGCAGGAGCGCGCTTATCTGCACTTCAAATGGCCGCGTGCGTTCGTTGAGGGCGATCCCTTCTCCAGTTCGCTGCTTGCTCCAGGTGATGGTTATTACCAGCTATATCGTTAAGATATAGCTGATCGTGCGATTCCCGTACAATTTTCGCGGCGCGTGCACACGGGTTGTTCTATAGTTAGAACTTGCGCTTGTCGCTTTTGCGGCGTGGCGCTCCATGGAACAACACGATCGCAGGGTATACATGATTCAGATCGAACATCTCTATAAAACCTATACGAGCGAGAAGCACGATGAAGCGCATCACGCTCTGAAGGATATCAATCTCACGATCGAAGATGGCTCTATCTTCGGTATCATCGGCCAATCCGGCGCGGGAAAATCGACCTTGGTGCGCTGCATCAACCTGCTCGAGCGTCCTACTTCGGGCGAGATCATCATCGATGGGGTGGACGTGACGAACCTCACGGGCAAAGCGCTGCTCGAATTTCGTGCGAACGTGGGCATGATCTTCCAGAATTTCTCGCTCTTCCAGCAGCGAACGGTGCTGCGCAACGTTACCTTCCCGCTCGAACTGCATAAGGGTTACAACAAGGATGAAGCGCGCGAGCGTGCGCTCGAATTGCTGGAGTTGGTAGGTCTTGCCGATAAGGCGAACAAGTATCCTTCGCAGCTTTCTGGTGGACAGCAGCAGCGCGTGGCTATCGCGCGTGCGCTCATCAATCGTCCATCGATCATGCTCTGTGATGAAGCTACGAGTGCTCTTGACACCATGACCACGCAGTCGATCCTTCGGTTGCTCAAAGATATCAACGAAGAACTCGGCGTTACGCTCGTGCTCATCACCCATTCGCTGCTCGTGGCGGAGCAGATCTGCGACACGGTTGCGGTCATCGATGATGGACGCATCGTTGAGATGGGTCGCACGCAGGATATCTTCGAGAATCCGCAAAGCGATGCCTCGCGTCAGCTTTTGGGAAAGGAGTGCTAGGCGATGGATTTCCTTGCAACCTTCTTCGATAACTACGGCATGCTCCTTGCGCAGGGCACCTGGGATACCCTGCTCATGACCATCGTTTCGACCTTCTTCGCCTATGTGATCGGCATTCCGCTGGGCGTGCTGTGCGTGCTCACAAGTCCGAAAGGGCTCATGCCGCATCGCATCTTCAACATGGTGCTCGGCTGGATCATCAACATCGGGCGTTCGATCCCGTTCATCATCTTGCTCGTGGCGCTCATTCCGTTCACGCGTTTTATCGTGGGCACATCGCTTGGCGTTCCTGGCGCGATCGTGCCGCTCGTCATCTCTGCGGCTCCCTTCATCGCGCGCATGGTCGAGCAGTCGATCGAAGAGGTCGATGGCGGTCTGGTGGAGGCCGCGCAGAGCTTCGGTGCGAACACCTGGCAGATCGTCTACAAGGTATTCTTGCGTGAGGCGTTGCCTTCGCTCGTTCGTGGTTTCGCGATCGTATTCATCACCATCCTGGGATACTCTGCGATGGCAGGCTGCGTCGGTGCTGGCGGTTTGGGCGATATCGCGATCCGTTACGGCTATCAGCGCTACCAGGACGATGTCATGATCGCTACCGTTATCATCCTTATCGTGATCGTGCAGATCGTGCAAAGTGCTTGCAACTTCGCAGCCCGCAAAATGGAACACTGAGGCGTCTCAGTACTTCATCTTAACGTTCAGGGCTCACTCACAGCGCAGCTAAGGCTGCTCGTTCGCCCTTCACGCCAATCTGAAGCACTGAGACGCCTCAGGTCATAATGCTTCAGTACTTCAATTACAGTGCCATAGGTTGCTTGCTCATCCTTCAAGCTAATCTGAAGCACCGATACACCTCAGGTTGCGAATTCTGGTTTCATCTCCACCCTTAAGTATCGCTCACAGCGCCTTAGGCTGCTCGTTCGTCCTTCGCGCTAATCTGAAGCACCGATACGCCTCAGGTTGCGAATTCTGGTTTCATCTCCACCCTCAAGCATCGCTTGCAGTGCCTGAAACAAATCGGTAACCACTTGCTTGGACGAAGCCCGTATAATGAAGTGAGCAACTAGTGCATGCATTCTACGGGAAGGAAGACCAAGCATGGCAATGAGCCCTGATCAAGATTTCGTACTGAAGACCATCAAGAGCAGGGACGTTCATTTCGTGCGCTTCTGGTTCTGCGATGTGCTCGGCAACATGAAGTCGTTCGCTGTTATTCCGAGCGAGCTCGAAAACGCTTTTGAAGAGGGCATGGGCTTCGATGCAAGCTGCGTGCAAGGCTTTTCGCTGAACTATGAATCCGATATGCTCGCATTCCCCGATGCGACCACCTTCCAGATCCTGCCCTGGCGTCCTGCTGAGAACGCGGTCGCGCGTATGTTCTGTTCGATCCGCACTCCCGAAGGCCGCATCTACGATGGCGATTCCCGCGCGGTACTTGCCAAAGTGGTGGCGCGCGCAGAGCAGCTCGGCTATATGATGAACGTGGGCCCCGAGATCGAGTACTACTATTTCAAGGACCGCGAAGGGCTGGAGGTGCTCGACACCGGCGGCTACTTCGATCTTACCTCACTCGACAACGCGAGCGATCTGAGGCGCGATACCATCCTCACGCTCGAGAAGCTGGGCATTCCGGTCGAGTACTCGCACCATGAGAACGGCCCCTCGCAGCAAGAGATCGATCTGCGTTTCGCCGATGCGTTCACCATGGCCGATAACGTGATGACCTACAAGTTAACGGTCAAAGAGATCGCCATGAAGTATGGTCACTATGCCTCGTTCATGCCGAAGCCCATGGCTGACCAGCCTGGTTCGGGCATGCATATTCACCAGAGCCTGTTCGACGAGAACGGTAACAACGTCTTCTTCGACGAGAACGACCCCGATGGCTATAACCTCTCGAAGATCGCGAAGCACTACATCGCAGGGCTTTTGAAGTACGCACCCGAATTCGCGCTCATCACGAATCCAACGGTGAACTCTTACAAGCGTCTCGTGCCGGGTGGGGAAGCGCCCATCCAGATCACCTGGGCACGTTCGAATCGCTGCACGCTCGTGCGCATCCCTGGCTACAAGCCGCATAAGGAAGAGGCGTGTCGCGTCGAGTTGCGTAACCCTGACCCTTCGTGCAACCCCTATCTTGCGTTTGCGGTCACGCTCGCTGCGGGCCTTAAGGGCATTCAGGATGAGCTGCCGCTCGAGCCTCCCACGGAAGATCCCACGCTGTTCACCTGTACGCGCCACGAGCTCAACGAGCGCGGTATTCGTACGCTTCCTGATACGCTTGGCGATGCCGTGGAGCTATTCGCTTCCTCGGATCTCATGCGCGAGGTATTGGGCGAACATATCCATTCCTATCTGGTCGAGGCGAAGCGTGCGGAATGGAATGAATATCAGAAGAGCGTTTCCGCATGGGAACTCGACCATTACCTCGGTGTTCTGTAGGAGGCACGGATGCAGAGAAAAAGTGTCATATTCGTGGCCGATAGCCTCGATAACGCGCATAAGTTCCAAGCCGTGCTCTCCGGCATGGATGCGGATGTGGTTGCGGGTTCGTCCCTGCAGTTCAAGAAGCTTCTGCACGAACACCCCAACAGCGATCTGATCATCTTCGAAGCTTCAGGCGATGCTACCCAATCCATCGCGATGGTGGAAGACGTGATGGTCCAAGATGGCGGTGGGTCGATCCTCATCATCGTGAAGGAGGACATGCTGCAGGGGCTGCGTCTGCCGGTGCGCTTGAATAGCGATTTCGTAGTGCAAGGAGCGAGCGCGGATGAGTGCGCGTTGCGCATCCGCCAGCTGCTCTGGCCGGGTAATGAAACTTCCACGAGCGATTTCATCTCGATCGATACCATGACCATCAATCTAGCTACCTACCAGGTGACCGTGGCAGGCGAGCCGGTCGACTTCACCTATCTCGAATATGCGCTGCTCGCATTTCTTGTCACGCACCCGGGGCGCACGTATTCGCGTGATGCGCTCTTGCGGCGCGTGTGGGGCTTCGATTACTTCGGCGGTTCGCGCACGGTGGATGTGCACGTGCGACGCGTGCGTGCAAAGCTGGGGCCAGACCTGGCGCAACGCCTTGAGACCGTTCGTGGTGTCGGATATCTTTGGAGTGCCTGATCATGTCTAAGACCATTGCCATCATCGATGGAAATTCCCTTATGCACCGCGCGTTTCATGCGGTGCCTCCTGCTATGCAAGCGCCTGATGGTACGCCCACCAATGCCGCTTTCGGCTTCTTGGCGATGCTCATCAAGTTCATCGAAGAGCAGCATCCCGATGCGATCGTGTGCGCTTTCGATAAAGGAAAGCCGGCCTTTCGCATGGAGGCGCTCGAGCAGTACAAAGCGCAGCGTCCGCCCATGGACGATAACTTGCGCGTGCAGTTTCCGCTCATCGAAGATCTGCTCGCTGCACTCAACATCCCGGTGGTCGCGCTTCCTGGCTGGGAAGGTGACGATATCTTGGGCACCCTCTCAGCTCAGAACGAGAAGCTCGGCTACAACTCGCTGCTCGTGACCGGCGATAAGGACGCTTATCAGCTGGCGAGCGATCTTACGCGCATCGTAACCACGAAGAAGGGCATCACCGATGTGGTCATCTACGGTCCAGCTGAGGTGGAGGAGCGCTATGGCGTTACCCCGAGTCAGTTCACGGATTTCTTAGGCTTGAAGGGTGATAAGGCGGACAATATCCCGGGCGTTCCCGGTATCGGCGACAAGAAGGCTGCGGCCATGCTGCAGGAATTCGACGATCTCGAGGGTATCTATGCGCATCTCGATGCTTTCAAGGGAAAGCAGCTTGAGAATCTCACGAACCATAAAGAAGACGCCTTCCTTTCGCGCGAAGTTGCCACGATCGTGCGTGATGTGCCGATAGAGATCGATCTCGAAGACCTTTCCTTTCCCGATTTCGATGCGGCGAAGGTAACGGAAGCGTTCACGAGCGTGCGCTTCATGGCGCACTTGACCAAGGTGCTCGACCTGCTCGGTAGCGCCTCGGCGCCAGCAGGCGCGGAGACGTTCGAGGCTCATCCGCTCGTTGAGGGAGCGGATGCGCAGGCGAGCTTCGAGGAGCTCATCGCATCGGACGCGAGCATGCCGGTGGTGCTGGTCGATAGCGACAAGCAAGGTTCGCTCTTCGGCAGTGAGATCCATATGGCCCTGCGCACCGAAACCGAGACGCTCTACTTCACGGGCGATGAAGCCAAGGCGGTGCTCGCTCGCTTGATCAAGGAAGGGCGCTTTATCACCTTCGATGCGAAGAAGCTGGTCGAGCAGGTGTTCCCTCACGATTCGTCTGATGCTGCGCTGGTGAGCGTTGAAGAGGTCCTGGCGATGGATTGCTTCGACGTGGCGCTCGCTTCGTACGTGGTGAACTCCATGAATGGGGGATTCGACATCCAAAAGCTCGTCGAGATCCATTGCGGATCGTTCTTGCCTGATGTCGAAGCGCTCGCCGATGAGCTTGCCCTCAAGGCTGCCGCAGTGGAGCGTCTCTCCGAGATCATGCGCAGCCGTCTCGACGAAGACGGGGTGGCTTCGGTCTATACCGATATCGACTATCCGCTGGTAGGTGTGCTCGCCTGCATGGAGCGTACCGGCGCGGCCATCGACAAAGCAACGCTCGATCGCATCGCGCTCGCCACTCAAGAAGAGCTCGATACGCTGCAGGAGCAGATCATCGAGCTTGCAGGCGAGGATTTCAACATCGACTCTCCCAAGCAGCTCTCCCATATCCTCTTCGAGGTGCTCGGGCTCACTCCGATCAAGAAGAACCAGCGCGGATACTCGACCAATGCCACCGTGCTCAAGGAGCTTTCAAAGGTGCATGAGCTGCCTGAACTCGTGCTCCATTACCGTGAATACGCCAAGGTGAAATCGACCTACATCGATGCGTTGCCGCGCATGCGTGCAAAGGATGGGCGTATCCATACGTCGTTCAATGAGATGGTCACCACCACCGGGCGTCTTTCGTCGTCCGATCCAAACCTGCAGAACATTCCGGTACGCACTGATTTCGGTCGCCAGATCCGCGAATGCTTCGTTCCGCTCGAAGAAGGCGAGGTCTTCTTATCGGCTGACTATTCGCAGATCGAACTGAGGCTGCTCGCGCACCTCTCCGGCGACGAACATCTTATCGATGCGTTCCTTTCGGGTGAAGATTTTCATGCGAAGACGGCAAGCAGGGTGTTCGACGTGCCGCTCGAAGAGGTCACACCGCTTCTCCGCAGCCGGGCGAAGGCGGTCAACTTCGGCATCGTGTACGGTCAACAAGCCTATGGGCTTTCACAATCGCTCGATATTCCCTTCGGCGATGCGAAGGACATGATCGATCGCTATTTCGCCGCATACACCGGGGTGCGCGCCTATCTCGATCGGGTCGTGGAAGAAGCCAAGACGAATGGTTATGCGGAAACGCTGTTTGGGCGCAGGCGCTACATCCCTGAGCTCAAGGCGCGTAACGTGGCGCAGCGTGGGTTCGGCGAGCGCACCGCTATGAATCACCCCATGCAAGGCACGGCCGCTGATATCATCAAGATCGCGATGCGTCAGGTGCAGGATGAATTGGTGAAGTCTGGTGCGAAGTCCAAGCTCATCCTGCAGGTGCACGACGAACTTGACTTCTCGGTTCCAGCCGATGAGGTCGAAGAGGTGAGCGCGCTCGCCTCGCGCATCATGGAATCGGTCGTGGAGCTTTCAGTGCCGCTCATCGTTGATGTTTCGTGGGGAAAGAATTGGGCGGAAGCGCACTAACGCGCTATTTTCGCACCGCCGAGAAAAAATTTCTCCCCAAAAGGTGCATATGGCTATAAAATAGACAGGCTGTTTTTCATGGTGTGAAACTCATCGTAGCTGTTGGAACTTTTTCGATGGGGTTCGCTTCAGGGAAACGTCGCAACCTGCTTGATCGTGAGTGGTCTTTTCCCTCGAACACGCATGATCGCTTAAGCGGGAAACGAATACTTTTAAAGGTAGATGCGCATGCGTTTTATTGACGCGGCCTTGCCAGGCTGATAAGATAACGGCTTGCGTTTTGACACATTTATAGGAGTATGCATGTACGCAATCGTAAAGACCGGTGGTAAGCAGTACAAGGTTGCCGCTGGAGACTATCTCAATATCGAAAAGCTCGATGCTGAAGTGGGCGCGAAGGTTCCCCTTACGGCTATCGCTGTTGTCGATGGCGACAAAGTTGTTGCCGATCCCGCTAAAGCTGCGAAGACCAAGGTAGAGGCTGAGGTCGTCGAGCAGTTCAAGGGCGAAAAGCAGATCATCTTCAAGTTTAAGAAGCGCAAGAACTACAAGCGCACCCGTGGTCATCGTCAGAATCTCACGCGCGTGAAGATCGTGTCGGTCGGTTCTGCTAAAGCGAAGAAATAAGAAGGAGGGAATAGAATGGCACACAAGAAAGGTCAAGGTTCCATCCGTAATGGTCGTGATTCTCAGTCGAAGCGTCTTGGTTGCAAGCGTTTCGCTGGTGAGCAGGTCGGCCCTGGCGTGATCCTCGTTCGTCAGCGTGGCACCCGTATTCATCCGGGCGAGAACGTTGGTCGTGGTAAGGACGATACGTTGTTCGCACTGTGCGAGGGCGTTGTCGAATACACGAAAGGTGTTCGCCGCAAGGTTCATGTTCGCCCGCAGGCATAACTTGAGCCTATTAGAGCAACGAAGTCGAAGCCCTCTGCCTTTGCAGGGGGCTTTTCGTTTAGAATGGACGCTATGTTTATCGATAAAGTTCGCATACATGTGAAAGCAGGAGATGGCGGTGCTGGCTGCATGTCGTTTCGCCGCGAAGCTCACGTGCCGAAGGGTGGCCCCGATGGCGGCGATGGCGGGCGTGGTGGAAACGTGATCGTGCGTGCTGATGCGGGCGTTTCCACGCTCATCGACTATCGTTTCAAGCATCATTTCAAGGCTACGCGCGGTACGCACGGCAAGGGTTCGAAGATGCACGGCGCCAATGGCGAAGATCTGGTGTTAAAGGTGCCGGTGGGAACCGTGGTGCGCGAGTATTTCGAGGAAACGAAAGAGGTGGGTGAGCTCTTAGCCGATCTCACTCACGATGGCGAAGAGATCGTAGTGGCAGAAGGCGGTCCGGGTGGTCGCGGCAATACGCATTTCGTCACGCCCACGCGTCGCGCTCCTGCCTTCGCTGAACTGGGTGTTCCTGCCGAAGAGGGCTGGATCGAGCTCGAGATGAAGCTCATGGCCGATGCTGCGCTCGTGGGCATGCCTTCTGCGGGCAAGTCCTCGCTCATCGCGCGCATGTCGGCGGCTAAACCTAAGATCGCTGACTATCCCTTCACTACGCTCGTTCCGAACTTGGGCGTGGTGAAGGTGCAGGATTATAGCTACGTGGTGGCTGATGTTCCAGGACTGATCGAAGGTGCGCATGCAGGTAAAGGGCTTGGGCATGAGTTCTTGCGCCACATCGAGCGCAGCGCGATCATCTTGCACGTGGTCGACTTGACCGGTGGCTATGAAGGTCGCGACCCCGTCGAAGATTACGAGATCATCAAACGTGAGCTCGAACTGTATGCGCCTGAGCTGGCCGAACGCCCGTGCATCGTGGTGGGCAACAAGATCGATATGCCTGGCGCGCAGGAGGCGGCCAAGCGTTTGGCGGAAGTGGTACGCCGCGATTCGATCGCGCGTGCCGGTGGCGATGAGTTTGCCGTAAGTCCCCTTGATCCGCGCTTGTTCTGCACGAGCACCGTTACCCAGGCGGGTATCGAAGCGCTCATGGCGGCGACCGGCGGGAAGGTTCAGCAGCTGCGCGAAGAAGCACGTGCTGAATATGACGCGCAAGAGCATTTCGACCAGGTGTGGGAGCACAAGCGTCAGGAGCGCCGTGCGCGCTACGAGATCACGCAGCTCTCCGAAGGGGTGTTCCGCGTGAGCGGCAAGCAGATCGAGCGCATGGTCATCCAGACTGACTGGGAAAACGACGAAGCGATCGCGTTCTTGCAGCATCGTTTCAAGCGTCTTGGTCTTGATGAGGCACTTGAGAAAGCGGGTGCGCGTGATGGGGATGAGATTCGTATCCTTGGATATGACTTCGAGTTCGAATCTGCGCGCATGCATGAAGATGTCTATCGCGGGCTGGATCTATAGGTAGTTGTAAGCGTGAACAGGCGCGCGGCGGTTGCGTGAGGTAGCCGCTCTGCACGCGGGAGTGCCGAACGGGGAAGAGGAGAGGACAGACATGAGCCTAGAGCAGAAGAAGATCATGGTCGTGAAGATCGGCTCCTCTACGCTCGTTACGGACGAGGGCAAGCTCGATACTGCTTATCTTGCCACGCTCGCCTCCCAGATCAGCGGGCTGCGGCAGCGCGGATGGAGCCCGATCATCGTGACGAGCGGTGCGGTTGCCTGCGGGCTCGAGGCGCTTGGCATCTCTACGCGCCCGAGCGATACCCCTTCGCTTCAGGCGGCGGCTTCGGTGGGCACCAATATCCTCGTGAGCAGCTATGCGCGTGCCTTCAAAGCGCACGATATGCTCACTTCGCTCGTGCTCATCACGCGGCAGGTCACTGCCGATCGCGAGCAGTACTTGCACGTGCGCGACACCCTCGAGCGTTTGCTCGACTTAGAGGTGGTGCCGCTCATCAACGAAAACGATACGGTTTCTGTCGATCAGCTGCGCTTTGGCGATAACGATACCCTTGCCGCGCTGGTCGCTTGTTTGGTGAAGGCCCAGCTCTGCGTGATCTTCTCCGATATCGAAGGGCTCTTCACGGCGAATCCTTTCGAAGATGCCACCGCTACGCTCATTCCTGAAGTCTCCTCGATCACGCCTGATATCATGGCGCTTGCTTCTGGATCGAGCTCGACGGTCGGTTCGGGCGGCATGATCACGAAGATCCGTGCGGCGCGCGTGCTCATGGCAGCTGGTATCGATATGGTCATCTGCCAAGGTCACAACAGCGATTTCCTCATCCAACTTGCCGAGGGGCAGTCGCTCGGGACACGTTTCTCTCCGCGTGGCACGGTTCACGATATCACGCCGAAGAAGCTCTGGATCGCACTGGGTGATACGGCCAAAGGATCGATTATCGTGGACGAAGGGGCGGCCGAAGCGCTCGTTTCGCGTGGTTCGTCGCTTCTGGCAGTAGGTGTATGCGGTGTTGAAGGAAGCTTCGCACGCGAGGACATCGTCGATATCGTGAACACGAGCGGGCATATCATCGCGCGCGGAAAAGCAGGGGCGTCGTCTTCCGAGATCACCCTTGCGTGTGGGCGGAGCCAGCGAGAGATCAAAGGCAATGAGCTTCTGCGCGACCTAGCGCAGCGTCCGGTCGTGCACCGTGATGAATTGGTAGTTTTCGAGTAAGGCGAAGATATGAGTGGAATTGCAAGAACGGCAGCAGAGGCAGCGAAACGCGCTTCGGAGGTGCTTGGTGTTGCGAGCGAAGAGGTGCGCAACGAAGCGCTCTTCGCGATGGCAGCAGCACTGCGCGCCGAGCGTGCGTTCATCTTGGAGGCGAACGAGCGCGACATGAACGCGGCGCGCGAAGCGGGCACGAAGGAGGGTCTTCTCGACCGCCTCATGCTCGACGATGCGCGCGTGGAGGCGATGGCGGCTTCGCTCGAGTCGCTTGCGGCGCTTCCTGATCCTACCGGAGCCGTGCTCGAAGAGCGTACGCTCTATAACGACCTGAAGCTTACGCGCGTGAGCGTTCCGCTTGGCGTGGTGGCCATGGTCTATGAAGCGCGCCCGAACGTGACGGTCGATGCTGCAGGCATCTGCGTGAAGTCGGGCAATGCCTGTGTGCTGCGCAGTGGGTCGCTCGCGATCCACTCGGCGGTTGCGCTTGGCGAAGTGTTGCAAGGGGCGCTCACGCAGGTAGGGCTGCCGAAGGACTGCGTCGTGGTCATCGACTCGACCGATCGCAGCGTCACCGATGAGCTCTTCTTATTGCGCGATCTGGTCGATGTGCTCATTCCGCGCGGTGGGGCAGGGCTCATTCGGCACTGCGTGGAGCATTCGCTCATTCCGGTCATCGAAACGGGCACAGGGAATTGCCATATCTACATCCATGAATCTGCCGATCTTGCCAAGGCGTATCCGATCGTGCTGAATGCGAAGACCCAGCGTGTGGGTGTGTGCAATGCCTGTGAGTCGGTGCTGGTCGATCACAGCATCGCGCGTGCGTGCTTGCCCGAGCTGTTGCGTCAGCTTGCAGCGGCGAAAGTGCGCATCCATGGTGATGAGGTGGTAGGCGAAGTGGCAGCTGAGCTCGATATCCCGGTCGAGGCAGCGACCGAAGAGGACTGGGGGACCGAATACCTCGACTACGAGATCAGCATTAAGTGCGTCGAAGGCCTTGAAGAGGCGATCGCTCACATCAATCGTTTCGGCACCAAGCACTCTGAAGCGATCCTCGCCGAAGACGAAACGGTTGCGCACACGTTCGCGCGTCGCGTTGATGCGGCGGCAGTGTATATCAACGCCTCCACTCGTTTCACCGATGGTGGCGAGTTCGGCTTAGGGGCCGAGATCGGCATCTCTACCCAGAAGCTCCACGTGCGCGGGCCGTTCGCGCTCGAAGCACTCACCACCTACAAATACATCATTGAAGGTGAAGGTCAGGTGCGCGCGTAATGAGCGTTATCTGCGATCGCTTCGATACGCTCGGACAAGAAGATCCTGCCAGGACGTATCGTCTCGGTATCATGGGAGGTACGTTCGATCCTATTCACATGGGGCATCTGGTCTGCGCTGAACAGGCGCGCGATGCGCTTGAGCTGGACGGGGTCATCTTCATGCCGGCGGGAAATCCGGTGTTCAAGAAGCATATCGAAGTGAGCGATGCGCACCACCGCGTGGCGATGTGCCGTGCCGCTATCGAGGACAACCCCGCCTTCGACGTGAGCACGCTCGAGGTCGATCGCGCGGGGGATACCTACACGGTCGATACGCTCGAGGCATTGCGTGCTCACTATCCCGAGAACGTCGAACTCTACTTCATCGCTGGAGCCGATGCGATCCTGACGCTACCGCAATGGCGTGATGCGCCGCGTCTTGCTCGCCTGGCGAGCTTCGTTGGGCTCAATCGTCCGCGTAGCGCGAGTTTGCAGAGTCCGCAGATCGCGAAAAAGCTCGCTGGCACTGGTTTTCGCACGCTCTTCGTCGAGGCGCCGCTCTTCGAGCTCTCTTCGAGCGATATTCGCAAGCGTATTCTCGGTAACCGATCGGTGCGCTATCTTATCCCGCCAGCAGTTTTAGAGTATATTGAATCTGTTGGACTTTATGGAGATTGATGCATGGCTTCTTTTGAACTTGTTTCTCTGAGCTCTTCGGATGTCGAAGACTTCGATGATGATGCTAATGAGCTGCTTCGTGCGCGTCATGCGCGCGAAGACATGCTGCCTGCTTATCATGAAGATTCTGGCGAATACGTTTCAGAAGCGAACGATGAGCCGATTGCGCTCCATGCGTTGCCCGAACGTCCCCACGGGCGCTCGCATCTGAGCGTTATCCATGCCGAAGACGATCCGCATTCGACCGAGCCTATTCCTCGTGTGCAGGCTGAGCGGCAGGCGCAATTGGGGTATGCAACGCCGCCCAAGGATGAAGTGGTCGTTGAAGATGCCACGAAGAAGGAGATCAAGGATTATCTTTCCTCTCACACCTTCAAGTGCGCGAGCGCGCGCGATCCTGAGGCGCTTTCTGAATTCGCCTATGCGCCTACCGATAAGGGCATCATCCTTTCGGTTGAGAAGCCTTTCAGCAATGCGAACTACAAGCGCATGAAGGCATTGCTTCGCCGTAGGGTCAAGCCTTCGCGCTATGTTCATAGCGTTATGGTGGCCGAGACCGCCGAGAAGATGGCGCAGGCCTACGATGTCGATCCGCGTATCGCGCGCATGGCGGGGCTTCTGCATGATTGGGATAAGGCGCTCTCGCCGAAGCGTTTGCGTGATCGCATCGCTACTTACGGGCTCGATATCGACGGACCGACCCAGATCAATATGCCGCAATTGCTTCATGGTCCTACTGCAGCCGCGGTGCTGGCCGATGAATTCCCTGAGTTTGGCGAAGAGGTATTCCAGGCGATCGAGCGCCATACGGTCGGCAGTATCCGCATGAGCGCACTCGACATGATCGTATTCTGCGCGGATAAGCTCGAGCCCGGAAACGATGTGCAGGTCTATCGCGATCTCTACGATAAGATCGGCAAGATGAGCCTCGAGGATCTCTTCTGCGCTGTCGAGCGCGAAGGATTCATGTATCTTCTGCGTTCATCCCGACCGCTCAACATCGATGCGGTCGAAGTTTGGAATTTCTACTGCGCTGAGCGTCAGCGCGACAACGAATAGGAGCATTGATGAGCGAAAAGTTCTCAGCACGCGAATGTGCCCTTATCGCAGCGAAGGCAGCTGATGAGCATAAGGCGACCGATATCATGGTGCTTGAGGTGGGGCAGCTGGTGGATGTAACGGAGTATTTCGTCATCGCCACGGCGCGCAATACCCCTCATGTCGGTGCGATCCTGGAAGCGATGGAAGATGCGTTGCGCATCGAATGCGGCGTGAAGCCGTTTTCGCGTGAGGAAACGAAGGATCATACCTGGGAGCTGCTCGATTACGGCAACTTCGTCATTGATGTATTCCAACCTGAAGCACGCGAGTACTATCGCCTGGAAACGCTCTGGAATGATGCCCCTATCGTCGATCTGTCAGAGGCGGGTATCGAACACCCTGAATACTCTGAGCGCATCGCGCAGCTGGTCCAAAAGATGGAATCAGCGAACGATCAGGCCTAAAGACCGATAAGCTGGAAATAGGAGAGCCATTTTTCGAATGACTCATCGCTAATTGCGTGCTCCATCTGGCAGGCTTCTTTTTCGGCTACCTTCGGGTCGAGCCCTACTTTGATCACGAGGAATTTCGTGAGCATCTCGTGGCGCTTGAACACCGCCGAACCGTATTCATAGCCTTCGGTAGTGAGCGTGATGTCGCCATAGAAGGGTTGATCGAGGAGCCCCTGAGCCTTGAGGCTCGAGATGGCCTTTGAAACGGATGCTTTTGAAACGCCGAGCTTCGTGGCAACATCTACTGAGCGTACCGGATGTTCAGGCGTACCGCCCAACATGACGATGGCTTCAAGGTAGTCTTCATGTGACATAGAGACTTTTTCAGTGCTCACGATCGCGCTCTCTTTCTGCTTGCCAATGGTGTGAATAGGGTAGCGCACTCCGTCTTCGGGGAAGTTCGCATCACAGCTACGAAGAGTGAGGCGCTTGGTCGTTATTGCATAGTATACTGATTTACTGCATCTACACCCAATGGAGGATATCAGATGGAACACAATTGTTATATTGATACGCGCGGCAATGTCAAAACCCCACTTTCATTCACAGAGGCGCTGGTCAAAGGCCTTGCGCAAGGTGGCGGCTTGTTCGTTCCGCAGAACCTTCCCTCCTTTGGCTTGGACGAGATCATCGCGCTGGCTGATCTTCCGTATGCGCAGCGCGCTGCGAAGGTCTACCAGGCATTCGATACCGATCTTGACGATGAGACGATCGAGCGCTTGATGGAGGCAACCTACGGGGCTGCTTTCGATACCGAAGACATCTGTCCGGTCACGTCGCTCGATGAGAAGACCCACGTGCTCGAGCTTTGGCATGGACCTACGAGCGCCTTCAAAGATATGGCGCTTCAGTGCTTGCCGAATTTCTTCAGTGAGAGCGCCCGAAAGCTCCGTGAAGAAGGCGTGATCGATCATACGTTCCTCATTCTTGTTGCCACATCGGGCGATACGGGCAAGGCCGCGCTCGAGGGCTTCAAAGACAAGGACGGCATCCAGATCGCGGTCATGTATCCCGATGGGGGCGTGAGCGATATCCAGTACAAGCAGATGGCCACTCAAGAAGGCTCCAACGTGAACGTGTGGGCAGTGTCAGGCAACTTCGATGATTGCCAGACGGGCGCGAAGAACGTTTTCGATGATGATGCGTTCAACGAAGCGCTCATGAACGAGCAGAAGGTGGCGCTTTCGAGTGCGAACTCGATCAACTGGGGACGCTTGCTTCCGCAGGTGGTGTACTACATCTCAACCTATGCTCAGCTCGTGAAAGAGGGCAAGGTGAACGCGGGCGATCCGATCGATGTATGCGTGCCTACCGGTAACTTCGGCAACATCTTGGCTGCTTGGTATGCAAAGCAGATGGGAACGCCGATCGATATGCTGTTCTGCGCGAGTAACGAGAACAAAGTTCTGACCGACTTCATCGCAAGCGGCACCTACGATATCGCGGATCGTGCATTCGTGCTCACCCCTTCACCTTCGATGGACATCCTTGTCTCATCCAACGTTGAGCGTCAGCTCTTCGAGTTGTCTGGGCGCAAGAGCGATCTGATCGCCGAGTGGATGCGCGAGCTCAAGGAAGACAAGACCTTCACGGTTGATGATGAGACGCGTGAAAAGCTTCAGAGCGAGTTCAAGGCCGATAGCGTTGACAGCGAGACCTGCTTGCGTACGATCAAGGAGACGTTCGACCGCTACGATTACCTTATCGATCCGCACACCGCCGTTGCGATGAAGGTTGCCAATAACTTGCGTGGCGAGAATCCTGTGGTCATCGCATCGACGGCTCATTGGGCGAAGTTCGGCGATAACGTCTATCGTGCGCTCCATGACCTTGCCCCGGAAGAGGCACTTCCCGAAGAGGTCGCGAGCTTGAGCGGTTGCGAACTCAATGAACTCATTGCGCGTGAGACGAACAAGACGCACATTCCGCGTGGCTTGGCTGAGCTCGATGAGAAGCCCATTCGCTTTACCGAGGTCATCGAAGGATCGAAGCGTGCGATCGAAGCAGCGGTCAAGGATTTTGTCGACTAGACTTCTCTTGGCCTAATCTTAGACGATAGGGCGCACCTCGATCGTGAGGGCGATCTCGAACGCGCCGCCTGCAGTCTCCGTGCAGACCCGATGCGTTATCGCATCACCGCCACCATTTCTGCCCTCGGCCGATTCGGTCTGAAGTTCGCTGCTCTTGGCGGCTGGAGAGATCTTTATTCGAGCGTGTTCTTTCATGCGCGGGTGTTCCATGCCGGCGGCAGGTTGCGCTGTGCTGATGCTTGTTGGAGCGATGACGCGCTCATTGTTCCGAACGATCGGAATAGGCGTGGTCTTGGTCGCGTCCGCATCGGTGAAGTGATGAAGGCAGCCGAAACACGTGTCCATATCTGCGAAGCAGACCGACCCACAAATGGGGCAGGTCTTGAAGTTGGCAGGATCGTTGTCTTGGGGTAGGCTTCCGTGAATTACTTTCATGAAGATGTTCTCCTTTGATGATGAGTTGGTTGTTCGGAACCATATTCTTTCGTTCGCGTGCTCTTGCAGATGGGTTGCAGGCTGTTCTCGGGAGTGATGGCAAAAACGCATCGATCGCACTTGTGTTGAAGCTAGAAGAGGCTTACGTGCGGTGGTATGCGTCGGGCGGCGCAAGGCGAAGGCTATCGCCCGAGATGAACCATTGGCTAGCTGGATAGAGGGCGGGCATCTCTAATACTCCAACTGCACGGGGGCACGAGCGTTTAGTGCCAGGTGGAACGGATGTTTCTGCAGCGATCACGTTCCCACATTCATCGAAGAATGCGATATGGATGGGGTAGCGCATGCCGAAGGTGTGGATGCTGTGGCAGGGCGCTATCATGAGCAGCTCGGGTTTTGGTTGCGTACCTAAGAGGCCGCGCGCGCGTTGCGCGAAGGTGCTGGCAACGCTCACTTTAGGGAAGAGCGGTACTTCGGTCTTTTGCCAAGAGGTTCGAGAGAGCTTTTTCGAGGGATTCAAAGACATGGGAACTCCTTTTTCAGTATGAACGGTCGTGCACTATGACTGCTCGCGTTCGGTGATGGTGATGACCACGAGCGTTCGTTCTTGGGTGGTGAAGTATTGCAAAACGAGCTGGTGATAGCGCCCCGTTGCTTTATAGAAATTGCTCGCATAGTCGTTATTCCCTGAAAGCGCCTGCCACCCTTTATGGGCAAGCGCCTCTTCGCAATGCGCGTGGGCATGGTCGCGTGAGCCTTCGAAGACGCAACCGATCACTTCGCCCGATGAATAGACCGCAGAAAAGGCATGCGCATCAAGGCATTCTTGTTCGAACGAATCGGGAAGGCTGCTCTCTAAGGACAGGTCAAAACCGTTGGTCATGAGCTCTTCACAAGAGCCGTCCGTTTCGTCGAATCCGTTCACCAGTTCAATGACCTGCTCTTTCGATAAGCTGTTTGAAGCGATCGCTGCTGATCCTGATACCTCGGGTCCATCGGCAAGAGCCGGAGAGGCAACGTGGTTGATCGCTAGCATGAGGCATAAGCACAGTCCAAAGCCAAAAGCGCAGATGAGTATTTTCCTAAGGGCTTGTTTGGTCATACGAATACTCCTGGTTTATAGCTGTCGACGGTCATAGTGATCGGATGCTCGATAGGGGAAAGCTCGACATCGAACACCCGACGAAGCGGATAGGCACCAAAGATGGTGGGTGTGAATGCGAGCGTTGCGGTGTAGGTGGTAAGACCACCCTGATCTTCGCTGGCGGACACGCTGCACGAAAGATAGTCGCGCTCGCTCACCTGCGCGAGCGCCTCTTCGATGTGCGCGCAGATCTGGCCGGTGGTCTCTTCGCTTGCGGGCGAAGGGGCGAAGACGCATACCGACTCACGGAAGATGCGGTCGAACGACGCGCATTCTGAGAGGAAGAGGATGCTGTTGCAGGCGATAAGGGCGATCATGAGCATGACGGGGAAGAGGAGGGCGAACTCTATCGTCATCTGGCCGCGCGATCCGCTTTGCTTGAGGGTCGGTTCCATCTATTCCCACCTCCGGTATGCACTCGTGCTCTCTATGGCATTCTTGAGTGCGGAGAATCCTTCTTGAACAGCACCTGTTGCCGCATCCTTGATCGATTGAGGCAGCGTGATGGTGATCGGGATCTCCACCTTGCCTTCTATGATCTTGATCGTGGCAACTTGGATGGTGAATTCAGCT
Source organism: uncultured Eggerthella sp. (assembly GCA_900538545.1). Classification (GTDB taxonomy): domain Bacteria; phylum Actinomycetota; class Coriobacteriia; order Coriobacteriales; family Eggerthellaceae; genus Anaerotardibacter. The sequence continues at coordinate 14,678 of UPYK01000008.1, read as the reverse complement.
GAACCGATCGCATCGGTTATGGAGCTTTCAGCTGAACTGAGCGCATCGGTGAAGAGGCTATCGGTATCGGCTGCACTCAAGACTTCTTCTTTGATGGAGAGCAAGCGTAGCGAGAAATTCGAATCGTCTTGGTTCATGATGTGAGCGGTATTGATGAGCGTTGCCTTTTGAGGTGAAAGATCGACCGGTTCGAGTCCGAGCGCTGAAAGGCTCGATTCGAAAAGGTCAGCCGCCCATTGCCCAAGTCCACTCTCGCTTGCCAGCGGTAGCGAATCGATAGCGCTCTTCAGTCCGTTCGAAAGTGCGTCTTGACCTTCGCCATAGCCTTTGAGCAGCCCCGACCATAGATCGAGCACGATGCGCTCTGCTCCTACCAGTGCGCCCGCATTGGTGGAAGCATAGTCATCCAAGATACTATTGATGGCCGTTTTGCCGCTTTCGGTCGATTCGGGAAGCAGTGTTGCACCCGCAATGGCAGCACGCTTCGAGAAGCTGCTCGATCCCGAAACGAAGCCCGAGAGGAAATTCGTGTGCCCGGGGTCAGTGGTCGTCACAAAGGCGATCGCGCCATATTTCCCCGGTGGATCGATCTTGATGCGAGCTGTTTTCGCTTCATCGAGGGCTTCTGTGATCGAGTCGAATAGTCCGTTGGCTTCTTCTTTGAGCTTCTTCGATCGTTTGTCGAGTTCTTCTCTTTGCTCTGCATACTCCCGAGCTAGTTCAGCTACTTTGCGGTAGTGGTATTCGAATCCATTGGGGATGGAGGTTGATGCCGCTGCTACGCTTCCCATGCTCTGAGGGGAAAGCTGGCATTCGGGGCAGATGCGGAAACGGACCGGATCATCTTCGATATCCTTGAGCGATCCGTACCCGAGTCTGCTGTGGGTGCGGAGCAGATCAGGGCAGGTATCGTAAGCGTGCAGCTTGAACATCCCATCTTTTTGTATGTTGCTCCCTGTCGCGCCCCCACCAGACGTGCCTGTTTCTACCAAGTTTATCAGGTACACCTCTTCACTATAGAGTTCGGTCTCTCTCATCTCTTCGGTGTTCCTTGGCAGGATGGGGAGGAACGCATCGAAGCCTTCTTCGCTGCTGTTCACGTACCCGCGTGCCAGTTCGATGGTGGCAAAGTGATAGAAGCGTTTCCTGAGCGCTGAGCGCGCCTGTTCGGCAACGGAATCGTTCGCTGGAGCCTCTTGACCAACGCGGGCGCGGTAGTAGGCTTGGGCACGTGCGAGCGCGACACCGAAATCCCAGGTTTCAGACGAGCTGTAATAAGGATTTTCGCTCCCGCTCAAATGTGCGAGATTCTTCGCGCGTTCATACATGCAATAGTTGGTCTCGCTGCCGCAATCGTAGCGATATGCTTCTTCCTTGATGCGGTTCGCCTCGTGTGCTGCTTCTTCTGCCTCAGCACCAAGTTGCTCAAGCTCGTCCCGTTTCTGATCGACGGCTGAGAAGGCATCATCGGTCTTGGTGGTGGTGTGCTCTTCGAGAGGTTCAGTTTGCCAAGGAACGAGGACGGCAACACCGCGATAGGTAACACCGTTGCGCGCATTGGCATTCTCTGCGATCACGTTCGCCGCTTTAGCAGCTGCTACGAGCGGGAGCATGAGTTTGAGCTCTTCGAGCACCGAGGTAGCCTTTTCCGAGAATGAATCTCGTGCTTGCTTGAGCTTCTGTGCGCTTTTGAGAAGTGCTTGCGATAGGGTGGCGGTGGGTGGCGTGCAGGCGGCTGCAACCGAAAGCCCCAGAGCGCAGAGAGAAGAGAGCGAGAGCGACAAGACGACCGCATCGCACATCGTGGCGATGACGCAATATTCCCCCACCACATTCTCAGCAGCAAGCGCAGCGCTATCAGCCACGTTTTGGATATCGCCCGATACCGATTCGATCTCGTAGACGCGTGCGGCGCTGAAGATGAGCGCGAAGGACAGCAGGAGCGCCAGCGCGACTCCCACCGTAGAGAACCCTTGTTCTTCGGCAAGTGAATCTTCTAAGTTGTTCAAGAATCGTTCCATCGTTCAATCCATCGTTCTGGTTCGTTGCTGATCGTGTTCTCGCGCACCCACGTGCTCTTGGTGGTGAGATGGTGCGAGACCTTCAGCTCGTAATTTCCGTTGCTATTGAGCACGCCCAATGCATCCAGGCCAAAATCGAAAAGGGGTAGCGGTTTCACCTCGGTCGAGATCGATACCGTAACCTCTTCGCTCGCCTCGTTGCCTGAAAGATCGATCCGCCAGCTACAGGCTGGGTCATGAACATGGAAGTTCTCCTGCTGCGGCACGCTGGCCAGACGACGTTTGACGAAGTCTTCGACGGTTGCGGTATTCTCCTCGAGCGAAGATGCGGTGGCGAGCACGCGGCACCCTTCTGCAGCGGCTCCTTCCATTACCATGCGCGTGTAGAGCAGGATGCCGGGTTGGATCAGAAGGAGCAGGCTGATCAGGAGCGCAGGGATCAAAAGCGCTGCTTCGACGGTCGCCTGTCCTTTCGTGCGCGCTTTGGTAGCGTGCTGCGATTCGCTTCGCGCATTGGCGAACAAGAGCGAGCGTGCTGGCCTTTTACATGCACCCTTTGCGCGCCTCATACGCACATCACATCTTTGGTCGTGCCTGAACAGATGCGCTCGATCGCGTGAGATGAGCTTTGCAGCGCGTGCTCGATGAGCGCACCATCCTCAAGAAACGCGTGAAGGGTACCGAGGGCGATGATGAGCGCGAGGAATCCAACGAGCACCACCGCATATTCGACGCTCGCTTGGCCCGATCCGCTGTGCTGTGAAGTGGCTTTTCGCGCTTCGACCGTTCCGACATGTGCGCATGCTTGCGTGCTGGCCTGGTGGTTTTCGGGAAGGGCGTAGCTGCAGGTGGTCTTGTTGCTGTTGGATTCCATGGCTTAGCTCACGTAAGGAGAGTCTGGCCTAGAGCCCATTGATCCCGCTCGAGATGGCATCCCAGAGCTCTTGGATCTTGGGGCGAAAGAGCGTGATGGCAATGATCGCGATGACCACCAAGACTCCCACGAGGATGGCGTATTCGGTCGTTCCTTGTCCTTTCTTCTGGACCCACACGTCGATCGCTCGAGCTGCGAGCGCATGATGCTTTGCTTCTACCCAGTTGCTGATCGTGTTGAACATGATGTTCCTTTCTTGTCGTTCTTTAGAATCCTTCAATAAGTTCGAGAATGATCGGTCCCAAGATGAAGATGAGCATCGCGGGCAAGATGAGCGTGCCGATCGGGATGAGCATCTTCACCGGGGCCTTGGCCACCTTCTCTTCGAGCTTGGTCTTGCGCGTTGCGCGAATCTCAATGCCGGCATTGCTCAAGGTCTCTGCCATCGAGGTGCCAAAGCGTAGCGATCGGATGATGCTTTCAATGACCCGCTCGAAGAGGGGAGAATCGTAGCTTTCTGCAAGCGCACGCAAACCTTCTGCGCGTGTTAAGAAGCCGTGATGCCATTGAGCCTGGAAACGCTTGCAGGCATGGCTCAATCCGCACGAGAAATAGTGGCAATACAGTTCGAGCGAACGGTCGAAACTGAGCCCGCTCTTCAGCCCTAATACCAGCACCTCGACAAGCTGGGAAAGCTCGCGTTCGACGGCGTTGGCGCGCTCTTCCACCTCTTGCTCGAGCGCCATCTGGGGTGCGCGATAGCCCACTATGAATCCCACCAGGCAGCCGATGAGCGCAAGCATCTCCGATGCGAGCATGCCGCATACGAGTCCAGCGATCGCAAGCGAGAGCGCAAGCTTCATGCGAGCACGTGCGCATCCTTCGATCGACAGTTCACCTCCAAGCCCTGCTTTCTTCATAAGGCGCTCTAAGGTGTTCGATCTGAGATACCAGAGCGGCGCTTGGACGAGCTTCGATCCGCCTTGTTCGTCTGACGAGGCCATTGCGACTTCGATCACCGTGCGTGCAAGACCACGTACGTGCAGGTAACCGAGAGCCTGTCTTTCTGCGGCAGCGCCTGCTTGCAAGAGATAGGATGCGCGCAGCTTTCTTTGCTCTACCTGCTCGAAGCCCCAGTATCCAAAGGCGCTACCAGCAAGGGATGCGCTGGTGATCCCGATGATGATGAGAGCGGTTTGCATCAGGCCACCTCCACTTTGAGCATCTTACGTACCAGTAAGATCCCTCCTGCTTGCATCGCGATCGCGATAGCGAGCAAGATGATGCCCACTGCGCTCGTGAAGAAAGGCTCGAGAAATCCCTCGGAGATGAGCGAGAACACACCGATGATCAAGAAAGGCATGATCGTGACGATCTGCGCGGAAAGCTTGGCCTGAGCGGTTTGGGTCTGCAGCAAGCGTTTGAGTTCAAGCTGGTCATCGACCGATTGGCGCACGACTTCCAAGACCTGCGAAAGGCTGCTTCCGGTGCGGTGTTGGATCTCGAGAGCGGTAGCGAGGAAGAAGAGCTCGGGCTCGTGCGTTTGGCTTTTGAGCACTTCAAGCGCCTCTTCAACGGTTCCTCCTGCGCCCACTACCGCGGCACTTTTCTGGAAGACCTGCTTCAGGGGGCCTTCGAGGTCTTGGGCAACTTGCTCGAAGATCTGCGGAAGAGAATAGCCGATGCAAAAGCATGCGTTCATCGCCTGTATGGCACTCGGAAGCTCTTCGCGCAAGCGCGCGTGATAGCTGTCTTGTTGCTTGGTGATCCACGAATTGAGGAAGAGCAGTGCACAGATGAGCGCGGTAAGGGCAAAGACGAACGAAGCTGAGAGCGCCGATCCGAGGATCAAGATGGCGAGCGCGCCGCCCAACAACAAGGAGGCAAGCGATTGTGGATACGTTTCCGTATCACGTTCGGCAAGCGCGTTCTGAAGGCGCTCGATGAAACGTTCGATCACTCTTATCTTCAGCAGTTCGTTCGAGAGCGGCTTGAGCGAAGGGATGCCATTGCGCAGGAGATGCTGCATTCGAGAGGAATCGGCACCGGAGAGAAGCGCTGCTTCTGATCCGTGGCGGGAACGTCGAGCGCAGCCTGCGATCCAGAGCGCGAGCAAGCTTGCAGCGAAGAACGCGGCAACGAACGCTATGCCGCCGACGATGCGCGTTGTTTCCATCTCTCCACCTCCTCCTCGGTTGCAAGAGCAAATTCAGGGAGGGTGTCGAGCCATGAGGGGAAGGCGATCCAGGTGCCCTGGTCATGCCAGAAGGCTCGCTTAAAATAGCTCTTCGTCTCGCAGCGCTTTTCCGCGGCGTTGTAAGAGTAGCCGACGATCTCGGTGATATAGCGTTTACCTGCTGGATCGCGGTTCGTTTGAACGACCAGATCGAGCGCTTCGGCGATCTGCAGTTCGATCACTTCTACGGGAAGATCGACGCCGTAGCGCACCATGGTGGTCAGGCGGCTGATCGCCTCTTTCGGTGCGTTGGCATGGAGCGTGGTGAGCGAACCATCGTGTCCGGTGTTCATGGCTTGCAGCATGTCGAGCGCTTCGCTGCCGCGGCATTCACCTACTACGATCCGATCGGGGCGCATGCGCAGCGCATTGATGACGAGGTCTTTGATCGTCACTTCGCCGAAGCCCTCGATGTTCTTAGGCCGTGCTTCAAGACGGATCACGTGAGGATGTGTGGTGAAACGTAGTTCAGCTGAGTCTTCGATGGTGATGATGCGCTCTGTTGGCGGTATGCAGGCAGAGAGCGCGTTGAGCAACGTGGTCTTCCCGCTGCCCGTTCCTCCTGAGACTGCGATATTGCGCCTGCGCTGGACCGCCCAACGCAAGAAGGTCAGGACATCGTTATCGAATGAGCCTAGATCGCGCATGTCCTCGAGCGAGAAGAACTGTTCGCGAAACTTGCGGATCGTAAGGATCGGACCATTGAGCGAAAGGGGAGGGATGATCGCATTCACGCGATGCCCCTGCTTGAGACGCGCGTTGACCATCGGCGATGTCTCATCGATGCGCCTGCCCAGTGGTGAGATGATGCGGTCGATGAGCGCATTCACTTCGCTGTCGTTCTTGAAGCAGTTCTTCGATCGATAAAGAACGCCATCCGCCTCATAGAAGAGAGCGTCCGATCCGTTCACCATGATCTCGGTTATGCGCTCGTCAGCTAAGAGCTCCTCAAGCGGACCAAGTCCGAACACGCTATCGAGATAGCGATTGATGAGGATATCGCGCTCTCTGTTCGTCGGCGCGAGCCAGGGTCGTTCTTCGCACACGCGCTTGCAGACCTGGGTGATCTCGTTGCGTGCTTGGAGTGGATTGCGCGTGATGAGCGCTCCCATGTCGGAAGAAGAGAGGTGCGATCCTACGCCGCTGCGGAGTTCTTCGAAGCGTTCAAGCGCTGCATCGCTGGTTCGAGTGTTCGGGTGTGCTTCGGTATGACGGGGGGCATCATGTGTTGAGTAGGTCTGTTGTGCGTTCGATACGCGTTCGAGCAAAGACATACGTTCCTCCTTTCTCGTTCTAATCTGCCTGCCTGTTCAAGGGATGGATCAGTAGCATGCCGCACGGCGCTTCTGCCTTCCGCGTAGTTTCGTCTTTTCGGGCAGGGTGCTCTTTTCGCGCGTGGGGTTCGCAGACGGATCGAGGGAGGGCTTCACGTACTCGAATACGGTCTTCTCAAGCAAGCTGGCCATGCTCGAGCAGAAGAGGTTGTTCACCCGTGAGAGCTTATGCGCCATTCCGGCACCGAGCAATTCGCCAACTTCTGTGCCGCCGTCCTTGACCTCGTGCACCGTTGCACCCTTGAGCGCACATGAAACATCGAGCGTGCTCAGGAGCGATTTTTTGGAGCAGAAGTTCAGCAAGTAGGAGAACGAGGTAGTGGCTATGCCGCACCGCGCGCACAGATCGAGCGCATGGTTGCAAGCGCGCACGGAAGAAGGCCTTTGGTCGATGACGAAGAATACGCCATTCGATGCTTCGAGAAGCTGCAAATGGAATTCCGACCAAAACGATCCGGTGTTCACTACGATCAAGTCGAAATGCGGTTTAAGGTAAGCGAGCAGTTCTCCGATGCGCTCTTCGGCAACTTCTGAGTATTCGAGTTTTGCGGGAGCAGAGAGAAGCGCTGGCCAGGAATCCTGTTTGAGCAGCGTCTCTATCTGTTCGGGGTGGGTGAGGATATCGCCTACCTCGAGCGTTTCCTTGTAGCCGAGCAGATACTTCAGGTCGCCGAACTGGAAATCGGCATCGAGCAGAAGCGTTTTGATGCCTCGTTTCTGTGCGAGCAGTGCGCCCATGGTAGCGATGGCGCTCTTTCCTGTGCCGCCACTTCCGCTCACGACGCTTATGATGTGCGCACCTTTGACCTGAGAGACGATCTGCTTTGCGGAGGCTTTCTTCGTTGCAGCAACGGTCGTTACGGTGCTGCTTGGTGTTTCGCTTGCTGGTGGTGTGAAGTCCTTTCGTGGAGGAACGGGTGAAGCGGTTCCTCGCGAAAAGGGTGCCTCTGAAGCGGTGTCTTCTGGGATGGGTCTTGCATCATAGGTCTTGCTATGAACGGGTGCGTTCACATTGGTGATGAGGGGGATCTCGTCGATATCGATGGTGGGTAGGGGCGCGGTTTGTCCACTGCGATCATGTACGATTCGCCTTACCGTAACCGGGGAGACGGCCTCTTCGCTCGTTTGCGGTTTTTGTTCGCGCGCGGCGAACGTTTCGTATTGTGGTGAAGCAGAATCGGCGCGCACCTGAGTGCTGTTCTGCATCATCCGATTATCAAGGAGCTGCTGTGTATCGTTCGTTTCAGGGAAGGGGTGCTCTCGAAATTCTGGCCTCTTTTGAGCTTGGGCATGGTCCAGTTTGTGGGCAGTATAAAGATGGGCGAATTCGCGGCTTCCGCAAATGGGGATAACTCCAGCGTTTTGACAGCGGCTCATCTTCGAACCAGAGGGTGAAGAGAGGAATAGACGCACCGCTTGTCTGGCATTGTCCTTCTTGAGGGCGGCAGCGAGATTGATCCCGTCGATCGTATCGTTCGAGACCACCCATGTTTCTGCCACATCGTGTTCATGAAGATACTTGCGCGCGATCAAGGCATCTGCAAAAGGAACGATCCAGGTTTGATCGAGGATGCGCTCCCCTTTAAGCCCGAGCGTGGCGGGATCGTTGAGGCACTGTGAATCTGCGCACAGGGCAATCTTGCTCATCATGATGGTTTCTCCTAACTGGTCTTGAGATTCGCTGAATCGATCGTTCACTTCAGTTCGATCGTGGTGTTCTGCTCATCGGTATCGGTCTTTTCGGGGGCGTTCTGCCCTTCGGTCTTGTTCTCCGTATTCGCGTCCTGTTCGTTCTTTGCCGCCTCACCTTCCTGAGCGGGAGTCTCTTGGCTTTTGCCTGAAGGAAGGGTGAAATAGATCGCGAGCGATTCAGAGGCAGTTACGAACTCTTGCGCCTTTTCAGGTTTCACGGCAAGGGTGATCCAGGTGAGCTTCGTGCGCGAAGAGCTCTCATCGTTATCAGCGCTCGTTGCGAGCACTTCAAGATCGCGCCCCAAACAGGTGGTCTTCGCTCCGGTGGCATACACGTCGACCTTGCTTCCCGCGCTGATGCGTCCACCCACTGCCTGGATGTCTTCCGCTGGCAAGGCGATCGCCACGTATCCTGCAGGGATATCGAGTTCTTGGGTTTCGTTGTTGAATCTGCTTTGCGAGACCACTTCGCCTTCAAGGATGAGCGAGGTGGCTTGCTTTCCTTCCATCTCGCTAAGCTCCATCAAGGCGCCGTCGGGAAGAAGATCGCTCAACCATGTTTTGGTGGTGCAGTTCGATGGGTCGAGCGTTTCGCCAGGATGGATCGTGCGTGTTGCGACCACGACCTCGACCTGTTCGCCGCCATAGCGCTCGAGCGCTTCGCTTCGTTTGGAATCGGCTTCGGCATAGACCATCTCGGTATAGAGAAAGACGCACGCAGCGCAGATGATTCCACAGATGATTCCTGCTATGAGTAGTTGTTTCTTCATTGCTTCCCCTTAGGTTTCGTATCTTTATTGTGAGAAAGCATCCTTATAAAAATTTGAAAAAAATTTGAACTTTAAAAAGCGCGCAACTCACAATAATTTGAACTTTTTCTGCACATGCAGAAACCGTGAAGATGGGGTTTGGTGCTTGCGAGGGGGATGATTGTGGTATCATACGAACAAATGTTTGTTTTAGAAGGGAGCCTTTTGCCCACCGAGCGCATCATATTAGGTATCGATCCTGGTCTTGCGAATACCGGCTGGGGGGTCGTGCGTCAGAGTGGAGCGCGCCTTCAGTGCTTGGCGTATGGTTGTGTGAGCACGAGTCCCCATGAGCCTCTTGCAGCTCGTTTGCGTAAGATCTATGAGCAAACAACGGCGGTGGTGCAGCGCTTCAAGCCTAGTTGTGTGGGTATCGAAACGGTGTGGTTCGGACAGAACATCACGGCAGCATTCGCAACCGGCCAGGCGAGAGGTGCCGCGCTTGCTGCGTGCGGAAGTGGACCGATCGAGGTAGGGGAGTTCTCTCCGCGTCAGATCAAGCTCGCTGTGGTGGGAACGGGAAGTGCAGATAAGGCCCAGGTCCAATACATGGTCAAGCAGGTGCTCTCGCTCGAAAAGCCTCCCGAGCCAGATCATGCGGCAGATGCGCTTGCCGCTGCGATCTGCTTTTCGACCCATGCGTTCGATGCTTCGGGCTATACCGAACGAACGGCATAGCTAGAGATGCCCGTGAAGCAGTCAATTAACTCATAGAGGATCATCATGATTTCGTTTATCAGAGGTACATTGGTCGGCAGCGATAGCGAAAGCGCGCTCATCGAAGTGAATGGCATCGGATATCGCGTTGCCATGTCGTATCACGCACTTTCGAGCCTCGGCAGCAAGGGTGACGAAGTGCTCGTTCTTACTTATTTATATGTACGAGAAGATGCCCTCGTGCTCTATGGCTTCGTAGACGAAGAGGAGCGAAGCCTTTTTGAGCGCCTTATCACGGTTTCAGGGATCGGACCGAAGGTGGCCTTATCGGCGCTCTCGCGTTTCAAAGCAACGGAGCTCATCGCTGCGATCGTTTCGCAAGATGTTGCAACAGTTCAGAAGATTCCTGGCGTTGGCAAGAAGACCGCTTCACGAATTGTCTTAGAATTAAAGGATGCTCTGGGGCAAAGTGAGGTCGGTCCTCTATTCGCAACGAGCACTGGATCGTCTCAGTCGTTCGATGGGGCTGCCGATGCGCTCTTGTCCATGGGCTTCACTCAAACCGAGGCTGAATTGGCACTTAAAGATGCGCCTGCTGATGCGAGTGAGTCGGAGCTCATTCGTTATGCGCTCAAACGCTTAGGAGAGTAATAACGGCGTGGAAGAATCCTTCGAAATAGAGAATCTTATCTACGATGCGTCGGCTGACTCAAGTGAGTCGCTTCCTTCAGCGCGTATGTGTTCGGTCGATCTGCAGGAAGACGATCTAGCGCTCGAGCGCTCGCTTCGTCCGCGCAAGCTCAACGACTACATCGGCCAGCAGAAGGTCAAAGATAGCCTACTCATTCTTATCGAGGCTGCACGCCAGCGCAGCGATGCGGTCGATCACATTCTGTTCTCTGGACCGCCGGGCTTGGGTAAAACTACCCTTGCGAGCGTGGTTGCGCACGAGATGGGGGCGAATATCAAGGTCACCAGCGGGCCTGCTATCGAGCGCACAGGCGATCTCGCGGCGATCCTTACCAACCTTGAAGAGGGCGATGTGCTCTTCATCGATGAGATCCATCGTTTGAATCGCATGGTCGAAGAGATCCTCTATCCCGCACTGGAAGACTTCGTGCTCGATATCGTGGTAGGGAAGGGTCCGGCTGCTCGTTCGATCCGCCTTGACCTGCCGCCGTTCACGCTCATCGGCGCGACTACGAGAACAGGTCTTCTCACGGGCCCTTTGCGCGATCGTTTTGGCATCGCATTTCGCCTTAACTACTACGAGCCTGAAGAGCTCGCGCAGATCATCACGCGATCAGCGGGTATCCTCGATGTTGCGATCTCTGAAGACGGCGCTCTTGAGATCGCACGTCGCAGTCGTGGCACACCGCGCTTGGCGAATCGCCTGTTGAAGCGTGTGCGCGATTGGGCGCAGGTGAAGGGCATCGACGAAGACTGCGCAGCGCAGGCGCTCTCGTTCTTCGAGGTTGATTCGCTCGGCCTCGATGCCGTGGATAATCGCATCCTTGAAATGCTCTGTGGTCAGTTTGCAGGGCGCCCCGTAGGTCTCTCCACGCTCGCTTCGGCGCTCTCTGAAGTGCCTGAAACGCTCGAAGATGTCTACGAGCCTTATCTTATGCAACAAGGCTTGCTCGTTCGTACTCCAAAAGGGCGTCAGGCTACGCGGCGGGCGTTCGAGCACATCGGCATGATATTTCCTGAAGGGATGCTTTAAATGCTTCAGCAAGACTATCTTATGCGCATGTTCACTGCGCTCGCGATCGCGATGCGTGAAAGCATGTTGCGTGCTCAGGGTGATGAAGACCCGGAAGGGGCAGCGGAGCTGCTCGAAGCTGCCCTCGATAAGACCACTGAGATCGACGGTGCGCTGCTCTTGCAGATGGCGCCCGAATCCTTTGTTGCCATGGTGCAGCTCTCCCAAACCGATCCTGCGCTCATCGGCTATATCTCACGCACCCTCATGCTCGAATCGCACTACCTTTCTGAGGCGGGATTCCATGAGCGTGCCACCTTGCGAGCTGGACAAGCACAGGCTCTTGCGCGCGCTTATGGCTTCGAATTGGGCCCAACCGATATCACTCCTGAAGAGCTCGATCGATTCTTCGAAGAGCAGAACGTCGATCTGTCTGACGCATCGAATCCTTCGTCGCTTGCCTAGGGCACGAATCTTCAGCAGGGCAGTGCCGATAGTAGGCAAATAAACGCTCAAGTTCTTTTTTCGTTAGGTGAGAGCGATCACGCTATTGTCTTATTACCTGGGGTTTTAGGGTCATTCAGTTCGTATCTGATTTCACATCGCCTATCTCCAGATTTCTCAGGATCTTTTTCTTGACCTTTGAGTTTCACATAGTTAACATATGAACCAAGGAGCGAGTTACCCATGGGTAACTAGAGTGCGCTCCATCAAGGAGAGGAAGTGATCGCATGGTCTTAGCAGAGGTTAAGAAAAATGGTCTTTACCATGTAAAACAACTTCATGGCATTGGAGATGTCCATCGTCATCTTGAAGATCTCGGCTTTCTTCCTGGAGAGACCGTCCGCGTGATCTCTCGCATTGGCGGCAACTTGGTCGTGAATGTGAAAGGTTCTCGCGTCGCGCTTTCGTCTGAGTTGGCAAAGAATATCGTTATTTGATAAGCGAGTAGGATACGAGTAGGGAAGGAGGAACAGTGAAGACTCTTCGTGAAGCAAAACCGGGCGAGACCGTTACCGTAACGAAGCTCAATGGCACGGGTGCCGTTAAGCGACGCATCATGGATATGGGAATCACCAAAGGGATTCCTGTGTACATTCGCAAGGTTGCCCCCTTGGGCGATCCGGTCGAGGTCACCATCCGCGGCTACGAGCTCTCGTTGCGCAAGGATGATGCTCAAATGGTCGAGGTTTCTTAAAGCCTCTCATTATGTTCAGTAGTCTATTGGGCTCATGCGAGCGCAGTGGCTCTTCAGTGGCGCAGGTGCGCCTTATTTTTGAAACATAAGTTAGCTACAGTAAACAATAAAGGAGTTCAACGCATGAGAGTAGCACTTGTCGGAAACCCGAACTGCGGGAAGACGACACTGTTCAACGCCCTCACTGGCGCCAACCAATACGTTGGCAACTGGCCCGGCGTTACGGTTGAGAAGAAGAGCGGTAAGCTCAAAGCGGACAAGTCGATCGAGATCACCGACTTGCCCGGCATCTATTCACTTTCCCCCTACACCCTTGAAGAGGTTATCGCACGTGATTTCCTGATCAAGGAGCACCCTGATGCCATCTTGAACATCGTCGATGGCACCAACCTTGAACGCAATCTCTATCTGTCCACTCAGCTGCTCGAAATGGGCATCCCTGTGGTTGTTGCGGTCAACATGATGGATGTGGTGCGCAAACGCGGCGATCAGATCAATATCACCGCGCTTGAAGAGAAGCTCAGCTGCCCGGTCGTTGAGATCTCGGCGCTCAAGAATGAGGGAATCGATCAGGTGGTCAATTGCCTGAAGACCATTCCTTCTACGGTAGGCATCGAAGCTATGGCGTATAGCCGTGAGGTCGAAGATGCTCTTACCGAGATCATCGAGCGTTTCGAGGGCAGCTTGGAGTATTCGCTCAAGGATCTTAAGCGCGAAGAAGAAGGCGCGATCGATCAAGTCCCTGAGCATCTTCAGCGTTTCTATGCGATCAAGCTGCTCGAGAACGATGAGAAGATCCGCGAGAGCTTGAAGAATCCGCCCGATGTTTCAGATATCATCGCGCGTATCGAAAAGCACTTCGATGATGATACGGAAAGCGTCATCGCCAACGAACGCTATACCTGGATCTCTTCGATCATGCACAGCGTCCGCACGCTCGGCAACGAAGATGGCCTCACCACTTCCGACAAGATCGACCGCGTGGTCACGAATCGCTTCCTTGCGCTTCCTATCTTCGCGGTGGTCATGTTCTTGGTCTACTACATTTCCGTTTCGACCGTTGGTACCTTTGCGACCGACTGGGCTAACGATGGCGTGTTCGGCGATGGCTGGTTCTTAGGTGCTGGTGGCGATGAGTATGCCGAGGTCGTCGATGAATTCGACGGCGCGAGTGAGAGCGTTGCAGCCTTCGATGAAGCCGCGATCGCGGAGGGACTCGACCCTGAGTCCGATACCTTCCTCTTCGAGGCTGAGCAAGCGGGCATCGTCGGCAGATATGAAGCTTATGATGACGAAACGGGCGAAAACGAGCTCGTCGAGGTCGATGCTGCCGCATATGAAGAAGCGAAGGACATCATCGCTGCTTCAGGAGGTGGAGCACCCGATCCAACTGAATATGGCATCTGGGTGCCCGGCCTGCCGGTCATCATCGGTGATGCGCTCGCGTCGATCGATGCAGCTGATTGGCTGACCGCGCTCATCCTCGACGGTATCGTTGCAGGTGTCGGTGCCGTGCTCGGCTTCATCCCGCAGATGCTCGTTCTCTTCCTGCTCCTGGCATTCCTTGAGAGCTGCGGGTACATGTCGCGTATCGCGTTCATTCTCGACCGTGTGTTCCGCCGTTTCGGCCTGTCGGGCAAATCGTTCGTACCGATCTTGATCGGTACTGGTTGCGGCGTGCCTGGTGTCATGGCTTCGCGCACGATCGAGAACCAGAACGATCGCCGCATGACGGTCATGACCACCACGTTCATCCCGTGTGGCGCGAAGCTGCCGATCATCGCACTCTTTGCGGCTGCCGTGTTCGGCGGCGTGTGGTGGGTCGCTCCTTCTGCTTACTTCTTGGGCATCGCAGCGATCCTCTGCACGGGCATCATCTTGAAGAAGACGCGCTTCTTCGCAGGCGATCCAGCACCGTTCATCATGGAGCTTCCGGCATACCATATGCCAACGGTTGGCGCGGTGCTGCGTAGCATGTGGGAACGTGCTTGGTCGTTCATCAAGAAGGCCGGTACCATCATCCTGCTTGCGTGCATCTTGGTATGGTTCATCTCGACCTATGGTGTGGTCGATGGCACCTTCATGGCGGTCGAGGATCAGAATGATTCGATCCTGGCAGTGCTCGGTACGCTCATCTGCTGGATCTTCAACCCGC
>UPYK01000007.1 GCA_900538545.1 uncultured Eggerthella sp. | reverse complement strand
AGGCGATGGCGAACAAGGTCGAGCATCCGGTGACGGTGAAGATGCGCCGAGGCTTCGCTTTTGGCGAAGAGACCGCCCCCGAACTTGCCCACATCGTTCAAGAGTCGGGTGCTTCTGCGGTTGCGATCCATGGACGCTATGCCCAGCAGTTCTACCAAGGAGATGCTTGCTGGGAAACGATCCGCCGCGTGAAAGATACCGTGAAGATCCCCGTGATCGGCAATGGTGATATCACTTCTGGGGAACGGGCGTGCGCCATGCTCACTGAAACTGGGTGCGATGCGCTGATGATCGGACGCGCGGCCGAAGGTAATCCCTGGATATTCTCCGAGGTCAGTTCTTATCTTGAGACCGGTGTTGCTGCACCAGCACCAAGCACGGATGAGCGCATCGAAGTGGCGCTCCGCCATGCGCGCATGCTCTCGGAGCGCTTTGACGACCATATCGTGAAGATGCGCAAGCATGCCATGTGGTACCTGAAGGGTATGAGGGGAGCAACGGCGGCACGTCGCGCCATCAATGATGCGGTGACCTTCAACGATTTCGCCACGATCTTCCGTGATGTTGCGGCGCTTCAGAAGAGCGGGGAGGAGCAAGCGTGATCGATCTTCCTGGCGGCGAGGTGCTCGAAGGCCAGCAGCCCTATGAGGCGCTCTATATTCACATCCCCTTCTGCAAGAGTAAATGCGCGTACTGTGATTTCGCGAGCGAAGCGATATCGGCTGATGATCCGCGTATCGAAGCCTATATCGATGAGCTCATCTTATCGATTCGCGCAGCTTCGCGCGCCGATTTGATCGGGGATCTTAAAACGGTCTATATCGGCGGAGGAACGCCTACTCACATCGGCAACAAGCAGCTCTCGCGCTTGCTCTATGCGCTCTCGCTCTCGATGCACCTTACCCCTGAGGTAGAGTGCACGCTCGAGGTGAATCCCGAGAGCCTCACTGAGGCTATGGTGAAGGACCTGTTCGCCCTTGGTGTGACCCGTCTTTCGTTCGGCGTGCAATCGTTCGACGACGCGGTCCTGGCAACGCTTGGGCGTGCGCATGATGCCGAGCAAGCACGTAAGGCGATCGAGCGTGCGCAGTTGCGTTTTGAGAACATCAGTCTCGATCTGATGTGCGGCATCCCGGGGCAGAGTATCGATTCATTTCGCTCGTCGGTCGAAGAGGCTCTTTCTCTTGGTGTGGCGCATGTGAGCATCTATCCGCTCACGATCGAAGAAGGCACGCGCCTGCGCGACCTCATGGATAGATCGGCGTTCGTGGAGAGCGAAGATGCGCTCTCTGATGCAGCAGCGGAGATGATGGTGTGCGCAGAGGAACTGCTCGTGGCGCATGGATTCCACCGCTACGAAGTGGCGAGCTATGCACGCGCGGGGTTCGAATGCGAGCACAATAAGATGTATTGGACCGGAAAGCCCTACCTTGGCATCGGTCATGCGGCAGTTTCCATGAAGCAGAACGATGCAAGCCGCGTGCGTTTTAGCGATGGTCACGTTCAAGAAGTGCTCACGCATGAGCAGGCGCTCGTTGAGGATCTTATGCTCGGAATGCGCATGAGCAGGGGAGTGAGCGCAGAGAAGATGCAGGCGGTAGATGCGCTCGTACCGAATACGCGCTCAGCGTTTGCGACCCTCGAAGAGAAGGGGCTCGTGCTCGAACGAGCCGGGCGCTTCGTTCCGAGTGAAAAAGGTTGGCTCTACGGCAACGAGATATTCGCTACCTTGCTCGATCTTGCTTGAATGCGAATTTCCTCCATAGTTCGCAGACGATTTCAACCGCCCCTGCGCATAACCTACCGATGACAGTATTGTTTCGTGGAGTTTTAGCACTCTCATCCTCAGATTGCTAAAATGCGTTGAGTCGAAAGGTTGTGCGTGCTCTCAGATAGAAGACAATACGTTCTTAGGATGCTCATCAATGAGTACATCGCTCATGCGCTCCCGATCGGCTCACGCACGCTGATCGATCGCTATCACCTCGACATCAGCTCTGCTACCGTGCGTAACGAGCTCTCTCATCTTGAAGAAGCAGGGTATCTTACCTCGCCGCATACTTCTGCCGGGCGCGTGCCGACCGATTTCGGGTATCGCACGTTCGTGGATGAGCTGCTCGATAATCTCTCCGATGCTCCTAAGCTCGATATCCTGGATGAATTGCGCAAAGACGCTTCGGAGCTCGATGACCTGCTCGATCGGACCTCGCAAGCCTTGGCGCGTTTCACGAACTGTCTCGCTATGGTGGTTCCGCGCGGGCTCGTGAGTGTTCAGATCGCCCGCATCACGCTGGTGCAACTTGGTACGAACCGCCTTTTGGCCGTTATCGTCAGTGAAGATGGGTCGGTCTTCCAACGTCAGATCGAATCGAATGAGGAGTTGAGCGCAGAACGCTTGGGTGCGATCGAAGCCGCTCTGAATGATATCTATGCAGGTTCGACAATCAAAGCAGCTCACACAAGTGACAGCGATGCACTGCGTGAATTGAGCGCCCGAGCGGACGTATTGAACGATCCGCTCACGCTTCTTATCGAAGAGGAGCTCTACGATTGCTGTGCGCATCGCAAGAATGAAAGGCCGCACACGCTCGGCATCGCGCGCTTGCTCGATCAGCCAGAATTCTCCGATGCGACCCGCCTTGTGCCCATCATCGAAAAGCTCGAAGATGAAACGATCCTCTTTCATCTTTTCAATGAGCCTACCTCGGGCGATCTGCCGCTCGTGCGTATCGGGCACGAGAATGCGAGCGAGGAACTCACGGATGTTTCGGTGGTGGCAGCGCCTTATGGTGCGAAGGATGATCGTGGCATCATCGCGGTCATAGGCCCGACTCGTATGGATTATGAACACGCGATCAAGGCAGTACGCGCTGCCCAGTCGCTTTTACAAGATTCTTGATACAGAGAAAGTGAACGAACAGCATGGCTCAAGATCTCTATGAAATTCTCGGCGTGGATAAGACCGCAACCGAAGATGAAGTGAAGAAGGCGTTCCGCAAAAAGGCGCGCACGCTTCATCCAGACGTGAATAAGGATCCCGATGCAGAAGAGCGCTTCAAGGAACTCAACGAGGCGTATGACGTGTTGAGCGATCCTGCGAAGCGCAACCACTATGATCGCTACGGCGCGATCCCGGGGGCAGGCGCAGGAAGCGGGTACGTCGATCTTGAAGACCTCTTCGGCGGCGGTTTCGGCATGGGAGATCTGTTCAGTTCGTTCTTTAGTGGTGGCGCGGGGCGTTCGGCAACGGTCAAGCGCGAAGGTCGCGATATGGGCGTTGGTCTGCGCGTAACGCTCGAAGAAGTTGCTGCTGGCGTGAAGAAGGAGATCATCTACGATCGCCTTTCTCCTTGTCCTGAATGTAGTGGAACGGGACTGGGCGAAGACGGCGAAGAGATCACCTGCCCTGAATGCCATGGTCGCGGACGCGTGGTCACGGTTCAGCATACCTTCCTTGGCGACATGCAAGCAGCTTCTACCTGTTCTAACTGCCAGGGTGCTGGCGTGGTGATCGAGAATCCGTGCCCAGAATGCGATGGACAGGGAAGGGTTCCCGATCGACAGCGCTTATCGGTCGACATCCCCGTGGGCATTCATGATGGTCAGCAGCTGCGTTTGAGCGGCTATGGCGAAGCAGGCATTCGCGGTGCAAGTTCGGGCGATCTGATCGTTACGTGCCGCATCGACCCGCACGAGTTCTTCGAGCGTGTGGGCGACGATCTGCATGTGACCACGGTCATCTCGATGGTCCAGGCAGCGCTTGGTGCCGATATCGAGATCGAAGGCATCTTCGAAGACGAACTGGTGAAGGTGCCGATTCCGAGCGGATGCCAATATGGTCAGGTCGTCCGCGTGCGTGGGTTCGGCATGCCGCGTTTCCAGGACGATGTGCGCGGAGATATGCTCGTGCATGTCGAAGTCTCGATCCCCACGCGCCTTTCGAAGCGCGAACGCGAGCTGCTTGAGGACTTGGCTGACGAAATGGACGAGAGCTTCACCTCTGCGCGTACGCCGCTCGAGAAGCTACGCAACGCATTCAATTCGTAGGATTCGACTATGTCGCTCCATCAGCTCTTTTGCACCAACGAAGCGATCGCTCGCGAGGAGAGCTCTCCCTTTCTTCTTGGGATCGATGCGCAGGATCGCAACCATGTGAAGGCTCTGCGCCTTGAAGTTGGTGAACATATTGCGGTGGTGGATGCGAGCAGCGACTATTTCGAAGTGGAGATCACCGCGCTTCAGGGCGAAGAGCTCTGGGTGCGCATCGCAAGGCATCTTGACGCGCCAAACGACACGGTCCCGGTCATGCTCGTTCAAGGGCTTGCTAAAGGCGACAAGATGGATACCGTGCTTCGCGCGGCTACTGAACTGGGCATCGCAGGGTTCTATCCCACCGAAATGAGCCGCAGCGTGGTGAAGCTCGATGCTAAGAAGAAGGACAAACGCAGCTCCCGTTTCGCGCAGGTCGCACGGAGCGCCGCGTTGCAATCGGGACGCACGACCATTCCTGAGATAGGGCGCATAGATGCGCTTGCGCAGGTGGTCGAGCAATTCGGGCCACACGATCTGGTCATCGTCTTTTGGGAAGAGGAAGACTTGGAAAGCAGCGTGTCAGCCTTCTTCGATTCACCCGCAACGAGATCTCTTCTTGAATCGCTCGAGCGCATCTGGATCATTATCGGCCCTGAGGGCGGTATGAGCGCAGACGAGGTGCAGTGCATCGAAGATTCTGAGGCCACGGTCGTTGTTCTTTCGCTCGGTCCGACGATCTTGCGCACCGAAACTGCGGGGGTGGTAGCCTGCGCGCTCGTGCTCAATGAATTACGCAACTGTGCAGCGCAGGTCTCATGATGAGATTCCATGTGGTGAACCTTGGTTGCAAGGTGAATAAAGCTGAATCCGATTCGATGAGCGCGCATTTGCTCGCTACAGGAAATGAGCTGGTCGGCCTCGATGAGGCTGATGCGATCATCATCAATACGTGCACGGTAACGGGAGATGCAGAGAAGAAGACGCGCAAGGCCGTTCGCCGTGCTCTTCGTGAGAATACCCATGCGCGCGTGATGGTCACCGGTTGTGCTGCAGCGATCTCTCCCGATTTCTATCGTGCGCTCGATTCTCGTGTGGAGATCGTCGAAAAGGCCGCCTTCCTCTCGACCGATCCTGCGTGGCGCACGGGGCTATCGTTTCCCGCGCGCGTATCCGTGAAGGTGCAGGATGGCTGCGATCATGCGTGCACCTATTGCATCGTCCATGTTGCACGGGGTAAGGCGGTTTCTCGTCCGCTCGATGAGATCGTTTCCGAAGTAAAGGCGCTCGAGCACGCAGGCATTCGTGAAGTGATGCTCTCTGGAATCGACCTGGGATCCTATCATTTCGAGAAGCAGGCGCTCGATGCGCTCCTATCGACGCTCATCGAAGCTACCCACGAGATGCGCTTCCGTATCTCTTCTGTCGAGCCCGCTTCGCTCACTCCCGCTACGATCGAGCGGATCGCACAAGCTGAAGGGCGCATCTGCCGTCATCTGCATTTGCCTTTGCAGTCGGGCTCGAACAAGGTGCTCAAGGAGATGAACCGCCCCTATAGCGCGGAGTTCTATCTGCGGCTTTGCGAGGATCTCTACGATGCACTTCCCACGCTCGCTCTTTCAACCGACATTATCTGCGGGTTCCCTGGTGAGACCGAAACGGAGTTCGAAGAGACGCTCTTGCTCGCAAAACAGGCGCGATTCTCGAAGATCCATGCCTTTCGCTACTCGATGCGCGAAGGCACGCCGGCAGCTGCGCGATGCGATCAGATCGATCCGTCCACAAAAGAACAGCGTCTCAAAAGGCTCCTCGCGCTTGCTCGTGACCTGCGCAAAGAAGACGGCCTGCGCCGCATCGGAACGAGCGAAGCAGTGCTCATTGAGGCGCCGGGCATCGGCATGAGTGAATCCTATTTCAAGGTCGAGACACCTCGCGCTATCCCGCAAGGGACTCTTTGTGAGCTTTCCTTAACAGCACTTGATTCATCTTGTATGATGAAGGCATGCAAAAAGAAGTAACACAATCCATCAATCTGAATGACCCTCTGCTGCTCGGCAACTTGCTCGGACCGAACGATGAGAACCTGCGTTTCATCCAGGATTCGTTCCAAGCGCGCATCACGGTGCGGGGCAGTCAGATCGAGATCGAGGGTTCGCCCATCGAGGTGGACAGCATCACCACGCTCATTTCGGACATGCTCGCCGATATTGATCAAGGCGTTGAGCCCGATGTCGAATCGATCAAGCGCTCGCTCGCGCTCCTTCACGAAGGGGAGTACGCCCCTAAAGAGCTTCATGATGATGTGGTCCTTTCTTATAAAGGACGCGTGATCCGCCCGAAGACTCCTATGCAGAAAGAGTATCTCGACTATATCCGCACGAAGACCATCACCTTTGGTATGGGCCCCGCTGGTACCGGTAAGACCTATCTTGCCATGGCCATGGCGGTCGCTGCGCTCAATCGCAAGGAGGTCGGGCGCATCCTGCTCACGCGTCCGGTGGTAGAGGCGGGGGAGAATTTGGGCTTTCTACCCGGAACGCTCACCGAGAAGATCGATCCCTATATTCGTCCGCTTTACGATGCGCTCTTCGACATGATGGATCCCGTGCGCGCCAATAAGCTCCTCGCCGAAGGGGTGATCGAGATCGCTCCGCTCGCATTCATGCGCGGTCGAACCTTGAACGACAGCTTCATCATCTTGGACGAGGCGCAAAATACCACGTCCCAGCAGATGAAGATGTTCATCACGCGTCTTGGCATGGGTTCGAAGATGGTCATCACGGGCGACATGACGCAGACTGACCTGCCCAAGGGTATCTCTGGGCTTCAGACGGTACGCCAGGTTCTCGAAGGGATCGATGAGATCGGCTTCATCGAATTCCAGACACGTGATGTCGTGCGCAACTCGCTCGTTTCGAAGATCATCGCAGCGTATGCTCGTGCCGAGGCGAACAACCTTCGTTTGTAGAGGGGATGGGTAAGATGGATATCGCTTTGCGTTTCGATCACGGCGAGGATAAGCTTGCCGGACTTCCTCTTGAAGAGCTCATCGCGTTCGTGCTCGCTTCCCGTAAGCTCCCGCAAACTACCAGTGTTTCAGTCACCTTCGTTTCGAACGAACGCATCCATGAGTTGAATCGCGCCTATCGTGGCATCGATAAACCCACCGATGTGCTCTCCTTCGAATGCGACAACATCCCGTTCGAAGGTGAGGCGATCGATCAGAACGAAGAATACGAACTGGGCGATGTGATCATTGCTACCGATGTCGCTATCGCGCAAACTGCAGAATTCGGTACCACGCTCGAAGAAGAGGTGAGCCTGCTCATCACGCATGGACTGCTGCATCTCTGCGGCTTCGATCACATCGAAGAAGCCGAAGCGCTCGAAATGGAAGCGCTCGAAGATGAGCTCTTGGCGCAGTGGAACGAAGTCAAGGCGAGCTCGCGTACGAGCGGTTCTTGCGAGTAGAGGTTCGCATGGCTTTCAAGGACTCAGATTTCACCTTCATCGCTTCCGTGCGCTGCGCGCTCAAGGGGGTGCGCTTTGCGAGTAGGGAGCGCAACTTCCGCATCGACATCGTCTGTGCACTCATCACGATCATCCTCGGTTTCGTCTGTCAGATCTCTGCCTTCGAATGGCTGGTGGTGGTCGCTTGTTTCGGGTTGGTGCTCGGCGGGGAGGCGCTCAATTCGGCGCTGGAATACATCGTCGATCTTGCAAGTCCTGATTATCATGTGCTCGCGGGCAAGGCGAAGGACTGCGCTGCAGGAGCGGTGCTCCTCTTCGCGGCTGCATCGTTCGTCATCGGGTGCATCATCTTCATCCCGAAGCTGCTCGTCCTTATCTTTGGAGCGTGATCATGAACGCAGAACAGGGTTTCAGATCAGGTTTCGTCACGCTGCTCGGGCGACCTAACGCAGGCAAATCGACGTTGCTGAATGCGATCATGCATAAGAAGTTCGCGATCGCTTCACCGACCGCGCAGACAACGCGTCATCGCTTCCGCGCGATCCACACCACCGAAGACTATCAGCTCATCATCGTGGATACGCCGGGGCTTCACAAGCCCCATGATGCTCTTGGAGAAGAGCTGAACACCACCGCGATCAAGGCGCTCGAAGGTGTGGATGTGGCAGCATTTCTGCTCGATGCGTCCGAGCCGCTCGGTACGGGAGACGAATGGGTGATTGCGCAGCTTGCGAATGCGAAGAATACGCCGAAGATCCTGGTCATCTCCAAGGGCGCTACGGCAAGCGAAGAAGAGATCGCCGCGCAGATCGAAGCGGCAAGCGCGCTTGCTCGCTGGGATGAGATCGTGGTCACGAGCGCGCTCGAAGGCCAGAATGTCGAGGCCTTCGTCGATCGTGTGGTGAACTATCTTCCCGAAGGCCCGCTTTGGTTCCCGGCCGACATGGAAACCGACCAGCCGCAGGAGGTGATCGTTGCGGAATTCATCCGCGAGAAGATCCTCTTCACGGTCTATGACGAAGTTCCTCATGCGATCGGGGTGGTGGTCGATGAGATGGGTTATAACCGCCGTAAGCATCTCACGCGCATCTATGCGACCATCTATGTCGAGCGCGATTCTCAAAAGGGCATTCTCGTGGGCAAAGGTGGCGCCACCATCAAGCACATCGGCACCGAAGCGCGCAAGGACCTCGAAGTGCTGCTGGGTACCAAGGTCTATCTCGACCTGCAGGTCAAAGTGAAGAAGAACTGGCGACGCGACATCAATCAGATCCGTCGGTTCGGATACGGTGAGGGCATCTGATCGTTCATGGCAAGTCCCACCAAAACGATCACTGCGCTCGTGCTGCGCCGTACGAAGCTCGGTGAAACGGATGTCATCGTTACGCTCCTTGCCGAAGATGGCTCCCAGGTCAAAGCAGTTGCGAAAGGTGCCCGTAAGCCAACTTCAAGCTTCGCTTCACGCCTTGAGCTCTACTCGGTTGCCAAGATACTGGTAGCCGAAGGCAAGAATCTCGATATCGTGAAAGAAGTGCGGCTGATCGAAGGGAACGAAGCGCTCAGGAACGATTTCTTCCGTTCGAGCGCATCAGCGCCGCTCGTCGAGCTCCTTGCGAAGTCAACGTATGAGGACCAGCCGACCGCGCGCTTGTTCGCGCTTTCGCGTGCAGCGCTTCATTCCATCGCAACCACCCCTAACGATCCGCTCGTAGCTACGCTTGCGGGGCTCCTGAAGGCACTGGCGTTCCTTGGGTTTCGTCCTTCGTTCACAGAGTGCGTAGGATGTGGTGATACGCCTGAGCTTGCAGAAGGAACGCGGCAGACCTTCTCGTTCTTCGACGGGGGAGTGGTGTGCGCTCGCTGCGCGGCGCACCATGAGACCACGCTGGTGAGCGCAGGAGTGCTCCAGTGGTGCAATGCGCTGCTCTATTCGACATTTCAAGAGATCGAGGCGTATCAGGTTCCTGCTGGGGTGCTCGAAGAAGCGCTCGTGTTCACGAACGAATGGATCCATCTTCACCTCGGAATCTCCATGAAATCGCTTACGTTCCTGTTCAAGAATGTATTCAACTCGTCTATCTGATCTCGTTCGCGCCGCTCGCGCAAATCGTGTCTTGAGTTCGCCGGGCGTACCTCTATAATTAAACGGCTGCAAAACAGCGTTTTGTTACTTGGTCGATATGCACCACCGCTTATCAACCCAGTTCCAATGCCAACAACAAGAAAGGTGGAACAATGGCAAACAAAGACAGCATCTCAAAGGAGCGCACCGCAGAGCTCATCGCCGAATATGGCAAGAATGCTCAGGATTCTGGTAGCGCTGAAGTTCAGGTCGCGATCCTCACCGAGCGCATCCGCAACCTCACCGAGCACCTCAAAGAGCACCCCAAGGATCACCACACGCGCCGCGGTCTGCTCATGCTCGTTGGTAAGCGTCGTCGCTTGCTCGTCTACATCAAGAACCGCGACATCCTCGAATACCGCGAACTCATCAAGAAGCTCGGTATCCGCGACAACATCTAAGGTCACCTTGAGCCCGCACCTCGCGGGCTTTTGTGTATAAACGGTCGGCATCGTAGAGACGGTGCTGCTCGGGTGGGCAGAACGTTTTGCCTGCGAAGAAGCTTCACTGCAATCCGGCAGGAAGAAAGAGAAAGAACGATACATGAAAAAAGTCACTAGAACATTCGAACTCTACGGGAAAGAGTACTCCCTCTCCACTGGTGAGCTTGCCAAGCAGGCATCCGGTGCAGTGGTCGTCACTCAGGGCGATACCACCGTGCTCGTAACGGCGGTCATCTCTGAATCTGAGAAGGACTACGATTTCTTCCCCCTCACCGTCGACTTCATCGAGAAGATGTATGCGGTCGGCCGCATCCCTGGAGGATATCTCAAGCGCGAGGCGAAGCCTTCCGATCATGGCATCCTCACCGCACGTATGATCGACCGTCCGATCCGCCCCGGCTTTGCCGATGGCTTCAAGCAGGAAGTGCACATCGTGGCAACGCCGCTCGTGCTCGACACGCAAGATCTGCCCGACTGCATCTCCGTTATGGGTGCTTCTGCTGCGCTCATGTGCGCAAGTGCACCGTTCGATGGCCCTGCTGCCTGCGTACGTATCGGCCGCAATATCGAGACCGGCGAATTCATCGTGAATCCCACCGTTGAAGAGGATGAGAATTCCGATCTCGAGCTCACCATCGCTGGTACCGCCGACTATATCTCCATGGTCGAAGCGGGTGCTCAAGAGATCTCTGAAGAGGATATGCTCGCTGCGATGACCTTCGGCCAGGAAGCCATCAAGGCATTCTGTGAAGAGCAGAGCGCATTCCTTGCCGAGGTTGCTCCTGAGCCGCGCGAATGGCCGGTTCACGTGGCTGATCCTTCCATCGCTGCACGTATCGAGCCGTTCTTCGACCAGATGAGCGCTGCGCTCAAAGACGCCGACAAGCATGCTCGCATGGCCAAGGTCGATGAGCTCAAAGCATCTATCAAGGAAAACGAATTCACCGAAGAGGAGCGCGCCGCTTGGGGCTCCGACATCGCTGCTGAGCTCAAGTCGCTCGAAAAGCACGCTATGCGCGCGATGGTCATCGAAACGGGCGAACGTGCCGATGGTCGTGCCTCGACCGAGATCCGTCCGCTCCACATCGTTGCTGGCTATCTGCCGCGCGTTCATGGTTCTGGCCTCTTCCAGCGCGGTCAGACCCAAGCGCTTTCCGTTTGTACGCTCGGTATGCTCAATGAATGGCAGCGCCTCGACACCATCTGGCCTGAAGAGGGTAAGCGCTACATGCATCAGTACAACTTCCCGCCGTATTGCACGGGTGAGGTTGGCCGCATGGGTGCACCGAAGCGCCGCGAAGTCGGTCATGGTGCGCTCGCTGAACGCGCGCTCACCCCAGTCCTTCCGAGCGAAGACGAGTTCCCGTATTCCATCCGCGTCGTATCTGAGGTGCTCGAATCGAACGGTTCTTCCTCTATGGCTTCTACCTGCGGCTCTACGCTGGCGCTCATGGATGCTGGCGTGCCTATCAAGGCTCCTGTCGCTGGTATCGCGATGGGTCTTATCAAGGAAGGCGACGATATCGTCATCCTCTCCGATATCCAAGGCTTAGAAGACTTCTTGGGCGACATGGACTTCAAGGTTTGCGGTACTGAAAAGGGTATCACCGCACTTCAGATGGACAACAAAGCACGTGGTCTCTCGGTCGATATCCTTGCTCGCGCGCTCAATCAGGCTAAAGAAGGTCGTGCGTTCATCATGAATGCGATGCTCGAAGCTATCGATGCTCCGCGCAACGAGCTCTCACCCTATGCTCCGCATATCGAGACCATCCATATCCCCGTCGATAAGATCCGCGACGTCATCGGTACAGGCGGTAAGGTCATCCGTGGCCTTCAGGAAGAAACTGGCGCAACGATCGAGGTGCAGGAAGACGGCACCGTGCATGTTGCTTCTACCAACGCTGAGAGCGGCAATGCTGCACGCGAGGCGATCCTTGGCATCGTGAAGGTTCCCGAAGTGGGAGAGGTCTACGAGGGCGAAGTGGTCGGCATCAAGGACTTCGGTGCGTTCATCCGTCTTACTCCTGGTAAGGATGGCCTGCTCCACATCTCGCGCATGGCCAACGGTCGCGTAGCGAAGGTCGAAGATGTGATGAATATCGGCGATATCGTGAAGGTCGAGGTCATCGAAGTGGGCGACAATGGCAAGATCTCGCTCGATCGTCTCGACAAACCTGATGTGAAGAGCGATGGACCGCGTCCTGGTCAAGGCTTCAACAACCATGGCAAGGAGAACGGTAACGGCAATCGTAAACCGCGTCGTCGCCACAATTAGTCTGAACATGGCATAAAGCGAATAAGCCCCTCACCATAAGACGTGAGGGGCTTTTTGTTGTTCTTCACCGGCAGCACTTCGCGCGTCTGTACGCTTTGTCGTACACTAGTGTTCAAACCTATTTCATTGGAGAAGAGGATTCGATGTATAGCTATAAAACGAGTGGCGTCTGTGCACGTACGATCAATTTCGACATCGATGATAACGGCATCATCACGGCCGTTGAATTCGATGGCGGCTGCAATGGAAATCAAACAGGCATCTCGCGTTTGGTAGTGGGGAAGCCTGCCGAAGAGATCATCTCGATCTTGAAGGGCACTACCTGCGGCAAACGCCCCACGAGCTGCCCCGATCAACTCGCCCGTGCACTTCAAGAAGCGATCGACGCACTCTAGATGATCGCTTAGATCCTCAATTCATCACCTAGTCTAAGGAGACACTATGATAAAAGTTGCTGTAGCAGGCTATTCAGGAAGGATGGGTTCTGCCGTCGTTGATGCGGTGAGCGCAGCAGACGATATGGAAGTCGTGTGCGGCATCGATCCGTATGCGACCGAGCAAGCATTCCCGACCTTCGCCACGATCGATGAGGCCCTCGCAGGCGCACAGTTCGACGTGCTCGTCGATTTCACCCAACCCGATGTCGTTGCAAAGACCTTAGCGGTCGCACTTCCTGCTGGCATCGATTGCGTTGTCGGCACCACGGGCATGAGCCAGGATACCTTGCAAGAGCTCGCTTCGAGCGCTGCCGATGGCGCTTGCTTGTTCTACGCTCCGAACTTCACGACCGGTGCCGTGCTGATGATGGAGTTCGCCAAGATCGCAGCACCTTATTTCCCCGAGGCCGAGATCATCGAATTCCATCATGCCAATAAGAAGGATGCTCCTTCCGGTACTGCAGTACGCACGGCCGAGATCATCCAGGAGTCCCGCAGGCGCGATAGCGTTGCTCCAGGCAAGGAGACCGAGAACGCTGGCTGTGAAGGCGCGCGCGGTGCCGAAGTGGCAGGTGTCCCTGTTCATTCAGTGCGCTCCATGGGCTATGTGGCTTCGCAGGAGGTCGTCTTCGGCTCGATGGGCCAGACGCTCACGATCCGTCATGATTCATGGGATCGCACCTCTTATATGCCAGGTGTCTTGCTCGGCATTCGCAATGTTGGCGCACAGCATGGTCTTATTGTCGGTTTAGAGAACTTCATGTAAGAGTTGCGCGCGGCTCATGCCATAATATGAGCAGCAATCGAGTGGCAACCGTTCCGCTCGCATCTATTTTGCGCGTGTCTTGGCTCGTAGTTAGGAGATAACAATGTCAGCAGCAACAGCGCCTCGTTTTGGTCGTATGATTCCCGCAATGGTCACTCCGTTCGACGAGAACCTTGATCTCGACCTCAAACAAGCGCGTGCGTTGGCTCGTCGTCTTGTTGAGAACGGTGCCGATGCGCTCATCATCAATGGCACCACCGGCGAAAGCCCTACGGTGTTCTATCCGCAGAAGATGAAGCTCTTCGAAGCAGTCGTCTCTGAGATCGATGGGGAAGTACCTGTTATCGCCAACGTGGGCGACAACTGCACGGCTGATACGGTCGATTTCGCGCGCGATGTGCAGAAGCTGGGTGTGGATGGCTTCATGCTCGTGGTCCCTTACTACAACAAGCCTCCGCAAGAAGGTCTCTATCAGCATTTCAAGACCATCGCAGGAAGCATCGATCTTCCGTGCATCCTCTACAACATCCCTGGTCGTTGCGTTATCAACATGACCGCGGAAACGACCCTTCGCTTGGCGAACGAAGTGGATAATATCGTTGCGATCAAAGAAGCATCGGGTAATCTCGAACAGGTCGCAGCTATTCTGGCAGGTGCGCCAGAAGGCTTCGAGGTGTATTCAGGAGACGATGCCCTTACCTACGACATCATGAAGCTCGGTGGTGCTGGTGTCATTTCCACCATTGGAAACGTAGCACCCGATCGCATGAAAGAGATCGTGGATCTCTGCGCAGCGGGAGATTTCGAAGCAGCCGCGAAGGCCAATGAGGCCCTTCTTCCGCTCATGAACGAGCTCTTCATCACCTCTAATCCCATCATGGTGAAAGAGGCTTTGAACCTGCTCGGATTCCCTGTTGGTGGCGTGCGCTTGCCGCTCGTCAACGCAACGGCTGAACAATCAGCCGAACTCGCAGAAGTGATGCGCCAAGTTGGCGTTTTGAAGTAACCATCTATACAAGAAACAGCACGTCTAAGCGCACAAGGGCGTGCTGTTTAGAAATGAGAGGAAATGGCGCAACAAAAGACAGAATCGAAAAACCAGAACAAACGCAACAATGAAACTGTCAAGCACGTTCAGCTTGAACGAAAGCGCCCCAAGCTTTCCAAAGTAAATGGCTCAAAGCAGGGCAATAACAAATCGAACAATCAAAACAAGAAGAACAACAATCGCAGGCCGAAGCAGAATCAGACAAAGCGCGATCCTAAAGCAACGCTGCGCATCATCCCCCTAGGCGGACTCGATGCGATCGGCAAGAACATGACGGTCTTCGAATGTAAGAACGACATGGTGCTCGACGATGCGGGTCTCATGTTCCCCGATGATGATCATCCGGGTATCGACCTCATCCTGCCGGATTACACCTACGTGCTCGAGAACGCAGATAAGCTGCGTGGCATCATCATCACACATGGCCACGAAGATCACACGGGCGCTTTGCCGTATCTCCTGAAGGACTTGGGCAAGCAAGTGCCGATCTATGCGACCAAGCTTACGCTCGGCCTTATCGAAGGCAAGCTCAAAGAACACAAGATCAAGAACGCGAAGCTCTGTGAGATCAAGCCAGGGCAGACGATCGATCTTGGATGCATCAAGGCAGAATTCTTCGCGGTGAACCATTCTATCCCCGATGCCGTGGGCGTGTTCTATCGTTCCCCTGCAGGCAACGTGCTCCATATGGGCGATTTCAAGCTTGATCAATCGCCGATCGATGGCGTTCAGACCGATTTTGCAGCCCTTGCACGCTTCGCCAAAGAAGGCGTCGATCTTATGCTCTCCGATTCGACGAACGCAACGAACCCAAACTTCACGCCTTCAGAAGCTGAAGTGGGCAAAGCGCTCGATCGCATCATCTCAGGCGCGAAAGGGCGCGTGATCGTCGCTTCGTTCGCTTCGCATATTCATCGTATGCAGCAGATCTGCGATGCAGCTGTGAAGAACGGGCGTAAGGTTGCCGTCACGGGACGCTCGATGGTCCAGAATACCGATATCGCGCGCCGTCTGGGCTACCTCAACATCTCCGATAAGGACATCATCGATGCGTACGATCTGAAGGGGATGCCGCCCGATAGCTATGTGGTCATGTGCACTGGCTCTCAAGGCGAGCCGCTTTCAGCGCTGGCACGTATCGCCGGGGGCAACCATAAGACCATCTCGATCGATGAAGGCGACACCGTCATCATCTCGGCTACGCCGGTTCCAGGCAACGAGAAAGCGGTCACGCGCGTGGTGAACTCGCTCGCGAAGATCGGTGCGGATGTCTACGACAAATCGCGCGCCTGCGTGCATGTGTCTGGTCATGCGGGTGCTGAAGAGCTCAAGCTCGTTTTGTCTATCGTGCGCCCTCAAGCGTTCTTGCCGGTTCACGGTGAAGCGACCCACTTGCGCGCACATGCCAATCTTGCTGAAGCAACAGGTGTTTCTCCCGAAGATGTCTTCATCCTTGAGAACGGCGAATCGATCGAACTGAGCTCTAAGGGGATCAAGATCGGCGAATCGGTGCCGAGCGGCATCGTACTTGTTGATGGTCTTTCTGTGGGCGACACGTCCGAAATGGTGCTCCATGAGCGTTCGAGCCTCGGCGCACAAGGAGTGGCGAGCATCGCGTGTGCCGTGAACAGAAAGAGCCGTTCACTGGTAACGCCAGTTCTTGTCGAGATGCACGGCATTCCCGGCGGTGATGATCCTGAACTGGTGAAAGCGGTGAGCAAAGCGGTCTCGAATGCGATACAGCGTTCGCTCTCGAAGGAAGAGCCGCCGCGCGAAACGCGCAAGATCGCTCGAAGCGCGCTGCTTTCGGTGCTTTGGGAACGCACGAACCAGCGGCCGCTTGTCATCGTGAATATCCTTGAGCTTTAGTCTATAATTCATACAGAAACCTTTATCACACTATTAAACGCACTACAGAGAGGTTTACATGGCCAGGCAGCCCGACAATCGCTCGCGCGGAGCCTCGCAAAAAGGGAAGAGCGCTTCAACGAAGCGGTCTTCTGCTCAAGGCGCGGTCAAAGGAAAACCCGGTAATTATCAAAAGCAAGCACCTGTGCAACAAGGGGCTTTGCTTGATTCGCGCACAAAACACGATATCGCTGGTGTGGTGCTCGCGGTGCTTGCCGTGGCGCTGTTCATCACCGCCTTGCTCCCTCCTGATGGCATGGTCACCTCTTTGTTGGGGGCGGGGCTTCATAATGCCTTCGGCATCGGGGCCTATGTGCTGCCATTCTTCCTCTTGGTAGTTGCGATCACCTATTTGCTCCGTTTCGATGCGGGCCTTGCTCCCGCGCGCACGGCGCTTGGATCGCTCATCATCTTCCTTACACTGCTCACGTTGCTTTCGATGCTCATGCCCAATGCTGAGGTCGATCCCAACATCGTCTTCAATCCCCTTGCGCTCGTGAACTATGGCGGCTACTGCGGAGGAGCGTTCGCTTGGGTGCTCCTGCGCCTGTTCGGCTTCACCGTTTCGCTCATCATCATCGTGGGGCTTTTCGTCGTCGGCATCCTCATCATCGGATTCTCGATCTCCGCGGCGTTCGAACGCATACGCGATGAGCGTCGTGCACGAGAAGAAGAAGAGGAGAGCGAAGCGGCGCTGTTCGCACGTATGAATCTTGCTCATACGCAAAACCAGCATCCGCTTGCGCGCCGCCGTCTCTCTCAGCGCATCGATCCTCGCAAGATCGGTGTTGCTTCTTCGGCACGCCCCGCTCCTGCTCACGCTCCGCTTCCGGAAGAGGCGCTCAAGACCCGCGTGCTCGATCATGAACAGGCGAAAGAGGCGCAGTCTCTCACTCGAAAGCTTGGTCCGCGCAAGCATAAGCTCTCCGATGCTCCCGAAACGCCCACAGCAGGCGCACACGAACAGAAGACGGTCCTGCTCGATGCAGAGGAAGTGGCAGCCAAGAGCAATAAGGCCGAACAGGTAGGGAAGAAGCCGAAGAAGAAGCGCGTGACCGTTCCGAGTGCCATACCGCAGCCGCTCGATGGTTTCACGCTTCCCGATTTCAACCTCTTGAACGTCTCTTCTGCAGAGAACCAGCATGCAGAGACCGATGCCTCGCTCAAGATCGTTGCGCAGAACCTTGAGGATACGCTCCATGATTTCGGCGTCGATGCCGATGTGGTGGGGTGGGTAGCTGGCCCTACGGTCACGCTCTTCAAGGTCGATCTTCCCTCTGGTGTGCGCGTCAATCGCGTTTCGAACCTCACTGACGACATCGCACTCGCATTAGCGTCACCAGGCGTGCGCATCTTCGCGCCGATCCCCGGTACGAATTATGTGGGTATCGAAGTTCCTAACCAGGTGCGTCAGACGGTCTATCTTGGTGATGTGCTCAAGGGCACTAAGGGCGGACCGCTCCAGATCGCGATCGGCAAGGACGTGGAAGGGGAGTGCATCGTTTCCGATCTTGCCAAGATGCCTCACTTGCTCATCGGCGGCACGACTGGTTCAGGTAAATCAGTCTCCATCAACGCTATGATCATGTCGATCCTCATGCGTGCAACGCCTGCTGAAGGGCGGTTCATCATGATCGACCCGAAGCGCGTCGAATTCACCCCCTATAATGGCATTCCGCACCTCTACGTTCCTGTGGTGACCGAAGCGCGTGAAGCAGCAAGTGCGCTCGCGTGGGCGGTCGCCGAAATGGAGCGCAGGCTCAAAGTGTTCTCTGGCCTTGGTGCGCGCAACATCGGTCAATACAATGCGAAGGCTCAGGAGAGCAAGAAGGCAGCCGAGAAGGACCCTGAGAACGCTGAGGTGCTCGAAGAGCTGCCCTATATCGTCATCATCATCGACGAGCTTGCCGATCTTATGATGAACGTGGGCAAAGAGGTTGAATTCTCCATCTCGCGTTTGGCGCAGCTTGCTCGTGCGGCAGGCATACACCTTATCGTCGCGACCCAGCGCCCTTCGACCAACGTGGTCACCGGTCTTATTAAGGCGAACATCACCAATCGTATCGCTTTCAACGTTGCCTCGGGTATCGACTCGCGCGTCGTGCTCGATACGCCTGGAGCTGAGAACCTCATCGGCTTAGGAGACCTTCTCCTTTCCAAGCCCGAACTGGCAAAACCACAGCGCATTCAGGGATGCTTCGTTTCAGAGGACGAGATCGCCGCAGTAGTTGAGCACCTCAAAGAACAGGGCGAGCCCGAGTACCATAACGACATCCTCTCCACGAACCTCATCACGCTGGGTGATTCCTCACCTGATGGCAGCAGCGCTTCG
The DNA here is from genome assembly GCA_900538545.1 of uncultured Eggerthella sp. Taxonomy (GTDB): domain Bacteria; phylum Actinomycetota; class Coriobacteriia; order Coriobacteriales; family Eggerthellaceae; genus Anaerotardibacter. Next base: position 71,263 of record UPYK01000007.1, on the reverse strand, counting down.
GGTGGAGTATCGGATGACCCGCTGGTGTGGGAAGCCGCCGAGATCGTCTGCTCGACGGGCATGGGTTCCACTTCGAATCTTCAGCGTCGATTGAGCGTTGGTTATTCCCGCGCAGGTCGTATAATGGATTTACTCGAAGCAAAAGGGATCGTTGGTCCGCCCAATGGCTCTAAACCTCGCGAAGTGCTCGTCGATTCAGTCGAACTTGAAACCATTCGCGCGTTTGAGGAAAACGATGGATAACTACTGGGAGGGTTACCGTGAACCATATAAGCTTTGGTAGCGTGCTCAAAGAGGCGCGCATCTCGAAAGGGTACGAGCTCAATGCGGTGTCTCGTCGCCTGCGTATCCGTCCCGATATCTTAGAGGCGATCGAGAACAGCGATTTCGATCGCATGCCTCCACGTGGCTATTCGCGCAACATGATCAATGCCTATGCGCGTTTCCTTGGTCTGAACGCGAATGATGTTACTCGCATGTATCTCGACGAGAGCTACGCTAACCAGATCGGTCGTGCCCACCAGAATGCGATCGAGAACCGCTACATGCATCAGAACACCTCGCGAGCCACCTCGCGTCCGGGAAAGCGCCAGCCCACCAACCAATTCAAGGCGGTCTCTTCGAATCGCCAGCGCGTCAACGATGGCGATACCACGCGCAGTGGAAGGCGCATCTATTCCGATATGCCCGATGACAACGATCATATGGCAGAAGTACGCGCTCGTGCTCAAGCGCGTCAAAGCCGAAGCGACGATCCACAGCTGCATCCTGCACGACGTGAAGCGATCCCTGATGGGAAATACGTGAATCTCTATGCGAACCCTTCACGCGGCATGGGGCATGCTCCGCGCAATCGCATGCCGATCATCATCGGTGCAGCGGTCGTTATCATCATCCTCATCGTCGTCATCGTCTCCATCGTGTCCTGCTCGAACAATCAAAACGATGTTCAGAACATCCCTGTTACGGGAATCGAGAGCCAGGAGAATGGCGATGATCAGGCTAGTCAAGAGCCTCAAGCAGTCGCACCGACCGACTTCACCCTTTCCTATGAAGTACCTGCAGGCAAGGAAGCCTATATCGAAGTGATCGTCGATGGCTCCACGAAAGAGGCGGGCGATGTGCGCGGCCAGGCAACGCAGACCTATACGAGCTCTGGCAACATCAAGTTCGTTACCTCCAATCCGAACAACCTCGTTCTCAAGGTAGACGGCGTGGAGCAAACGCTTGAAGAGAATAGCCGTGGTGTTGCGAGCGTCACGTTCAACTTCAACGAGATCTTGAACAAGTGGTACGCTGATCACCCTGAGGTTCAGCGTCCTCAAAGCTCCACTTCGGGCACGACGCCTACGGCGAGCACTAGGGGAGATTCTTCAAGCTCTTCAGGTTCTTCTAGCTCAAGCTCAGGCAGCTCTTCTTCGTCATCTTCATCGGGATCCTCTTCGGGATCTTCACGTACGAGCGAATAGCGCACTCACAACTCTTTACTATGAAAGGAACATCATGGCAAAAGACTCAAGTTTCGATGTAGTATCACAGGTCGATATCCAGGAAGTCGACAATGCGTTCGGGCAGGCAAAGAAAGAGATCGCTCAGCGCTACGACCTTAAAGATTCTGGTGCATCGATCTCTCTCGATAAAGCCAATAAGACGCTCACGGTAAGCGCACCGAGCGATTTCGTTGCTAAGCAAGTGATCGATATTATCTCTTCGAAGCTCATCAAGCGTGGGATCGATCTAGGAGCGGTGAATTGGGGTAAAGTTGAAGCTGCTTCTGGTGGAACGGTCAAGCAGACTGCTTCTATCGTGGATGGGATCGACAAAGAAACCGCTAGTAAGATCAATAAGGATATCAAGGCGACCAAGCTCAAGGTGAAGGTTACCATCGAAGGTGATAAGCTCCGCGTCTCTGGTCCTAAGCTCGATACGCTCCAGGAAGTGATCGCCTTTCTCAAGGAACAAGACTACGGCCAGCCGCTTCAGTTCACCAACTATCGCTAATGCAGGGAACTTCTCAAAAAAGAGTTTCGTTCATCACGTTGGGGTGTGCGAAGAACGAAGTCGATTCGGCTCATATGGCTGCGCGTCTCGCGCAGGCGGGTTACGAGGTAGTCGATCAGGAACTGCTCGAAGAAGCTGAAGACTGCAATAGCGGCGCTACTGAAGCGCTCGATGTGATCATCGTCAATACCTGTTCGTTCTTGCGTGAAGCGATCGAAGAGAATTTGGATGTCATCTTCGATGTTGCGAGCCTTCCTTCTGTGGAGAGCGGTCGTACGAAACTGGTCGTTTCCGGCTGCCTTCCTGCGCGTTTTGGCGAAGAGCTTATCGAGGAATTGACCGAACCCGATCTTTTCATCCCTTGTGCCGAAGAGGACTCGATCGTTGAGAAACTTGACCAGCTGTTTGATGATCTTGTGCCCGAAGATGCATGCGACGTTTCAGCTAATCCACCGCGGTTGAATGCAGGCCCAAGCGAATATGTGAAGATATCCGATGGCTGCAATCGCTTCTGCTCATTCTGTGCGATCCCCTTTATTCGTGGCCGCTATCACAGCTTTTCCTACGAAGCTATTCATGCTGAAATAGCGCAGCTCGTTCGCCAAGGCACGCAAGAGATCGTGCTCATCGCGCAAGATACCGGCATCTGGGGGAGCGATCTCGAACCAAAGCGCAGTCTTGCTTGGTTGCTCGACAGCCTTGCTTCTGCGTTTCCTACTACGTGGTTTCGTGTACTCTATATTCAACCCGAACATGTTGATGAAGAGTTGCTCGATGTCATGGTAGCGCATGAGAACATCTGCAACTATCTCGATATTCCGCTCCAGCATGTTGATGCTGATCTGCTCAAAGCGATGAATCGTCGCGGTTCGCGCGAAGAGTTCCAGGAGCTCCTTGCCCTTATCCGCTCGAAGTTCCCGCTCATCGCCCTGCGTACTACCTTCATCGTAGGCTTTCCCGGTGAGAGCGATGAGCAATTCGAAGCGCTCTGCGACTTCGTTTCAGAGGCTGACTTCGATTATGTGGGGGCCTTCGCGTATTCGCCTGAAGAGGGAACCAAGGCTGCTACGCTTCCTGATCAGATCGATGAGGAGACCAAGCTTGAGCGCTTACGCACGTTGCGCGATCTTGCCGATAGCGTTTCGCAAACTTCCCTTGCACGTTTCATCGGCAAAGAAGTCGATGTACTCGTGCTGGGACGCGAAGAAGATGGCGCGCTGTTCGGACGAAGCGCATATCAGGCACCTGATGTCGATGGGGTCACGTTCATCGACGAAGGAAAGATTGGCGAGGTCGTTCCGATCGTGATCGAAGATGTGCTCTACTACGAAATGGAGGGTTCGCGTGCGCGATAACGCTTCTTCACAACCTGCAGCTCCTACAACGATCTGGACGCCTGCCAATATCGTCACGCTCATCCGTATTTTGCTCGTGCCGGTGTTCTTCGTTGCCTGCGTGAGCCCTTGGCCAACATGGTTCCCGGATTGGAACGAGGCCGAACTGCTGAAGCCCTGGCTCGCTGCGCTTCTGTTCGTGGTGCTCGCCTGCACCGATGCGCTCGATGGCTATCTTGCGCGCAGCAGGGGAGAGGTGACGAACTTCGGCAAGTTCATGGATCCGCTGGCTGATAAGATCCTCGTTGCTGCGGCACTCCTTGCATTATGCGAGCTCCAGATCTTGCCTTCGTGGGTCGCGCTCATCATTCTTACGCGGGAATTCATCGTATCGGGCCTGCGCATGCTCGCTGCTTCTGAAGGCGTGGTCATCGCAGCAAGTTGGTATGGCAAGGCAAAGACCGTCTTCCAGATCATCGCGATCCTGCTCTTCATCATCAAGGATTCCGAACCGTTCATCTCAACACCAGCGATCGAGACACCACTCTATGTTGTTTCCTGGATCGTCATGATCGTCGCGCTCGTGCTCACCATCATCTCGATGCTCGATTATCTGGCGAAATGCCGCTCGATCCTGCGCTTCGTTCCTGGTGAAGGCAGGATCGATGACGCTGAGGCAGCGGGAGAAGACTCTGCTGTTCTCTCTGAAGAGATCATTGCGCGCGCAGCGGCGCTGATCGTGCTCGCTCTAGAGAAAGGCGCCAAGCTCTCTACCGCTGAAAGCTGCACGGGTGGCTTGATCGCGGGCTCTCTTACCGCAGTTCCGGGAAGCTCTTTTGTTGTTGAGGGCGGTGTGGTGAGCTATTCGAATGAGGTCAAGCACCACTTGCTCAACGTGAGCGCTTCAGACCTTGAACACTACGGAGCAGTGAGCGAACCGGTGGCCATCCAGATGGCGCAGGGTTCACGCAGCGCTCTTTCCACCACGGTTGCCGTTGCGGTAACCGGAGTTGCAGGACCAGGTGGTGGCTCGCCTGAGAAGCCTGTCGGTACCGTTTGGTTCGGTGTCGATAGCCCTCGGGGAAGCCGGGCGGAGGTCATGCATTTTGCAGGGGATCGCGCGAGCGTGCGCGAACAGACCGTGGCTCATGCGCTCATGCTCTTCGAAGATGAGCTCGCCGCTCTTTAGAGCGTTCATTGGGTGAAGGGCTCGTTGCTCGTTCGCCGAATAGTGGTCACTTCGTCAAAGTTCGAACAAATTTGAGTTTTACGTGAGTTCGCTCGAAAATAAACATCAAATAAAGTTCAAAAAAATATAAGGTTTCCTTTCTATTATTTCAGATAGAGATATTGAAATCGAACAGGTGTTCGGTTATCTTGTAAGTATCACTTCGTGTTCTGATAAGGAGAACCAATGATCAAGGATAAAGAATCCACGCTTAAAATCACTACTGACGAGATCGAGAAGAAGTTCGGCAAAGGCGCCATCATGCGGCTCGGCGAAAGCACGGCCCTCAATGTTGAGGCTATCCCCACAGGAGCACTGCCACTCGATGTCGCCCTTGGCATTGGTGGAGTGCCCCGTGGTAGGATCGTTGAGATCTATGGCCCTGAATCAAGCGGTAAGACCACGGTCGCACTTCATATCATCGCTGAAGCGCAAGCAGCGGGAGGCATCGTTGCCTTCATCGATGCCGAACATGCGCTCGATCCTGTCTATGCAGCGCGCCTTGGTGTGGATGTCGATGAGCTGCTCATCTCGCAACCCGATACCGGCGAGCAGGCGCTCGAGATCTGCGACTTGCTCGTTCGCAGCGGCACGATCGATTGCGTGGTCATCGACTCGGTCGCAGCTTTGGTGCCACGTGCCGAGATCGAGGGCGAAATGGGTGATGCCACGGTCGGTCTGCAAGCACGTCTTATGAGCCAAGCGCTGCGCAAACTCACGGGTTCTCTTTCTAAATCTAATACCACCTGCATCTTCATCAACCAGTTACGCGAGAAGATCGGTGTCATGTTCGGAAGCCCCGAAACCACTACGGGTGGCCGTGCGCTCAAGTTCTACTCTTCCGTACGCATCGATATCCGCCGCATCGAATCCATGAAGAAAGATGGTGAATTCATCGGTAATCGCGTACGTGCGAAGATCGTCAAGAACAAGGTCGCACCACCTTTCCGTCAAGCAGAATTCGACCTCATGTATGGTGAAGGCATTTCAAAAGAAGGCTGCGTGCTCGATATGGGCGTGGAAGCTGGCATCGTGAATAAGGGCGGTTCCTGGTTCAACTATGGTGAAGAGCGTCTCGGTCAAGGTCGCGATGCGGCTAAACGCACGCTGCAAGAAAACCCCGATCTTCGCAACGAAATCGAAAACAAGGTTCGTCAACATTTCGATCTTCCTGCAATCGATTGGGGAGAAGCAGCGCCTGAGGCCGCTTCAGCGCAGCAGGCTCAGAGCGAATAAGCGTGCACCTAAGGCAGACGTATGCTCATCGATAAGGATTACATCCAAAAGAACCTTTTACGCGAGCAGGAGCCCTCATTGCCATCGAGCGCTAGCGATGGTACCGCTCCTGCGCGCTCGCCGCATGTAAATGAAGCACGCGATGAATACAACGACAATGCGAATGCTGCTTTTGGGAAGATCGAGCGCTTGCTTGCGGTGCGTGATCGTTCAGTCACCGAAACCCGTTCTCGTCTCCAGCGCGATCATTATACCGAGCGCGCGATCGCTGAATCGCTCGAGCGCGCTCTGCGCTGTGGCTATTTGGACGATGCGCGTTTCGCTGAAGGCTTCATTCGCATGCGCTTGCGTGCGTCAAAAGGGATCAATGGCATCGTGCGTGACCTGAAAGGCCATCAGATCGATGCCTATGCCATCCCTGGTTTTCCTGATGTTTTTCTCGAAGAGCAGGGAAGCCAGCTCGACAACGCGATTCGTCTGCTCGAGCGTAAGCCACCGCGTGCGAAAAACAAGAAGCAAGCGGCCTACGCGAAGCTCATTCGCAATGGATTCTCGTCAAGCGTGGCAAGCAGTGCGGTCAAGACTTGGATGGCAGAGCGGGAAGAGCAGTAATGCATTTTGCGTGAGTTCTCGCTCTTTGGGCGCTCTTCTGCTAGGCAAAACGCGCCCTATCCTTTATCATTTTCCTAGCTTGAGTTTTCGCGTCATCAAGACGCTTTGTATATAACAGAAAATATCTTTCACTATACGCAAAGTGTTTGCGCGTACTCATGCCTGGTTGTTACTAGGCTTTTTTATTGCCAAAACACCAGTTTATACCAGGAAAATAGGAAGGAAGAATTGTGTTTGAGGTTATCATCATAGCCGCAATTGCGATCATCGTTGGCTTCCTCATCGGTTATTTCTTGATGCTCAAGGTTCAGAAAGGTCGCTCCAAGGCTGCCGCAAAAGAAGCTCAAGCGATCGTCTCCGATGCACAGCGCGAAGCGGAAAACATGCGCCGCGAAGCGCTCGTCGAAGCAAAGGATGAAGCACTCAAGATCAAGCAAGATGTGGAGAACGAAAGCAAAGAGCGCATGAAAGAGATCCGCTCTACGGAAAATCGTCTCATTCAACGCGAAGAGAATCTTGATAAGCGCAGCGAGTTCATCGATAAGCGCGAACATCAGATCTCTTCGTTGCAGGGTCAGCTTGATAAGCGCCAGCACGATTTGAACGTCTCGCAGAAGAAGATCAATGCGCGCTTGGAGCAGATCGCTGGTCTTACGAGCGAAGAAGCGAAGATTCAGCTTCTCGATGGCTTGAAAGATGAAGTGGTTCACGAATCTGCCACCATCATTCGCGATGCAGAAATGCGCACGCGTGCTGAAGCCGATAAGAAGGCGCGTGAGATCTTGAGCCTTGCGATCCAGCGCATCGCTGCAGATTACACCACGCAGATCACCGTCTCTACGATCCATATTCCCTCAGACGATCTGAAGGGCCGCATCATCGGTCGTGAAGGACGAAACATCCGTTCATTCGAGCAGATCACGGGAACGAATCTCATCATCGACGATACTCCTGAGTGCGTTACCGTTTCTTCGCACGACCCCGTGCGTCGCGAGATCGCAAGCGTTACGATGCAGAACCTCATCGCTGATGGGCGCATCCATCCCGCTCGCATCGAAGAGATGTACAACAAGGCAAAGAAGTACGTCTATCAGCAGATCAAGGAAGCTGCTGCTCAGGCCACTTTCGATACTGGCATCCATGACCTTCATCCCGAGCTAGAGAAGACGCTCGGCCGTTTGCGCTATCGCACCTCATATGGGCAGAACGTGCTCACGCACTCTCTTGAGGTTGCCTATCTCTGCGGCATCATGGCATCTGAGCTTGGTCTTGACCCGGTTCCTGCCCGTCGTGCAGGTCTTCTTCACGATCTTGGTAAAGCGATCGATCACGAGGTCGAGGGCTCCCATGCGGTCATCGGAGCCGATCTTGCTCGCCGTTATGGCGAAGATGCGACCATCGTTCATGCGATCGAAGCACATCACAACGATATCGAACCCACCAGCGTCATCGATGTGCTCGTACAGGCAGCAGACGCGGTCTCAGCTGCACGCCCAGGCGCGCGCAAGGAGAACCTTGAATCCTACATCAAGCGCCTTGAGAAGCTCGAAGAGATCGCAAATTCCTATGATGGTGTTGAGCAGACTCATGCGATTCAGGCAGGCCGCGAGGTGCGTGTGATCGTAACGCCCGATAAGGTCGATGAAGCGCGTGCTACGGTCCTTGCTCACGACATCGCTGCGCAGATCCAGAGCGAAACCAAATATCCTGGACAGGTCAAGGTGGTCGTCATCCGCGAAACACGTGCGGTCGATTTTGCTAAGTAAAGCTTTTGCAGAGCGCTTTCGGTAGTAACCATGAGCACCGATGACCTTTCATCATTCATAGAAGATATCACGGGCGAAAGCTATCTCCGGGTTCAAGAGAATCTCGGGGATGGCTTCGTTCGTTTACGCGCCAAAGAAGCGCAACGACGTCAGGCTAAACAGGACATCACCTGTTTTGAGGACGTAGTGCTCGAGTTGCTCCGCAATTCGCGTGATGCGCATGCAAGCGCCATCTTCATCGCAAGCTGGAAAGAGCAGGGGTGTCGCTATCTTACGGTCCTTGATGATGGATCGGGCATTCCAGAGCATTTGCATGCCACGGTTTTCGAGCCTTTTGTCACCTCGAAGCTCGACACCTTCCACGAGGATCGCTGGGGTGTGCACGGCCGTGGTATGGCGCTTTATTCTATCAAGGAAAACGTCGATGAAGCTTCCGTGCTCTTCTCTGAGCGTGATGCAGGCACCTCTCTCGGGCTTCATGCGCTCACGGCTCATCTGCCTGAACGCATCGACCAATCTTCGCTTCCTTATATTCATATCAATGAGCGGGGAGAGCAGATCATGCGTGGTCCGCGCAATATCGCGCGCATCGTGATGGAATTCGCTCTCGATTCTCAAGGAAGCCTCGATATCTTCCTTGGAAGCCCAGTGGAGATCGCCGCGACCCTTTCTCATTACGAACCGTCAACGCAGGAGAGCGAAGATGGGTCTAGCTCGAAGAACCTTCATCCTGAGCGAGAAACCGTGCTCAACTATTTGAAGTACATCTTCGATCCAGACACCTTCAGCGAACGTGCGGCTGAGATCGGATTGCCTCTTTCCTCGCGTAGCGCCAGGCGCATCCTCGACGATCAGATCGCTCCGCTCAAGCCCTTTATCGAGCAATTGTCCTTTGAAGGAGAACAGAACGCGAAGCCCTCTGAATCTCAAGATCCTGCGACTGAGAATGGTTCATCTAAGAGCCTTTATGCTGAACAGCGCAAGCTCAAGCTTTCACCAGAGGACTATGAGACGTTTGAGAAAGCACTTGAGCAGGCTTTCGATGCTTTAGCGGAGCATTATTATCTCAAGCGTTCCGATGCCGTGAAGGTTCGGACTGGCTCGGATAAGGTCACCATCACCATTCCGTTCGAGACCGAGCATTAACCCTGTTTCGCACCCTGAATTTGCCGAGGATTGCGTAATTATCTATGAATCGGTAAAATATCATAAACACACACTATAAAAGCAGTTTAGATGCACTACAAACTTGGAAAGATCGACCGATGCCTCAATCGAATTCACAAGAGACAGCTCCACAATCATCCGAGATCCATTGTCTAAAGGTTTCTTCGAAATCATCTCCTGCATCTGTTGCAGGTGCTGTAGCTGGCATGATCAAAGATGGTGTTCCCGTAGAGATCCAATCGGTTGGTGCAGGGGCGGTCAATCAGGCCGTGAAAGCGATCGCGATCTCGCGCGGCTTCCTTTCTCCTGTTGGCATCGATATTGTTTGTATTCCTTCTTTCGCCGACATCGTGATCGATGGCGAGTATCGCACAGCGATCAGATTCAGCGTTGTTCCTCGCTAAACCCACAGGAAAGGTCTTCATGACTCCTGTTCCATCCTCGCTCCAAAACCGCACGTTTCATGTGATCACCTTCGGGTGTCAGATGAACAAGCACGATTCAGAACGCATCGTTGGTATGCTCGAAGCTGAAGGTGCACGCCGTGTCGATTCGATCGAAGAATCCGAGATCGTCGTTTATATGACCTGCTGTGTGCGTGCAGCAGCAGAAACACGCCTCAAAGGTCAAGTTGCTTCTCTTAAGAACATAGAGCTTCCTGCTCATTCCGACCTTGAAGAGCGCATCATATGCATAGGGGGTTGTATCGGACAGCATGAGGGTGAGCACCTGATCGAGGAGCTGCCCCACGTGAGCGCCGTATTCGGCACCTTCAACCTCTCGAGCGTTCCATCGCTTCTCAAGCAAGCGATCGCTGGCCATACCGCTGCTGTTGAAGTGCTCGACGCTGCTGATGAATTTCCTACCTGCTTGCCTACGAGCCGCGAGGTTCCCTGGTCAGCATGGCTTCCGATCTCCATTGGGTGCAATAATTTCTGCACCTATTGCATCGTTCCTTATGTGCGCGGACGCGAGAAGTCCCGCACGGTCGAAGACATCATCGCTGAAGCGCGTTCGCTCGTCAGCGAAGGCGTGAAGGAGATCACGCTGCTAGGGCAGAATGTGAATTCTTATGGGCGCGATCTCTATGGCTCACCGCAATTCAGCGAACTTATCAAACGCGTTTCAGATACGGGCATCGAGCGTTTGCGGTTTGCCACGTCGCATCCAAAAGATCTGACCGATGAAGTGATCGCCCTGTTCGGCGAGCTTCCCAATCTCATGCCTGCACTGCATCTCCCGGTTCAATCAGGATCCAACGCGATCCTTCATGAGATGAATCGCCGCTATACGCGCGAGCGCTATCTTGAGCTCATCGACAAATTGCGACTTGCGCGCCCTGATATCGCGCTCTCCACTGATGTTATCGTTGGATTCCCGGGAGAGACCGAGCAAGATTTCCTCGATACCTATAGCCTCATCGAACAGGTTGGCTATCACCAGGTATTCACCTTTCTCTATTCTCCGCGTGAAGGGACACCTGCAGCTGAGCTTGCACCAACCTCTACGCATGAAGAGATCCAGGATCGTTTCGATCGGTTAGTTGAGCTCGTACAACAGGGTGCCTTTAGCGCCAATCAGGCAGATCTTGGAGCCACTGTTCCTGTCTTGATCGAAGGCACTTCAAAGCGCGATCCATCCATTCTTGCAGGTAAGAGCCCTAAGAATCAGACGGTCCACGCTCCGCTTCCTTCAGGGGTCAAGCTCGAACAGCTCTTGGGCACGATCGTGCCAGTCAAGATCGACGAAGCTCGAACCTGGTATCTCAAAGGTCATCTCGTTTAAACCATGGCCCATTCTCTGCAGCATCCTCTCAACAGCGCCTCTTCTGAACCTCAAGCGGGAATCATAAACGATGCGCTCGTTGTTTCGATCGTCGGTCCCACAGCCTCAGGCAAGTCAGCGCTTGCTCAGTCGGTAGCGCTTGAGCTCGATGGGGAAGTGGTGAGCGCAGATTCCATGCAGATCTATCGTTTCATGGATATCGGCACCGCAAAACTGAAGCCCGAAGAGCGCCTCGTAAAGCATCACCTGCTCGACATCGTTGATCCCGGCCAGTCCTATTCGGCGCAGCTTTTTCAAGATCAGGCGCGCGCAGCATTCAGGGACATCGCCACACGCAATAAAGTTCCTATCCTTTCAGGTGGTACGGGATTCTATGTCCAGGCTGCACTCGAAGACATGCGTTTTCCTGAAGGCGAGCAAGACGATAACCCGTTGCGCGCTCATTATGAAGCTCTTCAGGCTCAACAGGGAAATGAAGCCTTATGGAACATGCTCAACGAAAAGGATCCTGCTGCAGCCAAGCTCATCCACCCGAATAACTTCAAACGCGTGATCCGCGCGCTTGAGATGCATGAAGAAGGCGTTTCTTATGCTGATCAGGTGAAGAACATCAGATCACTTCCTGAAGCGGTACCCTCCATACGGTTCTTCCTTGAGGTTGACCCATTCATCCTTGCTGAGCGCATCAATGCTCGTGTGGACATGATGCGCGAAGAGGGACTCGTTGAAGAAGTTGAGGCACTTATGGTTCGCGGTTTCGAGGAAGCGCTCACAGCCCCTAAGGCTATCGGGTATAAGGAGATCATCGCCTATGAAAAGGGTGAGATCACACTTGATGAGGCATTTCGACAGATCAAAACCGCTACAAGACGCTATGCTAAGCGGCAGCGCTCGTGGTTCAGGCGCGACGGGCGCTTGATCCCTCTTAACGCAGACGATCTTTCCGTAGAGCAGATGACCGCGATCATCTGTGAACGCTATCGGCAAGAGTCGTCCAGTCTACTCGTACGTTAGAATATAATGCAAGACCAACTAAGGAGAATCTATCTGCTTTGACAAAGCTTCATGTGAAAAAGATCCCTCAAGACTATGCGGAACGGGCCGTGTTGGTAGGCGTCAAACGTCCTAACCAACAATGGCCAACCGAGTCTTCGCTTGCAGAATTGGAGCGACTCGCACAAACGGCGGGAGCAGAGGTGGTAGCAACAACATTCCAACGCCTAGAATCTCCTAACCCTCGCACCTTCATCGGTTCAGGAAAAGTTGATGAGGTAGCGCAGCTGTGCCGATCCTATGCGGCTGATCTGGTCATCTTCGATGACGAACTCACTCCTTCACAGCAATCTAATCTCGAGAAGCAAGTGGGCAAGGATATCAAGATCATCGACCGCACCGCGCTCATCTTAGACATCTTCGCTCTTCATGCCACCAGTAGGGAAGGGCGCCTCCAGGTACGACTTGCTCAAAACGAATACCTGCTACCGCGTTTGCGCGGCATGTGGGCGCATCTCGCGTCGAACCGAATGGGCGGTGGCGTTGGATCGCGTTTCGGTGAGGGCGAAAGCCAGCTCGAGGTCGATCGTCGCATGGTGCGTAAGCGCATCACCTCGATCAAGCGAGAGCTTGCTGATATCTCTAAAACGCGTACCTTGCAACGCAAACAGCGTTATCATTCAGGGCTCTTCAAGGTTGCCTTGGCTGGCTATACGAATGCAGGAAAATCGAGCTTGTTGAATACGATCACCGGCGCAGAAGTCTTGAGCTATGACAAGCTCTTCGCAACGCTCGATTCGACCACCCGAAAACTAGTGATCCCCGACGGGCGCGAACTTACGTTAACCGATACGGTCGGATTCATTCAAAAGCTTCCTACCACACTCGTAGAGGCGTTCAAATCAACGCTCGATGAGATCAGTGGAGCGGATCTCATCCTTCATGTCGTTGATGCATCAGATGCTAATTTCAAAGAGCAGATTGATACGGTAAATGAAGTTCTTGCTCAGATCGATGCAGATGAGATTTCGCGCATCGAGGTGTTCAATAAGATCGACTTGCTCGATGAAGAGCAGTTGAGCGCATATCGAATGCGCTTTCCTCATGCGCTCTTCACCTCAACGCTTACAGGTGAAGGCATCGATGAGCTTATCAAACGCATCGGACTTGCTGCTGAAGCGCATCAGATATTGATGGAGGTATTGATTCCCTTCACAAAAGGCGAGCTTGTATCTCTTGCGCATAAGCGCTGCTCGATCCTTGCGGAAGAATACACCGAAGAAGGCACCCGTATGAGCTTGCGCGTTTCCCCGGAACTCTCTGCGCAGTTCAGCAGCTATCGTATAGGCGAAAAGTAGTCTGAACTGGTATTAGTACACGCGTCGCATGACCGCAACAACCTTGCCAACGATCGCACAATCACGCACGATGATAGGCTCCATAGAAGAGTTCTCGGGCTGGAGACGAATGTGATCGGCTTCTTTATAGAAGCGCTTCACGGTTGCGCCGTCTTCGATGAGTGCCACGATGATCTCTCCATTGTTCGCTACTTGCTGCTCCTTGACGACCACATAATCGCCATCGTTGATGCCCACTTCGATCATAGAATCCCCATGCACAGAAAGAATGAATGAAGCAGAATCGCCTACCAATTCAGTGGGAAGCGTGAGCGTGTTTTCGATATTCTGCTCAGCAAGGATAGGCTCACCAGCGGCAACGCGACCTACCACCGGAAGCGAGATCGAATTCTCGTAGGCAGCAGAGCCGTGGGTTTGAGTTTCTTCTTTGTGAGGGAGCGCGATCGAGCGCGACTTCAAGGAATCGCGCACGATGTAACCCTTATCCTCGAGCGTTTTAAGGTGCACATGGACCGTGGAAGGGGAGGAGAGGTTCACTGCCTCGCAGATCTCACGGACAGTCGGACCAAAACCTTTTTGTTCGATATAAGACTCGATGAAATCGTATATTTGCTGTTGTCTTTTGGAGAGTGAATCCATTAGTTTCTCCTATACAAACATTTGTTCGTTTTTTCATTGACAAGAACGGATGTTCGATTTAAAGTATACACGAACAAAGGTTCTATGCAAGAGGAAGAAGCAAATTATGAACGAAGCGCATAAGAGATTCTTAACTAATGGTTCGAACGCACTAGAAGCAGATTTCGAAGAATTCGATGTGTACGGCAAGCCTCAATTCCACACAATGACCAGCGCTAAATCTGAACGCGCTATTATCATCGATTTCGACGACGTGTGCAAGGAAGCACATCAGACCTTGAGCAGCTCTCATGGATCCCTCACTTATTCCACTTTGCTCGAAGATACTCTTTCGCTGCCGAATAAGGCGCTCGTTCGCATCAAGCATAATAGGATCTTGCGCGATCTTTTCCGTAAAGAATCCCAGGCGCATAAGAGTGTGAATCGCTATCGCAGGGACGATCTTATCACCTTTGCAAAAGGGTTCACAGCAACCGGTGTTGCCGCCTTCTTGTTGATCGTGTTCGGGGTATAATGCTCAGTCTTCCACTGTTACTTCAACCTTTCAACCTCAGTGATCGTCTTATTTAGGGGCGCGGTGTATAAAAACACAACATCTTGTGGTAGTGTAGTGCTCAAACGAACGAAGGAGCCCTATGCGTTGCCCATCTTGTGGTTATGGTGAATCTAAGGTCGTCGACTCGCGTCCCGCAGATGACGGCGCATCTATCAGGCGTCGCCGTGAATGCCTTGAATGTGGTAATCGCTTCACTACCTATGAAAGACTTGGTGACAATCCGCTCGTTATCATCAAGAGCGATAATTCGTCTGAAGCGTTCAGCCGTGATAAATTGTTTCGCGGTATTCTCATCGCATGCGCTAAGCGTCCGATCACTCCAGAACAGATCTCTGACATCATCGACAATATCGAACGTGAGTTGCGTTCGAACCCACGCAATGAGATCACTTCAAAAGAGCTCGGCGATCTAACGTTGTCGTATCTGGCTGATCTTGATGAGGTTGCTTACATTCGTTTCGCGAGCGTTTACAAAGACTTCCAAAATATCGAAGAATTCAGCAACGCACTGCACAATATCCATCGATAAACGCTCCTTTCGGTCTTTCTGAGAAAATGACCTTCTGAGAGCGTTTCTAAGGGCTTGTAACAACTATGCATGATAAAATACCCGTGAAATTCACTAAGATGGCCCCAGAAGCCGTTACACCGTCTCATGGACGTTTTGGTGATGCTGGATACGATTTATCAAGCTTAGAAGACATTATCTTAGAGCCTTTTGAGCGAAAACTCATCAAAACGGGCATTTCTATCGAGTTGCCGCTCGGATTTGCGGCGCTCGTGATCCCGCGAAGCGGAAATGCGATCAATAAAGGTTTGTCGCTCGTGAACACACCCGGGCTCATCGATTCGAATTATCGAGGCGAGCTGAAGGCGATCGCGATCAATCTTGACCCCAAAACTCCGATAGAGATACGCAAGGGCGATCGAATCGCACAGCTTATCATCATCAAAGTAGAAGAAGTAGATTTCGCTGAGGTAGATGAATTGAGTGAGACCGAGCGAGGGAGCGGCGGTTTTGGCTCAAGCGGCAATTAGCGTACTTGCTTCACCTGCTCATTCTCTATATTAATTTGATAATATATCTTATGTAAACTAAGAACTATTTAAGACAATGCGAAGATTGAAGCTTCTCTCCTCTCGTATCTCTTCTTAATTTTTGGCTAGGAATTAATGTGTGAACGTCTAGCTCTTGCGCTAGACTGTTGCAGCATTTTAGCGAATGCATGTGTTAGTTACGAAAGTTTGTTCATAAGAGCGCGCAGCGCACGCGCACGATGTGACACCTTCTGCTTCTCAGCAAGCCCAAGCTCTGCAAACGTGTATTCGTTATCGAAGTCATCCGGAAGGAAAAGTGGATCGTAACCAAAGCCCTCACTGCCGCGTTCCTCGAACCCGATCAACCCTTCAACCCTGCCTTCTGCAGTGGTCTCGGTTCCGTCTTCATCGATGAAGCACAACACGCAGGAAAAGTGAGCAGTACGGTCTTCAGGTCCAACCTGCGCGATGTTCTCAAGCAAGAAGGCGTTGTTCTTTTGGTCGTTTCCGTCCTCTCCTGCGTAGCGCGACGAATAGACCCCTGGTGCGCCATCGAGCGCATCAACGAGCAAGCCTGAATCATCTGCGAGGACCGCACAACCTGAAAGCTCATGAGCAGCCTGAGCTTTGATGCGGGCATTCTCTATGAGCGTGGTGCCTGTTTCTTCTGGGTTAGAATCGATACCGGCTTGAGCAAGACTCTCGCATTCCCAATCGAGCGCGGAGAAGAAATCGGAGATCTCCTCAACCTTATGAGCATTGTTGGTTGCGATGATTACCTTCTTAGCCATACAGGACGCTCCTTATAAGACGATATGAGTAAGGTGGTCGAGCGGAAAACGAAGCACACGGGTGCCAAATCGCCTGAACGCTTCGATATCGTCGCCCGACGTGAAGAATTCATAGCGTGCTTTATTGTCGGGGCGCGCAGTGATCCCCTGACGGCTCAGGATATCAGCACAATCACGTGCAACCTCAGAAGCTGAGGAGATGAGCACCACTTCCCTACCCATCACGCCTCCGATCAGGGATTTCAATAGCGGGAAGTGAGTGCAACCCAGTACGAGCGTATCAACATCGCAGCGGCGAAGTGGATCGAGATAGTCTTGCGCGATCTCTTGGAATTCTGGTCGAATATAAACCTGCGAAGCGAGCGAAGTATAGTTCTCGATCGGCCCTTTTGCCATCTGAATGCCCAGTTCAGCGATCTCGACGAACCGAGGTGTTGCCGTTGCGAACACAGTGATGCCTGCATCGTTCGCACGAATAGCATGCGTGTAGACATCCGATTCGACCGTGCCCTTCGTAGCAATGACCCCTACCCTCTTGTTGCGTGTGGCTCGGGCAGCCGCACGCGCTCCCGGCTCAACAACGCCGATGACCGGCACGGGAAATTTCGTTTGCGCCAAGCTCAGCCCAGCCGCAGTTGCCGTATTACAGGCGATCACGATCATCTTCACACCCTGATCCACAAGCCAGGTACCGATCTGCTCCACAAAAGAAGCAACCTCATCGAATGAGCGAGGGCCATAAGGGCAATGAAGCGTGTCACCGAAGTAGATGATGTTCTCGTGCGGGAGCGCCTTCATGATCTCGCGCGCAACGGTAAGGCCGCCAAAACCAGAATCGAAGACGCCGATCGGTGCATCGTCATAAGACAGATCGCGTTTTCCTACGATCCCCTCTTCTTGCGTGCCGAAGAAACGATATGGTTCTGTCTGTTTATCTGTTTGATCGCTCATGTTCAGAAAATCCATTGATCATCAGGTGTTATTCATGAACAAGGACAGCCACATTGGTAGTGAGGTTATCGTAGAACCACTTTGCGGCCTCTGTTGGAAGGTTCACGCAACCATGCGAACCGTTGCCCTTATAGATCGAACCGCCGAACTTACCACGCCAGCTCGCATCGTGCAGACCGATGCTGTTGCGGATGAAGGGCATCCAGTAGGTAACGTGCGTTTCATAATCTTTCGTGCCATCGGCATTGAAGCCCGTCAGCACCTCAGGACTCTTCTTTGCACGAAGATAATACAGTCCGGTAGGCGTCGAGCGCCCTTTGCTCACGTCGCCTGTAACACAATCGGTCACAAAGAGCTCTTCATCCTTTTCGTTGTAGTAACGCACCTTTTGCTCGGACAGATCGATGTCGACATAGGCCGTCCAATCACGTCCACCAGGTCCGTTGTACACATCGGCAGTCTGCTCGCAGGGAATATCGATCGCTTCGAAGTTCCCTGCAGTAACGTTTCCGATAAGCGTGCTCGCAAGATCGGCAGTGCTCACCTTCCAACCGTATACTCCCCCACTCACGGAAACGTTCTTCCCATCGGGGCGTTTGAACGTGCGCTTGGTGCCGATCGTATTGAGCTCAGCGCCTTTCTGTTCTGCCCAAGCGGCAACCGCTGCCTGATCGAGAGTTGGCATGAGGGTCTCAGGATCGAGCGTGAGCCAAGAAACGAGCAGGTCTTTGCCCACTTTACCCGCAGAGACCGTACCTTCAGCAAGCGTAAGGTCGATCTCGCCACTGATGAGCGTTTGTGCGGCAGGAAGCGCCTGCTTGAAGCGTTCGTCACTTGCGAAGATGGTCGGCTGGATGAAGACCTCATCATTGAGCTGATAGGTAGGTTCCAATGAGGCGAGACACCCGTCCACTTTAGAGATGAAAGCTTCCGCATCGATCTGATTGCCGTACACTTCATCTTTTACCACTACGAGATTGATGCGCTCGTCATAGGCGATGGTCGCATCGGCGCTGGGCGTTGCCTCTTTATTGTACGTCTCTACAGTAGGCGTGAGTATCTCTACAACCTTATCGTGATCGAACGAAGCATCGATCACATGGCTCACATCATGGCTGCCAAAGACTTCGATGGGCCACAGCCAGACATTTTGCGCCTCGAACGCATCCGCTTTGAGCTTTTCAGGATCAACAGAGAGGTCGACTTGCGCTGAAGTGATGTCCTGGATGTAGTCATCTCCCGTGATGGTGAGCTTATACCCCGGCACTTGAGCTTCGACCTTATCGACGAACGCGGTATCTGCCTGATAGGAGATATCCTCATCGTTGAAGCGCGTGTTCGGATAGAAATGAGACGAAAAGAACAGTGCGCCTGCGGCATACACGACAACGAGCGACGCAAGAATGACCAAGAGCGTGATGAGCAGTACCTTCTTCTTGGTACGCATCTTCTTAGGCTGCCCTTCATCAGCAGCTGCAACGACTTCATCTTGATTCTCTATTTGAGCAGAAGCTTCAGCGTCTGTCATAGTCGTCAGTCTTTCTTATCAGTCACGTTCAGAAACGCACGCCACGTGCCTTCCTGAACGATGATTACAGGATACGAAGACCTACTTCCTTGAGCTGACGAGCAGTTACCTGATTAGGTGCACCTGTCATTGGATCGGAAGCAGAAGAGGTCTTCGGGAACGCGATCACGTCACGAATGGATTGCTTGTCGGCGAGCAGCATGACCAAACGGTCGAGGCCGAGCGCGATGCCACCATGAGGCGGCGCGCCAAGCTCGAGCGCATGGATGAGGTGACCGAACTTCTCTTCGATCTCTTCATCGGTAAGGCCGCATACCTTCAAGATGCGTTTCTGTTCCTCGGCGTCGTGAATACGGATCGTGCCGCCACCCACTTCAAAACCATCCATGACCAGGTCATATGAGTAGCTACCGCAAGCAAGCGGATCGGATTCGATCTTGTCGAGGTCTTCTTCGAGCACATGCGTGAACGGATGGTGCTCCGCGCTGTATTTACCCTCGTCTTCGTCGTAGTGGAACATCGGGAAATTGACCACCCAAAGCAGCGCATGTCCCTCACGCGGGATATCGAGCGCCTCTGCCATATGGAGGCGAAGCGCAGCGAGCACCGCATTGGCTACTTCATAGGTGTCTGCAGCAAAGAGAACCAGATCGCCCGGTTCGACGTCGAGCGCCTCTTTGATGCCAGCGAATTCCTCATCAGAGAAGAACTTGATGATGGGGCTCTTTTCCTTGCCGTCGGAAGTGAACGCGATCCACGCCATGCCTTTAGCGCCATTTGCCTCAGCGATAGAAGCGAGCTTCTCGATCTCGCCACGGCTCCAGTCGCCAGCGCCCTTAGCGTTGATCGCCTTCACGATGCCGCCAGACTGCGCAACGCTTGAGAACACCTTGAAACCGGAATCCTTCACGATATCGGTGATGTCAACAAGCTCCATGCCGAAACGCGTATCGGGGCGATCGCAGCCGAAACGATCCATCGCTTCACGGTATTGCATGCGCTGAAGCGGGAATTCATGCTCAACGCCCACAGCCTTGAGCGCTTCGGCGAGCACCTCTTCCATGAGGTTCATGACATCTTCGCCCTCAACGAAGCTCATCTCGATGTCTACCTGGGTGAATTCAGGCTGGCGATCCGCACGAAGGTCTTCGTCGCGGAAGCAGCGTGCGATCTGATAGTAGCGTTCAACGCCACCGATCATGAGCATCTGCTTGAACTGCTGAGGAGACTGCGGCAGTGCGTAGAACGTGCCCGGGTTCGGACGCGAAGGAACGATGTAGTCACGTGCGCCTTCTGGAGTGGAATTCGCAAGGATCGGGGTCTCGATCTCGAGGAAGCCATGCTCGTTCAGGGCTGAACGCATCGCTTGTGCGACCGCATGGCGCAAAGCGAGCGCCTGATACATCTCAGGACGACGCAAGTCGAGATAGCGCCACTTCATACGCGTAGTTTCATCGGTCTCGATGCCATCTTCGATCGAGAACGGCGGCGTGAGAGACTTATTGAGCACCTGAAGGCCGTTTGCGAGCACCTCGATCTGACCAGTTGCCATGTCGGGGTTCTCGGCACCTTCTTGACGAGCGCGCACTTTGCCTTCGATCTTGATGACCCATTCGCGACCGAGATGCTCGGCAATCGCGAACTCTTCAGGGGTAACGCAATCGGGGTCGATGACCACCTGCGTATACCCATCGCGGTCACGCAGGTCGACGAAGATCAGTCCGCCATGATCGCGATTGTGCCAGACCCAACCGGTCAAAACGACTTCTTCGCCAATGTCTTCTTTGCGAAGTTCGCCGCAGGTCTTGGTGTGCATGCTGAACTTGTTGTTAAGTTCGCTCATCGTTTGAATCTCTCCTTGTAGTGTGTTGAATCGAAGGTTGATAATTGCTCTCTATTAAACCAGGCTGTTATGGTAAAGATGTGATGATGTCGCCCAAGGTAGTGGGCTCTTCGGTCAAAGCAGCGTTTTGCAAGGCTTCAGTGAACTTTGCAAGATCGAGTGTTGTTTCCTCATGCGCATCCATGTCGCGACACGTGAGCGCATTTTGCGCAAGCTCATCGGGACCGACTACGAGCACATAGGAGGCTTGCTGCTTTCCTGCAGACTTGAACTGCGCCTTCAGGCTCTTGCCCAAGTGGTCCATGTCAGAGGCGATTCCCGCGTCACGCAAGTGCTGCAAGAGCATGAAAGCCTGCGGTTTTACCGACGCATCGACGCAGGCGACGAAGCATTCGATCGTACGGGATTCTGAGAAGGTGAATCCTTGTGCCTCGAGGGCCAAGATGCAGCGTTCGAAGCCGAGTGCGAAACCGAAGCCCGGCATCGGCTGACCACCGATCTCTTCCATGAGCTTGTCGTAGCGCCCGCCACCACCGATGGCGTTCTGAGCGCCCATGCCCTCTTTTACCTGTACTTCGAAGACGGTTCGCGTGTAGTAATCGAGACCGCGCACGAGCGTAGGGTCTTCAACATAGCTGATCCCTGCATCATCGAGATATGCTTTCACCTGCGCATAGTGCGCCTTGCATTCTTCGCAGAGCGCGTCGGTGATGAGCGGCGCATCCTTCATAACTTGAACACAGGCTTCCTGTTTGCAGTCGAATGCACGCAGGGGGTTGGTGTGCGCACGAGTGCGGCATTCCTCGCAAAGATCCGCCTCATGATCGATGAGGAACTGCGCGACCGCATCGCGATATGCCGGTCTGCATGTTTCACACCCCATCGAATTGATAAGCAGCGTAAGCTTGCTCGTATCGAGCCCGATCGCCTCATAAAAGCGCATGAGCATGATGATCGCTTCGGCATCGATAGAAGGATCTTCCGAGCCCAAGCATTCGATGCCAACTTGGTTGAATTGGCGTTGCCTGCCCTTCTGAACGTTCTCAGCGCGGAACATCGGGCCGGCATACATGAGCTTTGCGGGCAGGCCGCCTGGTGAAACCAGATTATGCTGCGCGACAGCACGTACCACCGAAGCGGTTCCTTCTGGACGCAGGCTGAAACGGCTATTGCTCTTCACATGACCGCCGCCAAGCAGGGTCTTGAGGTTTTCGCCCGTGATCGTGGCAAACATCTCTTTAGAAACCACATCGGTTGCCTCGCCGATGCCGCGTACGAAAAGCTCGGTCTGCTCGAAGATGGGCGTCTCGATCGGCTCGTAACAATAACGCGAGAACACCGCAGAAGCGCAACGCTTGAAATGATCCCATATACGTGCCTGCTTGGGAAGCAGGTCAGTCGTACCTTTAGGGGCTTGAAGTGCCATAGAGAACCTGCCTGCTTAACCGAGGTGCGTGACCACGAGATCGCCCATAGCTTGCGTGCCTACGATCTTGTCGGCAGGGGTCTCATCGTTGGCGATATCGCCGGTACGCCAGCCTTCATCGAGCACCGCATTCACCGCTGAAACGATCGAATCGGCTGCTTCGGTCATATTGAAGGTGTAGCGCAGCATCATCTCGACCGAGAGGATCTGCGCGAGCGGGTTAGCGATACCCTTGCCCGCGATATCGGGCGCACTACCATGGCTCGGCTCATAGAGTGCCGTACCATCGCCGAGTGAAGCGGAAGCGAGCATGCCAAGCGAACCAGTGAGCATCGAAGCTTCATCGGAAAGGATGTCGCCGAACATGTTCTCCGTTACCACGACATCGAACTGCTTCGGATCGTTGATCAGCTGCATAGCAGCATTGTCAACGAGCATATCGATAAGCTCGACATCGGGATACTCCTCGGCTATACGATGCGTGATCTCGCGCCACATACGCGAGGTTTCAAGCACGTTCGCCTTATCGATCGAGTGAACACGACCGCGACGTTTGCGGGCGGTCTCGAACGCATGGCGAACAATGCGCTCGATCTCGTATTCGGAGTACATGAGCGTGTCGTAAGCCTGCTGGCCGGGAGCGCCATCCACGCCTGCGCCAGCAACATCGTAGGTGCGTTCACGTTCACCGAAATAGAGACCGCCCGTGAGCTCGCGTACGATCACACAATCGACGCCATCGATAACGGAAGGTTTGAGCGTCGAGGCGTCCGCCAGCGCATTGAAGATCACGACCGGACGAAGGTTCGCATACAGGCCCAGGCCTTTTCGAATAGCGAGCAATCCCTGTTCAGGGCGTGGTTTGCTGGGATCGGTAGTATCCCACTTCGGACCGCCGACTGCCGCAAGCAACACCGCATCGGAGCCAGAAGCAATGGCAAGTGTGGCTTCGGGAAGCGCGCTGCCCGTTTCGTCGATCGCACGGCCACCAATGAGCGCTTCGGTGTATTCGAACGATACGCCATGCTTCACCGCGATCGCATCGAGAACCTTCACGCCTTCAGCGATGATCTCAGGACCGATGCCATCGCCAGGTAAAAGACAGATCTTGTACGTTTGAGCCATGCTACTCCCCTACTCTTTTCCCAGAACACTGCGCGTGCGATTGATAAGACCGCCCTGCTCGATGATATCGGCGATGAAGGGCGGGAACGGTTGCGCGGTGAATACCTGACCCGTGGTCTCATCGGCGATCGTGCCGGTCTCCGTTTCGACCGAGACAACGTGGCCCTCTTCAATTGCGTCGACTGCTTCGGGGCATTCAAGGATCGCAAGCCCGGTATTGATCGAGTTGCGGTAGAAGATGCGCGCGAAGCTCTTTGCGATGACCGCATCGATGCCTGCAGCCTTGATGGCGATAGGCGCATGCTCGCGCGAAGAACCGCAACCGAAGTTCTCTTCAGCAACGATGATATCGCCCGGGTTCACCTTTTCGACAAAGGTCGCGTCCAGATCCTCTAGGCAATGCTTTGCGAGTTCAGCAGGGTCGGAGGTGTTGAGATAGCGCGCAGGGATGATGACATCAGTATCAACGTCTCTTCCGTAGCGATGTACCGTACCTTTATAGTTCATGAATTGCTCCTAATCTATATCTTCAGGCAGACCGATGTGACCAAGCACCGCACTTGCAGCGGCAACCGCTGGCGAAGAGAGATACACCTCACTCGTAGGATCGCCCATGCGGCCAACGAAATTTCGATTGGTGGTAGCGATCGCGCGCTCCCCTGCTGCCAAGATGCCCATATAGCCACCAAGGCATGGACCGCACGTAGGGGTCGAGACCGCACAGTTCGCATCAAGGAAGATATCCATGAGACCCTCTTCGATGCACTGGCGATACACCTGCTGCGTTGCCGGAATGATGATGCAGCGCACGAAGGGATGAACTTTGCGGCCCTTGAGCACCGCGGCGGCCTGGCGCATATCTTCGATGCGGCCGTTGGTGCATGAGCCGATGACCGCCTGATCGATCTTCACCTCGCGCGCTTCGCTCGCGGGACGCGTGTTGGAAGGAAGATGTGGGAAGGCGACAGTGGGAACGATGTCTTCTGCCTTGATATCGATCACGCGTGCATAGACCGCATCAGGGTCGGAATGGTACTCGGTGAAGGGTCGTTCAGCACGTTCTTTCAGGTATTCGCGCGTGATATCGTCAACCGGGATGAGACCCGCTTTGCCACCTGCTTCGATGGCCATATTCGAAATGGAAAGGCGCTCGTCCATGCTCAGGCTCTCGATCGCAGAGCCACGGAACTCCATCGCCTGATAGAGTGCGCCATCAACACCGATAAGACCGATGATGTGCAGGATGATGTCCTTGCCGGTAACGCCAGGATTGAGCGTGCCCTCGATGTTGAAAAGGATCGATTCGGGAACCTTGAACCACGCTTTGCCGGTTGCAAGACCTACGCCCGCATCGGTCGAGCCAACACCGGTAGAGAACGCACCGAGCGCGCCATACGTACAGGTATGGCTATCAGCGCCGATGATCAGATCGCCTGCGCCAACAACGCCCTGCTCAGGCAAGAGCGCATGCTCGACACCCATGCAACCTACTTCGTAATAGTGCGTGATGCCCTGTTCGCGTGCGAAATCGCGTACGGTCTTCGCCTGCTCGGCGCTCTTGATGTCTTTGTTGGGAGTGTAGTGGTCGGGAACGAGCGCGATCTTCGTGGGATCGAACACGCTATCGACACCGATCTTCTTGAACTCCTGGATTGCGATCGGCGCAGTGATGTCGTTTGCCAACACCAGATCCAAATCACATTCGATAAGCTGCCCAGGAACGACCTCATCAAGGCCGGCGTGGGCGGCAAGGATCTTTTCAGCCATGGTCATCGGACGTGCCATATGCGCTCCTTTTCTTGCGATAGTTTTTGTGCAAATGGAAAACTAAATCAGTATAGCGCAAGTACTATTCAGGAGCGCTTTCAAGTGCACCAAAGGAGCAAAATCAGGCGTTATCTTTCAGCGCGGCCTTGATGTCCGTTTCAAGCTTCGCTTGGGTGAGCTTTTCATCGTGCGCATCTGCCTCGAGTGGCGTATCGCACCCTTCAGGCCCTACTTCAATCGGAACCTCCAAAAGTTTCGCTTCTTCGGAGGTTCCTTCCAGAGATTCTCCCGTGGATTCTTCGATCTTCTCAAGGTGGGTGCCTTCATTCATGGCTTGTTTCTTTCGCTCCGAGCGCTCTTTGATCCGGTCGCGCGAAAGTGGTTCGGAGAAGGCATCGCGCTTCCAGAAGAGCCACAGTCCCAGCAGCGCCATGGGGATCGCAACCTTGACGGTCTCTTGGAAGACGAACTCGAAACCAGCGAGCAAGAAGATGAGCGAGATGGCGAACACCCAGGCAAGCCTGAAGCGGAACACAAGCCCAACACCTAAAACGAGCAGGACGATGCTCGTGAGGACGAGCAGCGGTCCACCAACTACATTCGAGATGTTGATCCACTGCGTGAGCAGGCTGTATGTTTCTGCCACATTCGGCATGAAGGGCATGATGAGATTCACCGCTGCGCAGATGATCACGAGCGTACCAGCGATCCAGCCGATATCCTTGCGTTTGCCTTCGGTGGTGGTGTCCTTCTTCGCCTTGAAGAAGCCCGATTGCGAAAGCAACACCGCGCCGATGCAGAACGGGATCCAGAACATGATGCCGCGATAGACAAGAGCAATAGCGGTTGCTACCGAAAGCGAACAACCCGCGCTGGTGAGGATGGCTGCGATGGCCGCCTCGACCACGCCTACGCCCTGCGGTGTGGGACTCAAGATGACGGCGATGGCCGCTACGGAGAACGCCGCAACGAGCGCTGCCACATTGTCGAAACCAAACGCCACACCGATCGCGATCAGGCAGGCCATATTCAGAAGCGCAGAAGCAGCCGCATAGAAGACCGTGATGATCGCACCCTTAGGGTTGTGCGCGAGCACGAGCGCAGAATTGATGAACGACTGTGCCGTAGCCTTCCCCCAGTTCTTAGGGAGATGGCGCTTTGCGATACCGATCACCTTGTTGATCGCGTTCTCGACTACGCGGAACACCTTCACGAGCCAACCAGGTTTGTAGAAACCGAGCAAGAAGAAGCTCACCAACACGAGCAAGGTTCCGGCAAGAAGGAGGCCGCCTATCAAGAAGACCACGTTCATCGTGCCTGCGATGAGCATCGTGGTGAAACCGATGATCGAGATGATGAAGACCGCCGCAAAATACCCGATCTGAGAAAGGATCGCGCCACTCGTGGATGTGCCTATATCAAGACCTTTGCGGTGGGCATCGTCGATGATGAATGCAACACCGGTCGCGCCCGAGAACAAGCAGAAGGTATTGATGAACACGAGAGAGAAGATGAGCACGATATTGTGCCAAAGTCCAGTCTTCTGGCCAACGGCACCGAAGGCTTCGTTGTATGACATAGCCTGCACGACATGACGCGCGACCATGATGATGCAGGCGATAACGAGCGGAATGAGCGCACCGCCCTGCATCGCATCGATGATGCTCATGAGGTAATTGAGATTGGCGCAAAGAAAACACGCAGCGACGATAACAAGAAGTATGATTATCGCTTTTTTCATGGTGCCTTCGCTTCGTTTTGGTGTTCGTTTTTGAATGGCATTTCAGACAACTTGCGCACAGCGCCCGAAGCGCATGCTCCTTTTGTCGTCTCTATTTTACACGACCTTGTTTTTTATTATGAAGGTCTTGCGAAGCGAGCCTTGCTGGAGACGCGTTTTGCCATAAGAGCGTTACCCCAGTGCAAGCTCACGAGCCCGTAACGTATTTGTAGAAACGAGCTGGAGAAAACCTCTAATAGACTCTTCATCTTGATTATCCGATATAGTGAAGAGCATGAAGAAGTCTGAAGCACTTAACATATTAGGGTTGCAAGACGGCGCAAGCGATGATGATATCAAGAAAGCTCATCGTAAGCTCGTCATCGAGAATCACCCCGACAAATTCGGCGCGGACGCAGCAGCACGCGCAAAAGCAGAAGAGAAGACCAAGCTCATCAATGAAGCGCGCGATGTGCTGCTCTCACGTAATTGGACGCCCGAATACTCTACTGCGGGAACGCCGTATGGAGCACCCTTCACTTATCAGCCCTATACGCGACCCAATGGAAATGGGCAGAACCCGCAGGGCGATAACCCCTTTGCTGGGTGGCCCTTCTCGGGTGTTGATTTCGTATGGACCACCTGGGATGCCCAGGGCAACCCCCACACCTATCGCTCGAATGGCGAAGAAGGTTCATCTGGTGGAAACCCGTTTGGTGGGAATCGCGCCGATAACCCCTTCAGCACTTCGAATCCTTTCACCGGTTCGATCCCCTTCGACTTCTCCCCCTTCGGGCAAACGCGCACGCCCGAGCAGATGCTCGAAGAAGAGAAAAGATCGCTGCGAAGCGATCTTGAGGTCTTTGCGGTAAAGATCGCTATCCTTGCAGCGTGCATCCTCTTCTCGGTACCTGCGCTGGGTTGCTATCTCTACTTCATCATCTCGATCGCGCAAGGCGTTTATAAGCGCCTTGGCGTCTTCAGCAGCTTCTTGGTGCTGCCGCTACTTCTGCTCGCATTCGTTTTCATGCCCGTTGCCAATGGACCGGTCGGGATCATCCTCATCGCTTTCGTGGCCCTTGCGTTCGGTTTCGATATTAAGAACTTCGTCGATCACGGGCGTCATATCGGCACGCTCAAACAGAAGGTCTCCCACCACTCTGAAAACGAGTGATGAGAGACCTTGAATATTGCTGGATATTGAATCAAGCAGGCCCTCAGCCGTCCTTAGCTGCTTGCGCTCCTTAGTGGCGGAAGTGGCGATGGCCCGTGAACACCATGGCAATGCCGTGCTCGTTGGCTGCTTCGATCACTTCTTCGTCGCGGATCGAGCCACCTGGCTGGATGATGGCAGTAACGCCTGCTTCAGCAAGGGTGTCGAGCCCGTCGCGGAACGGGAAGAAGGCATCGGATGCTGCAACGGCGCCCTTCGCTTTATCACCTGCCTGTTCGACAGCGATGCGCGCTGAATTCACGCGGTTCGGCTGACCGCCACCTACGCCAACGTTCACTTCGTCCTTAGCGATGAGGATCGCGTTCGACTTGACCGACTTCACTGCTTTCCAAGCGAAGATGAGATCCTTCATCTCCTCTTCGGTGGGAACGCGCTTCGTGGCCACCGTGAAAGTATCGGCCTCTTCTGCAACCGCGTCTGATTCTTGGCAGAGCAAGCCACCCTCGACCGAACGATATTCAACGGTTTGACCCGCGGGGTTCACACCACCAGTCTGCAACAAACGCGTATTAGGCTTGGCGGTATACATATCGACTGCATCGAGCGAGAACTCAGGAGCGATGATGGCTTCGACGAACTGCTTGTTGTCGAAGATCTTGACGACCACTTCAGCGTTGATCGGACGATTGAACGCGATAACGCCGCCATACGCCGACACAGGATCTGCCTCATGGGCGCGCACATAGGCAGAGACCACATCGGTATCGACCGCAACACCGCATGGCGTGAGGTGCTTGACGATCACGCAAGCAGGCTCGTCGTATTCACGAACCGCCGTCCATGCTGCATCAAGATCGAGGTAGTTGTTATAAGAGAGCTCTTTGCCCTGCAGCTGCTGCGCATACGCCAAGCTCGTTGCTGCATTCGGGTAATCGACCACACGGAAGAATGCTGCGCTCTGGTGCGGGTTCTCGCCATAGCGCAGATCTTGCGCTTTCGAGAGGTTCAGCGATCTCATCTCAGGGAATACGACTGCCGGGTTGATCTCTTGCGTGAGCCAAGCAGCGATAGCGCCATCGTATTGCGCAGTGGTATTGAACACATCGAACGCGAATTTGAGGCGCGTTTCATAGGTGGTCGCGCCATCGTGAGCACGCATCTCCTCGAGCACTGCATCATAGAGCGCAGGATCGGTAACCACCGCGACCGAAGCGAAATTCTTCGCCGCGCTGCGCAGCATCGAAGGACCTCCGATATCGATGTTCTCGATGCACTCAGCGAAATCGGCACCACTTGCGACCGTCTTCTGGAATTCATAGAGGTTCACCACGACCATGTCGATCATCTCGATGCCATGCTCTTTCGCCTCGTTCATGTGGCTCTCAAGATCGCGACGGGCGAGCAAGCCACCGTGTACGCGCGGATGCAGCGTCTTCACGCGCCCATCCATCATCTCGGGGAACTCCGTGACTGCATCGATCGACGTGACGGGGATGCCCGCTTCTTCGAGCACGCGTGCCGTACCGCCAGTCGAGATGATCTCAACACCGAATTCCTTCACGAGAGCCGAAGCGAATTCGGTGATGCCGGTCTTGTCGGTGACCGAGAGCAATGCGCGTTTGATGATTGGATCTGCCATGAATAACTCCTTAGGATCTTTGGGAACGCTGGCTATCTTGCAATATGAACCGTACGATTCGGACGCACCTCAACACGTCCTTCTGAAATGAGCTGAACGACTTCAGGAAGTATCACATGCTCTACTTCATGGATGCGCTCTTCAAGGGTTTCGAGCGTGTCTTCCTCTTCGATGTTCACCGCACGCTGCGCGATGATCGGACCGCGATCGTACTCTTCGTTGGCGAAATGAACGGTAACGCCCGTGACCTTTACGCCGGATTCGAACGCATCACGGATCGCATGAGCGCCCACGAACGAGGGCAACAGTGCTGGGTGAAGATTGACGACACGATCAGGAAATGCGTGCAGGATCTCTTCGGTCACCTTGCGCATGTAACCAGCCATGACCACGTACTCTGCACCGGCACGCTGGAGCTCTTCAGCGATGAGCGTATTGGCAACGCGCGCATTCTCGTACACGCCAGGGTTGAGCGAAAGCGTCTGGATGCCTGCTTTCTGCGCACGCAGAAGCCCTTTTGCCTCAGGCTTGGAAGAGATGACAATCACAATCTGGGCATTGAGCGTTCCTGCATCGATCGCATCGATGAGCGCCTGGAGGTTGGTGCCGCTTCCGCTGATGAGAACGCCTATCTTGAGCGGCTCGGTTCTAGCGGGTTGCAGATCTTCACTCATGGGTTCTCCTTTATAGAATGAAAACGTTCAAAGAAGCCACTAGATGCGCTAGTCTTCTTCGACCTCTTCGTCTTCGGAATACGCAGCGAACAGCTCTTCTTCATCGAGATAGACCACTTTGCCTACGCCAGGTACGACCTGACCAACGATGTAGACTTCTTCGCCTGCATCAGCCAGCAACTGTGCTACCTCCTCTGCTTTCTGAGGAGCGACCGCAAGGATCATGCCGAGGCCCATGTTGAAGGTCTTGAGCGCTTCAGTTTCATTCAGGTGTGCCGCGCGGCAAACCCAAGGCAGGATCGGGACCATATTCCAACTGCCCACCTGGATCTCTGCATCGAGCGTAGAAGGAAGTGCGCGGTTAAGATTCTCCGTGATGCCACCGCCAGTGATATGTGCGAGCGAATGGATAGCACCAGGGCACTGCAAGAGCACCGAACGGATGGATTTCACGTAGATGCGCGTTGGTTCGAGCAGTGCATCGAGCACGCTGTCACCTTCAAGCTCGTCACGTGCGATGGTGAGTTCGTAGAGCGTCTTGCCCTCCGTACACACCTTGCGCGCGAGCGAATAGCCATTCGAATGAAGCCCAGAAGAAGCAAGTCCGATCAAGACATCGCCATCTTGAACGCGCGCAGGCCCGATCATGGCAGGTCGATCGACGATGCCCACGGTAAAGCCCGAAAGGTCATACTCGTTAGGATCCATGACACCAGGATGCTCGGCCATCTCGCCACCGATGAGCGCACAGCCCGCCATCTCGCAGCCATCCGCGATGCCGGAAACGATCTCGGAGACCGCTTCGCTCTTGAGCTTCCCTACTGCGATGTAGTCAAGGAAGAAGAGCGGTTCAGCACCCGTAGCGAGGATATCGTTCACACACATGGCAACCAGATCGATGCCGACCGTATTGTGCTTGTTCGCAAGCTTTGCCAGCTGGATCTTCGTGCCTACGCCATCGGTACCCGAAACAAGCAGCGGATCGGCCATCTGCTTGGCTGCGGCAATGGAGAAGAGGCCGCCAAAGCCACCGATATCGCCCACTACTTCATTGCGATACGTACGGTGAACAGCATCTTTGATCGCATCGACCGCACGTGCGCCTTCAGCGGTATCGACTCCGGCATCGGCATAGGTGGTTCCCCCACCCTGCTTCGTCCAGCTTGGCCATTTCGTTTCACCATCGGTGATCGCAACTTGAATACGGTCAGTCATATCCGTCCTTGTCCTTAGCGAGCGTTGATCAAAACATACGCTCTTCATTGTAGAGCATTACTCATCGGTTCCAAAGGTGACCGACTGATCTTTGCCAAGTCCTGTTATCGCATCTGGGTCACAGGGAACGAAGGGATCGTTGGGCACGGTCGTGGCGACTACCGTAGCGAAGAGCAGATCGCGTCCATCGTTGCGCGTGTATTCGCACGTGCAGAGCGCGAACGACTGCTTGATCATATCGGCTGTGAAGACATCGCCCTCCTGGTTAACCATGCTGCGATTGAGCATCTTCTGAATGTAGTCTTGGTACGTCTCATCGGAAGCGAATTGCGTGACCACGATCGGCTCAGAGCCATTGGTTTTCAAGAGCGAGAAGGACTTCGCGTAGTAATTTCCTTCAGGCGTGAGGATGTAGATATCGCGATGCTCGTTGAATTCCTTGTCGTTCTCCCAGTCGGTGAGCGCTGCGAACATCGATCCATCACGCATGTGGTGCCCATACAAGAAGGTATTGCGGTCGGTGAAATCTGGCGCGTTCTTCACATCGATGAAGATGGTTCCCGCACTTGAGAACCAGCCGTCGGAACCGTTGAAAGCAGTATCCAAGTACTTCGAATTATCTGGTCCCTGCACCACGGGATAGTTGATCTTGCTATCAGGGATATAGATCCAGCCTACGATATCGGGGTTGATCTTACGCAACGCATCCCAATCTGCGCTCAGGTCGGAAAGCTTCACCACGTTCGGATCCTCTTCGACCTCTACATAGGTTTCGAGCTCCTGGTAGGCATTCTGCTGGGACCAGTAGCGGAAAACGAGCACGCCAGCAGCAACGAGCGCGACTAAGAGCAACACGATCGCGATGATGAGCGCGGTCTTCTTGCGCTTAGGTCGCGCGTTTGCAGTATCGTTCTTCGGTTTGGACATAGAGCAACCGATCCTCTCTTCTTCAAAGCAAAGCAAGCATCACTTGAATTCCTTCAAGCGCTCTTCAAGCGCCTGGTTGATGGTCTTGAGCGCTTTGACGCGCGCATAGAGCTTGTCATCGCTCTCAAGGATAATCCACGGTGCTTCAGGAGTCGAGGTAAGACGGAACATATCCTGAATGGCTGCATAATATTCAGGATAACGATCGCGATTGCGCCAGTCTTCAGCGGTGATCTTCCATTGCTTATCAGGATTGTTCTCGCGCGCCTCGAAACGCTCGAGCTGTGTTTCGGGAGAGATATCCACCCAGAATTTGAGCAAGATCGCACCCCACTGGACCATAGAGCGTTCGAACTCGTTGATCTCGTCATAAGCACGCGCCCACTGGGAGGGGCTCGCGAATCCTTCAACACGCTCGACGAGGACGCGGCCATACCAGCTGCGGTCGTAGATGCCCACATGCCCCGCTTTCGGCAGACGCGTCCAATAGCGCCACAAGAACGGATGGGCAAGCTCGATCTTCGTAGGCGCAGGCGAGGTGAAGATCGTATAGGAACGCGCATCGAGCGCCTGTGCTACACGCTTGATGCTTCCGCCCTTGCCTGCAGCATCCCATCCCTCGTACATGATCATCATCGGCACACGATGGATGTACATCTCGAGCTCGAGCTTGTTCAATATCTTCTGCTGTTCCTTGAGCTCACGCTTGTAATCTTCACGACTCAAAGAAAGCGTATGGTTGACCTCTTCAAGGCGCGGATAGTTGGGCTGGATGATGAATTCGGAAGCCTGCGGGGCTTCGAGCTCAGCCACCCGCACGCGCTCTTGAGCAGCGAGAAGAAGCTGTTCGTTCTCTTCGGGCGTTCGCTTGCGCTCATCCACATAGGCGTTCTCATCACCCTGGGTCGCAGAATTCTCCTTTGCCTTCATCTCTGCTTCGAGGGTAGCGGCGTCCTTCTCTTTCGTTGTGACCGACTCGAGCAGATTCACCAGCTCTTCCGCAACTGCCAGATTAGCGCGGCGCTTATCCTCGGCTGCGAGTAAGGTCCAGGGCGCCTCATCGAAGTCGGTCGATTCGAGCAACTGATCATAGAGCTTGTAGATTGCCGGATAGTCCAGCATCTGGCGCAGGTCGCGATCGGAAACGCGCCAGCTGGTGGCCGGGTCGTTGTAGAGCTTCAGCAAACGTTCACGCTGTGTTTTCTCGGTGATGTGGAAGAAGAACTTCACCACGATATAACCATCATCGACCAGCTGGCGCTCGAACGCCCTGATCTCTTCGACAGCAGCATCCACCGTCTGGCGCGCACGCTTCTTCACACGCTTGCGTTTCTTGTTCGAATTGATGTGCATCTCGTTGAACACGTGATCGATGAGCGCCGAATACCAGCCTCGGTCAAAGATAGTGATGGCATCTCGCGGACCAAGCGCCTTCCAAAACTGCTGCATCGTGGGATAGTAGCCCGTTGCACCGAAGTCGCTCGAGCGCGTACGCTCTGCTTCGGCTGGATCGAAATCTTCGGTGACATGGACCGAAACGCCACGCGCATCGAGATGGTAGATAAGATCGGAGATGCGGCTTCCTTTGCCAGCCCCTTTCCATCCTTCGAAGAGCACGACCACTCCCGTGCCCGCCTTCTTGGCTTCTTGCTGAAGCACCACCAAGCGGTCGACGAGCGCATCGTGGTAGGGCTTGTATTCTTCTTTGGAAAGCTTTGGTTGGTTGGTTACGATCGACTCGAGCATTGCCACTGGTAGTCCCCCTTGATCCCGGTGTGCATAGGCGCTGTGCAACTTTTGAGCGAAACACTCGTGCATTGCGCTGATTTCTGTCGCTTGAACTAGGATAATACTTTTTCTTACTGAATGCTCCTTGCCTTGTGAACTTATGAATGATTCGCATGCATTCTAGGAAAAGACCGCCCAAAAGAGCGTCTTCCTCGCGTACTATAGCCCTATCGATGAACACAAGGAGGCCTTCTATGAGTCGCTACGCAGTGATCGATTTCGGTTCGAACACGATCAGACTCTGTATCTATGCACTGCCCGATGTCCCGTCCGATTTTCTTACGAAGAAAGATATCACGGTGCTCCTCAACTACAAGGAGATGGCAGGTATCTCC
The DNA here is from genome assembly GCA_900538545.1 of uncultured Eggerthella sp. GTDB lineage: Bacteria > Actinomycetota > Coriobacteriia > Coriobacteriales > Eggerthellaceae > Anaerotardibacter. The sequence continues at coordinate 36,647 of UPYK01000007.1, read as the reverse complement.
TCTTATGTTAAGAATGGGAAATTGAACGAGAAAGGCATCAAGAAGGCTTCTCGCATCTTGCGTGAGCAGATCGAGCGCGCCTCCTATTTCTCCCCCGATGCAGTGCGCGTCTTCGCGACTGCGGTGCTTCGCAACGCAAAGAACAGCGAAAGCGCCAAGCAGGCGATCGAGAAGAACTGCGGAGTCCCCATCACGCTGCTCACGAACGAAGAAGAGGCGCTGCTCGGTCTTGCAGGTGCGAGCCTTGATGGAAGCATCGAAACAGCTACGCTGGTCGATATCGGCGGTGGTTCGACCGAACTTACCGCGCTCTCCAAAGGAAAGCTTCAGGCCGCAACGAGCCTCCCACTCGGTTCGCTTTCCTCGTTCACGCAATACGTCTCGGGCATCTTGCCAAGCACGAGCGAGATGGCGGCGATCGCAGAGGCGTTCGATGCGCTCTACGCTGATCTTCCAGAAACGGTCTTCGAACACAAGGAACTGGTCGGTATCGGAGGTGCGATCCGCAGCGCTGCAAAGGTGTATGGCGATGTATTCCGCGAAGGAAAACGCTCTTCCGAATTGCTCCCCGAACAACTTGATGAGATCCTTGCCGCCTATTCGCGCGATCCCGATGCCTTCATGATCAAGGCGCTCCAAACCATCCCTGATCGCATCCATACGTTCATTCCAGGATGCGTGATCATTGCCCGCGTGTTCGCGCTCAGCGGTGCACATAGGCTCAGAATCGCCAAACATGGCGTGCGCGAAGGCTTCTTAATCGAGCGTATCCTTGGAAATGTTGCCTGATTATTACTTAATAATGTCGGTTCGCTCTTCGTAAGTATTGGTACAATCATTTTGGACAGTTTCGCGCGTTCACCTCATGGTGAATAAACGCGTCTTTACCATGAACCGTCTTGAAGGGGCAATGAAACGATTATGGTAGCTAAAAAACAGCAGACTCACGACAACGATTCATCATCGCACAAGAAGCGCCTTGAGCGCCTTCCGTATATGCAAAATCGCGAGCTTTCATGGCTCACGTTCAATAAGCGCGTGCTCGATCAGGGCGAAGACAGCAACGTTCCGCTGCTCGAGCGTCTTACGTTCGTCTCCATCTTCTCGAGCAACCTCCAGGAGTTCTTCATGGTGCGCGTCGGCAGCTTGACCGACCTTTCGCTCATCAAGAAGGAGATCCGCGACAACAAAACGCTCATGACGCCTGAAGAGCAGCTCAATGCCATCTATCAGCGTTGCCACGAACTCTACCCAGAGCAGGAGCGCATCTTCCTGAGCATCCAAGACCAGCTCGAAGAATACGGGATTCGCAATCTGCAGGTGAAGGACCTCTCCGACGAACAGCGCGAGTTCCTCCATTCTTACCTCGACGATCACGTTGTCCCCTGTCTCTCGCCTCAGATCATCAACGCACGCCACCCCTTCCCTCATTTCGAGAACGGCAAGCTCTACATCCTGCTGCGTTTGAACGAGGAACTGCCCAAGGATCTTTCAGAAGACGAAGAAGCAAAGGCCAAGAAGAAGGCGAAGAACGTGGGTGCCGAAGATGTGAACTTCGGCTTGATCCCCCTTCCCCGTCAGGCGAAACGCCTCATCCTCCTGCCTGGTGAAGGTACGCAGTTCATCCTGCTCGAAAACGCCTTGAAGCTCATCGTCGATGAAGTGTTCTCCATGTACAGCACGAAGCGCGCGAGCGTTATCTGCGTCACACGCAATGCTGACATCGATCCGAATGCCGATATCGACGAGATCGATTATGACTACCGCGAGCACATGAAGCGCATCTTAAAGAAGCGCGCTCGCCTTACCCCTGTTCGCCTTGAGACCGACACCGCGCTCTCCGCAGTAACGAAGGAGTTCTTGCTCCCCCGTTTGAATATCGACGCTGATCAGGTGTTCGTTACCAACGTGCCGCTCGATATGAGCTACGCTTGGGGCCTTCCCGATCTTGTCGACCCCGAGATCGCTGCTAAGCTCACCAATAAACCGTTCACCCCTGCCTGGCCTGCATGTATCGACCAGAATCGTTCGGTCATGCAGCAAGTCATCGAGCACGACAAACTGGTGTCCTACCCCTATCAGAGCATGGATCCATTCATCAATCTGTTGCGCGAAGCAGCAGCCGATCCTGCCGTGCTTTCGATCAAGATCACGCTCTACCGCCTTGCGAGCCAATCGCATCTTGCCGAAGCGCTTCTTGCTGCAGCGGAGAACGGTAAAGAGGTTACCGCGCTCTTCGAATTGCGTGCGCGCTTCGATGAATCGAACAACATCGAATGGTCGCAACGCTTCGAACAAGCAGGTGCGCATGTTATCTATGGCTTCCGCGATTACAAGGTCCACTCCAAGATCTGCGTCATCACGCGCACGACCGATAATGGCCTGCAGCGCATCACCCAGCTAGGCACCGGCAACTACAACGAGAAGACCTCCAAGCTCTATACTGACTTCTCGTTCATGACCACCGATCCGAACATCGGTAAGGACGCAGCTGAGTTCTTCAAGAACATGAGCCTTGAGAACATCTCTACCAACTACACCACGCTCTCGGTCGCTCCGCTTCAGATCAAGCCCATGATCCTTGAGAAGATCGACGAGCAGATCAGGCGCGCTAAGGAAGGTCTTCCGAACGGGCTGGTGTTCAAGACGAACTCGATCACCGATAAGGACACGATCGACAAGATCGTTGAAGCTTCGCAAGCGGGCGTTCACACCACGCTTTTCGTACGCGGTATCTCCTGTATCGTGCCAGGTATCAAGGGTTACACCGAGAACGTCGAGGTTGTTTCGATCGTAGGGCGCCTGCTTGAGCACAGTCGCATCTATGGTTTCGGCGTAGCTGAAGATATGGAGATCTATCTTTCGAGCGCCGACCTCATGACGCGCAATATGGATAAGCGCGTTGAGATCGCCTGGCCCATCCTCAATCCCGCTTTGAAGGAGATCGTGCTCGACTATTTGGATGTTTCGCTTTCTGACACGGCAAAGCTGCGCATGCTCGAGTCGAACCTCGAATACACGCCGCTGGAATACTTCGCCGAAGAGACATCGGATGGACGCATCGAATCCTTCGATTCGCAGGCGTTCCTCATCCATAAGGCCGAAGTTGATTTCGAAGACTCGGTGGTCAACCGTGAAGAAGGAGCGATCGCACGCGCAGCCCGCTCTCACATCAATCATATCATCGAAGAACCGCGTTCTACTTCGCGTGAAGATGTTGATGGCAACCTTCAGAGTTCCATCGATCTTGAGGTTCCCTATCCGCTCGAAGTCAATCTCACCGAAGGTGAGCCCGGCGTAGTAACGAGCAAGAACGCTCAGGCGATCGACATCGAGACGATCTCTCACGATGAAGAGCCACAGGAAGCTGCTGCGCCTGTAGCGGAACAGCAAGCAGTGCCCGAATCGGATCGCGCAGCCATCGCTGAGAAGGCTACGCGCATCACCTCGCGCCTTCAATCCGAAGGAACAGCTGCTTCTACGGTGCCCACCGCCGCTTCAGCCGCTATGGCAGCCGCAAGTGCCGCAGCTGCTCGGACGCAAGCGCCTGTTGCGCCTGAAGAGGTGAGCCTGAACCTCGGCCGCACCCCTGCTTCTGTTGCATCTTCCCCCGAAACGGTGCTTGCCTCTGAACAACCAGCTAGCGCCTCTACGACGGCTCAGAGCACAGAAGCATCAGAGCAAACTGCTCCGAGCAGCCCTGAAAGCACGGTTACCGGAACGCCCGCTGTTGCAGCTCCAACAGAAGCACCAGAGGCGGTTTCACAACAAGAACGCACACCGCAGCAGCCCGAAACCTCAGCTGCTTCAGATGTGAGCGCACCGGAAGCGAAAGAGTCCGACGAAAAAGCAACAGTGATCCCTCCTGCTGAGGTCGAGATCCTGCCGCGCGATAGCGAACCCGCTACCGTAGAGATTCAGCTTGTCGAACAGTTCCCGAAGAAGCCGAATTTCTGGAAGCGCTTGAAGTTCCTCTTCACCGGCCACTTCTAAGCCAGTGAAACGATCTAACGTTTGCGCCGCCCGTAAGCTGATCCCTTGCGGGCGGTTTTCTTTAGCTCGCCCATAACATCGGTCTCGGATTTTCCTTCGAGCTGAATGCGCAGAGACACGATCTCATCGCGCAAGGTGGCTGCCTTCTCGAAGTCCATCGCCTGCGACGCTGCGATCATCTCGTTCTCCATATCGGAGATAACGCGCATGACCTCACCACGAGAGAGGTTCGCAAGCTCGCGGTTGACCTCTTCAGCGCTCCGTTCGTCATCGCCACCCAGCTGATCAGTGATATCATTGATGCCTTTGCGGATGGTAGTGGGTACGATGCCATGCTCTTCGTTGAAGGCGATCTGGAGCGAACGTCTGCGCTCGGTCTCCTTGATAGCACGGCTCATCGAATCGGTCATCACGTCGGCGTACATGATGACCTCGCCTTCCGCATTTCGTGCAGCACGGCCGATCGTCTGAATGAGCGAACGATGATTGCGCAAGAAACCTTCCTTATCGGCATCAAGGATGGCCACGAGCGAAACCTCGGGCAAGTCGAGGCCTTCACGCAACAGGTTGATGCCTACGAGCACATCGAACTCACCTAGGCGCAAGTCACGCAGTATCTCGACGCGTTCGATCGTGCCGATATCGGAATGCATATAGCGCGCCTTCACGCCCTGATCGAGCAAGTATTCAGTGAGATCTTCAGCCATACGCTTGGTGAGCGTAGTGATGAGCACGCGCTCCTTCTTCGTCACACGGATCTTCGCTTCGTCGATGATGTCGTCGATCTGCGATTTGATCGGCTTCACCGTGATCTTGGGGTCGAGAAGACCCGTCGGACGGATGATCTGTTCGACCACGCTCTCGCTCACGCGCTCCTCGTAATCGCCAGGCGTAGCAGAGGTGTAGATGAACTGCGGGATGCGCTCCTCGAATTCATCGAAACGCAGCGGGCGGTTATCCAAGCACGAAGGCAAGCGGAAGCCGTGTTCTGCGAGCGTGGTCTTGCGCGAGCGGTCGCCTTCATACATGCCGCGCACCTGCGGTACCGTCACGTGACTCTCGTCGATGAAGCAGACGAAGTCTTCCGGGAAATAATCGATGAGCGTATAAGGAGGTACACCAGGAGCACGCCCATCCAGATGGCGCGAATAGTTCTCGATGCCTGAACAGAAGCCCATGGTCTCGATCATCTCGAGGTCGTAGGTGGTACGCATTTCCAAGCGCTGCGCTTCGAGCAGCTTACCCTCTTTGTTGAACTCTTCCAGACGCTGCTGGAGTTCAGTACGGATCGTATCGAGCGCGCGTTCGATCGCAGGCCGTGATGCTACATAGTGCGTTGCTGGCCAAACAGGCAGTGCCTCGAATTCAGTGACGACCTCTCCAGTCACCTTATCGACTTCAGCGATAAGCTCGATCTCGTCGCCCCAAAATTCCACACGAAGCGGATTGTCGGAATACGGCGGGAAGATATCGAGAGCATCGCCGCGCACGCGGAATGTTCCGCGTTGCAGGTCGTAGTCATTGCGATCGTATTGGATATCGATGAGCTTCATGATGAGCTCGTCGCGATCTTGCTCGACTTCCTTGTCCAAGAACGCGGCCATGCCTGCATATTCAGCAGGAGAACCGATACCGTAGATGCACGATACCGAAGCGACCACGATCACATCGCGTCGCGAGAGCAAGGCGGAAGTTGCCGCATGACGCAGCTTCTCAACCTCTTCATTGATGGAAGCATCCTTTTCGATGAACGTATCGGTGGTGGGAACATAGGCTTCCGGCTGATAATAGTCGTAATACGAAACGAAGTAGACCACAGCATTGTTCGGAAAGAACTCCTTGAGCTCGGCTGCGAGCTGAGCCGCGAGCGTCTTGTTCGGAGCCAGGATGAGCGTAGGGCGCTGGATGGCTTCGATCGTCTTTGCGACCGTATAGGTCTTTCCAGACCCCGTTACACCAAGCAGGGTTTGGTAGCGCATGCCCGCTTCGATATTCTTCGCAAGCTGTTCGATCGCTTCGGGCTGATCGCCAGCTGGCTCGAATTCGGAAACCACTTCGAAGGGCTGATTGGAAAGGCGCGTGACCGGCAACTTCCCTTCCATCTGGGTGCCATCGATATTTTGAAGATGACTCATTTTGCAGCCTCGTTCTTGAAGCTCTCCCACCAAAGCGCGATCTCATTCTCGAAGTCTTCGATCGTGCCATTATTGGAGAACACCACATCAGCGATCGCTTCACGTTTGCTGTCGGGAACCTGATTCTTCAAGCGGTTGCGCGCATCTTCTTCAGTAAGTCCACGGCCGACCAGGCGCGCGATACGTACCTCCGGCGTGGTGACCACTGCAAGCACTACATCGGCGTTCTTGTAGAAATCATCACGACCATCGAGGATAGCCATCTCGAGCGCAACGAAATCATGCGTTTGTGCGAGCTCATCGAGCTGATGCAGCGATTCAGCGTACACACGCTTCAAGGTGACCGAATCGAGCAGCGCGGTCATCTCGGGAGAAACGAACGCTTTCGCTGCAAGAGCGGGACGCATCACGTTGCCTTCATCATCGAAGATATCGTTGCCGAACTTCTCTGCCAGCTCAGCTTTGGTATCCGCGAAGGTGAGCACCTCGTGACCAACTTTATCGGCTTCGACCGTCGCAACACCCTGGCTGCGCAAAAAATCGAGCAACGTTGATTTCCCTGACCCGATACCACCGGTTATGAAGATACGTTTTGCCATAGGTGCCACCTTGAATGTTGAATGTTGAACGAGCACACTACTTGGTGCGCTAAGTCACTCTATATTACCTTTGATCATCTACGCATCTTACGCGCTAAATGTTACGGTGTCGATGATACCACCGCCTATGAGTACGCTCCCTTGATAAAACGCACAACATTGACCTGGCGCGGTGAGAGTCTGAGGTTCGAAGAACTCGACGCGTACGCGACCTGCGCCAAATGAAGGATCGCTATCAGCTTGGTGATCGGATGAACGGTCGGTCTCGAGCGAGCGATCCGTACCAAGCGGAATAACGCGCGCAAGCGCAGGTTTTGAACGATAACGGATCTTCACACTGCATGGTTCGCTTGGACAAGGAAGCATCCAGTTCAAGTCGCGCACCTCAACTGCTGAGATGAACGCTCGATCCTTTGGAGCGATCGTGACCGATTTGGCTTGCGCATCCTTGTCGACCACGAAATAAGGCTCCCCCATCGCAACACCCAAGCCTTTTCGCTGTCCGAGCGTGAAATGATGGACGCCGTGATGCGTGCCCACCACTTCCCCATCGCGCGTCATGATCGGACCTGGATCATCCGTGACGCCTTGTTCTACCAGAAAATCGCGATAATCCCCTGCCACAAAGCAAAGGTCTTGGCTCTCAGGACGCTTAGCGACTGGTATCCCCTGATCAAGCGCGTATTGGCGCACCTCTTGTTTGGTATACCCTCCCAGAGGTAGCACCAAACGCGAAAGCTGATCCTGCGTGAGCAAGGAGAGCATGTAGGTTTGGTCCTTCGCTTCATCGAGCGCGCGCTTGAGCGCAAACCGGCCAAGCGCCGTGTCTTCAACCACCCGTGCGTAATGACCAGTTGCGATCTTCTCGCAACCCAGATCATCAGCTGCCTGACACAGAACGGGAATCTTGCAGAACCGATTGCAGGTCACGCATGGTGCAGGAGTAAGACCTTGCACGCAGTCGGTAATGAATGGGTCGATCACCTGTTCACGGAAAACTTCGCGCACATCATAGACCACGTGATCGATACCGAGTGCGCGACACACCGATTCAGCCGCAGCGATCGTGCTCGACTTCTCGGATGCTGTTCCTGCATCGGCGTCATTGAAGACGCAGGTCACCCCTGTCACGCGGTAACCCTGCGACAAAAGAAGAGCGGCTGAGGTTGCGCTATCAACCCCGCCGCTCAAACCTAGTGCAATATGTGCCCTAGGGCTATTCAGCGTCTTCGGCTTCTTCCTTCGGCTCGGGTTCATCGACATCGATCTCGATACCGAGGTCTTCAGCAGCTGCCTTCATGGAGAGCGAAATACGACGACGGTCGGTATTCACGTCCATGACCTTGACCTTCACTTCGTCGCCAACGCTCACAACCTGGTTCGGTGAATCGATGTGCTTCATTGCCATCTCAGAGATGTGAACGAGACCCTCCACGTTGTCGCCCAGTTCGATGAAGGCGCCGAACGGAACGATCTTGGTCACGCGACCATCAACGATGGTGTCGACCGGATAGACCTCAACGAGCTTGATCCAAGGATCTTCCGTAGTCTGCTTGAGACCGAGGGAGATGCGCTCGCGCTGCAGATCGACGTCGAGCACTTCAACCTCAACCTCTTCGTTGACCTTGACGACCTCAGAAGGATGGTTGACATGGCTCCAAGAGAGCTCGGAGATGTGGATAAGACCGTCGATGCCGCCGAGGTCGACGAATGCGCCGAAATCGACGATGGAGGAAACGGTGCCCTTGAGGCGCATGCCCTTCGAGAGCTTCTCGAGGATCTCTGCACGCTCGTTCTTGCGGCCTTCTTCGAGAAGAACACGACGAGAAAGAACGACGTTGTTGCGGTTACGATCCATTTCGATGACGCGCGCTTCGATCTCGGTGCCCAGATAAGCGGTAAGATCCTTCACGCGGCGGAGATCGACGAGAGATGCCGGCAGGAAGCCACGCAGACCGATGTCGAGGATAAGACCACCCTTGACGACTTCGATGACTTCACCGGTGACCACTTCGCCAGCCTTGAATTTGTCCTCGACCTGAATCCAAGCACGCTCGTACTCTGCGCGCTTCTTGGAGAGGATGAGACGGCCATCTTTGTCTTCCTTCTGGAGAACAAGTGCCTCGAGGCGATCGCCCAGCTCAACGACCTCAGAAGGATCGGCGTCTTTGCGGATAGAAAGTTCACGAGCAGGAATAACACCTTCGCTCTTGAATCCGATATCAACGAGCACTTCATCATGCTCGATCTTGACAACGGTGCCATCGATGAGATCGCCTTCGTCGAATTCCGTAAGCGTTCCATCGATCATCTTGTTCATTTCATCTTCTGAAATGTCGTCGAATTCAATAACGGACGTGTTTTTAATGTCGGTCAAAACGGACCCCTTTCGAATACGGGGACCTTTGCTCATGATTGCAGTTACATTTACCATGTATGTCGCACTCGAAACGAGTGCTTACAACAAACATGTCTCGCAGGTCCAATACAAAACATCTGCCGTACGTGGCAGACTGCGTAAGTATAGCACAGCACGCCTTGCGCACAGCAAGAGAAACGGCGAAAACATCACAAGATTACCCGGCAAGCGCACCGGTGAATTTTATCGCGTTAAATGGCTGCAAAATTTTACACGAGATGCTGCAAGCGGCGCTGCCCAATGAGGTCTTCACTCACCCGTTTTCGCTATCGTTTATCCGGGCAAGCCAGATAAGCGATGCGCTTCACTGCTTCGGACAACCTATTACAAATTAAGTGTGCGGACTCAGAGTTCGTTCAGTACCCCATTGGGAAGCGTTGCTTTTGCTTGACTGGAAAAACCGTCAATCAGTTGCTTCGAGGTCTACGAGCCAAAGAGCTTGCAGGTTGTCGATCGTTTCAAGCTGACCGAGCACTTCTTCGGTGAGCGCCGATTCGATATTCATGAACACCATAACCAGATCGGAATCTTCGAGCGTGCTCACCTGCATGGTAGTGATGTTCACGTTCGCATTGCCAAGGATCGTGCCGATCGTGCCCACACGTCCGGGTGAATCGGCATATTGCATGATAAGCACGTGCTTTGCAGGCGTGAGGTCGCATTGGTAACCCATGAACGAGACGATGCGTGGCGTGTGCGCAAGTCCCGAAATGGTTCCCACGATCGAAGCGCCATCGGCGGCAACCTCAACACTCGAAGAGTATTCGAGTGCATCTGCGTTGGAATGATGCTCGATACGGATGCCATGACGTTGGGCGATCGTGTCTGCAGTGGTAGGCGTTACGCGCGCACGGGTCTTGCCAAGCAGATAGCCATCGAGCACGCTTGCGCTCAAGTAGCCCGTGTCAAGTCCTGCGAGTACACCGGCTGTGGTGACCGAAAGCACTGCCGGCAATTCGCCGCGCTTCACTTGAGAGAGCATCGAGCCGATAAGTTTGCAAACTTGCGCATAGGGTGCGAGCAATTCGAGATCTTCGCTTGAAATGTAGGAGCCATTGACCGAGGTGGGCACGACCGAACCCTTCAGACCCTCATCCACATATTCGGCAATCTGCGTGCCGGCACGATACTGCGCCTCACGCGTGAGCGCACCGAGATGCGGCGTGATAGTGGCCTGCTTGAATTCATGAAGCGGGCTATCGTAGCAAGGCTGCTCGGTCCATTCATCGATACCGCAGGCTGCCACCTTCCCTGCTGCTACGAAATCCGAAAGCGCTTTGACATCATAGATGCCGCCCTGCGCCACATTCACGAGGATGACGCCATCCTTCATCTGAGAGAACTCTTCAGGGCCGAACATGCCGATAGTCTCATCGGTAGCCGGCGTATGCACCGTGATAAAATCTGCGAGAGGCAAGATATCTTCGATCGTGTCATAGAGCGTAACGCCTAGCTGGCCAGCACGTTCACGCGAGCAATACGGATCGTAGGCGATGACTTCCATCCCGAACGCATGGGCGCGATCGGCCACAAGCCCACCGATGCGACCGAGGCCGAAGATGGCAAGCGTTTTGTGGTAAAGCTCGGTGCCGGTGAAATCGCGGCGATTCCAACCACCGGCTTTCATGCAGGCATCCGCTGCTGCCACATTGCGCGCTGCTGCGAGCATGAGCGCCATGGTGTGTTCGGCAGCTGAGACAGTATTCGAAACGGGCGCGTTGCATACGATCACGCCATAGGCATTGGCGGCTTCGATGTCGATATTGTCGATGCCCACGCCAGCACGGCCGACCACGCGCAGCTTCTTACCGATCTCGAAGATCTCGCGATCGACCTTCGTTGCGGAGCGCACGATGAGCGCATCGTAGTCTTCGATGATGTCGAGCAGTTCTTCACGGGAAAGATCGAACTTACAATCGACCTCGTATCCTTTTTCTTTCAGGATCTCGATACCTGCTGGAACGATCTCTTCTGTGATCAAGATCTTCTGCGTCATAAGAACTCCCTGCTCATCGCATTGAACACGACCTTCGTGTTTTCTTCTGTTGTAATCATAAACGAGACTCCCCAGTCTCGACAACATGATGACGAAGGTGACAAACGAAAGGCCCGCCAAAGCGAGCCTTTCTAAGATATCGAGAAGAAGCGCACCTCAATTAACGCTTGGCACCGGTCCACTTGCCAGTTTTGTTGACGTAGTACTCTTTGCCGTTGGTCTTGACCCACTGGTTCGTGAGCATAGCGCCGTTTGCATCGACATAGTAGTTGCCGATCCACTTGCTCGTTTGCATGGCACCGGATTTATTGGCGTAATACCAATCCGAGCCACTCTTAATCCAACTGGTGCGCATAGCACCAGAGGAATTGAGGAAGTAGGTCTTGTCAGAGATGACCTGCTTGCCAGTTTGCATCTTGCCCTCTGAATTCAGGTAGTACCACTTTCCGCCGCTCTTGACCCAGCCGGTCTTCATGGCTCCGCTCGATACGAAGTAATACCAATTGTTGCTGATCTTCTGCCAGCCGGTCTTCATGACACCTGAGCCATTGGAGTAGTAGCGCGTGTTACCTACGTTATAGAAGCCGGTCTTCATCTTGCCATCTGTTGGGTTGAGGTAATACCACTTGCCACTGCTCTTGAGCCAGCCGGTCTTCATGGCACCGGATTTGTTGAAGTAATACCAGTCGTTATTGCCGGTCGCATGCTTCCAACCGGTCTTCATCCAGCCGTTGTTATTGAAGTAGTAGGTGGCGTTACCGATCTTTTTCAGACCTTTAGCATAGCTGCCATCGGAATAGGCGTACCACCAGCCTTTGGAACCATGAATCCATTTGCCTGTTAATACTGGCTTTGCAGGCTTATCAGGTTGAGTTGGCGGATTGGGCTTCTCAGGTTGTTGTGGGTTGTTGGGCTCTGGATCAACTATATTGTTCTGAGGAAGAACTTGACCTCTATGATGTTCTGATTCAAGCCAGGCTTCGAGCGCTAAGGTATCTGTAATGTAATTATAGTTGCAATATAGTTCCGTGAGTGCGGTGTTTTTCGAAACATCAAGAGCGGTGAGCTTATTGCCATCGCACCTGAGATCCGCAAGATTTGCATTCTCCGAAACGTTAAGAGCAGTGATCTTGTTGCTACAACAATCAAGATACGTGAGTGCAGCGTTCTTCGAAACGTCGAGAGTAGTGAGCTGATTTCCGCTGCAAATAAGCCTTGAAAGCTCAGCGTTATTGGAAACATCTAGAGAAGAGAGCTGATTGCTGTTGCAGTTAAGTTCTGTGAGCACGGGATTCTGCGAGACATCAAGAGCAGCGAGCTGATTGTCGATACATAAAAGGCTTTTAAGTTTAGAGTTGTTCGAAACATCGAGAACGGAGAGCTTATTGATGTCGCAATGAAGATCCGTGAGTGCAGTGTTTTTCGAGATATCAAGCGAAGTAAGCTGGTTTCCGCTGCAGTTTAAATTTGCAAGCTTAGCATTGTTGGAAACGTCAAGAGCAGTTAGCTGATTGTTGTTGCATTCAAGCTCCGTGAGTTCTGTGCATTGTCTCAGATCAAGCGACGTGATCGAACCAAGCCTGTTAAAGGACACATTAATCGATGTAACAGGTTTTCCATTGATCTTCTCAGGAACTGCCACAGAGGATTTGGAGCTCGTTATTTCATCTATCCTAATTGTATTGAGATCGTGGCGGCCTTCATAATATCTATATGTAACATCGTCGATCTCAGTCTCATACGCATACGCTTCTTGGACAAATACGAAACCCAGCAATCCCGTAAAGAACAGTGTTGCTACTAAAAGAATAAGTTTTGCTTTGAACGAAAATCTATCACTTAATGATGCATGTCTGAACTCTGCGAGACGGACATCTCCCGTTTTTCTACTAGAACAGATAAGACAAGGCATCATGCTCTCTTTTCTTTTCAAATTTATAAATGCAGTTAAGAGACTATATCATTGTCAGAAAGGCAATACAACTACACAGATGTTCCTTGTTCTAGGCACAAAAAAGAGTCCTCGCAAGAGGATTATTTTGGAATACTCGATGTTGAGTCGAACTTATTTCTGGATCCAGCTGAAGAGACTGCGGATGGTCTCGCCCGCTTCTTCGATCTGAGAAGCATTCTCAGCTTCACGGGTTGCGAGAAGCTTCTCCTGGCCACAACCCGTCACATCAGGAAGTTCATAACAAGCGAAACCATGACCTCTTTCTCTTCTGGATTTGATTCCGCAATCATGATCGTGGTGGCAACGAGCGCATCATCGCTAATAACCTTTGACCCATCACGAAAAAGTAGCCCATTCTTATCAAGGAAATAGAGAAACAGACTGGCAGCGATCCGCTTGTTCCCATCATGGAAAGAGTGGTTTTTGACGACGAAGTAGAGCAGGTTAGCGGCCTTCTCCTGCACGCTCGGATAAATATCCTCACCATCAAAGCCCTGATAAATGGCTGCGATACTGCTCTTAAAGGAATCGTCCTTCTCTGCACCAAACAAATCGCTTTCCTTGGTAAAACGCAACTTCTCTATGACGCGTTTACACTCGTCATAGTCGAGGATATAAATGCTGCTCATGCCTTTGGGTCGTTCGATCTCTTGGTGGTCGTAATCATCCAGCAAATCAAGTGCTTTTGCGTAACTCTTGACCACTTCGAGCACTTGGGCGGCATCGATGTCGCCCGCGATACGATCCATGATCTGCACCGCTTGCGAAAGTTGAGCGAGTCGACGGTCGTTCTCAGCACGTCCATCTACAATGTAGCGCCTAAGCACCTCGGTTGCCCACTTACGGAACTCCACGCCACGCTTCGATTTCACGCGATACCCAACCGAGATGATAACGTCGAGGTCGTAATGCTTTGTCTTGTAAGTCTTGCCGTCTTTGGCAGTTGTCAAGAAATCCTTGACAACTGAATTTCTTTCAAGCTCACCTTCCTTGAAACAATTATTGATATGAAGGCTGATGTTTTGTTTTGTGGTATCAAACAGTTCCGACATCTGCTGTTGATTTAGCCACACCGTTTCCCTATCAGAAGCCACCTCAAGAGCAACCTCGCCATCAGACGATTCGAATAAGACCAGCTGATCGTTCTCTGCCATTTCCATACGCCCTTTCTCGAAGGCCCCTCTGGCTTCCCGACTTATCGACGATTATTCTTAGCCCTTTTTCGATGCGTTAACCCCGTTCCAATGTATCACTTTAGCATCCTTTAGCTTTAAGCGTTTTGCGGCAAAAAAGAGCTCCCTCATATGAGAGAGCTCTTTTCGAAAGACCCGGAAGGTGTCGAACGACCGGGTAGTTTGTCATCTGCGCCGAATAAAAAAAAATGAGCCCTGCAAGAGGGCTCATTTTGAAAGATCGATGTTGGATCGAACTTATTTCTGGATCCAGCTGAAGAGGGAACGAAGCGTCTCGCCCACTTCTTCGATCTGGGAAGCGTTCTCAGCTTCACGGTTTGCGAGCAGCTTCTTCTGACCGTTCTTGGAATCCTCGATGAATTCATCAGCGAACGAACCGTCCTGAATGCGCTTCAGGATCTCTTTCATGGCAGCCTTAGAAGAATCGGTGATGACCTTCTCGCCTGCATAGTAATCGCCATATTCAGCGGTGTTGGAGATGGAGTAGCGCATCTTCTTCATGCCGCCTTCGTACATAAGGTCAACGATGAGCTTGACCTCATGGAAGCACTCGAAGTATGCCATCTCGGGCGGATAACCTGCCTCGACGAGCGTCTCGAAGCCAGCCTGGATAAGAGAGGTAAGGCCACCGCAAAGCACTGCCTGCTCACCGAAGAGGTCGGTCTCGGTCTCGTTCTTGAACGTGGTCTCGATAACGCCAGCACGTGCGCCACCGATACCCCATGCATAAGACAGCGCAACGTCCATAGCCTGACCAGAAGCATCCTGCTCAGCACAGATGAGGCACGGAACGCCAGCACCTTCCTGATAAACACGGCGAACCATGTGACCCGGACCCTTAGGAGCGATCATGATGACATCGACATCTGCAGGAGGCTTGATGTAGCCGAAGTGGATGTTGAAACCATGAGCGAATGCGAGCGTGTCGCCAGAGTTCAGGTTAGGAGCGATGCTCTGCTCGTAGATCTCTGCCTGCTTCTCATCGGGAGCGAGGATCATGATAAGATCTGCTTCCTTTGCAGCATCAGCAACGGTCATGACCTTGAGGCCTGCTTCTTCAGCAGCCTGCCAGGACTTGGAACCTTCACGCAGACCAACGCGCACATCGCAACCAGAATCCTTCAGATTCAGCGCATGAGCATGACCCTGAGAGCCATAGCCGATAACGGCGATCTTCTTACCCTGGATGAGCTCCGGATTTGCGTCCTGCTCGTGATAGATGGTTACAGCCATGTTCTTTCCCTTCTTCTAATGACTGATGTTTCCTGTATATGAAGATACATTATAGTATCAACTCACCTTTGAACCGCGCGACATCGCGATAAGGCCCGTACGGATGATCTCTTTGATTCCGTAAGCGCGAAGCAGATCTTCGATGCCTTTGAGCTTATCCTCGGAACCCGTGATCTCGATCGTGAGCGAAGTCTTGCCCACATCGACGATATTGGCGCGGAAGATGTTGGCGATCTCGATGACTTCGCTGCGTTTATCGGGCGTGACGTGCACTTTGATGAGCACCAGTTCGCGCTCGAGGGCGGCAGTTTGCGTGAGGTCGGTGATCTTGTGCACCGAGATGAGCTTGTGGAGCTGCTTAGTGATCTGCTCATAGGCGATCTCGTCGGCCTCCATGATGATCGTGATGCGCGACATCGTGGGGTCTTCGGTCGGGCCGACCGAGAGGCTCTCGATATTGAATCCGCGACGCGAGATAAGTCCCGCAACACGGCTCAATACACCAGATTTGTTCTCTACGAGCACTGAAAGGACGTGTCTCATGATTACTTCTCCTCCTTGCGCTCGTCGATCAATTCGCCGTTCGGGCCGACTTTGATGTAGCCGAACATATCTGAAAGCGGCGCACCAGCTGGGACCATGGGGAACACGTTTTCATCGCTATCGATGCGCATATCGAGCAGTGCCGGACGATCCGCTTCGATCAGGCGCTTCAGAGCGCCTTCCAGATCTTCAGGCTTCTCAACACGTTCGGCCTGCCAGTTATACGCCTCTGCCACCTTCACGAAATCGGGGAGGTCGGGCAGGATCGTTTCGCTGTAGCGTTCATCGTAGAACAGGTTCTGCCACTGATGCACCATGCCGAGCACCGAGTTGTTCATGATGAGCACCTTCACATTGATGCCGTAATACGATGCCGTGGTCATCTCCTGGATGTTCATCTGATAAGAGCCATCGCCCGCGATACAAACGACCTCTTTCTCTGGGCAAGCAACCTTAGCGCCAATAGCTGCGGGGAAGCCGAAGCCCATCGTGCCAAGACCACCACTGGAGAGGAACGTGCGCGGAATATCGCGCGCGATATGCTGCGCGGCCCACATCTGGTGCTGTCCAACCTCAGTGGTGACGATACTGTTGTTCTGATCGAGCATATCCGAGAGAAGGTCGAGCGCGCCTTCGGGCGAGATCGTGCCATTCTCTGTGGCAACGCCTGGGCTGTAGAAGGGATGGTTATCGCGCCATTCGTTGATCTGCGCCATCCATTCAGCCGTGATAGGCTCGAAATCGCCGTCTTGCTCGATGAGCTCTTGCATGCCCGCCAGAACAACCTTGGCATCGCCCACGACTGGGATCTGCGGCAGGCGATTCTTGCCGATTTCTGCTGGGTCGATATCGACATGGATGACCTTCGCATCGGGCGCGAAGTCAACGAGCTTGCCCGTTACGCGATCAGAGAAGCGCGAGCCGATGGCAATGAGCAGGTCTGCATTCTGCACGGCATGATTCGCATAGTACGAACCGTGCATGCCCACGTGCCCAAGGTTGAGCGGATTGGATGCCGGGAAGGCGCCTTTTGCCATGAGCGTGGTGACCACGGGGATCTGCAGCGCCTCTGCGACCGAGAGCAGCTCCTCTTCGGAGTTCGAAGTGATGATGCCGCCACCGATGTAGAGGACCGGGCGCTTCGCTTCCTTCATCATGTCCACGGCCTGGCGGATCTGGCGCGCATTGCCCTTCACCGTTGGCCTGTAGGAAGGAATGTGCACATCGGCCGGATAGTTGAACTCGACCTCCATGCCACACAGATCTGAAGGAACATCGATGAGCACCGGGCCTGGACGGCCAGAATTCGCGATATAGAACGCTTCACGGAAGGTATTCGTAAGCTCGTTGATGTCTTGAAGAAGATAACTGTGCTTCACGACCGGCATCGTGATGCCCACGATATCCGATTCCTGGAACGCATCCGTTCCGATGATGCTACGGGGCACCTGACCGGTGATGACGACCATGGGAACGCTATCCATATAGGCCGTTGCGATGCCGGTGACGGTATTCGTAGCACCAGGACCGCTGGTCACGATTACGACACCCGTCTTGCCCGTTGCACGCGCATATCCATCAGCCTCATGCGCTGAACCCTGCTCGTGGCGAGAGAGAATATGCCTGATCTTCTTAGAATCGTAGAGCGCGTCATAGATCTTGATAGCTTGTCCTCCCGGATAGCCGAAGACCGTATCCACACCCTCTGCTTCAAGCGAAGCGATGATGGCCTGGGCGCCGGTCATCACGGTGCCCTGTTTTGCAGTATAGGGACCGAGATTATGTTGTTTTTCGTATTCGTTGTCGATGATCATCCGAAATATGCCCCCTTATCGGCACTGGAAACCAATTTCGCATAACGTGCGAGCACGCCAGTTGCGTACTTCGGCTCTGGCTTGGTCCAATTCTGGCGACGCTTTTCAAGCTCTTCATCGGATACCTCAAGGTTCATCGTGCCCTTATCGATATCGATGTCGATGATGTCGCCTTCTTCTACGAGCGCGATCGGGCCGCCCGCATATGCCTCAGGGCTCACATGACCGATAGCCGGGCCCTTCGTTGCGCCCGAGAAACGACCATCGGTGATGAGCGCGACATCGTGATCGAGACCCATGCCGCAGATCGCTGAAGTAGGCGTGAGCATTTCGCGCATGCCAGGACCACCTGCAGGGCCTTCGTAGCGAATGACCACCACATCGCCGGCGTTGATCTTGCCGCCGAAGATAGCTTCGCATGCTTCCTCTTCACTTTCGAAGACGCGCGCCGGGCCACGATGCTGACGCATGTCATCAGCCACAGCCGATTGCTTGACCACGCCATAGTTCGGAGCCAAGTTGCCTTGCATAACACGCAGGCCGCCAACGGGAGAATAGGCCTCCTCGATCGTGCGGACCACTTCCCCATCGACATAAGGTGCTTCAGCGATCCACTCTGCCATGGTTCCGTGGCAGGTGAGCGCACTTTCGTCGAGCAAGCCGTGACGGCCGAGCTCACCGATGATGGCAGAAACGCCACCGACCTTGTTCAGATCTTGGATATGGAGCGAACTTGCTGGCGCGATGCGCGTGATGTTGGGAATCTCGGAGCAGATCTTGTCCCAATCCTCGAGCGTGACCGGGCAACCGGCCGCGTGTGAGATAGCGGTAAGGTGGAGCATCGTGTTCGTGGAGCCACCGAAGGCCATGTCGAGCGCCATACCGTTATGGATGGCCGCCGCATTGATGATGTCGAGCGCCTTGATATCCTTCTCGACCAGCTCCATGATCTTCATGCCCGCATGCTTCGCGAGGCGCACGCGCTCGGAATAGACAGCCGGGATAGTGCCATTGCCCGGAAGTGCGATGCCTAAGCCCTCGGAGAGACAGGCGATAGAGTTCGCTGTGAACATGCCCGAACAGCTACCGCAGGTAGGACAGGCGGTTTCCTCGAAGAACTTGAGATCCGCTTCATCCATGGTGCCAGCAGTCACTTGGCCGACCGCATCGAAAAGCGTGTTCAGGTCGGTCTGATTGCCGCACTTATCTTCGCCTGCGAGCATCGGACCGCCTGAGATGAGGATGGTCGGGATGTTCAAGCGACACGCCGCGATGAGCATACCCGGAACAACCTTATCGCAGCTCGGGATGAGCACCATCGCGTCGAACTGGTGGCCTTGGACCGCACACTCAACCGAGTCGGCGATGACCTCGCGGCTCGTGAGCGAATAGCGCATGCCTTCGTGGTTCATGGCGATGCCATCGCAAACGCCGATCGTGGTCATCTGCACTGGCGTGCCCCCTGCCATGCGCACGCCTGCCTTCACCGCATCAGCGATGGTCTGCAGGTGAATATGACCGGGGATGATCTCGTTTTGAGAGGAAACGACCGCAACAAGAGGACGATCGAGCTCTTCGTCGGTGAAACCGTCAGCCTTGAGCAAGCTGCGGTGTGGCGCGCGGGCCAATCCTTCTTTGATCGAATCGCTGCGCATGGGCATCACTCCTTCTAAAAAAAAGAAAATCCTGTGCAGCAAGTTGCATCAGGACCGAAGAAGGTGAGCTTTCATACACAAGCGTATGCGCTCTAGACCAAATACGGGTTGGCTCCGATTCAACTTACCGACTTTTCACTGCTTGAAAGATCGTTCCGAGCAGATGAGAAGATTTCAGATGAATAGCTCCGAGGTGCCTTTCGGACCGTCCTTCACTAACTTTCAGCAACCGTTAGCTCTCTGGAGAAGGGTTCGTCCCTACTTTTCCTCATCAACGCTTTTCAAGTAAACATGGTATAACGCCCTTGCGCGATGATGCAAGGCATAAAACGAGGGCCGCCCGAAGGCAGCCCTCGTTTGGCAGTATAGGTGCACGTCGTGTGCTAGTAATCAAGATCCTGCGGGTTGACGCGTCCACGGAAGGAACGATACACCAGGAAATGATAGAGCAGCACGAGCGGCAAGCCCACACAAGTGATACCCGTCATCCATGCCAAGGTGAGCTCGGATGAAGCCGCGTTCATAGCGGTGATGGTCGCACCGACGCTATCGGGCGAGGCAACGACCAAGTTCGGGAACATGGAGGTGGCGAAGAGCATGATGAACATGAAGATGGCAGCACATTGAAGGATGAATGCCACCAGGTCGTTCTTCGCACGACCCATGAACCAGGCTGCGACCAAGAGCACCGCAACCAGTACCGCAAGCACGATACGCACCCAACCGAGCGCTTCATGCATCTGCGGCTGGATGACCGTGAGCGCGCAGATCGTGAGCACGATGAAGGTGACCAGCGAAACCAGTTGCCAAATGGGACGTAGCTTCACGCAACGGTTGTACAGGCTGCTTCCCAGCGGAGCCTTCACGCACTCCCACGAAATGCCCTGCGCAATACAAAGGACAAGACCCATCACACCACAGAGCAGCGTGAAAGGAGTGATGAGGCCAAGCAGCGGAACGCCCGAGTAATCGCCATTCGCCGTCATAGGAATGCCTTCGTAGATGCAACCGATCGCCACACCGAAGAGCAACGCCGGAAGCAGCGAACCGATAGTGAAGCACCAATCCCAAAGCTTGCCCCAAGAGCGATCGTGCGCACGATATTCGAGCGAGACCGCACGAACGATCAAGCCGAACAACACGAGCATGACCGCAAGATAGAAGCCAGAGAACGTAGTGGCATAGGCAAGAGGAAACGCCGCAAACAGCGCACCGCCAGCGGTAAGGAGCCACACTTCGTTACCGTCCCACACCGGGCCGATGCTACGGCGCAAGACCGCCTTCTCTTCCTCGGTCTTACCAAGGATGGGATAGAGCACGCCGATACCAAGATCGAAACCATCGAGCATGAAATACACCGCGATCAGAACCGCGATAAGGAAGAACCAAAGTCCTTGAAGAATCGTGATATCCATGACTACTCTCCTTCCTTCGTCGCGGCCGGAGCAGTCTCATCGTTTGCCGAAGCATCCGCCGCCTTTGCAGGTGGCGTGCCCGACATGAACGAATTCGAAGAAGCAGCCACGGGAGCTGGTTGCTCTTGCGTGGGGCCTTGCTTGATGAAACGCGCAACGATGCGCGCCCATGCGATGAACAGCACCAGGTAGATGAGCACGAACAGCACGATGGTAGCGATGAGCTCCCAAGGCGAAACTGCCAGCGAGATGCCGTCTGCTGTGAGCAGCTCAACCCCTTCAGGACCAGTGACGCTTGGGTAGACGACCCAAGGCTGGCGGCCGAATTCAGCAGTGGCCCAACCCGATTGGATAGCGAGCACCGCGAAGATCGGCGAGATGATGATAAGCCACTGGAGCCACCTCATCTTCTTGATGGAGCCACCCTTGAAGGTGAAGATGAGCGCGAGCAAGAGCGTGAGCGCCATAAGCCCGAACATCGCGACCATGAGATGATAGCTCTGGAACACCAGGTTCACCGGCATCGTCTCAGAGTCGATCGCAGAGTAGTCTTCGGTTTCCGCAAGGCTATTCAAGCCCTGATATTCCGTATCCCAGTTGCCGGTCGCAAGGAAGCTCGTGCCACCGGGAATCGCGAATGGAGCGATGACCTGCTCGTTTTCTTCATCGACCCAACCGATGCCATAGAGCGGCGGCACCTCGTCTTCATACATGCCTTCCATCATGGCGAACTTCGTGGGCTGCTCTTCGGAAACAACGACTGCCGAAGAGTGCGCCGTAACGAGCATGCAAGCGCAGCTGAGCGTTGCAACGATCGAGCCGATCTTCATGGCACGCAGCGCGAATTTCTCGTGGTCCTTCTTATGCATGTACCATGCCGCAACTGCCATGGTCATGAATGCGCCCATGATGAGCACCGCACAGATCACGTGCGAGTAGCGCGTGAGCGTTGACGGGTTGAAAGCTGCTGCGAAGAAGTTCGTGAGCACCGCACGTGTTCCCTCATCGGCAAGCTCTGCGCCACCTGGCGTTTGCATCCAGGAGTTCGCGATGATGATCCACAGCGCCGAAAATGCTGAACCGATGAATACGAGCCATGCTGAGACAAGATAGAACTTCTTGCCAACATGATTGCGACCAAAGAGAAGCACACCTAAGAACGTCGATTCCAGGAAGAAAGCTAACAGCGCTTCTGCTGCCAACGGAGCACCGAAGATATCACCCACGAAGCGTGAGTAATCCGCCCAGTTCGTACCAAACGAGAACTCCATGGTGATACCGGTTGCAACACCTAACGCGAATGTTGCGGTGAAGATCTTGAGCCAAAATCTAGCCGCCGCAGCATCCTCTTCCTTTCCGGATCGGTAAGCACGAGTTTCATAGATAGCCATGATCAAACCGAGGCCGATAGAAACCGGCACGAGCAAGAAATGGTACATTGCCGTGAACGCGAATTGGATACGCGCCAGAATGACCGGATCCGCTAAGAAATCCATACAAATCCCCCCTTTTTCAAAACAGGTGCCAGACCATAGTTCCAGCACATCCCCATATGAATAACGCGCGAAGCGCCTTCGTTATTCTAGCGCTTATCTTGCGTTTTAGAACGATAATCCCCTGTCAAATGCAAGAAGTTTGGCATATCGCTCATTCTCGACCGTGAGCACCGCCGGACTTCCATCCATGATGAGCCTTCCTTCTTCGACGAACAGCACGCGGTCGAACGCCTCGACTCCTTGAAGATGATGCGTGATCATGATGACCGTTTTCTCCGCGAAAACACGCATGATGGTGTCGAGCACCTTTTGTTCGGTAACGGGATCGAGCCCGACCGTTGGTTCATCGAGCACCACGATGGGTGGATCTTGAAGCAGCACCCGCGCCAACGCTAAGCGCCCGCGCTGGCCACCTGAGAAGTTCAAACCAGCTTCATCGGCCATGGTCTCGAGCTTATCGGGCAGCGATGCGACATGGCTCTTCAATCCGACCGCATCGAGCGCAGCCCACGCCTCTTCTTCGCTCACTTCAATTTTCCCTATACGAAGGTTATCGAAGATGCTCATGGCGAAAACGTAACTATCCTGTGAGATAAAGCCGACGTAGTCCCAGATGGCATCGCGAAGGTTCGCTATTGGCACGCCTGCGATGCTGATGGCGCCAGCACGGGGAAGCAGATCGCCGTGGATGAGGTGCGCGAGCGTCGTCTTTCCCGAGCCGCTCTTCCCCAGTATCGCGAGCTTCTGTCCATAGGGGATCGAAAGGGTCATCTCGCTTAGGATGCAATGCTCAGGTTCGTACGAGAACGAAAGCTCTTCGATCGAGATATCGAACGGAGCGTGGAGAGAAGGCGCCGTGAAGAGTGCAGGATCGGGATCTGCGAGCAGCCCCCGTTCGTTCATGCGCTCAAGCGCTTCACGATGCTCAAGGGTGTCTTCGAAGAGCTGAGGGAGCGGAGCGATCACCTCGATGAGCGGGAAGAAACCGAGCGCCACCGCAACGATCCAATCGGACGTTCCGCCCGGTGCGCCGCCGAAGCGCTCAAAGGTCCACCAGATCAAGACAAGGATGATGCAGAGCAAGAGCACCTGGATGAGCAGCAAACGCAAACGGTCGCGTTGCGCGATGGCCTTCTCTCCCGCATCCAAGCGATCGAGCTCTTCCATGAGCTGGCCAGTGATCTCTCCCCCACGACCTGCGATAGCGATATCACGCGAGCCGAGCACCCTGTCGGTCACCTCTGCGTACAAAGAAGCACGCGTGCGGTCGTTTCGCTCGATGCGCGCACGATTGAGCACAACGGCAAGAGCGGGAATGATGATGCACAGCAAAAGAAACGCGATGAGCGCGAACAGCAACAAGCCTAACGACATGAAGCCTGCTACCGCAACGAGCAAGACGCCAACGATCCACGCGATGAGCACCGGAAAAACGCAGCGTAGAAACAGATTCTGGACGTGTTCGATATCGCTCGCGAGCGAACCAAGCACGTCTCCCGTTCGCCAGTGCGCCTGTTCGCGCTGCTGGTGTTGCACCACCCTGAACAAACGAAGGCGCAATGTTGAAGTGAGCCTCAAGACCCAATCGTGACTCCGCAGGCGCTCAAAGTAGCGCGCAAGAGGTTTGCCAAGCCCGAAGATCTGAACGAAGGCAAGAGGGATGTTCAGCATGAGCAGAGAGAACGCGTTATCCGCCGAAGCAGCGATAAGGTAGCCCGCAACGAACATGAGGCCGATGGCGAAAACGACTGCGGTAACCCCGAGCACGAGCACTTGAGCAAGCAATTTTTTAGACGCACCAAGATAAGAACGGATCCATGCGATCATGCTGCTTCACCTCCGCGAAGCGCACGTACGAGCGTGGCGAAATGCGTAGCGCTCTCTAACAGCTGAGTGGTCGTGCCCTGTTCGACGAGCTTCCCCTCTTCGAGCACGAGCAGATAATCGAGCGTATCGAGCCAATGAAGGCGATGGGTGGCGAACACCACCAAGCGACCTTGCATGACCTCGACCATAACCTGCTTCAATTCCATCTCGGTCTCAATATCGAGATGCGCCGTTGGCTCATCGAAGAGGATGATCCGCTTGCGTTCGTCGAGCAGCACGCGCGCTAGGGCGATCCGTTGCGCCTGACCTCCTGAAAGCCCGCGCGCGCCTTCGCCTATGAGCGTATCGAGACCTTGAGGCAGCTGCGCTAAGAGCTCGCTCAGCCCCAGCTTCTCTATAACAGCATGCAGGCGCTCATCGCTTGCTTGCGGATTGTAGAAGGTAAGGTTCTCGCGCAAAGATGCATGGAATATCGTGGGATCCTGCGGAATGTAGGCAACCTGCTCCTCCCAGCTTTCATAGCGAAGCGTCGTGAGCGTATCGCGCCCGTCTAACACGAACGCACCTGCCGCAGGGTCCTCCAGACCAGCCAACAAGCGCAAGAGCGTGCTCTTGCCTGAGCCGCTCGTACCTACTACTCCGATGCGCGCATATCCTTTCAGACTCGCCGTAACTCCCGAAAGGACCGAAACTCCCTCATACGCCTGCGAAACACCTTCAAGCTCGAGCGCGCTCGATCTATTCCATGAAGGCAGCATTTTGGTGCTGGGCGGAGCGCTCACCGAAGCGATCATCGACTCGATCGTGTGCAACGAGTTCACTCCATCGAGCGAAGCATGATAGTCGGAGGCGTATTCACGAATAGGCCTGAAGAATTCGGGCGCCAGTATGAGCACAAAGAGCGCAGGGAGCAACGTGAGCGAGCCGTCGATCAGGCGCAGACCGAGCATGATCGACACTGCCGCGATCGCAAGCGTAGCGAACAGATCGAGCACTGCGCCAGAGAGCTGCGCGCTCTTCAGCATCTTCATCGTGGCTTCACGAAATCGTTCGCTCACTTCGTAAACACGATCCGCATACGTCTTCGACACGACAAAGGTCGAGAGCGTAGGCAAGCCACGCACCGAGTCGATGAAATGATTCGACATGACCTTGAATGCTCCATGCTGAACACGGCTCTTTTCGGCAGTGGTCTTACCGATGAGCACCATGAGCAGCACCATCGAAGGCAAAAGGATGATGACGATAACGCCCGAGACCCAATCGGCGCAGGCGATGGCAAGCGCGAACATGAGCGGCAAGACCATCATGTTCACCAGCTTCGGCAGAACGAGCTCAAGATACTCCTTCATCTTGTCGATGCCTTCGAGCGCCATCGCAGCGCTCGTCGCGGTGCCGAAGCGCTGCGCTAGCGGTGCGCCCGTCTGAAAGAGCGCACCGAACAAGTCCTTTCGCGTCTCGCGCGCACACCTGAGCGCATACGAGGAGATGAAGGATTCACGCAGATCGAGCGTGATGCGCACGCAAACGAACGAACAAGCAAAAAGGGAGAGATTCCAAAGAGCGTCTTCGAATGCGCCCCCTTCCCAAAGGGCCACCAGTCCGCGCGAAAGCCCGAACGCTTCTCCGAGGATGCACGCTGTTTCCATCAGGGCGAACAGAACGAGGGTCGCAAGCGTGCGATAGATATGGGGAAGTTTGAAGATGGCTTTATCGAACAAGATCCATGCCCTTACTGAAGGTGAGCAAGCTCGCGCAAGAACCCATTCATGAGCGCAGTGAATTCCGGCTTGACCTTTTCAGCAACATCCATGACCTCGTCCGAATTCGGATCTGCGCCCTCTATGCCGCACGCCTTGTTCGATACGAGCGAAAGGCCCAGCACGCGCATGCCCACATGACGCGCCGCGATGACCTCCTCCACAACGCTCATGGCAACCGTATCAGCGCCCCACGATGCGAATAAGCGAACCTCAGCAGGCGTTTCGAAGTTCGGGCCCATGAGCCCGAGATACACGCCTTCGTTCACATCGACCCCTTCGCGTTCTGCAATAGCGAGCAGAAGTGCGCGCATCTGGGGATCATGTGCATCGAGCATGGGCACGAATCGCTCTGCGATCAGGTTCCCTTCGGGATGTGCGATAGGATTGCGCCCCGTGAAGTTGATGTGATCGGACATGACGCAGAAGGATCCGACTTCAAAAGCGGGGTTCAAAGCGCCAACCGCATTGGTGGTAACGAGCGTATCGATGCCAGCGGCTTGCATCGCCCATACCGGCAGCGCGACATCTTGCGCGCTCACGCCTTCATAGCCATGCAAACGTCCTTGCATGCAGAGCACCCATACCTCTGTGCCAGGGACCCTTCCGAGCACGAAGCGCCCCTTATGGCCAGTTGCCGTTGAAACCTTCATGTGCGGAAGCTGTTTATAGGGAAGAATCTCTTGCTGTTCGAGCGTATCAGCATAGAAGTTCAAGCCGCTTCCTAGAATGAGCCCACAAACAGGCGCTCTCCCTGCTAGGAGTTCTTTGATCGAAGCAGCGGTCTCGGCGATCGCTTCACGCAATGAAGTGGCCATACGTTTCCTCCCTTGTTCACTAGAGAGATTATAGCGCTCCCCTCTTCCTGCTCCAATTTCTTTACTCTGTCCTCTTAATCGGACATACTATGAAAAACGATGCGCTAGCCTTTTCTTGATAGCATCGTTTGAACGCATCTAACAGTGCAAAGGACATCTTTATGGCGAACAATAAGAAGGCGAAGATCAAGGTCTTATACCTTTTGAAGATCCTCCAAGAAGAGACCAACGCCGAACGCGGGCTCACCATGTCGGAGATCATCGAGCGCTTGGATGCCTACGGTATTCCCGCAGAGCGCAAGAGCATCTATTCCGATTTGGACATCCTGCGTGAATTCGATATCGACATCAAGACCTACCAACGCAATCCCGTTGAGTATGCGATCGAACGAAGGGATTTCTCCATCGGAGAGCTCATGCTCATGGTCGATGCCATCCAGTCCTGCCGCGCGATAACCGAAAAACAAGCGAAGACACTCATCACCAATATCAAGCAGCTTGCCACCAACCACGAGCAGCATCTGCTCGATCGACGCATCCATGTCGCGCGACGCATCAAATCGCAGAATAGCAGTGTCTTTCATGCTGTCGATGCGATCCATCAGGCTATCAAGGCCAAGTGCAAGATCGAATTCTCCTACCGAAAGATCGGGCTCGATGGCAAACCCTATTCAAGGTCGAAGAGCAAAACGCATGTGGTAACGCCTGTTGCCATCGTGTACGAAGATGGCTTCTATTACCTCACTGCCTGGAACGAGGCGCACAACACTTTGAGCGAATATCGTCTCGATAGGATGATGGATCTTCGCGTGCTTGAAAGCACACCCGCTGCGCGCAACAGCGAGATCGCCGGGTTTCGCTACGATGAGAACAAGGCGATCATGTTCGGGCGTTTCGGAGGCGAAGAGGTGGTGGCTATCCTTGCTGCGGACGCCGACAAGGTCGAGATCATCACCGATCGCTTCGGCAGTGCAGCAACCTTCTTGAAGTCGAATGACCAGGAAGCTCTTGCTCGCGTGAGGATCTGCAAGAGCGAGCAGTTCTTCGGGTGGATCGCATCCATGGGAAAGAAAGTGCGCATCGCCGGACCCGAATCGCTCGTAGAAGAGTATCGCGCATACCTGAACTATCTGCTCGAAGACTAGCTTTCGAGCTATTCAAAAGCGCCAAAAGATCAGTCTTCCAGGCTTCGATCGATCTCAACATCGAAGGAGTAGGCGGGATACGCTTTCTTGAGCGCATCGATGACCGACGCCTTGATGCTCTCCCCGTTCACGTTGAAGGCGATCACCAGATCGAAATAACAGATCTTGTTCTGCGCATCGCAATAGAATCCATGCACTTGCCTGATGCTCGCATTCTCATTTACGATCCGATCGAGGCTTGCGCGCATGTTAGCGAACATTCCTGCACGATTCGTTGCGTAGATGCCTATCGTCATCGAGATGCCGAACTTCTCTGCAATACCAGACGAGATCTCACGGGTGAGCTCATGGATGCGCCATGCTTCCATATCGTCGGGAACTTCGATCCTCATCGAGCCGATAACCTTATTAGGGCCAAAATCGTCCATGATCACATCGTGCACTCCCTCAACCGGCGAGAATGACGACGCATACGAAACGATGCTATCAACTAGCTTCTTGCTTTCAGGAAGCCCGATGATCGGGCCGAGCGCATCGCGCAAGACCTCGAAGCCCGCCTTCAACACCACGAACGAGATGATGAGTCCCACGATGCCATCGATATTGATGTTCCAGATATTCTGCGCGAAAGCGACCACGAGCGTTCCTGCAGAAAGGACCGCATCGTAGTTCGAGTCGATGCCTGAAGCGATGAGTGCTTCGCTCTTCGTCTTCTTTCCATAGTGATTGAAGCAAATACCGAGAAAGACCTTCGCGATGATAGCCACGATGATAATCGTGATCGTGATCGCAGAATACGAAGGCTGACCAGGATCGATGATCTTCTGAATGGACTCGCGAAGCGAGAGAAAACCCGCAACCAAGATAATGATGGCGATAACGACCGAAGTGAGGTATTCGATGCGCCCATACCCAAAAGGATGGTGTCGGTCAGGACGACGCGCTGCAAGCTTCGTGCCCACGATGGTGATGATGGAAGAGAGCGCATCGGTAGCGTTGTTCACGCCATCCAAGATGATAGCGATCGAATGCGAGAAGAACCCGATAACGAGCTTGAAAGCAACCAGGAGCATATTGCCCACGATGCCGATGATGCTCGCTTTGATTATCTCGTGATCGCGAGCACGTGAACCACCGCGAGAGGTTTCTTGAGAAGTATCCATGATGCGAAACTTTCTACCACAAACTTCGTGCAGTTCGTCAAGAAGGAACTGTGCTCCTTCAAACTTAGCACGAGCAGCAGCCTCTCCGTAGGATGACGCTGGTTTGTAGGAAAGCCGTGAGATGGATGAGCTGGCCGCCCGTATGTGCTTCAAGGATCACGCCTGCTCGGTTTCAATGGCGTATCGGTTCTCTTACGATTCTTTTGAAACCTTCTCCTTTTGCTAGACTAAGAGTGATTCCTTGCCCTGAACTGCGCAAAAGGCTGCCGCATGAAAAAGAACCTGAAGAAGATACTCGTTGGTCTTGTGGTCGTCATCGTTCTAGCGGTCATCTTCTTGCGCGGCGATCAACTTGAAGAGCTCGTTACTACGATCGAACGGGGAGCTCCCCTCTTCCTCATCGGCGCGGTTGTGTTCCAGTTGGGGAAATACTTCGCTCAAGGAGCTTCTTTCATCTGGTGCTTCAAATCGGTGGGGTCGCGCCTCAGTCTCAAAGAAGGCATAAAGCTCGTTTTTGCGACGTTCTTCGTCGATACGGTCATTCCTTCGTTCAATATGTCGGGAACCTCGATCGTGATCGCTGAAGCAGCCCATGAACATATCTCAGCTGGCAAAGCAACAGGGGCCGCGCTGCTCCGTCAGGTATCGATCAATGCTGGCTTCTTGGTGATCATGGTCATCGGTTTTGCGATCTTGGGTATCGCGGGCGGATTGAATGCAGGGTGGATAGCCCTTGGCATCATTGCGATCCTTATCGTAGGTGGCATGGTCGCCGCGATGGCGTTCGCTGCAATGAAGCCCGATCTGCTCCTTAAGTTGCTCGCCCCGCTCGTTCGCATCATCGACAAGTTTCTGGTCAAGCATAAGAAGAAGCCCGTTGATGCTTGGGTGAAGGATACGGTCACTACCTATGCGCAATCCGCAGCGCTCATGACGAAGAACAAGCAAGACATAGGAGCCGATCTGGGACTCAATGTTGCCGCGAGCATCTTCGAGCTTGGGTGCTTCGCCTTTGTTGCTCTTGCTTTCGGTGTGCATGATATCGAAGCGATGATCTGCGGATATGTCGTGGTCACCCTCTTTGCGATGATCTCGTTCGTTCCCCAAGGCGTTGGCGTAGTGGAGGCAGCAGCGCTCGTGACCTTTGCTCTTTTCGGTATCGATCAGGCAACCGCCATGGCAGTGATCATGGTCTATCGTGCGATCGTTTTCTGGCTACCTTTCCTGATCGGCGCTGTGGTCATCCAACGGAGCAAGCTGCTCTCCGAACACGAGAAGAGCACGAAGAGCGCATCGTAGGCCACAAGGAACATACAGACAAGCGCTGCTTTCTGCGAACCACCGCGAACAACTTGACTACAGCAGTTACTCGATCAAATTCGTCGATTCGACCGTGCGCACATACCACTGCATGAACTTCTCAAGGGGCTTTCTGAGGGCATATCCTAAGAGTGCCGCCGGAACCAAGAAAAGCGCCAGCTCGCCCATAGCTATCCAGAAATCATTCTGATAGATGCCGAACATAGCAGCGCGCATAGCTTCGACCACATGCGTTGCTGGCATCCAAGGGCTTATCATCTGAACGAAATCGGGCAAGATCACGAGCGGGTACGATCCATTGCACGCAGTCACTTGCACGATGAGCATCAAGACCGCGATCGCCTTGCCAAGGTTCGCGAACGATATCACGAGCGTATAGATGATAAACGTGAACACCAGACCCGCGAACCAATAGACGAGCATGAACAGCAGCGGATGCACCACCGAGATGTCGAGGAAGAAGAGATTGCCGAGCGCCATGAACGTGGTCTGCGCGAGCGAGAGCAGTGCGCAGATGAGGAAGTGGCCCGTGAAAAGCTGACGTGGCTTCGGGTCTTTGAGCTTGTCCTTCATGCGCTGCGAAATACGGGGCTTCACCGCGACCATGATAAGAAGCGACCCGATGAAGATAGCGAGCGTAGTGTAGAGCGGCGCCATCGATGCGCCGAACGATTGGCTCGGGAAGACTGCGGTACGCTCGATGCTCACCGGAGCTGCAAGCGCATGCGCCAAACCTTCCACATCCGCCGAAAGCAGATCATGAAGCGTTTGCGAATCCCCCGCCATCGCTGCTTCACGCAGCTTCTCTGCGGTATTCGAAAGCTGATCGGCGGCACTACGAAGCTCATCTGCCGATCTAGCAGATTGCCCGAGTGCATCGTTGAAGGTGCTCTCCAGCGACTCACTTCCTTCGATCGTGAAGGGATCTTGTTCGGAGAGCACCGCTGCCCCTTCCGAGAAGGCTTTTGCCGCAGCTTTGGAGGAGCGTTCGAACTCTTCGAGCGCGGGGCCAACCTCTTGGTCATAGGTCTTCTGCAGATTATCGAGCTCGGTCTTCGCCTCGGCTGATACCTTCTCAAGCTCAGCGATATCCGCCTTCGCTTGCGAGTTCGCTCGATCGAGATCATCGGCGCTTTGATTGAGCAGATCTCGCACTTGCTCGAGCGTCTTCACCGTCGAATCGAGGCGATCCGCCATCGCAAGGAGCACCGGCTGCACATCGCTCGGAACATTCGGTGCGATCTGGCGCAAGAGTGCTGAGAGCTCTTGGTAGCTTGCGATCTGCGCAGAGACAGCTTCTGCCTGCGTACGCATGCTGCTTGCCATCGCGCTTGACGTATTGCCAAGCGCACCTGCAGCGTCTTTCGCAGCTTGCGCAAGTTGCTCGTAGCTTTCAGTCGAAGCCGTGAGCGCTTCTTTGAACATTGCCGTTGCCGAATCGAGTGCTTCAGCGGTCTCACTGACCCCTTCTGCCACTCCCGCCGTCGAACCAGCAACCGACCCGAAGCCTGCTTGCGTGGCGTTGATGAGCTTAGTGGCAGAATCGAGCGCGTCTTTCGAAGCGTTGCCGAACGTTCCGAATACCTCGACCGCACTGGCGGCGTTGTCCAAAACGCGTGAAGTAGCTTCGAGATGATCGGCGAGCGCAACAATACGTGCATCAGCGCCATTCTCGTCAAGATAATTCGCCATCACATGCACGAGGGAAAGCGAGATCTCGCTTACCGATTGAGCGAACGCCTCATTCACCGCATACGAAACCGAAGACGCTCCTTGGTCAGTGACCTTCGGTGCGATCACGTTCTTCTTCTGGTTGGAATAGTAGGTGATGCGCGCCTGTTCTCCCCCGTCGCTATAGAACGTGAGCATATCTTTGCTAAACGTTGAAGGGATGACCACGGCCGCATAGTAGCGACCGGCCTTCGCTCCATCTATCGCTTCCTCTTCAGAGACGAACTCCCATTTGATCTGGTCGTTTGACCGAAGCGCAGAGATCACCTGCTCTCCCAAGTTCATCCGCAAAGGAACAAGATCGCTCTGATAACCTTCATCAGTGTTCGCGACCGCGACCTTCACATTGCCAGTGTTATCGAAGACATCCCAGCACGCGATGATGTTATAGAACGCGAAGATCGAAGGAAGCAAGATAAGACCAAGCGTCACGATGCCATTGACCACATTGCCGAACAGATTCTTAAGATCCTCTTTGAATATCGCGAGAACGTTCTTCATCGCTTACCACCTCGCTTCGGCGGCAGCAAAGAGGCATCTTCGTGCAAGCTGCGAGAATCGCTATAACGCTCGACCTTGCGATCGGCATAGATCGTGCGCAGCTTCTCGGAGTCCATCGAGTCGAGCTGCAACTGACGACGCATGCTGTAGCGCAGTTCCTCAACTATGATCAAGAAACCGCATACGAGAGCGAACCATATGAGCCACGCAGTGAGCAATACGATCTTCTCTGTCATGGTGAGCGAGAATGCCACCGTGAACACAATGGGCACCAAGATGCCGAGCGCGATCGTAGCACGCATCAGCCGCGGATACAGGCGCGTGAAGCGCTCATAACGCTCTTGAACGTTTTGCTGGAACAGATCATGATCAGCGAGCGCTGCGACGACCTGGCTCATACGGTAGCGACGTGCTGGCACGACCGCACTTTCCCCGTTGTAGATATCACCCTCTTCGATCTGACGCGCGAACATGCGGTTCACATTCGCAAGACGCGGACGAAGCGCGAGGCCGATCCCCATGAAGATCACGAAGAACAACGAGAGCATGGTAAGCGTGAAAGCAAAATCGTTGCCGTAGAAGCCGCACATCGCCTCACGCATCGCACCGATGCCATAGGTGAACGGGAAGAACGGATAGATCGCCTGGAAGAACGGGGAGGTCATCTCTATGGGATAGAGACCGGTCGCTCCAGGGATCTGTGCGAAGACCAGGATGATGCAGATGCCCTTCCCCACGTGCTGAAGCGTAACAGAAAGGCAATAGATGATGCTCAGATACGCCAGCGAGCACATCGCAGCAGCTACATAGAGCGCAGGGATATTGACTGGCGTGATCCCCATGAATAAAAGGCCTGAAACGCAGATGATCGCCTGAAGCACCACAAGTAGCGCCATAAGGAGAAAACGCCCAAGATAGCGCTGCCAGATCCTCAAATGACGAATGCCCCTGCCATCCACCTCTTGCTTCATGATGATGAGCAGCATGAACGCTCCGATCCAAAAGGTGAGGTTCATGAACAAGGGCGCCATAGCAGCACCATATGAATCGACCGTGTAGAGCTCTTCGGTCTTGAGGAGCGTAGGAGACGCCACGAATTGAGCGATCTGGCTCGAATCAAGGCTGCTTTGCCCCAGCAGACGCTCTAAGAATCCTGCCGTTGAGAGCGAAACCACATCGTTGCGCACCATAGCCAACTCTTCGGTTGCTTCTTGCTCGGTGCTCCGCGTTTCGCTCAAGGTAGTAGAGGCGATATCGAGCGTCGCATTCAACTCATCGAGCGCAGCTTGTGCAGGTGGAACGAGCGCCTTCTGCTCTGCGACCGTTGAAGAGAGATCAGCAGTAGCTCGTGAGAGCTTCGTGATAGCAGCGCTCACTTGAGGGATGGTTTCCGTGAAGGCCTTCGTTCCCATTGATTGCGCATTGTTGATGCCTTCGAACGCTGCCTTTGAGAAATCCTCATTTGCCTTTTTCAGGGTTTCGATATCTTTGCCCATCTGCGTCGAAGTATCTTGAAGGCTCGATACCGTCTCTGAGGTCTGCTTGTTCAAGCTATCCAAAGAAGCGACCAACGAACGCAACTGTTCTTTGTAATCGCTCGAATCGGGAAGCGCATCACAGAGCGCCGTAAGCTCGTCGATGAGCGCTTGATTGTGTTCGACGATGCCTTTCGCTTCCGCAAGAGCAAGATCAGCCGATCCTTTGGCCTTCGAAATATCACTGAGCCCTGTCGCGATCGTGGAAGAGGTCTTGGTGATCGTTTGCGAAAGATAGGCAGTGGTCTTCCCAAGGCTCACCAGCCCTTGCGCAGCATAGGTATTGAGCGCATTCGCCGCCGTTTCACCTTGATCTGCAGCATTCTTCAGCTCTTTTGCCGCTTCATCGAGCTTACCCGTTGCCTCCCCGAGCTTGTCGTGCGCAGTCGAGACACCCGTCTTTGCTTGACCAATCGCACTGTCGACTTGAGCGATCGAACTATCCATGAGGGCAAGAGCATCGAGCGCGCTATCCATCTGCTCGAGTGCCTTAGAACGCACCTTCTTGAGCGCATCGTGCATTTCGCCCGAAGCGCCATCGATCGCGCTCACCGCCGCCTTGCTCACCGTACCCACGAATTCAGCGTTCACCGTACGGTCGAGCGTATTCGATCCAGTATCGGTTATCTTGGGCGCAACAGGGCCAGTCTTTTCGTTCACATAGTATTGGATGCTCGGTTTTTCATCCTTGCCTTCCGTAAGCGCGATAAGGCGCTCGCTAAAATCGGAAGGGATGACGAACACCGCATAACACGCTCCTGCGTTGAGCTCATTCATCGCCTCGGTGCGATCAACGAATTGCCAATCGAGCTGATCGTTTTCTTCAAGACCCTTCACCACCTGCGAACCGACATCGATCTGGCCTGTAAGCTCGGAGTGCGCTGGCACATCTTCGTTCACTACGCATACGCGCATCGCAGAGGTGTTGTCATAGGGATTCCAAAACCCTGCCACGTTATACCAGGTATAGATGGAGGGCAATACGATCAAGAACAGGATGACCATAAGAGCAGGCGGAACTTTAAGGAGACGAAGAATATCGCGCTTGAATACGAGCCAAACGTTTTTCATGCGCGCCGCCTCCTTCCTTGATCGTAAATGCATGAAGATAACAGATTATTCTATCGTTTATTGAACAGCGCGCACATTCTAGAAGGCGAATCGAATGTGAAAGACGCTATTGGAATGGTCACGAGCAAGCAATCCAACAGATTCCTTTTTCTTGTTCAAATACTCTTCGTCCAACAAAAAGATACCGACCTCCCCTTTGCAAGGAGGCCGGTATCGGGGTGGGTCATATGCCTTGTGCACATAGACTCAAAGTGGCGCGTTCAGTTTTAACAGCCGAACATTTGCGCGCCTATCGACCGCTGTGATCGAATGACTTCTTCGGTGCGATATTGCTATCCTGAGCGCCGATGACCGTAGCATTGTCGAGATTTGCGATCTCTGCCTTCATGTCCTTCAGGAACTTGTCTGCCATGGTCATGGAGAGGTCTGCACGCGTTACGATACGCTGGCAGGTGACATGCTCCATGTTCGCAGGCAGCGGGTAGGCAGGGATCTGCCAGCCATGCATACGCAGACGATCATCCAGATCATAGAGCGTCCACTTCTTACCCGCCTTAGGATCGAGGCTCCAGCATAGGATCGGTACTTCGGTTGCCTCTTCATACATGATGAAGATACCCAGTTCCTTGATGCCCTGAACCAGGTGATGGGCAACGTCCATGGTGCGCATCTGGATCTCTTTGTAACCCTCGAAGCCGTTACGCATGAACACGTAGTACTGACCGATGATCTGAGAAGCACTGCGGCTGAAGTTGATAGCCATGGTTGCTTCCTGGCCACCGAGATAGCTTACCCAGAAGATCAGATCCTCAGGCAGAGCTTCCTTGCTACGCCAGCAAACCCAGCCAATGCCCGGATACACCAGACCATACTTATGGCCAGAAGTACTGATGGACCAAACGTTAGGAAGCTTGAAGTCCCAATCCAGATCGGGCTCGATGAACGGAGCGACCATTGCGCCCGATGCACCGTCAACGTGAATACGAACGGGGACCTTTGCTGTCTTGTTGTACTCGGTAAGAGCAGCGTCAACGCCCTTCACATCGTCATAACGACCCGTGTAAGTGATGCCGAGGAGGCAAACAACGCAGATGGTGTGATCGTCAACGTATTTCATCGCATCTTCTGCGGTCATATAGAGATGATCGGCCTCCATAGGAACGAGACGCATCTCGATGTCCCAGTAGCGGCAGAACTTCTCCCAGCAAACCTGATAGCCAGAAGTGATGACGAGGTTAGGACGATGCGAGGAATAGATATCGATCCCTGCAGCCTTAGCCAATGCCTTCCAGCGGAACAGTGCCGCAAGACCACCGAGCATACATGCCTCG
>UPYK01000006.1 GCA_900538545.1 uncultured Eggerthella sp. | reverse complement strand
ATGGTACATTGCACCACATCCTTACTCGTGGTGCAATGATCGCTAGAATTCGCCCCGGTCGTTCGTCACCTAAGAGTGATGAACGTCGCAGTATGAAAAAGCTCCCCAGCTGGGGAGCTTTTGTTTTGCTTGCTGCAGATGACAAACTACCCGGTCTTTTTTGTCATCTTGTCTCAAACCCTTCGGCATTCCTTGCTCTTTATCAAGATGACGAACGACCGGGTAGTTTGTCATCTCCTAGACCGCTTCGAGTGCCTGAGTAAGATCGGCGATCAGATCCTCGGCGCTTTCGATACCGCAGGAGAGCCTGATCAGATCAGGGCTGATGCCCGCTGCTTCCAGTTCTTCATCGCTCATCTGGCGATGCGTTGCGTTCGCGGGGTGCAATACGCAGGTACGCGCATCGGCAACATGTGTGGCGATCTGTGCCATCTTGAGCGCCGACATGAAGCGCTCGGCTGCTTCGCGCCCGCCAGCAACGCCGAAGCTCACTACGCCACACGTTCCATTCGGCAGGTACTTCTGCGCAAGCTCGTAACTCTCATCGCCGGGCAGGTCGGCATAGCGTACCCACGAGATCTTCGGATGATCCTTCAAGAACTGCGCGACCGCCAGTCCGTTCGCCGTGTGCTGTGCCATACGCAGATGCAAGCTTTCTAAGCCCATGTTCAACAGGAACGCGTTCTGCGGCGATTGGATCGAGCCGAAATCGCGCATGAGCTGCGAGGTCGCCTTCGTGATGTAGGCGCCCGCCTGGCCGAATTGCTTGGTGTAGATAACGCCGTGGTAGCTCTCATCCGGCGTGGTCAGCCCAGGGAATTTGTCAGCGTGCGCATCCCAGTCGAAGTTGCCCGAATCAACGATGCAGCCGCCAACAGCTGCGCCATGGCCATCCATGTATTTCGTGGTGGAATGCGTGACGATGTCGGCGCCCCATTCGATCGGACGGCAGTTGATGGGCGTGGGGAACGTGTTGTCAACGATCAGCGGTACGCCGTGATCATGCGCCGCTTTAGCAAAGCGCTCGATATCGAGCACCGTGAGCGCAGGGTTAGCCACCGTTTCGCCGAAGACCGCTTTGGTGTTCGGCTTGAACGCGGCCTCAAGCTCCTCATCAGAGCAGGTGGGGGATACGAACGTGAACTCGATACCCATGCGCGCCATAGTGTGCGCGAACAGGTTGTAGGTGCCGCCGTAGATAGAGGTGGAGCACACCACATGATCGCCGCAGCCAGCGATGTTGAAGATCGCGAAGAAGTTCGCGGCCTGACCCGAAGAGGTGAGCATGGCGGCGCTGCCACCTTCAAGCTCGCAGATCTTCGCGGCAACGAAATCATTCGTGGGGTTCTGCAGACGCGTGTAGAAGTAACCGGATTCTTCCAGATCGAAGAGCTTACCCATGAACTCGCTCGAATCGTATTTCCACGTGGTGCTTTGATAGATAGGGATCTGGCGCGGCTCCGCGTTGCCGGGATGGTAGCCGCCTTGAACGCAAGTGGTTTCGATTTGAGTAGACATGCAAGCTCCTTGTTCTTTAATTTGGGTAAGGTCGTTCAGGCCTGGCTGCACGACCGTATGCCTTTGCAGCTCATGGTATCATCTGCATTTTTCTCTCCGCTGTTCAGCGGGGTACGTTTCGTTCTTCGGGGCATCGCTTTTCGTGATAGCCAGCACTAAGAACAACCGATAGCCTTGTGCTTCATGATTCGCGCGGCGAGCAAAAATGCCCTTTCAAAAGCTGTTATGATGAACACCGAAGAAAGGATGTTAGCTATGCCGATTAGAATTCCTGATGCGCTACCTGCAACAAGCGTGCTTGAAGGTGAGAATATCTTCGCGATGACCGAGCATCGCGCGATCCATCAGGATATTCGCCCCCTGCGCGTGCTCATCTTGAACTTGATGCCCACCAAGATCGAAACGGAAACGCAGATCCTGCGTAAGCTTTCCAATACGCCACTGCAGGTCGAGGTCGATCTTCTGCAAACGGTCAGCCATCGCGCCACGCATGTGCCAGCCGAGCATCTGGAATCGTTCTATGTAGGGCTCGACGACATTCGCCACAAGCGTTACGACGGCATGATCATCACCGGTGCGCCGGTCGAGCTCTACGATTTCGAGACGGTCGACTATTGGCCCGAGCTGTGCGAGATCTTCGAGTGGGCAAAGACGCACGTGTTCTCCACGTTCTATATTTGCTGGGGAGCGCAGGCGGGCATCTACTATCACTTCGGCATCGACAAGCACATCCTCGACAGCAAGATGTCGGGCATCTTCGCGCATCAGATCGTGAAGCCTTCGAGCCCACTCGTGCGTGGCATCGATGACATCCTTCACGCACCGCATTCACGCAACACCGAAGTCCATGTGGAAGACATCGAGGCGCACCCCAGCCTTGAGGCGATCGCCGTGTCGGATGAGGCGGGCGTGTTCATCGCAAAGAGCACCGACAGCCGCCACTTCTTCGTGTTCGGCCACCCTGAATACGATACGGAGACGCTCGCCGAAGAGTACTTCCGCGATGTGAAGAAGGGCATCGATCCCGAAGTTCCCAAACATTACTTCCCGAACGACGATCCTACGCAAAAGCCGCTCTCGAATTGGCGCGCGGCCGCGCAGCTGCTCTACACGAACTGGCTGAATTACTACGTCTATCAGGCAACACCCTACGATATCGACAACACCGATCTTAAGGCAGACTAGTTAACCATGAGCCACGGGGACGGTTCTCCTGACTCACATCATCATACCCAGACCAGTCAGATAGCTCTGTGAGTCAGGAGAACCGTCCCCGTGGCTCACCTTGACTCACTCAGTCCCAAGCTAAGGCAAGGCGAACGCACGCCCTGTTATTGTTATAGTTGACATATAACGATTAGCGCCCTAAAATGTGCTATGTTGAATATAACAATTCTGAAGGAGGGCGCACCTATGATCATCACGATCGATGAAACAGCATCTGAACCGCTCTACAAGCAGATACACGATCAGGTCATCGCGGGCATCGCAACAGGTCAGCTCGAGCCAGGCATGTCGTTGCCTTCGGTGCGCTCGCTCGCCAGCGATCTGGGCATCAACTTGCACACGGTGAACAAGGCCTATGCGATCTTGAGGGACGAAGGCTATGTCCAAATGCGCGGGCGTGCCGGTGCGGTCATCAGCGAACCGAGTGATGCAGGGCGTGCCGAGAAGAACCGCGAGACGCTCTCAGCCATAGAGGACGATCTGTTTAAGCTAGCGCTCACCTATCGTGCCTGCGGGGGAGCGCGCGGTGAATTCGTCGAAAGCGCAGCCGCGCAAGCAGCACGTGCATACGGCGCGATCTCGGATGCGGCCGAGATCGTAGGCGCGAAACGCTCCATGAAGAAGCATCCAGCGCGTTCATCGGCGAAAAAGGGCGCGGTCGAAGGCCCTTCGGCACAAGGCGCGTGAATGTCATGCAAACCATCGATCCGATCATGTTCGCTCTTCTAGGATTCGTTCTGCTCTTCGTTCCTATCACCGGTGGTCTCATGGCGGCTACCCCGTACCTTATGCCGAAGCGCGAATGCTTCGCCGTGACCATCCCCGATGCAGCATCGAACGATCCAGAGATCAAGCACCTCAAGCGCTCCTACTTCACCATCGTGATCGTGGCGACCTTAGCGTTCACGGCGCTTTGCGGCGTTTGCATCTGTCTCGATCCTGAGCGTGCGTTTTTGCCTGCGCTCGTTGTCTCTGTGCTCATCATATGCTTCGGCAGCTACGCTCTCATGCTCCACTTTCGCCAGAAGACGATCGCGCTCAAACGTGCGCGGGGTTGGGAAGCGCAAACAGCCAAGCGCGTAGGCTTCGTTGCCGAAGAACCAGCGCCCAAGCCGCTCTCTCAAAAATGGGATCTCTTCTTCTTGATTCCGATCACCATCACCGGACTCGTGTGCATGGTGGGCTATCCGCTCATGCCAGAGCATCTTGCTACGAACATCGATCTTTCGGGGCAGGTGGCCCATTGGATGGACAAGACACCTCTTACGGCTGCCTTTCCGTTCTTGATCGTTGTGTTCCTGGATGGGTGCTTCGCCTTTTCGCATTGGAGCATCCTGCGTTCGAAGAAAGGCATCGATGCATCTCGCCCTGCCGCAAGCGCCTGGGCTTACGGCGCATTTGCGCGCGCACAGAGCATGATGCTCGTAGGCTTAGGGACGATGCTCTCGTTCCTCGGTCCGATCATGGCGCTTTCGTTCATGGGCGTTATCACCATGCAACAAGCGCTCCTTCCCATCGTGATCATGATCGCGATCGTGCTGGTGGTGGTTCTTGCGATCTCGATGATCTACGGGCAAAATGGCGCGCGTCTCTTGCGCCGCATGGAAGAGCCCACGTCGATGCCTGTGGACGATGACCGCTATTGGAAGCTGGGTATCTTCTACTGGAACCACGATGATGCCAGCCTCTTCGTACCCGAGCGTTTCGGCATAGGGTGGACCATCAACCTGGGAAGGCCAGCTGCCTGGGCCATCATCGTCGGCTTCGTCCTTGTCGTGGTTGCCTTCGTCATCTTCTCACTTTGCTTGTGAGTGAGTCATGGGGACGGTTCTCCTGACTCACATCATTATGTATAAATCGATCCGTGAGTCGGAAGAGCCGTTTCCTTGACTCTGATGGCGTGAGCCAACAGAACCGTCTCCTTGACTCTGATGGTGCGAGTCTGGAGAACCGCCCCCTGACTCACCCCCTGACTTACCTTCAGAAAACGGCAACAACAGCGAAGGCTTCAGGCATCTCCGCTTCCGATATCTTTCCAAATCGACCTTTCAGGCCTATCTCGTGCACGAATCGATTGACTTCACGAATGAAAAAAGCTTATTATGCAAAGGTTCGCTTTCAAAAGCCCCGTGTGGCTGTGCGGTCTGAAGCTTTTGGCACGGTAGTCCAGAACCAAGCCAGAAGAAAGCGAAGGGGTAGGATCCTTCGCGCTTTTCAGGCAAAGCAAGCAACTTTTGAAAACAAACATTGTTACTTTTTTGGAGGAACACAGTGAAGACCTATTATGCAAAGCCGAATGAAGTTGCTCGCGAGTGGCTTCTCATCGACGCGCAAGACCAGGTTCTCGGTCGTGTCGCATCGAAGGCGGCTCACATCCTGCGCGGTAAGCATAAGCCGACCTACACCCCTCACGTGGACACCGGTGATTTCGTGGTTATCATCAACGCCGACAAGATCCGTGTGACCGGTAAGAAGCTCACCGATAAGGAATACTACCGTCACAGCGGTTATCCGGGAGGACTCAAGTGCGAGACCTTCGAAGAGGCCATGGAAAAGCACCCGGAGCGCGTGATCGAACATGCAGTTAAGGGCATGCTCCCCAAGAACACGCTCGGTCGTGCAATGGCTAAGAAGCTCAAGGTCTATGCCGGTGCAGAGCATCCGCACATGGCACAGCAGCCCCGCGAGATCAAGATGGAGGATAACTAATGGCAGGTGAAGCTATCTATTACGGCACGGGTCGTCGTAAGAACGCAGTTGCTCGCGTGCGCATCGTCCCGGGCACCGGTAAGGTTACCGTCAATGGCCGCGATGGTCTCGACTTCTTCGGTCGCCAGGCTCTCGTTGATTATGCAAAGACTCCCTTCGGCGTAACCGATACCATGAATCAGTTCGACGTTATCGCTCGCTGCAATGGTGGCGGCACGTCTGGCCAGGCAGGTGCTCTGCGCATGGGCATCGCACGCGCTCTTCTCGAGGCTGGCGATTATCGCGCAGAACTGAAGCGCGCAGGTTACCTCACGCGCGATGCTCGTATGGTCGAGCGTAAGAAGTACGGCCTGAAGAAAGCTCGTAAGCGTCCGCAGTTCTCAAAGCGCTAAGCTTTTTGCTCCAGACCCGATCATATCGATCGCAGACAAGAACCGCTTCTTCCGGAGGCGGTTCTTTTTTGTAGAAACGTTTACGGTTGTCCTATAGGTTGTGTGCTTGTCTGCGCATTTTTGTGCGAATCAGGCATAATAAGTAGACAGACACAATCGCCCGCATCGTGAGGTATATATGTCCGAAGAGAACAAACAGAGCGAACACCCCGCAGCGAACGCCCCGCAAGAGAGCGGCACGCCGCTGCCTCCACCTACTCCTGGCACCCAGCCCGTAGTGCCGAGCGCTCCGCAGCAGCCGGCAACGCAGCAGCCACCCGTGCAGCAGCCGGCATCGCAGCAAGCTCCTGCTCAGCAGCCGAACGCCGCGCAACCGCAACCGCAAGCGCAAGGCGACCTGCAACAGCAACAAGCACCGCAGCCTCCCGAGCAGCCAGCTCAGCAGCCCAACCAAAACCAGCAACAGCCAACCTTCCGCGAGAACGGAGCCTTCTCCTTCTTCGCCACGCCCTCCGATCCCGACGATGACCCCACGCCCATGAGCGTTGGCTTCAAGATCGGCTGGTTCGTGCTCGGTCTTATCGGTGGTATGCTCGGCCTGTTCATGGCATGGCTTTCCACTTCGACGCTCTCCGCAAAGCGTCGACGTCAGGCGCTCATCTGGACCTGGGCAGGCTTCGCAGTTCAGGCAGTCGCCTTCTTCATCATCGTTTTGAACGGCGGCACGTTCCCTGGCATGCCTGCTGGAGGCACCGCGGCCCAAGGCGGCAGTGCGGCAGGGACAGGCTCAACGTCTGCATTTGGATAGTCTGCGCATTCGGGAGTTCTTTCTTCCGCTGCTGGTATAATGTGCAAAATGCGATGCAACAAAGCGCACGATCCCTCTAGGGTCTTCGGCATTCATGCCTGCTTGTATCGCTCATTGCTCGTGAAACATCTACGTGAGGAGAACGTATGTCGAACGTTTCAGAGATCTTCGGAACCCTGGTCTTCAACGACCACGTCATGAAGGAGCGTCTCCCATCCGAGACGTACAAGAACCTCGCGAAAACGATCAAAGAGGGAAAGCCGCTCGATATCGAGGTGGCGAACGTGGTTGCGCACGCCATGAAGGAATGGGCGATCGAAAACGGCGCCACGCATTATTCGCACTGGTTCCAGCCGCTTTCGGGCATCACCTCCGAAAAGCACGACAGCTTCTTGAACCCCGTGGGCGATGGCACTGCCATCATGACCTTCTCGGGCAAGGAGCTCATCCAGGGCGAGCCCGATGCCTCGAGCTTTCCGAACGGTGGCCTGCGCGCCACTTTCGAAGCGCGCGGCTATACCGCGTGGGATCCCACCAGCCCGGCCTTCATCAAGGACGAGGTGCTCTGCATCCCCACGGCCTTCTGCTCCTACACCGGCGAAGCGCTCGACAAGAAGACGCCGCTTCTGCGTTCCATGCGCGCGATCGACACGCAAGCACAGCGCGTGCTGCGCTTCTTCGGCGAAGATGGCCACCAGGTCATCGCCACGGTCGGCTCCGAGCAGGAGTATTTCCTCATCGCTGAAAAGGACTACGAACGTCGCCACGACCTGATCATGACCGGTCGTACGCTCTTCGGCGCACCGCCGAGCAAAGGCCAGGAGCTCGATGAGCACTACTTCGGCGCCATCCGCCCCACGGTCAATGAATTCATGAAGGAGCTCGACGATGATCTGTGGAAGCTTGGCGTTACAGCCAAGACCAAGCACAACGAAGTCGCGCCCGCACAGCACGAGCTTGCGCCGATCTTCACCAACGCCAACCGCGCCATCGACGAGAACTTGCTCACCATGGAGAAGATGCGTCTCGATGCATCGCACTATGGCCTCACGTGCCTCCAGCATGAGAAGCCCTTCGAAGGCAT
Organism: uncultured Eggerthella sp.; assembly: GCA_900538545.1. Classification (GTDB taxonomy): domain Bacteria; phylum Actinomycetota; class Coriobacteriia; order Coriobacteriales; family Eggerthellaceae; genus Anaerotardibacter. The sequence goes on along the minus strand of UPYK01000006.1, from coordinate 86,363 downwards.
CAACGGCTCAGGCAAGCACAACAACTGGTCGCTTTCCTACGACAACGTGAACTTGCTCGATCCCGGCGATGACCCCATCGATAACCTCCGTTTCCTCGTGTTCCTCGCCTGCGTGATCGAAGCGGTCGACGAATACCAGGAACTCTTGCGCATGTCGGTTGCCTCTGCAGGCAATGATCACCGTCTTGGTGCCGATGAAGCGCCTCCGGCCATCGTTTCGATCTTTCTGGGCGATGAGCTCGATGCCATTGTGGATGCGCTCATCAAGGGCGATGAATATCATTCCGCTGAGGCCATTTCTATGGATCTGGGCGTTGCGGTCCTGCCGCAATTCCTCAAAGACAACACCGACCGCAATCGCACGAGCCCCTTTGCGTTCACGGGCAACAAGTTCGAGTTCCGCATGCCGGGTTCTGCTGTGAACCTTTCGGATTGCAACATGATCCTGAACACGGCGGTCGCAAAGAGCCTCAAGGATTTCGCAGATGCTTGTGAAGGTCTTGAGGGCGCTGAGTTCGAGAAGAAAGCGATCAGCTATGTTCGCCAGCTTCTTACCGATCACAAACGCATTATCTTCAACGGCAACGGCTATTCGGAAGAGTGGCAAGAAGAAGCAGCGCGCCGCGGGTTGGCGAACCATCGCAACACCGCCGAAGCGCTTCCGTGCTTCGTCTCGCAGAAATCGATCGATCTCTTCGCTGAGTTCGGTATCTTGTCCGAATCGGAAGTGCACAGCCGCTATGAGGTGAAGCTCGACAAATACACGAAGCTCTTGAACATCGAGGCACGTGTGATGATCCGCATGGCGCGTCGCACGTATTTGCCTGCCATCAGCAAATATATGCGCGATCTGGCAGAGACCATCACCTCGGTGAAGGCAGCCATAGCTTCATCCGATATGGAAGAGCACGAAAAGCTCCTTTCCTACCTGGTGAAAGGAACGAACGCGGTTGCGGCTTGCACACGCACGCTCATCGCTGAGCACGATAGCGCGGAAGCCATCGAAGACCTTCAGGAACAGGCATATGCGTATGCCGAAAAGGTCATCCCTGCCATGGATGCTCTGCGCGCCGAGATCGATGCGCTCGAGTGCGTGGTCGAGAACGACTACTGGCCCGTGCCCACTTACAACGACATCCTTTTTTATAATTAGCTTCAACCACTCCAGCGAAATGGAGTAGAATAACGGAAGGCCATGGTGCTGCCATGGTCTTTCTGTTTTTATTGCATGCCGGCGCTGCGAAGCGTGCGGCAAAACGTATCGAACACTTTGAAGAAGGGGAGCGCTATGGCGGATCTGACCGAAGTCGACTATATCTGGAAAAATGGCGAGATCGTCCCATGGGCGGAGGCAACCACGCACGTGCTCACGCATGCGCTTCACTACGGCTCGGGTGTGTTCGAGGGCATCCGTTGCTATCACAATACCGACACCGATGAAGCGGTCGTGTTCCGTCTTGAAGATCACATGAAGCGCCTGCATAACAGCGCGAAGATCGCACACATGGAATTGCCCTATTCGGTCGAGGAGCTCTGTCAGGCAACGGTCGACATCATCAAAGCGAACAAGCTGAAGTCTTGCTACATCCGCCCGCTCGCGTACTACGGCTATGGCCAGATGGGCGTCGATCCCACTGGAGCGCCGGTCGATGTCATCATCGCGGTGTGGCCTTGGGATGCCTATCTTGGTGAAGAAGCGCTCGAAAACGGCGTTTCGGTGGGCATTTCGTCTTGGCGTCAGCGTTCGTTCAACGCCATCCCGCCAGCAGTGAAATCCACGGCTTCTTACATGAATTCGATCCTTGCGAAGCTCGAAGCAAAGGAGCATGGCTATGCAGAGGCGATCATGCTCAACGAAGTGGGTCATGTGTGCGAGGGCACGGGCGAGAATCTCTTCATCGTGCGCGATGGCATCCTCATGACGCCTCCGCTGGGCGATGGCTTGCTCGAAGGCATCACGCGCGACACCGTCTTGAATATCGCTGTTGATATGGATATTCCCGCACTTGAGGAAACGCTCAACCGCTCCGATCTCTATGTCGCCGATGAGATGTTCATGACCGGCTCAGCCGCTGAACTCACGCCCATTGGAAGCGTGGATAATCGCGTTATCGGCAAGCCCGGCCCCATCACCAAGGCACTTCAGGAGCGCTATTTCGACGTCGCCTATGGCAAAGTGCCCGAGTATGAAGAGTGGATCACGCGCATCGCTGAGTAATCATCTATCCTGATAGCAAACAGAAGAGCCCTGTTCAATGGGCTCTTTTTGTCGAGTAGTCTTGAGAGAAGAGAGAGTATGTCCGAACTACGCACCCGAGAAGTTGAAGATCTGTTGAATGTGCTTGCGGGGCTGAACGAGCCCGATGATGTCTTCGCGCTCTTAGAAGATCTCTTCACGATTCGTGAGATCAAGGACACCTCCCAGCGTTTGGAAGTGGCGCGTCTTTTGCGTGAAGGCGAATCGTATGCTTCGATCGAAAAGACAACAGGAGCTTCGGCAACCACTATTGCTCGTGTCTCAAAAGCGCTCAACTATGGCACAGGCGGCTATCAGCTGGCACTTGAGGTGTTGAAGGCGAGCGAGCAGTAACGTCTGGCTTGTCGAAGGATCGGGTTTTGAAGCACGTCCAGCAGCATAGGCATATCTCCGTTACGGTCAGTGGATCCTTGTCGCAAAACGAAGCGCAAGCAGTTAAGGCTCCGCAGGGGTATCGCGTTTTGCGAACAGTGGCGTTCGCGGTGCTTCTCTGCACTGCGCTCATTGCTTGTGTGCTCATGAGTGGTTGTGCGCAGAGCGATCAAGGCAAAGAGCAAACGCACGCTTACGAGAGTGAGCTTATGGATAAGGGCACGCTCAAAGTGCTCGTTTCTTCCGAGTATCCCCCGTTCAGCGATGGTGGGGCAGAAGCGATGTGGGGCTACGATATCGCTGTTGCAGAGGAGCTTGCCAATCGATTGGGGCTTGCACTCGAGCTGGTGCCCACCTCGCGCGACACGATTATCGAGACGTTGGCCTGCGAACCATCTGCCACGGCAAGTGAAGAAGAGAAGCCCGACCCCGAAGGCGATATCGCGCTTGCTGCGCTTGCTATTACGGGAGAGCGGGACGAGAAGGTCGACTTCAGCAGCTGGTATTACGTGGGCAATCAGGCGGTCGTTACGATGAAGGAGGCAGAGCAGCCTTCATCCGCATCCTCTGCGCGCGCTTCGACAGACACTGCATTGCCGCGCTTCGTGAAGCCCTCTACTGCTCAAACAACAGGGAAAGAAAAAGCACCCGTAACCTTCGAAAACACGGCTGAGTTCGATCCCGAGATCACGCGTATCGCGGTGGTGAAGGGGAGCACCTGCATGCAGACTGCGCGTGAGCTCACGAACGAAAAGCTGATCATCGAGTATTCGACCGCACGCAAATGCCTTCAGGCACTTAAAGCTAAAGAAGTTCAAGCAGTAGTGCTCGATCTTCCTGTTGCTGAATATTTGATCGACCACGAATTCTCGGACATGCGCATCATCGAACGCATCATGACGGGGGAGGCCTACGGCATTGCACTGCCAACGGAATCCATCAACCTGAAAGACGCGGTCAATGAAGCGCTTGCAGCTATGGAAGAGGATGGTACGCTCACGCGCCTCCAGGAGGAATATATCGGCAGCTCATACTAGATGACAAACTACCCGGTCGTTCGTCACCTATCTGCATCAGCGGAGAGGGCAAGGCAGCGAGGTGACTCTTTGCCGACTAAATTCGCTATTTAATAAAGCCCGAGTGAAGCAGCGACGCATGAGCGCGTCTGCGAAGCAGATGCGCGAACAGGGAAGCGGGGAACCTCGTGTCTTACCCTCTCCGCTGGTGCGGATAGATGGAGGACTTCGCTGCTGGTAGTGTAAAGGAATGAGGTGGGGAATATGAACGAAGATCTTGAAGAAGTGCGGCGTATCATCAGCGAAGCGGATCCGAAGAGCGTCGTGTTCTTCGGAGGAGCGGGGGTTTCGACAGAAAGCGGCATCCCCGATTTCCGTAGCGCCAAAGGCATCTTCAATGAGGCGTACCCTTATCCTCCTGAGGTCATTGTAGGTCATTCGTTCTTCGAAGCGCATCCTGATGTCTTCTACGATTTTTACAGAGCAAAGATGGTGCATGAAGATGCCAAACCGAATCAGGCGCACAAGAAGCTCGCCGAACTTGAGCAGCAAGGCATCCTTCGTAGTGTGATCACGCAGAATGTTGACGGCTTGCATCAGGCGGCAGGGTCGAAGTGTGTACATGAGCTTCATGGGAGCATTCATCGCAACTATTGCATGAAGTGCGGTAAGCGCTATGGGCTTGATGCGATCATGAAAGCCGACGGTGTGCCATATTGTGAATGTGGGGGAATCATCAGACCAGATGTGGTGCTCTACGAAGAAGCGCTCGATCAACAGGTCATACAGGCAGCTGTCGAAGACATCGCACAAGCAGAGACGCTCATCATCGCGGGCACCTCGCGGGTGGTTTATCCAGCTGCGGGTCTCGTTGAATTCTTCAACGGCAAGAACCTTATCGTGATCAATCGCGATCCGAGCGCACTCGATAAAACCGCTGATCACTGTCTTACTATGAACGTGGGCGAAGCATTCGATTTCTAAGTTTCAACCCTTTTGCGCATTGCAGCTATATCTCGTTTTCATAATCCGTCAAATGGGGTATTGCTTTTTTGCAGCACCACTATCGGTGCTTGTTTCCCGTATAAGCTAAATAAGCGAGCCTTCTAGTGGAGAAATGGGTTCGAGTTCAAAACTTGCATTCTTATTAGCTACAAGAGTTATTAAATAGTCTTGCAGCATCAAATCAGTCTGACTTGCAAGATCGATTCTGCCGCCAAATATGCACCAATAATAGATCATGCCTGTGATGATCACGCCAATGCGCAAAAGCGCCATATTGATATCAACATCACTACGGATTTCTCCTGATGCTTTTCCTTCTATCAGGTATTCTCTTACACGATCCAACACCATTTCATTTTTCGGATCACGCTCTAAGAAATTAAAAGCTTGATTCGTGTTGGCAGCGTAAAGGCCAGTAATGAACTCCAGTCCAGTTTCAAGCACGCATTTGATGTAAAAACGGTAGATGAGGATTATCTTTTCGAGCGAGGAATGCTGTGAAGCATCATTCTCCACCTGCTGCTTGTACTCAGTGAAAACATTCTGCAGATAATAGAACACTAAATCATCTTTGCTATCGAAAAGATTGTAAAAACTTCCGGTTGATACGCCTGCTTCATCGCAGATGTTACGTACGGTCAAATACTTCATGCCATATTGATTTACAAGCTCGATGGCTGCTTCCAGTAGCTTTTCGCGTGTTGCTTGAGCCCGTTCTTCTCGCGATGAAACATATTTTTTCTTGGTAGTCACAAGGTCCTTCTTCTATCGGTCTTTCCAAAGCTTACCTAAGGTTTTGAGCTTTATGCAATGAAATAAGAGAACGGCTGTTCCTGGTGGTAGGTGTTGACCTTATCTAGCTTTAATGCTTATATAATAGCAAAATAGAACATGTTCTAAAACATGTTCTAAAATGGGGCAAGCGAAAGGGGAAAGATGAAAGGACCGCTTTCTGGCTATAAGATCATTGAGTTTGCAACGTATGTTGCTGCACCGTCTGGTGTGCGAATCCTAGCTGATTGGGGAGCTGAGGTCATAAAGATAGAGGGTCCTTCAGGTGATGACTATCGCACGAATTGGAACGTGTATTGCATGCCTGGAGAAAGTGATCTTTACAATCCCTGTTTCGATTTGGTTGGCGTGAATAAACGTTTCATGGTTGTCGATCTACGTACTGATGAAGGTCGAGAGATTCTTTACAAATTGCTTGAAGATGCGCAGGCATTTGTGACAAGTGCACGAGATAAAGCGCTCAAAAAGCTTGGCTGTGATTGGGAGACGCTGCATGCGAAGTTTCCTCGGTTGGTTTATGGACATGTGCGTGGGTACGGTGAAAACGGCGCGTTACGCGATATGCCTGGATATGATTACACTGCCTATCATGCTCGCTCAGGGGTAGGTGGATCGCTTTATGAGAAGGGCGGTTCGCCTATGATCGGTGGTCCTGGTTTTGGTGATTTGCAAACAGGTCTCGCGTTAGCAGGTGGCATTGCTGCAGCGCTTGTTGGCGCTGGACGTACAGGTGTGGGTGATCGTGTGGTCGTCAGCCTGAATGCTGTGGGCGTATACGTGATGAGCCTTGCGCATACTGCGGCGCAATATGGTGGCTATATTCTCCCCACATCAAGACGAAGCACTTCAAATCCATTCAACTCGACCTACAAGACAAAAGATAACAAATGGATCCAGTTCTGTGTGGCGGCTCCTGAACTTGGTTACAACCACTTTATGGAGACGATCGGGCGTGGCGATCTGAAAGATGATCCGCGGTATTGCAAGATGGCGTACATGCGTGAGCATCACCATGAGGAATTTATAGACATCATCGAAGAAGCACTTGCTCAAAAGACTATGGCTGAGTGGGAGAAAATCCTTACTGAAGCGGATATCGCATTCGGACCTCTGTATGAATCAGCTGATGTTTTGAAAGATTCTGAAATCTGGGATAACGAATACGCTCAGCGCGTGACCTATCCTACGGGCGATGAAGCCATCCTTATACATCCTCCTGCACGGCTTGATTCTATTGGAACGGCACCGCTTGTTACTAGTCGTGGTATAGGCGCGGATACCGAAGCGATTTTGCGCGAACACGGTTATGCCGAAGACCAGATACGCGTATGGGAAGAGAGCGGCGTAGTGGTTCAGCACGCTTAGAAACGTAGGTGAGGTGAATCTTATGTATACCCTCGGGATCGACATTGGCTCTACAGCGACAAAAGCGGTAGTGCTTAAAAATGGTAAGGATATCTACGCAAGCGCGATTATCAGCTTTGGCGCAGGCACCTCTGGAACCGATCAAGCGCTTGAGAAGCTTTTCGAAGATGGCAACCTTGCTTGGGATGAAATCGACTATACGGTTGCAACAGGCTATGGACGATTGCACTTTGACGAAGCAGACAAGCAGATCAGCGAACTCAGCTGTCATGCGTGCGGTATGCACTTCATGATTCCTGAAGCACGCACCATTATTGACATTGGCGGTCAAGATGTGAAAGCGCTCAGATTGAATGAGTGCGGTGGCTTGGACAACTTCATCATGAATGAGAAATGCGCTGCAGGCACAGGTCGATTTCTTGATGTAATGGCGGGCGTGCTCGAGACCACAACTGATCAGCTGGGCACGCTTGATGCTCAAGCGGATTCTAGGGTCGAGATCAGCTCGACATGCACGGTCTTTGCAGAGTCGGAGGTCATATCGCATTTGGCCAACAAGGAAAAGATCCCGAACATTATTGCGGGCATCCATGACTCGGTTGCGAAACGAACGGCAGGTCTGGCACGCAGGCTTGGCGTTGAAGAGACGGTGGTCATGAGTGGAGGAGTTGCCCAGAACGCGGGCGTGGTTCGTGCGCTCGAGGAAGAATTGGGTGTCAATATCCAGATTCCACCTCATGCTCAATTGATTGGCGCATTGGGCGCAGCGCTTCATGGCGCAAAGGTATTCGAGAAGAAGATTCGAAACGAAGCACTTGAGCAGGATAAATATGCTACGGCACTCGAGGAGGCGCGGAAAATGCAATTTGACAAGGATTGCACCACCTGTGATCAGACGCGAATCGTATAGAAAAAACAAGCTATCAAAGTAAGCAGAGCAGACCAAGAAACAAGCGGAATAGAACTTAAGGAAGGGAAGTAGCATGGGTGATAAGAAGACCAGCAAACAGCTGCTACAAGAATTTACTGCAAAGACGTATGACGAGATACGCGAGGCAAAAGAGAATGGTGAGTTGATCGGTTGGTCAACTTCAAACTTCCCAAAAGAGATCTGTCAGACGTTCGACCTTAAGATCATGTACCCCGAAAACCATAGTGCTGCGGTGGCAGCGAAAAAGGGCGCAATTCCCTTTTGCGAAAAGGCAGAAGGACTTGGTTATTCAATGGACTTGTGCTCGTATGCTCGTATTAATCTCGGCTTTGTTGAGCGTGAGGAAGACTTTGGTTTCGGGCTTGATGTGCCAGCACCTGATTTTCTCTGTGTTAGCAACAACATCTGCACAACGGTTATCAAGTGGTACGAGAATCTCTCGCACAATCTTGACATTCCTTTTCTGCTCCTCGATATTCCATATAATACGGACGGGTATTACACTGCCAACAAGACCAGCTACATCAAAGCACAGTTGCAATATATCATCGATGAGTTTGAGCGCATTACAGGTAAGAAGTTCGATTACGAGAAATTTCATGAGATTCTGCGTATTTCGAGCATAAATGGTGCTTTGTTTACCAAGGCGCTCGATTTGATCGGAAAGAACAAGCCTTCGCCTGTGAGTGGTTTTGATGGCTACAACTTCATGGCGTTAATGGTTGTTGCGAAGGGGCGCCCCGAAACAACTGAGATCCTCAAAGCTTATATCGCAGAGCTTGAGGAGCGACTTGCTACCGGTAATTATGCCTTCGAAGGTGAAGAAAAATACCGCCTGATGTATGACGGATTAGCATGCTGGCCTTATCTGCGGCACAACTCAGAAACACTTGCGAGTATGGGTGTTAATACGGTTGGTTCGATCTATTGCAATATATTCGGCACATCGTTTAATGATCTGGATGAATATTGTCAAGGGTACGCGAGCACGAATAACTCTCAAGGTATCGATCTAGCATTGCAGCGTCGGCGCGCTATGATCGACGAATATCATTGTGATGGTACGCTCTGTAGCGTCACGCGCAGCTGTAAGCCATGGGTAGGAATCACGTTTGAGATATCACGTCAGCTCGAAAAGGAAAAGGGCATACCTTTTGCAACCTTCGATGGCGACCAGGCAGATCCGCGTGTCTTCTCGAAGGCGCAATACGAGACGCGCGTTCAAGGGCTGACTGAAGTAATGGATGAACGCATAGCGCAGCGTGAATAAGAAAAGACGACGTACCCAAACTAAGGATGAAGCATAAGTAGATCGTGCTTGAATAACGGGCGATCATACTTACCCTGCCGTTAAAGGAAAGAGAGATATCGATGGGCCGCATACAAGAAATACTCGCACAGTTCGAAGAGGCTTCAGAGCACCCGTATCGAACGATCGATGCATGCAATGCTGACAAGAAGAAGGTAATTGGGCTGGCTCCCTACTTTGCGCCTTATGAATTGGTGCATGCAGCCGGGATGTATCCAGTAGAGTTGTGGGGAGGCAATATCGATGCAAGCGAAGCGCATCGCTATTACCCGGCGTTTTACTGCTCGATCCTATTATCGCTACTCGAGTACGGACTGAAAGGAGATTATGATTTTCTTTCAGGCATCATCATTCCCACCACCTGTGATGGCCTACGCAACCTTGAAGAGAATTGGAAGTATGCCAAGCCCGATATGCCTGTCATTGCACTTACTCAGCCAGTGAATCGCAAGACGCAGGCTGCTGAAGACTATTATGCGAACGAGCTTCATCGGGTTCAACATGAGCTTGAGGAGATAGCGGGTCATCCGATTACGGATGCGCAGCTCTTCAATAGTATTCAGCTCTACAACAAGCAAAAAGAGCTCATGCGTCGTTTCCCTGAGGTGGCATGCGACCATCTTGATATCTTCACGCCTAAGGTGCGGCATTATGTCTACAAAGCTGCCCGAGTAATGCCAGTTGAGCTACATACTCGTTTGGTGGCAGAGTTGCTTGATGAACTCGATGATGTTCCTGTCTATGATTTTGATGGACCGCGCCTGATTGCTACCAGCATATTGATGGATTCAACTGAGCTGCTCGATACGCTTGAGCAAGAGGGTATTGCGATCGTAGGTGATGATATCGTTGGTGATTCGAAGCGTTTTGAAACCGATGCGCCTGCTCATGTGGACCCCTTTGTTTCGCTCGCGCGTATTTGGCCCCATATTGAAGGATGCTCGGTACTCTACGATCCAAAGAAGCTACGAGGCCCGATGTTGATCGACCTCTACAATCAACGTAAAGCGGATGGCATTCTTATTAGCATCATTAAATTCTGCGAAGAAGAAGAGTTTGATTATCCCGTTCTAAAGAAAGATTTTGAAGCAGAGGGAATTCCTGTGCTTTATCTTGAGACCGAGAATCAGGGTCGCATTGACGAACAAGCAGCAACACGTATACAGGCGTTCGTAGAGATGCTCGATTAGGTCGAGTAAATGTTCCTATATTGAGCTTTTGATGTATGAAAATTGAATTTGCGTATAAAAAATCCCTGAAGTTGATTTCCTAACCTCAGGGATTTTGTTTGAAATCGCTTTACCTTCAACCTAGTTAATTCGGCATTAAAGCGAATGCTTCGAATTCAGTCGGCGCAAACTTGGAGGCGCTTGTGGCTCTTGTATCGATTAGTACTCGATGAACTTCGCTGCAGGAGTGAAGCAGATCGGGCACTTCTCGAAGTCTTTGCCGCGGTGGATATAACCGCAAACGGGGCAGAGATAGAAGTGCTCATCGGTGGGCGTATCGATGTTGTTGTATGCCCACATATAGTTTTCAGCATGATAGCCTTCAGCGAGCTTTGCGCGCGTGAAGATCATAACAGCAGCGTTGTTGCCCTCTTCCTGAGCCTTCTTGATGAATGCAGGATACATGTCGGAGGTCTCATAGATTTCGCCCTGAGCAGAAGAGATGAGGTTCAGGTCTGCAGGAGCATCGGTGCCTGCGGTAACTTCCGGACGAGGCCAATCAGGATCTTCAGCCGTAACTGCGTTGTACTCCATAGCAATGTGGATCTGCTCAGCTGCAGAGGTTGCACGCCAGAGAGCTGCGAGCTGGGAATAGCCTGCTTTTTCTGCTGCGTCAGCATAAACGCTGTAGTGTGCAGAAGCGCCAGTTTCGCCACCAACAGCTGCCTTCAGGTTCTCGAGCGTGGTGCCTACAGGTGTTTCGCTACCTGCTGCAACGTTGAAGTTAGTCGAGTTATCCGGCGTTGGGATTTCATCGCGCACTTGTTGTGCCATGTTCATCACTCCTCTTCGATCGCGCGTGCGATCATCGATTCATACTAGTCGAAGAACGTTTGCAGCTCTTCTGTGCTCTTCTCGCTCACAGGCAGAGCGCGTTCGTCCTTGATGTAGAATTCTACTCCATGAAACAATAAAAAAGTTGATTGCTAACAAATGGTTAACTATTTTTTTTTGATGCGAAAACACGATCGGTCGATGCGTCTTGGCGCAAGAAGAGCGCTATCGTTGAGAAAGCGCATCAAACGAATAAGCCTGCTTGCGAGCTGAAACGAAAGGACGATCATGGAACGCGAGAATGCGTGGAAATCCTATACCGATCAGGACAAATCAGAACTTAACGAGCTTTGCGAAGGCTATAAGAGCTTCCTTTCGCAGTGCAAGACCGAACGACTCGCCACCAAGCGCGCTATCGAGCTCGCAAGCGCAGCGGGCTATGCTCCCCTGGCAGAGGCAATCGCTGAAAAACGTGCGCTGAAACCAGGCGATAAGGTCTGGATCGACAACTATGGCAAGGCGATCATGCTCGTGCAGATCGGAACGAACGACATCGAAGCGGGCGTGAACATCTTGGGTGCGCATATCGATTCCCCGCGTCTCGACCTGAAGCAGAATCCGCTTTACGAAGCTTCCGATTTTGTGCTGCTCGATACGCACTATTACGGCGGCATCAAGAACTATCAGTGGGTCGCGCTGCCTCTCGCGCTCAAAGGCGTGGTGGCCAAGAAGGATGGCACCGTGGTCGATATTTCGTTGGGCGACGATCCATCCGATCCAGTCTTCTGTGTGACCGATCTGCTGCCGCATCTGGGCGCAGAGCAGATGAAGAAGAATGGCAGGGAAGTGGTGGAAGGCGAAAGCCTCGACGTTTTGTTTGGGAGTGAACCGCTCATCGTTGAAGACGCTGAAGAAACCACCGAAGCAAAGCCAGCCAAAAAAGAACAAACCTACGAAGAGCAGATCGCGAGCACTGCGCAAAAGGAAGCGGTACGCGCGCATATCATGCAGTTGCTTCTTGAACGCTACGGTATCGAAGAGGAAGATTTCCTTTCTGCTGAGATTGAGGTGGTCCCCGCGGGCGACGCGCGCGATTGCGGACTCGATCGCTCGATGGTGATCGGTTATGGTCAGGACGACCGCGTCTGCGCGTACACGAGCCTGGTGGCTCAGCTTGCCATCGAAGATCCTGCTCGCACAGCGGTATGCATCCTCGTAGACAAGGAGGAGATCGGCAGCGTTGGTGCAACGGGCATGACCTCGGCGTTCTTCGAGAACACCATGGCAGAGATCCTCAATTTGATGGGCAAGCAGGGCGATCTGGCGCTGCGTCGCTGCCTGGCGAATTCCTCGATGCTCTCTTCCGATGTGAGCGCAGCTTTCGACCCTTCGTATGCTTCGGTCTTCGAGCCGAAGAATTCCGCCTATTGCGGACGTGGCCTCGTGTTCAATAAGTACACGGGCTCTGGCGGTAAGTCAGGTTCCAACGATGCGAATGCTGAATACATGGCAGCACTCCGCAAGATCATGGATGATTCAGGTGTGAAGTATCAAACCGCTGAACTGGGTCGCGTGAACGCGGGCGGCGGCGGAACCATTGCCTACATTCCTGCGAAATACGGCATGAACGTCATCGATTCTGGCGTGGCAGTGCTCTCCATGCACTCACCTTGGGAAGTCACGTCGAAGGCAGATATCTACGAAGCCTACAAAGGCTACAAGGCCTTCTTAAGCGCTTAAGCACTTTCGCCTTATCAAGTGTGCGAAGACCACCTCTCTCCCAATCACGATATTAGGCTCGTTGCGAAGAGAATCCTTGATAAGGCGATCACGAGAGGACGCATCTTTTTAGCGATTTGCGCAATCATAACCTTTGCGATGTTCGTTCTTCTCTCCATCGAGCTGCCGATTTGGTGGGTGCCGCTTGTCATAGGGCTTGTTGGAAGAGATCTCTTCGTCGCTCAAGGTGTGAAGAGCGGCAAGCGTGAACTGGCCCCTTTGCTCTAACTACATCTCCAAACGCAATTCAGCATTAGGGGCAAGGGGAAGGCATCTTTCTCAGCATATTTTTGAACTTTAACTAAGGTTTTTAAATCACTAGTGACAGAAATGTTTTAGCGAACAAGGTCATCGTCTCTTATGAGGCTTCTAGCTCTCCTTTTTATATATGGAAAACGTATAACACGATATGAATTATAAGTAATAGTAATTTCATGTTGAGCGATTGATAATCTTCTTAGTCACGGTTTGGTGTTCACAACGAACACTTCCTTTTCTTCGGAGGAATCATGCCTTTTTCGATTGAGAAGAATGCTCGCAAGTTTCCGCGAGGTGTCATCTTAGCCATTGCCACCTTTCTCACCTTGGGAAATGGACTCATTTACATGTGGTCTATTTTCAATGTTCCCCTGATGGAAACTTTTGGTTATACGGCTTCGGGTGTTGCGCTCGCATACTCACTTTTTATGCTGATGAGCTGCGTCGGCAGCTTTTTGAGCGGTTGGCTGCAGCAGCATATGGAACAGCGCTTTGTGGTCCTGATAGTGGGTATCATTTTTTCGTTAGGCTGGTTACTCTCGGGTTTTGCTGAATCGTTGCCGCTTCTCTATCTTTTCTTTGGGGGTCTAGCAGGAACTGGAAATGGCCTTTCTTACAACGCTTTGCTGTCGGTCGCCACCACGTGGTTCCCAGATAAGCGGGGTTTTGCAAATGGAGTTTGCACGTGTGGTGGCGGTATGGGGCCAGTCATCTTTGCGCCGATTGGCAACCTGCTCATAGAATCGTTCGATGTCATGATAGCTTTCCGCATTGTTGGTATCGCATGGCTTGGTATCTATCTTCTTTTCACGTGGTTCTTGGTCATGCCGCGTGCTGGGTGGAAGCCTTCTGGTTGGAACCCCAAGGAACAAACTGCAACCTCGGCCGTGTCTTCTCAACGCAGCTTCAGCGGTCGAGAGATCTTGAAGCAACCTTTATTCTATGTTCTCTTTCTTATATTGATGGTTGCTGTTACGAGTGGACAGATGATCAACGGGCACGCGTCAAGCCTCGGTCAAGAGCTCGCAAATCTTACTGCAGCTGAAGGAGCCTTGATGGTGAGCCTCCTTGGTATAGGAAGCGTTGCTGGTCGGTTAGGATTTGGTGTGCTTTCCGATAAGATAGGGCGCTTCACTACTTTGATCATTATTTTGGGGCTCAATGCTGCAGTCATGATGTTGTTCTTAGGTAACGCTACTACATTTAATACATTCTTGAGCTGCATGATGATAGTGGGGGCTTGCTTCGGCGGCACTATGAGCGTAATGCCCGCGATTGTGGGAGACCCCTTCGGGCCTCGGTATTTCGGACAAAATTGGTCATTTGTCTATCCTGGATATACAGTTGCAGCATTTATTGGGCCGATGGTGGCTGCGCAGACAACGGAGCTGACAGGCTCGTGTGAGCTTGCTCTTCTAGTTGCGGGGACGCTTGCGGTAGTGGAAATAGTCCTTGTTGTTATTGGAAAAAGGCTGGCAACGCAATTGGCGCAGCGTCAAAGCTAACCACGTTCAGGTATCAAAGACTCTTATATATTTGAAAGGAAACTAGAGTTTTTCTTTCAAGCTCGGTGAAGGGTTCGCGATAAAAACCGCAGGTAGCGATTGTCGAAGGAGGGGCTGCAGGAGCGAGTAATCCGATATAGGCTTTTGGCTTTTAACGGATTACTTGCTAACTCGCAGCATTGAAAGCCAACATTTGCTCTTTGAATAAAGAGGCGGCTTTGGACATTTTTCTCCCTCTGCACCATGCAAGATCAACATGAGCGATTACGGGCGGATCAAGCGGAAGGAAAGCCAAGCCAGTTCGTTCTCCAAGTGCTCGTATGCCGCCTAAGCTTAGCATGTAGCCCATGCCTTCGCGCACCATCTCAATACCGTTATTTCCCAAGTTGAATGTTGCTCGAACGTTAAGTTCGTTCAAGTGATCGCCAAACCAAGAAGACAGCATGTCGAAGGCGAGCGCTTGATCGGGGATCAGCATAGGGTAATTCACTAGTTCTTCAGCGCGAACAGCCGATCCGTTTGCTAAAGGATCATTCTCTGGAATGAAGCATCCCCATCGATCCAAGTGGGAAAGCCGAATGCTCTCATAACGATCGATAGCGGGGTATTCCAAAAGAAGAGCAAAATCATCAAGACCACGCTCTAGCCGATCGATGCAAAATCCAGCATGACCACTGTGTATACGAAAACGGACATGAGGGTGCTGATCCTGGAAAATGCGCATACAAGCTGCAACGAGGCGCATGCTCGATGATTCGCAAGCACCAATTGAGATATCGCCAGCAATGATCTCTTCTGAGGCGGCGAAGTCCGATTCGATGCGCCCCATCAATCCGATAACATCTTGAGCGCGTCGCATCAGATATAAGCCTTCTTCGGTTGGCTCGACACTGCGGCTATGACGAAGCAATAACGCACATCCTAATTCACGTTCAAGATCAGCTATCTGTCTTGAAAGGGTTGGTTGCGTTACGTGAAGCTCTTCGGCTGCGCGCGACATGGTTCCTGCCTTGCAAACCGCAAGAAAGTATTTCAAAGTCTTGAATTCCATTACGAGCCTTCAATACGTTATTCAAATAACACACTCTTTAGTATAGATTACGAGAATCCCTAACGCTCAAATCGACTCCACTTTATTCGGTTGTAGCTTTACAGGGTTATTTCAGCAGTTAAGCAACTTTGCCCAGGAGCGGCTATACGTTCGAGAGCGCTTCTAAGCGAGGAAACATCTCTTCCTGAAGCTCATCAGCTATATAAGAAGCTGACTTGAAGCCTTGTTCGCTCAGCAAGTTTCCTTCGGCATTGAGCGCTGCAGTAGCTTGTTGCTGGAACTCCTTAACCATATTACGTATCAGACGCATATTGATTCCTATTCGTTCAGCCATGATGTGAAAGTCTTCAGAGGTGACTTCTCGTATATCCAGATGGTTTCCTATTGCCATGCCCATAGTAGAAGAGAAGCGAGCAAAATAGGTGGTGCTCACCAGATCGTAGGCAGGAGCCATTTGGAATGACTTCCAGTCAAGAGAATAAAGAATGGAGATATTCTTCAGATGGTTGTCGCAATTACCAATAAGATAGTTGAACAACAAAAGGCGCGTGAGATTGGCAATATCCTGTGCGGGATTTGCTGAGCTATTTCGGAAGAAATCAGCAAGCACGGTTACGGTGTTGGGCTCAAGTTGGCGGTACTTTGCTTCCGGCATGATGCCAAATGCCTGCGTAATATCTTCCTGATGCTGGCGGAGAGGCGCCACCTGACCATTGATAACTTCCGATGCACTGCCTAAGCGATCATAGCGTTCTACGCAAATGATCGGACGTGAGGGGTTGAGCAGTGCTGTCTTGGCTGATGGAACCCCACATGCAGCAGCGCAGGTGAGGGATAGATGCTCAACGATCATAAGATCGTGAAGGTCTTCTCGTGCGAACTTGATGATGTAATTGGAAGGAGCGCCGCCGACTGGTTGATACCAGCCATCACCAAGAGGAGCTTTAGAATCGTGGAAGAGTCCGCATTTGTTTTGGGTGCCAGCCAGTGAAAGACGAGCTAATTCGATGGAGGTATCTATCGAACGAGGTTTTCCCGCCATTGCTGTTAGATCCTGCACGGTGATGGGTTCATAAGATCGTTCGGTTTGATAAGCATAGGGGTTGATGACGATATCTCCTAGGCAATCGAGGCCGCAACTACCCAACATGGTGAAGTAATCGCCGTTAAGGATGCCCATGGAGCGGCACAAGTTCTCGAGTGCTTCTCCCTCGGGCAAAAGACCTTTGAAGTAGGGCAAAAGTTCCTCTTCGGAAAAGGGTTTTTCTCGTAGAGGAAGAGACAGCGAAACGGCAGCAGCATCGGTGCGGGCAAGGTATTCCTGGTTGTAGCAAAAGGTGGTTTCACCGTTTTCGCGCACAAGATTTCCTAAGGCAACGAGTCCGTCAGGGTAATCGCGATAGATAGTAAGATTCATGGCTATTCACCTCGTTTCGCAAGATAGACATCTAAGCCTAAGGTGATCAAAACGGTGAGGGCTTTCGCGAGCTCGGCCGTAGGTTTACCGTTTTCCAGATTAGAGATGAACGTAAGGCTAACGCCGCATAGGTCGGCAAGATCGGTTTGGGTTAAGCCTTGTCGCTTTCGCTCGGTGCGAATGGCAGCTCCAATTTCGTTGCTGGTGCGAATCGGGTTCATGCTGTTCCTTCAGAATTATTGCGTACGCCACAATTATGGCATAGTTTTGCGAAATTACTGCGTACGCCGAAAAAGAACACATTTCAGTAGCCGAGTTGGGCAAAGGAAGAAAAGCCCAAAGAGGCTCAAAGGAGCTCATCTATCGATAACGAAACCGCTTATTTCGGTTGTAGCTTTACAGGGTTATTTCAGCAGTTCAGCAACTTTGCCCAGCAGCGGTTCGAAGCTGATGCCACGGCTCATGAAGTTTGGCTGCTCGAGCGTGACGATCATCGCATCGTGCACGAACTTGCCTGCGAAATCCACAGCCGTATCCAGACTCTTTTCAGCCATGATAGCCGCGGTCACACAGGAGCAGAACAGGTCGCCCGTGCCGTGCAACATGACCGGAAGCTTCTCTACTACGAACTCTGTGAGGGGAGTATTGCGGCCCGCGACATAGTTGCGCAAGAAGCCATCTTCGCGATCAACACCCTTGATGATCACGTTTTTCGCACCGCGATTGCGCAGCATGTTGATCATGCTCTCGACTTCTTCAACAGAAACGTTCTGGCCTGTGTACTCAGTGCCGAGGATGACCGAGGCTTCGGTCAGATTCGGCGTGAGGATGTCTGCGCCATCGGCCAGGGTTGCCATGGCATCGCAGAGTTCTTTGGTGTAAGTAGGATAGATCTTGCCGTGGTCTGCCATAACGGGATCGACCACGCGAAGCGCGTTGGGGAACAGCGCATACAAACGCTGAATGCTATCGACCTGCTCAGGCGCGCCCAAAAAGCCAGAATAGATGGCATCCAGGAAAATATCTACTTTCTCCCAAGCATCGATATAGGGCTTCATCATGTCGGTCGTGTCGAGCATGTGCCATACGGGGAAGGCAGTGTGTGAAGAGAAGAGGCCGGTAGGAAGCGGGCACACATCGCATCCTGCGGCGGAGATAACGGGAATGGCCACACCCAGTGAGCATTTTCCGTATCCGCACAGATCATGCACCGCGCCTACGCGTGGGATGTAATCTGGGTTTTCGGAATGATCGTAGAGTGGCATGCTTTGCAGTCCCATGAGGTGCTTCTTTCTATTCGTGCCCGCATGAACGGACGTTTCTGTATCAAAACAAAACGAGTGCGCTATTCGCCTTCGTTCTCATTCTCTTCGTCGCGGTCTTCCGGGCGTTCACCACGATCGCGAAACACCCTGCGCGTTTTGCGCTCGCTGATCACCGCTGCGATGATGCTGATAACGATTCCAGCACCGACCAAACATCCGATTCCGGCATACGTTTCAAAGATGAAATGGTAGATCTCAGCCAGATCCATGATGCCCCTTTATACTTTGTTTCCTTATCGACAGGACCCCTCGCGTTTCTCGAATGTTCAAGACGCCTTGAAAAGAGAGAAGGGCTGTTAGGTGGTATCCTGTTTGGTTGTAAAGTATACTCAATCTGAATATCTCAACAATACCAAAGACGCGCTGATGAAGTTCTGCGTTGAACTATTGTTTACGAAAGGGAAATCATGCTCGACATCCGATTCGTCCGCGAAAACATCGATCTTGTGAACAAGGCCATGGAAAGCCGCAATTTCACGTGGGATTCGAAGCGCTTCTTGCAGCTCGACGAAGATCGCCGCAGCGCGATCGCGCAGGAGGAAGCGTTGCTTTCGCAGCGCAACACCATTTCGAAGAGCATCGGAGCGCTCATGGGCGAAGGCAAGAAGGAAGAGGCAGAAGCAGCCAAAGCAGAGGTCGCGAAGCTCAAAGAGAAGATCGCCTACTACGCCGACTTGCACGAGCAGGCCGAGTCTGCGCTCAACGAGCTTATCCTCGCGATCCCGAACATTCCTTCCGAAACCACGCCGATCGGCAAAGATGAGGACGATAACCCCGAGGTGCGTCGTTGGGGCACGCCGCCCACGTTCGATTTCGAATTCAAGGCGCACTGGGATCTGGGCGTGGATCTGGGCATCATCGATTTCGAGCGCGCGGTGAAGCTCGCCGAATCGCGCTTCGTGCTGCTGGGCGGACTTGGTGCTCGTCTCGAGCGCGCACTCATCAGCTTCATGGCCGACACGCACGTTTCTCGTGGCTACAAGGAATGGTGGTGTCCGGTCATGGCGAACGCCAAGACGCTCACGGGTACCGGTCAGCTTCCGAAGTTCGAGGAAGACCTGTTCAAGACCACGGAAGGTCTCTATCTTATTCCCACCGCCGAAGTGCAGCTCACGAACATCCACTCCGATGAGGTGCTCAGCGCCGATCAGCTGCCGCTCAAATATTGCGCCTTCACGCCGTGCTTCCGCGAAGAGGCGGGCAGCGCCGGTCGCGATACGCGCGGACTCATTCGCTTGCACCAGTTCGACAAGGTCGAGATGGTCAAGTATGCCAAGCCCGAAGAATCCTACGACGACCTCGAAGCGATGGTCGCCGACGCGGAGAATATCCTCCAGCTGCTTGGCTTGCCGTATCGCGTGATCAGTCTCTGCACGGGCGATCTGGGCTTCTCGGCTGCGAAGACCTACGATCTGGAAGTGTGGCTGCCTTCATATGATGCCTACAAAGAGATCTCTTCGTGCTCGAACTGCGAAGACTTCCAGGCACGTCGCGCGAATATCAAGTACAAGGACCCCGAGAACTTCAAAGGCAACCGTCTCGTGCATACGCTGAACGGTTCCGGTCTTGCGGTTGGTCGTACCATGGCTGCGATCATTGAGAATTATCAGCAAGCCGACGGCTCGATCAAGGTTCCTGATGTGCTCGTTCCCTATATGGGTGGCATCGAATACATCAAGCCTGAATAAGCAGTTATAAGCAGTCGAACCATGCCTGGCAAGCGCGCGCGAAATACGAATAAGCCTCGCGGAAAGCATGCTGCTCATGCAGCGCCTCCTGCGCCCAAGCGCGCCTCAGCGCCCGCGCCTAACACGCCGCGTCCTGCTCAAACGCCTCATGCTCCGCAGAAGCCACGACCAGCCGTGCCTCATGCTCCTACGGCAAACCAGGCTGTGCATCCAGGAGCAAGTGCATCGCCGACTGCGAAGGTACCACACACTCCAGCTGCGAGACCGCAGGGTGAACAGATTCCCGTAAGCCGGGAGATGCCTTCCGCGCATCCGCAAGCGCAAAAAACTTCCAAGGCGAAGAAGGCGAAAAGAGCCAAGAAGAAGCGCGTTCCACGTGCGTTCAAGATCGTTATCACGATCATTCTTGTGGTGGTGCTCGCAGGCGGCGGCTTCCTTGTTTGGGACTACCTGTTCCGCTACGACGACAAGCAAGACTTCCAAGGCCAGTGGAAGATCGAGGGAACGAACGCTTCGATCGTGATCACCGATTCCGAGATCAAGCTCACCGATAGTGTGAGCTTCGGCTACGAGCTCGACACGTTCGCGAAGACCATCAAGTACACCTACGTGAACTATGCTAATGAGGGTTCGTACGTGTTCTCGCCCGAACGCGATGTGCTCACGATCACCGATGTGGATCCTGAAGCGAATCAGGGCGAAGGGAACCAATCGATGCGGCTGTTGAAGGTTTCGAACCAAGCAACAGGAGAACCAGAAACCGCTAACAATAACGACACGAGCGATGTGCAGACCAACGGCGTCGGCGTGATCGATGGCACGGAGAGCCCAACGCAAGCCGAGCGCAATGAACAAGCTGCTAGTTCTGCCCAAGGCGGAGACTAGCCCGTGGCAGAGAAGATCGCGCTCGAGCGGCTGAGCGTACTGCCTGATCGAATCGAAGCGGAGGTGCGCGTTCTCGATCCCGCTTATCGCACCACCTCACCTGAGCTTATTGCTCAGGTGCTCGTTCAGTTCCCTACGATTCCCTTTCATACTTGCCGAAACGAAGCGGGGCCTACCTTTAGTGCGGTCATGGAGAACACGTCGCTCCCGCATTTGCTCGAGCACCTGGTGATCGACATCCAAACACGGGCGCATGCTGAGCGAGAAGATGAAGCAACCGACCCGGTGTTCACGGGCACGACCCAATGGAGCGCGACCATGAGCGATGTGGCTATCGTGCGCGTTTCTTTCTACGACGACCTTATTGCACTCGGGGCTTTCAAACAGGCGCTCCACTTCATCAATCAAGAGCTCGCATAGCTTACGTGCAAGGCCATAGGTAGGCTTACTCGCGAGAGCGCGTGGGCTTGCCCGTGAGACCACGTGGGCTTGAGGCTGGCGCTTCACCAGGCATGACACCCCACTCGCCTTTCTCGGCGGCGTGCAAGGCGGCGGGGGTCAGCCTGCCTGAGGTGTTCGATACGTTCGCCCCCGGATGGTCTAAGTTACGCTCGCAAAACGGCAATCAACGCGATGTTAACAAACCTATGTGTGTCATGTTTTTTGATTCTCGCCTGATGCGAAGTGTCTATAATAGAACGCAGCCCGCTTTCGGAAAGAGACCACAGGGTATCGCCCCGCAAGCGTGTTTCTAAGAAGAAGTAAGTTCATGTATAAAGGGGGAAACACTATGGGAAGATTCGCAACATTTCTCGTTGGCGGCTTGGTCGGTGCAGGTATTGCCCTTCTCACAACGCCCCGCACGGGTGAAGAGAATCGTGCGCTCATCAACGACACGCTCAATGAGAATTATCCAGATGCAATGAAGGCAGCGCGCGCAACCACCAATCAGCTCGTCGATGCTGCTGCAACTACTTCGACCAAGGTCATCAACACTGTGGTCGACAAAGGTGCTGAAGTAAAAAAAGGATTAACTAGTCGCGTAGAGCAGACGGCTCCTGCAGTCGTTGAGAAGAACGACGAACTGCGCGACAAGATCGATGCAGCACGCGAGCGCATTGCTGCACAGGTCGCGAAGAATGCTGAAGCGGTTCACGACACGGCAGTCGATGCAGTGCCGGTAGCGATGGATGCTGCTAAGAATGCAAAAACAGCGGTCAAAGAAGCAGCTGAAAACGCGACGGATGCAGCAAAAGACATCGCACAGAGCGCTGCTGATGCTGCGAAGAGCACCGCAAAGACCGCGGCAAGCGCGGCAAAAGATGTGGCGGAAACCGCCAAGAAAACGGCTAAGTCTGCAGCAGATGCAGCAAAGAAGGCCACCAAGAAATAACGGATCGTTCACGCGATCAACGCTAACGATCCACTAACGATAAGGCGCTCTTAGGAGTGCCTTATCGCGCATTGAGGGGTTATGGGAGACATTCATACAACGCAACAATTGATGGGAGTGCGTGTCGAACATGCGAAGAAACCGGGCAAACGGCTCGGGCGCGTTCGCCATTTCATCTTTCATCCCACCAAGCGCAAGATCGTGGGCTTCGCGGTGAAGCGGCCCGATGCTGCGCTCATGTTCCACCGGAGCGATATCTTCGTGGCGCTCGATGGCTATAGCGTGGTCGATGGTGTGGTCATGATCAACGACGACAGCCAATCGACCGGTCGCGCTGCTTGCAAGCGCCTGGGCATCTCATGGGACGATTGCGTTATCTGGCAAGGTCTGCCGCTCATGACGGAGAACGAAGAGCGCCTGGGTTACGTGGGCAGCGTTTCCTTCGATGCCGAAACGGGCGATGTCGTATCGCTCCAGGTCGATAAGGGAGCTTCGGTTGAGTTTCTGCTCGGTAGATCGGAATTGCCGGCCAGCCTTATCGAAGGCTTCAAGATCGGCATCGGCGATAATCTCTCTAAAGCTTCGGAAGATGAGACCTTCCGCGGCGCGATCGTTGTCTCTCCTGAAGCGCTCAAGCTTGAACGGGAAGGCGGCGTGGCGGAAAAAGCCGGCGCTGGTGCAGCAGTTGCAGCGCATAAGGTCTCTCAAGCAAAAGACAAGGTGAAGCCCAAAGCCGAAGAAGCAGCTCAAAAAGCCGAAGAGTTGGTGAACAAAGGGGCATACAACCTCGGAGTCCAACTCTCTAAAACGCGGGGCATGTTCTCGAACTTCAAAGACGAATACAAAAAGGCGCTCGAAGGGAAGAGCGATGAAGGCGAATAGCGATATCGCTCCTGAAATCCCTGAAGCGGATTTCAACGAGGCAAAAGTCGCATTTGAGGAATCGCTTGGTTCGAACTTCGGTACGGCGTCCATCCTTGAAGAGGAAGAAGAAGCCCCTACTCTTACGAGCGCGAACCCATCGCGCATGAGCAAGGTCCTTTTCACGATGCGCCAGATCTCGCAGAGTGATCATCGCACCGCGGGCATCCTTGCGCTCACGTTGGGTGCATTCGGCATGCATAAGTTCTACCTTGGCTACCATGAACAGGGATTCTTGTTGTTGCTCGCTACGATCATCCTCGCAACGCTCTCATCTGGCATCGGCATTCTGGCCATTTGGATGGTCGCTGGTGCCGAAGGGATCATCTATCTTTCCAAGTCACCGCAAGAATTCGAACAAATTTATGTAGAGGGTACGCATAACTGGTTCTAGCAGTGCAAGTTCCCTGCTCTTTTCGTTATAATAGGCTGCGATCATTCGATCAAGTTGCACGCAGGTGCAATGCTTAAATAAGGAGGAGAATATGCCCACCATTACTCGCGATCAGGTAAGGGTCCCTGCAGATGTAATGCCTGAAGCACGTGAAAACTACATTGAGAACTATATGAAAGCAACGCGCGGCACGGGCCGTTTGATGTTGTTTGCTTGCGATCAGAAGATCGAGCACTTGAACAAAGACTTCTACGGCGAAGGCATCGATCCGTCGGATCTCGAGCCCGAGCATCTTTTTGAGATCGGCAGCAAGGGCACCATCGGTATCCTGGCTGGTCAGCGTGGTCTTATCGCTCAGTATGCGAACGATTATCCCGAGATCAACTATCTCGTGAAGATGAACTCCAAGACCAACCTCGTGAAGGGCGCTCAGGACGATCCATATTCTCCGCAGCTCTACGATCTGGAAGCGGTGCTCGCCATGAAAGATGCGGGCGTCAACATCGTTGGCATCGGCTACACCATCTATCTTGGCTCCGAATACGAATCAACCATGATGGCTGAAGCAGGCGAGCTCATCGCCGAGGCTCATGCTCAGGGTCTTATCGTGGTGCTCTGGATCTATCCGCGCGGCAAGGCAGTGCCCGACGAGAAGGATCCCGATCTTATCGCAGGCGCAGCAGGTGTTGCGCTTTGCTTGGGTGCAGACTTCGTGAAGGTCAATCCGCCGAAGGCAACCGATGGCCAGACTTCTGCTGAAGGCCTCAAGATCGCTTCGACCGCTGCAGGCCGCACGGGCCTGGTTTGCGCAGGCGGTTCTAAGGAAGATGCTTCGGTCTTCCTGTCCGACCTTTACGATCAGATCCACATTGGTGGCGCATGCGGTAACGCAACGGGTCGTAATATCCATATGCGTTCGACTGAAGAAGCAGTTCGCCTTACCAAGGCTATCTCTGCTATCACGCTCGGTGATTACAGCGTCGAAGATGCGCTTGCAGTCTTCAATGGCGAAAAGGATTTCACCATCTAAGCTGCTGAAATATACAGTGAGCGTTTCTTGAGCAAGGGCATTTGCTCTCAGGCGCTCGGGCCGGACTTGTTCGGTGGATACAATCTAAACGGGAGGTGCTTGTTATGAGCTCCTCCCGTTTTTTGTTCTGGGCCATACCATCCAGCTCAGCCGGCAGAGAATGGTCACTCTTGAGAAAAGGGCCCCTGCCTTGTTTTTGACCGCTTCAGTCTACGGAGCATCCCTCCTGGGTAAGGGGAGGGCGAGGGCGACGAGTGAACAATACAGAGAGGTGCAGGAAGGAACCATGCGCGCATGGATATTTCAGTATCTCTTTTTCAGATCGTAATGGGATTGGCGGTTTATCTTGTCATTGCTGCAGTGCTCATTGCGGTATCGGTCATTGATTTTCGAACGCGCCGCATCCCGAATGAATATGTGCTTGCCCTTTTGGCCTTGCGTCTTGTTGTCGGTGTCCTCGATGCCTTGTGGGGAAGTGCCTCCGCGGCGTTTGCGTCACTTGCCACTTCAGGTGTCGTTTCGATAGGGGTAACGTTCGCGCTGGTTGTGCTGAAGCGGATTTTGGAGCAGCGCACCCAACAAGAAAGCTTAGGGTGGGGAGATGTGAAGCTGCTGGCGGTAGGCTGTTTATTCCTCGATCTCCAGCAAGCTTTCACGGCGCTCTTCATCGCTTCGTTGGCAGGGGTGGTGTTGGGCGTATGCTTTCGCATCTTCGCAAAGGATCGCACCTTTCCCTTCGGTCCTGCGCTCTGCTTGGGCATCATGACGGGCCTGTTCGTGTGAATGAAGCGCATTGGGGCGTTCTTGAAAGCTCGCTGTATTGCAAGCCCGCTGTATTTTTCAGCGTCCCATTGATGTTCTTTCGCTCATCAGGGAAAACTTGTTAATAAGAAGGTCCTTGCAACAAAAAAGCTCCCCAGAAGGGAGCTTGATACTTAGCTGGTGCCCGAGGCGAGATTTGAACTCGCACGTCTTTCGACAACGGTTTTTGAGACCGCCGCGTCTGCCATTCCGCCACTCGGGCAAGCGAAGATTCATTATAGCGGATTCGCTCTCTTGCATAAAGCGCCGCTCAGCAAAATGGCGTTATAGAAGGGTGAATAGTGGGCTGCGCGCTCATACGTAAAGAGCTCGTGCAGAACAGAGCGGGATGGTCCTGCGAACAAGCAAGACTAAGGGTGGCTCTATTCTGTTCATCCACGGACAATCTGCGCGCCTTGTTGCGCCGGGCAAAGCGCTTTCTGCCATAATAGCCAGTGAATGATAATCGCGATTCGAACGCAAGGGGATAACGATGTATAACGAAACGATGTACGAGCGCGGCAATGCTCCGTCGGCAATTCGTGAGCTGTTTGCCTACGGCATGGAACGAAAAGCCCAGATCGGCGAAGATAAGGTGTTCGACTTCAGCATCGGCAACCCTTCAGTTCCAGCTCCCGATTCGGTCGCAGAGACCATTCGCGAATTGGCAGATATGGTGCCTGCGCAACTGCACGCTTATTCCGCGGCGCAAGGCCTCGAATCGACGCGCACGGCGATCGCTGAGAACCTGAACAAGCGTTTCGGCACCCACTACACAGCCGATAACCTCTACCTCACCATGGGCGCAGCAGCGTGCCTCTCGGCTTGCTTCACGGCGCTCATCGAGCCGGGCGACGAGATCATCGTCATCGCGCCCTACTTCCCCGAATACCGCATTTGGATCGAATTTGCGGGTGGCGTATGCGTTGAGGTCCCGGCGCGCGAAGACAACTTCCAGATCGATCTCGATGCGCTCGAGCAGGCGATCACGGAGAAGACGAAGGCGGTAGTCATCAACACGCCGAACAATCCGGTCGGCACCGTCTATACGCGCGAAACGCTCGAAGGTCTCGCAGACGTGCTCGTCCAAGCCGAGCAGAAGTTCGATCACGACATCTACCTTATCTCCGATGAGCCTTATCGTGAGCTTACTTATGGCGTTGAAGTGCCGTGGGTTCCCGCGATCTATCCCAACACGCTGGTATGTTATTCCTGGTCGAAGTCGCTTTCACTGCCGGGCGATCGCATCGGCTATGTGCTCGTTCCAAATGAGGTCCATGATTCCCGCGAAGTCTATTTGGCGGTATGTGGCGCCGGTCGTTCCCTTGGCTACATTTGCGCGCCGGTCTTCTTCCAGCGCGTTATCGAACGCTGCGTAGATGAGCCCACGAATGTGGAAGCCTATGCGGTGAACCGCGAGATTCTCACTCATGCGCTCGACGAGCTCGGCTACGAATACATCGAGCCCGATGGTGCGTTCTATTTGTGGATCAAGGCGCTCGAACCTGATGCGCAGGCGTTCTCGAACAAGGCAAAGGAATACGAATTGCTACTTGTTCCTTCGGACAGCTTCGGCGTAGGCGGCTGGGTACGAGCAGGCTATTGCATCGACAAGAGCACGATCGAGCATTCGATCCCGGCATTCGCTGCATTGAAAGCTGATTACGAATAATGGCATTTGAAGGCGCAATCCTTGATTTTGACGGAACGCTCGTCGATTCGATCGATGCGTGGCACGATCTCGAGGGCGTGCTTGCACGTGAAGCGCAGGCAACCGTCACACTTGAAGATCGCAAGCAGCTTATTCCGATGTCGCTCGATGAGATCGCGCAGTGGTTCCATGGGCGTTTCGGCCTAGGGAAGGATGCCCGTGTGGTGCGAAACCTCATGGACGAGTACATGGTCGATGCTCTTTCGCATTCGAAAGCTCTTCCGGGGGTCGAAGCCTTTCTTGAGAGCTGCAAACGCGCAGACGTTAAGTTGACCGTTGCATCGTCAAGTCCTCAGCTGTATCTGCAAACAGCCCTTAAAGCACTCGGTTTACTCCCGTATTTCGAGGCGGTGCTTTCGGTCGAGGACTTGGGCACCACAAAACGCCAGCCAGGCATTTTCGAAGAAGCACGCCGGATCATGGCAACACCAAAAGAAGCTACTTGGGGCTTTGACGATTCGTTTTACGCGCTTCAGGTACTTCATAACGCAAGGTATCCCACCGTCGGGATCTTCGATCCGCACGAAGGCTACACCTTTGAAGAATGGCAGCAAGAAGCCGATATTGTCGTGCGAGGATTCAACGAGCTATCGCTCGCAACGTTGGAAGCATACCCAGTCAAGAACGAGCAGAAGAACTAAGCTCTAGGGAGTCCGAGCTTCTCCAGTATTGCGATCGCTTTCGAACGGATCTCGTCGAGGCTTTGTGGCGTAGCGAGCATGCTGGGGATGATCGTGCGCGCAGCCATATGCCCGATAGCTTCTGGATCGTGATCCTTCACTTCGTAATCGCATGAAACCAGAATGAGATTGCCGCGCAACTTCGCGTGATAATGGTGCTGGACGCCTTCGGTGATCGAGAGGATGGTCACGACCTGCTCATCCACGAGGCAATCATTGAACACTCCCTCTTCGATGCCGCGCGAGATCGTGCGCTCGAAGGCCTGGTAGAATTCGCGATATCTGGTAAGAAATCCCTCGAAGCGATCGCGATGGTCGTAGACAAGCCCTTCGAACTCGATGAAGTCGAAGGGAAGATTGCACTTGCGCACCACATCGTAGGAGATGAGCATATAGAGCTGGACGACACGATCATCGATGTCGTTCATGATGTGGTCAAGTGCGGAGAGCGATCGATTGGGGTCGCATACCTGTTCAAGGATAGCCTCTTTTGAGGGGAACCAGTAATAGATCGATGACTGATCCATGCCTACTTCGTGGGCGATCTCTGAAACCGATGTCTTGTGATAGCCTTTTTCGCGGAAGAGTCGGTTTGCTACCGCAATGATCTGCTCACGCTGGTTTTGCTTCGCGCTCGACCGCGTATTCGATCTCTTCTTGGTCTTCGCGGTCGTATTCGTACGTGATTGAGCCCCTGATTTCACTGAAGATTTCGAGTTTGAGGCAGCGGCATCGTGAATGATGCGTGCATGGGAAGCATCGATCTTGGGAGCTGTTTTTTGTGCGTTTCGAGTCTTCGCCATGAAAGCAACCTCCCAACGATGCAAGCCTGAATGTGTCTTTTTTGATTATACCTCTACGAACGCGCTAGACGAAATTTGGCGTTATCATAGAATCAATAAGATATGGGTGCGCAACAGTGCCGCCATTCGATCAGTAGACCTATACGGAAAGAAGGCTTCAGGATGGACAAAAAAGTCTACGAATTGCTCAACGACCAGATCAACAAGGAACTCTATTCAGCCTACCTCTACATGGATTTCGCGAACTACTATGAAGAAGAGGGGCTTACCGGCTTTGCTAATTGGTACATGATCCAGGCTCAGGAAGAGCGCGATCATGCGCTGAAGTTCCGCAGTTACTTGCATGAGAACGGCGAAAAGGTGGTGCTCGAAGCTATTGCTCAGCCCGATAAGAAGTTCACCGATCATGTTGCTCCGCTTGAGGCAGGCCTTGAGCATGAGAAGTACGTAACGTCGCTCATCAACGACATCTACAGCGCGGCGTTTGCAGTGAACGATTATCGTACGATGAAGTTCCTCAATTGGTTCATCGAAGAGCAGGGTGAAGAGGAAGATACGGCTGAAACCATGCTCACGCGCATGAAGCTCTTCGGCAACGACGCTAAAGCGCTCTACGATCTCGATCAGGAATGCGCTGCACGCGTCTACACCGCACCCGCTGCATAGGGTGACAAACTACCCGGTCGTTCGACACCTTATGAACAAAAGGTAACGAACGAAAGCATCCGCTACATCAACGCAAGCAGCAGTGCCTCATGGGGCGCTGCTGCTTGTTCTATTTCAGCGATGCCCGATCAGCGAAGAGGGTGAGGCAACGAGGTGACTCTTTGCCGACTAAATTCATTTTTTACAAAACCCGAGCAAAGCAGCGACGCACGAAAGAACCTGCAGAATGCAGGTTCTTGAGCAGGGAAGCGGGGAACCTCGTGTCTCGCGCTCGGCGCTGATCGAGCTCGATCAAAAGATGTCGAACAACCGGGTAGTTTGTCATCTTCCTATCGATAGCTGTCGGTTCCCAAAAGCCCGTTCATGATGCTCGAAACGATCGAGATAACGATGCTCGCAACGAATCCCGACCCGAAGGTCGCGATGATGAAATCGATGCCGAACAGCCCGTTCGCCAACCATGAAGCAAGATAGAGTAGCGCGGTATTGATGATGATATAGAAGATACCGAGCGTAATGACCGTTATAGGAAGCCCGAACAGCTGCAATATGGGTTTGATGGTCATGTTCAGCAGCGCGATGATGAGCGCGATGATGAGCACGCTCGCCCACGTGGACACCGTTCCACCTACTTCGATACCGGGAACGAGCCACACCGCGACCGCGACGGCAATGAAGATGCCGATCACACGAAGTACGAAATTCATGGCCTTCACCTACTTTCTTCTGTCATTCTTATGAGAACGCTTTCCTAGCTTATGCGAGAAGGCGAAACTATAATCATGAAGTGCCCAAATGAAACAAAATTGTAAGAGGACGTTCAGGTGATCGAGACTATTGAACATACGATCGGCAAGCATGCGCTTTTCAATGCCGCTTCGCCGGCGCTTCTGATGGTATCGGGCGGCTCGGATTCAACGGCGCTTACCTACATCATGGCCGACCTCCATGCGCGCGGGCTGGTCGGTCCACTTGCGTGCTTGCACGTGAATCACAAACTGCGCGGGCGCGATGCCGAAGACGACCAGGTCTTCGTTGCTGCGCTTGCTGAAGCGCTCGATATCCCGTTCTTCTGCTGCGAGGTCGATGTTGCTCTGCTTGCCCGAGAAACAGGGGGCAACGTTGAGGCCATCGGGCGCCAAGAGCGCTACATTGCTGCGCGCGAAGCCCTCGAGAGCCTCTGCATGCACGCGGCGGTGCCCATCGCCGAAGGGCGCATCATCACGGCACACACGCAAGATGATCGCGTGGAGAACTTCTATATGCGCTCGATAAAAGGCACGGGGCCGGGCGGCTTTCGCTCCATGCTCTATCGCAATGGGCCGGTGGTGCGTCCGCTGCTGGATGTTTCACGTGCTGGTCTGCGCTGCTATCTTGAAGAGCGTGCGGCTCGTGGTGAAGTGG
The DNA here is from genome assembly GCA_900538545.1 of uncultured Eggerthella sp. Lineage (GTDB taxonomy): Bacteria > Actinomycetota > Coriobacteriia > Coriobacteriales > Eggerthellaceae > Anaerotardibacter. The sequence continues at coordinate 55,602 of UPYK01000006.1, read as the reverse complement.
TCGTACGTGATGAACAGGGCGCACTTTGGCGTGAGGATGCGACGAACGCGCATACCGACCGTTTTCGTTCCTACGTGCGTCACGAGATCGTTCCTGCAGCGAAGGCGCAGAACCCCCAACTGCTCGACACGCTCTGCCGCACGATGAACCTCATTGCCGATGAAGACGACTTCATGGAATCGCTCGCCGAAGACGCTCTTGTGAACAATGCTGAACAGGCAGAAGGCTATACGCTGCTGCTTCCAAGCTTCGGCATGCTCGCGCTCCCGCTCAAGCGGCGCGCAATTCGCTCAGTGCTCGAGTCGCTCATCGGTTCCGAAGGGCGCATCGAGAGCGCGGCCATCGAAGCCGTGCTCCAGGCCTTCGACGAAGACGGCAGCCCGCAAAGCGGCTATGTCGTGAACATCCAGGGCGATCTTGCCGTGAGCGCGAACAAACAAGGTGTGCTCATCGAACCCATGGCACGCTTCCGCACGCGCCGCAAGCGCGCTTAACCGAGACTTTTCAATCAACGCTTCCTTAAGGAGAACCCATGGATCAACAGCCGGTCATTCCCATCAACATCATCTTGGCGTCGAATTCGCCGCGTCGAAAGCAGCTGCTTCAAGATGCAGGCGTCCAGTTCCGTGTGTTCACCCCCACTGAACCGGTCGACGAAACGCTCGATGCCGATTTGCTCGCGCAGCCTGAAGAGGCCGTGAAGAAGCTTGCCGAGCGAAAAGCAGGTGCAGCCGTTCAAGAGGTGCTCGCGCAGAATCCGGTGGGGTTGGGCTTTGTGATCGGTGCCGACACGATGGTCGTGCTCGATGGCGAGATCTTCGGCAAGCCCTATTCGGCTGATCATGCACGCGAGATGCTGCGTAAGCTCTCCGGCAAGACGCACCAGGTCATCACGGGCGTTTCGGTGTGGATGATGCTCTTGAACGAGACCGAAGAAAACGGGGGAGACGGCAACGTTTCGATCGGTTTCCGGACCTTCACGGAAACGAGTGAGGTCACCTTCAAAGAGCTCACCGAAAAAGACATCAACGCGTATGTGGCAACCGGTGAAACCATCGACAAAGCGGGCGCCTACGGCATTCAGGGCAAGGGCGCGGCGCTCGTTGAAGGCTATGAGGGCGACTACAACAACATCGTCGGGCTGCCTGTTGATAAGCTGCTCGAGAATTTCCCCGATCTTTTGCGCAGGGAAGTGCCGGTCGAGATAACGCAAAAAGAGGCGTAAACGCGCGAAAAAACGGGCTGCATGAGGCGTTCACGGGCGCAGACGATGTAGATTTATTGCAAATTTTTCGCAAATGGAATGTGCACACCTGCAAGCGGACGAATCGCGCGGCGCTTTTGCTAAACTAGAACACTAAAAGCCGCAGATGCGGTTTGAAAGCTATGCCATGAAAGAGGAGCGGTGGAAGAATTACATCCCGATCTTGAGCGCGTTCTGTTCTCTGAGAGCGACATTCGTGCGCGGGTACGTGAAATGGGAGCGGCTATCACGCGCGATTATGCGGGAAAAGACCTTGTGGTCATCTCGATCCTGCGCGGTGCGGCGATCTTCATGGCCGATCTGGTTCGCCAGATCGATCTTCCGCTCGAAATGGATTTCATGGCAGTTTCTTCGTACGGAAAAGAGGCTGAAAGCTCGGGTATCGTGCGTATCCAGAAGGATCTTTCGACCGACATCATGGGCCGCGATGTGCTCATCGCTGAAGATGTGATCGATACGGGTCTCACGCTGCGCTATCTGATCAAGAATCTTCAATCGCGCAAGCCCGCATCGCTTTCCATTGCGGCGCTTCTCCGTAAGGACATTCCAGAACAGGCCGATCTTCCCTGTCACTACCTGGGGTTCGCTTGTCCGGATGAATTCGTGGTCGGCTATGGGCTCGACTACGCGGAAAAATATCGCAACCTTCCCTATGTGGGAGCGCTCAAGCGGAGCGCGATCGCAAAGAAGGCCTGATCGTAAACGACTGAACCACTGAATGACCAACCGACCAACGCATAAGGAACATTGATACGTTATGGCACAAGATCCAAACGCAAAGAACAACAAACCGTCGAACAAGCAGCCTAACAAGCAGCCACGCCAGATCAACATCATCACGATCGTGGTGTTCGCGCTCGTGGCCATCTTCTTCTTCTCGATGCTCACGCGCATGCCACAAGGCTCTTCGGACGGCATCACGCAAACCGACTCGCTGGTAACGTCTGAATTCACGCAGGCGGTCGACCAGGGGCGTGTTGAATCGGTCGTCTATGATGCAGGCGCCGAGACCATCACCGGTGTCTACTATCCTGCGCAAACAGCAGGCGTAACGGCGGCGAATGCGTTCAATACCGGCATCGAGGCGCTCAATTCCCAGTTGGGCACGATCGTGAATGGCGGCTCGCGCCTTGAGACCATCGAGCCGAGCATCCTGCAAGTCAAGACGCTCGGATCGAAGCATAACTTCACCTGTACCTGGGTCGGTCAGGACACGCTAGGCCAGCTCATGGCAGCGCATCCCGAAATCAAATACAGCATCACTCTGCCTTCCCCGTGGGGTTCGATCCTGCTCTCGCTGCTTCCGATCCTGATCATCGCGGGTTTGCTGTTCTTCTTCTTCTCGCAGATGAACAAGGCGAACAACTCGCAGATGTCGTTCGGCAAGGCGAAGGCGAAGAAGTCGGTCGAGGAGCATCCCGACGTGCACTTCTCCGATGTCGCTGGTGTTGATGAAGCGGTCGAGGAGATGCAGGAGATCAAGGACTTCCTCGACAATCCTGCGAAGTATCAGGCTATGGGCGCTAAGATCCCACGTGGTTGCTTGCTTGTAGGCCCTCCGGGCACGGGCAAGACCTTGCTCGCGCGCGCCGTTGCAGGCGAAGCGGGCGTGCCGTTCTTCAGCATCTCCGGCTCCGACTTCGTTGAGATGTTCGTAGGTGTGGGCGCTTCGCGTGTGCGCGATTTGTTCAAACAGGCGAAAGAAGCTGCTCCGGCCATCATTTTCATCGACGAGATCGACGCGGTCGGTCGTCAGCGTGGCGCAGGTCTTGGCGGCGGTCACGATGAGCGCGAACAGACCTTGAACCAGTTGCTCGTTGAGATGGACGGTTTCGAAGCGAACGATTCGGTCGTGCTCATCGCGGCAACGAACCGCGCCGACGTACTTGACCCCGCATTGCTGCGCCCCGGTCGTTTCGACCGTCAGATCGTGGTCGACGTTCCCGATGTGAAGGGCCGTGAGAAGATCCTCAAGGTCCACGCGGAGAACAAGCCGCTTGCAAAGGACGTCAACCTGCCGCGTTTGGCTAAGATCACCCCGGGCTTCACCGGTGCTGATCTGGCGAACTTGCTCAATGAAGCGGCTATCCTTTCGGCGCGTCGCAACAAGCACATCATCTCTGAGCAAGAGGTCACCGAAAGCATGGAGCGCGTGATCGCTGGTCCCGAGCGCAAAGGTAGGGTGCTCGACGAAAATACGCGCAAGACCATCTCCTACCACGAATCTGGCCATGCGCTCGTGGGACACCTGCTCCCTCACGCCGATCCAGTTCACAAGATCTCGATCATCTCGCGTGGTCGCGCTCTCGGCTACACCCTTTCCATTCCAGATGAGGACAAGGTGCTCAATTCGCGCAACGAAATGCGCGATGAGCTGGCCGTGTTCTTGGGCGGTCGTGTGGCGGAAGAGATCTTCTGCGAAGACATCACCACCGGCGCTTCGAACGACCTTGAGCGCGCAACGAAGATGGCACGCTCGATGGTCACGAACTACGGCATGAGCTCCGATCTGGGCGTTCAGGTATTTGGGCAGCCCAATCACGAAGTGTTCTTGGGCCGCGACTACGGCAATACGCAGGACTACTCGGAAGAAACAGCACGTCGTATCGACGAAGAGGTGGCGCGCATCATGCGTGAAGCTCACGATCGTGCCTACGAGATCCTGTCCTCGCACAAAGAGCAGATGGATCTTATGTCTGCGGTCTTGCTCGAGCGAGAGACGGTCGATGGAGAAGCTTGTACGGCACTTCTCGATAACAAGTGGGCAGATTACCTGAAGCTCGAGGCGAGCGGCGCAGTGGAGAAAGCTGCCAATACGCTCGCATCGATAGAGCCAGAGCAAGAAGCCCCAGCCTCTGCTGCGCCGCAACCCACCCCTGCACAACCAGCTGCTCCCAGCTCTCCTGCGTCCCCTGCATCCAATGAGGTGCAGACAAGCGCACAGAATGGGGCAGCTGCCCCGCAAGCTCCGGCAGCACCGCAAGAGCCTGCTGCACCAACCGCTCCTTCTGCACCGGCCACGCCCGTTGCACCTTTGGAGCCGAGCGCTTCGGATGCCAACAAGGGCTTCCTTGATAGTCTTGAGCAGAAGATCAAAGATATGCAGGACGGTCAGGATGCAGAAGACAAGCACGACGATAGCGCAGGCAAGCCGCGCGAATAGCCAAAGGATGTTCATTCATGATCTGGAAATGCAGCCAGTACAGTTTTGATGCCAAGATGCCCATTATCATGGGCATCTTGAATCTTACGCCCGATTCTTTCTCCGATGGTGGCTCGTATCCAACGCCTGAAGACGCGATCGCACGCGGACTTCAGATGATCGAGGAAGGCGCGCTCATCATCGATGTCGGGGGAGAATCAACGCGTCCCGGCGCCGCGCCCGTAAGCGAAGAGGAAGAGTGCGCCCGCGTGCTCGATGTGGTGAAGGCGCTGGCTAGTAAGGGTATTTGCGTGAGCATCGATACCCGTCATGCTCCTGTTGCGCGTGCGGCGCTCGCAGCAGGCGCTTCGATCATCAACGACGTGAGCGGCTTCCGCGATCCTGTCATGGTCGACCTGGCCGCTTCGTGCGATGCGGGGCTTGTGGTCATGCATATGGGCGGCGATGATCCTCGAACGATGCAAAATGAACCCGTCTATGAAGACGTGCTTGCCGAAGTGCGCGATTACTTAAAAGCGCAGGCAGATAATTTGATCGCGCACGGCGTCGCGCGCGAGCGCATCTGCCTCGATCCTGGTCCTGGTTTCGGCAAGACGGCGAAGCAGACGGTCGAGCTCATGAGGAACTTCCACGAGTTCAACCGCCTGGGCTTTCCGACCATGGTTGCGGTTTCGCGCAAGAGCTACATTGGCGAAGCGTACCACATCGAAGACCCAAAAGAGCGTGATAGCGCTTCGGCCGCTGAAGCACTCATGGCCTGCGAGCTGGGCGCATCGGTCATCCGTACGCACAACGTGGCGCTCACCGCTCAAGCGCTCGAAGAGAACCTGCGCCCCTACGTGCTCATCGGCATGGGCTGCAACGTAGCGCTCGTGGCCGACGAAGGCGAGGAGCGCGAAGGTAAGATCGCGATGATCAACAAGGCCATCGGCGACATGTGCATGCTGCCCGACACGCAGATCATCGATATTTCAAGCTACTACGAAAGCGAACCGGCCTATTTCGAGGATCAGGATCTTTTCGTGAACACGGTCGTGCTCATACGCACCGGCTTGCCCCCGCAAGAACTGCTCACCTACCTCCAAGCGATCGAGAACAGCTTAGGGCGTGTGCGCACGCAGAAGAACGGCCCGCGCACGTGCGATCTCGATATCCTCGATTACCAAGGCTACGTTTCCGATCTTGAGGTGCTCACCCTGCCGCATCCACTCTTGCTCGAGCGCGATTTCGTGGTGAAGCCGCTCTTGGAGCTTCTGCCTCATCATGAGCTTGCTAATGGCGTGCCAGTCACGTTCGATAACGTTAAGTACGGCAAAGCTTGGAAGTGCGAGTAATGAACAACGCATCACGTTCGCAGGATGCTGCGCACCCGCAAGATACAAGCCGTCCACAAGACGCGAACCCCCTGAAGGATGCGGCATTCCTGCAGGCCATAGCGCATCTGCAAGAAGCAGCTCGCCCGCAGGAAGGGGAGGAACAGCAAGCTTCCGCCGAAGTGAAGACGTACGGTGGCGGATTCTGGCGCGTCACGTTCTTCGATGAAGTTGATTCGACCAACAACTGCGTAAAAGAAGCTATTTCTAAAGGAGCTCCTGAAGGAATCTGTTTCGTGGCCAACAGGCAAACTGCAGCGTATGGAAGGCAAGGAAGATCGTGGAAGAGTCCTGAAGGCGGCTTGTATTTCTCGTTCATCCTCGATCCTTTGAGCGAGCATCTTCAACCTAAGGTGGACCAGAGCGCTCTTCCAACGCTGAGCCTTCTTCTTTCGCTGGCGGTGCAGGAAACGCTTGCTTCCTTCGCGCAGACCGACAAGATCAAGATCAAATGGCCTAACGATATCCTGGTCGTATCCGATGAGGGAGGCGCCAAACTAGTAGGCATCTCGCTCGAGATGATCGACGGTAAGCTCTGCTGCGGCATCGGTATCAATATCACTTCGCCTAGTGGCTCTTCTGTTGAAGAGGCTGAAGCAGCAGGTTCGACCGAAGAGCTCGGCGTTCCCGCAGCATATCTTGAAAGCTTCGATGCTCTATCGGACGTTACGTTCGATCAAATAAGCGGTCAGCTTCTTCCCGCGCTGCTCGGCTGCATCCAAGGGTTTTACGAATTATGGCGCGAAGAGGGGATAGAGCCCTTCATGGATGGCTACAATGGCCTTCTCTATAACAAAGGCGAACAGGTCGAACTCGAAACGATCGATGGGGAGCTGCTTTACGCTGGCGAAGTCATCGGAGCATCATCTTCTGGCGAACTCCTCCTCCGTACCGAACAAGGCCGTGTCATCGCCGCCAACTCCGGCGAAGTCCACACCCGCCATTCCCTTACGTGAACAGGGCTTTGATGCCGATCGCGATCAAGACGATGCCGCCGATGATCGTGGCCTTGTTCCCCAACTTCATGCCGAAATGGCGCCCGATGATCAGCGCGACGATGCAGCACAGTGCGGTGGTCAAGCCGATCAGGGTTGCCGCCGATGCGATGTTGAGCGAAAGCGCTGCGAAGCTGACACCTACGGCAAGCGCATCGATGCTCGTGGCAATAGCTTGGAAGAACAAGACGGGAATCGTGAGTTTCGCCTGCTTATCGAAGACTTCTTCGGGCTCTTCATGGAATGCATCCCAAAGCATCTTGCCGCCGATGAACCCAAGGATAACGAACGTGATGATGCCCGCATAGGTTTCGATGAAGGGCCCCACCAACGAACCAGCATAGAATCCGATCACGGGCATGAGCCCCTGAAAGACACCGAAGAAGACGGGCATCAAGAGACGGTGGGCTTTATCGGTTCCGCGATAGACGAAGGCGTTGGACACCGTTACCGCAAAAGCGTCCATGGAAAGCGCAAGCCCTAAAATGAGAAGTTCGATCGTACTCATGGTCTTGTTTTACCACAATTCATCATGCACGATCTCTTTATGACCGCTCAAATCAATAGGTCGTCCGAAAGTATCGATTTTGGGTGTCACATGTATAGATTTATAGATATAATTTATGAGTAACCGATAGATTCCAGTGTATCGGTTATGGATCAACCCGTGAGCTTGTTCCTCGCTGCCACCATGGATCGCGTCTGGTGCGAACCGCCGCTGGCAAGAGTCGAACAAGGTATGCAGTAAACTCAAAAGCAAGAGAGAAGGATAGCATGTCAGCAGAAGTCATGGTGAGGCAACAATCGAGAAGCCGTTCGGTCGTCTATTGTGCGGCAGCTATTGCCTGCATGGCAGTTACTGCATGGGTCACCGTACCGATCGGTCCTGTACCTCTTTCCCTTTCTCCGCTTGCTATCTTCTTCACGCTGTTTGCGCTCAAACCCAGGGATGCTTTCATCGCGATCTGCGGCTACGTTGCGCTCGGCGCTATTGGCCTTCCGGTCTTCACGGGGTTCCGTGGCGGGATAGGTGCTCTGTTCGGCCCAACGGGTGGCTTCATCATGGGTTTTGTGGTGGGCGCGTGCATCGTTTTGCCCCTCAGCCATCTGCTGTCTAAGCGTGCTGCTTTCGCTTCCGACCAGCGCGCAACGTTTCTCGGCGGCCAGGTGAAAAGAGGATTCTTGCTCCGCAGCCTCATAGTGGGCGTTTGTTTTGCGGCTATTTATTATGTATTTGGTTGGCTGTGGCTTATGTGGGTCGGCCAGCTTACGGCAGAGGCTGCATTTGTGGCGGCTGTCGCTCCTTTTGTCGTTCCCGATCTTTTGAAGATGCTGCTTGCGGTATTTCTCGCACAAGCAGTTGGAGCAGCACAGAGCAGGCTCTAGGTTCGGATCTGCACGAGGAGCAGATGAATGGGAAGGCATCCGTAGCATTTGGGGTTGTTGCGGATGTAGATGATGCAGTGTGCGCTCGTGCTCGACGGGCGAAGGAAAAGGACAGAAATGAATCTTTCTCAGCTTTATTACTTCAGAAAGCTCGCTGAGCTTGAACATTACGGAAAAGCCTCCGAAGAGCTTTTCATCACGCAGCCTTCTCTTTCAAATTCGATCGGCAATTTGGAGAAAGAACTTGGCGTGCTGCTGTTCGAGCGTGTTGGTCGTAATGTGCGCCTTACTTCCTATGGTGCGGAATTCAACGAGCACGTGTGCGTTGCGCTCAGCGAGATCGACAAAGCGATCGATCTTATGAAGCTCTATTCTAGTGGGCTTTCAGGGCAGATCCGCATCGGTGCGGTCATCTCGATCCAGCGAAACTTCCTTCCCCTTCTGCTCAGCTCCTTCCGCAAGGAATTCGGCGATAACATCGATTTCGACATCCATCAGGAAACCACCTACGATTGCCTGAAAGGCCTGCTCGATGGCAAGCTCGATGTTGCGTTCTGCGGCATGGTGCTCGATGAGCGCGATATCGTTTACGAGCCGATCATCACGCAGAATTTGATCGTAGGCGTTTCAGAGACCCATGAGCTTGCTTCTCGCGAAAGCGTTTCGCTCGAAGAGCTCAAAGACTATAACTTGGTTTCGTATCGCAAGGAATCATTCGCTTCAACGTTGCTCGAGGGGCTATTCCGCCGCGTTGGCCTTTCGCCCAAGCAGTCGTTCAACGACGAGATCAGTGCCGCAGCCTTTGTGGTTTCCGAATCCGATACGGTAGCCATCATGCTCGAGACGCTCGACGATATCAAAACGCGCGGATTCGTGGGTATCCCCATCTCCGATATCCAAACTCCGTTCCACACGATCTACATGGCGTATAAAGAAAAGGCATTCCGCAGTTGCGTGACCGACCAGCTCATCGAGTTCGCACGCAATTTTGCGAAGTTCCCCTCTGGTAAGATCGGTGACCTGCGCGATTATTATCGCCGCGAACAGATCGAATGCGGCACGTTCGAATAGCAATTCCTATTCACTAATAAACCATGTTCTAAACCTATAGGTCTTAGTCTATGGGTTGAATGATTTGTTGGACAAAATCTATAATTTGGGTAGTAAAATTGCCCCATAGATATTGCTGAATCTATGTATATTGCCCAAATCAATATTCCTACGTCTATATTATTCTTGGATTCTATCAATTCGACAGATGCGCCTATTGGACGCGTTCATTAATGAAGTCGATAATTGATACAGACTTGATAACTAAGTCGGAGGGATTAATTCAGGGGTCTTATTCTTCTCATGCAGCTACCGCGATCGTGGCCAAACGAACGGCCAATTCAGTAATAGGCGGTAGTGCATGGGCAGGGCAAGGAGCCTGGAATAAAAGAAAAGGAAGGTAAACATGGCAAATTGGTTCGCAACAGCTCCAGAGGAGCAACTTAAGGGTAAGACCGCGATCATCATGGGTGGTGGCTCTGGTATCGGTAAAGCAACCGCGGAACAGTTCGCAGCTGCTGGCGCAAACATCATGGTTTGCGGCGTTCCTGAGCAGATCTGCCTCGATACTGCTGAAGAGCTTCGCGCAGCAGGCGGTAAGGCCGTTGGCATGGTATGCGATGGTACCGATGCCAATCAAGTACAGGCAATGATCGATAAGACCGTTGCAGAATTCGGCGATATCGACATTCTCATTTCCACCGCAGGCATCTCCTTGCCTCGTATGAACGCAATGGACGCAACTGAAGCTGATTGGGACAAGATCTTTGCTGTCAATGCTAAGGCGAACTTCTTCCTCGCAACCGCTGTTGCTCGTTTCATGAAGGAAAAAGGTCACGGCGGCAAGATGGTACTCATCTCTTCCCAGCGTGGCATCTCTGCTATGGAGAACATTGCTCTCTACAGCATCACCAAGGCAGCTGTTATGGGTATGGTTCGCTCACTTGCAGTTGACTTCGCACCGTATGGCATCACCGTCAACGGCATTGCTCCGGGCTACGTTATGACCCCGATGGTCGAAAAGGTCTTCGCAGACAATCCTGCTCAGAAAGACTATGTATATGGTCGCACCCCAAGCAAGGTCAAGATGGGCTCGCTCGAGGAAATGGCAAACGCTATCTACTTCCTCTGCTCACCGGTAACCGAGTACACCACCGGTCAGACGCTCATTCTCGATGGTGGCTGGTCCATCCAGTAAATGTTTTGTTCGTGCAGCTGCCCTTCGGTGGCTGCACCTTTTTCTTCCGTTTCATTTCATACCTATCGAAAGGGGTTGTACATGGAAGGTACAATGAATGCAGTTCACTGCGTAGGTCGCGAAGAGCCATGGCAGTATGTTGAGGATGCTCCGATTCCTCAGATCAAAGACGACGAAGTACTTCTTGAGATCAAGGCTTGCGGCATTTGCGGCACCGATCACTCTCTGCATCGCGGTCAGGAAGCTCTCTTCAATTCTTATGACATCCATTTCCCGGCAGTTTTCGGTCACGAATTCTCCGGCGTCATCGCTGAAGTAGGCAAGAACGCTCCGAGCAACCTCAAGGTTGGCATGCGTGTAACCGCTAACCCGGTTCTGTTCGATAACACCTGCTCCTACTGCGATAAGGGCATGGTCAACATCTGCGACAATCGTCCGTTCTACGGTACCGACCTGCCAGGTGCATTCGCAAAATATATGCCCATGCGTGCAACTAATGTTATCCCGCTGCCTGACGACGTTTCGTTCGTTCAGGGTGCACTGCTCGAGCCCCTGGGTGTTGCTCTCAACGCTGTTGAGCGCGTACATCCCGAGCCGGGCGACACCGCGCTTGTCATGGGCCCTGGCCCCATCGGCCTTCTCATGATCGCAGTCCTCAAGCAGGCTTATGGTATCCAGAAGGTTATCTGCTCCGGTCTCGCTATGGACACCAAGCGTCTTCAGGTTGCAGAGCAGCTCGGTGCTATCACTATCAACGGCTCTGAAGAAGACGTTATCGCTCGCGTGAGTGAACTCACCAACGGCAAGGGCCCCGAGATCATTCTCGACGCAGCTGGCCACTACACCGTTGTTGAGCAGGCAGTTGAAATGGTCGCTAAGAACGGCAAGATCGGCATCACCGGTCTGCCCGCTCAGGCTTCCACTATTCACATGAACCCGATCGCTATGCGTCAGATCACCATCGTTGGTTCTCGTGCTTACGAGCGCAAGCATTGGCGTCAGGGCCTGGCACTTCTTGCTAACGGCCTCGACATCGCGCCTATCGCAAGCCACGTTCTTCCTTTGAAGGACTTCGAAAAGGGCATGGAGCTCATCGACGCTGGCGAAGGCCTCCGTGTTATCCTCGAGCCGTAATTCAGCTGGCTTGAAATAGCACTACTCTCCCGTATAAGGGGAATTGGAAAGCCCCGGTTTTCTGCCGGGGCTTTCTTTCAATAGGTTATTTATTCTTTAGATTGGAGAAATACATGGCAGGTTTGGAAGGCGTAATCGTCGTTGATCTCACCCAGTATGCAGCTGGTCCTGCAGCAAGCCGTCTGCTCGGCGAATTGGGCGCAACGGTCATCAAGGTCGAGCCATTCACGGGCGACGAACAGCGTACTCAGGGTGCAGCTTGGGGTATGCATTACAAGAGCGAATTCGACGATGTCGCATATGACTGCGGTTCGTTCAACAAAGAATGGACAGCGATCGACTGCAAGAGCCCAGAAGGCAAGGAAGCAATGATGCGCCTTCTGGAAAAAGCAGACATCTTCGTTACTTCGCTGCGTGACGGTGCACTTCAGCGCCTCGGTTTCGACTATGAGACCTTGCATGCGAAATTCCCGAAGCTTGTTTGGGCGCAGAACCGTGGCTATGGCCAGTTCGGTCCCATGAAGGACGCTAAGGGCTTCGACGCAACTTCATTTGCCGCACGTTCTGGCTTCGTTGCTTCGATTCCGCAGAACAACGAGCACTATGAGCCCGGCAACTCGCCGATCGCATTTGGCGACTGGAACACCGGCTGCGCTCTTTGCGCGGGCATCTTGGGTGCTTACGCAGGCGCGCTGCGCACGGGCGAGGGCGACAAGGTCACCACGAGCCTCTATCACGTTGGCACCTGGGGCATGACCTGCTCGCTCATCACGGCACAGCAGGGCGATCCTCACCCGAAGGACCGCATGAAGGCGAAGTGCCCGACTAACAACTCCTATCCTTCTCGCGATGGTGTTTGGTTCCTCATGTGCTTCGGCAACTACAACAAGTACTGCCAGCTCGTGTTCGAAACGCTCGAGATGGATCCGAAGTACTTCACCGATCCTGAGCTCAACACGCTCGAGGCTCTCGCGAACAATGGCCGCTATGAAGAGGTTGTTGCAGCGATTCAGGACGCTACCAAGAAGTTCGACTTCGTTGAGCTTGAGAAGCGCTTCCGTGAGAACGATATTCCGTTCGAGAAGATCCAAACGGTCGCTGACGTTCTGAACGACGAAGAGGCATTCGCTAATGACCAGCTCCGTCGCATCAAGTATGTCAAGCAGGGCCCGACCTCAGAATTCACCGAAGGCGAAGAGTACATTGTTACCACGCCTCCGTTCCGTCTGGATTCTATTGGCGATCCGGTGCTCTATCGTAGCCGCCCGATTGGTTATGACACGCGTAAGATCTTGAAGAACATCGCTGGTTATACCGATGCAGAGATCGATAAGCTCGCAGCTGACGGTGCAGTCATGGAATACGATGGCGATCCGCTGCCTCCTGAGGTGCTGGAGCCTAGCTTCGGTCCGAACTCGAAGAAGACTAAATAAAGGTGGTTTAACTAATGGCAAAGAATACTCCATTTTCTGATATTACCGTTCTCGACTTCTCTCGTTACCTTCCTGGTGGCTATGCAACGCAGGTCCTCGCAGACCTCGGCGCAACGGTCATCAAGGTCGAAGACACGGGCCTGGGCGACTTCATGCGTCACGACTATCCCACCAAGGGCGGCGGAATCTCTTACTACATCACCGCGCTCGGCCGCAACAAGAAGTCCGTTTCTTTGAACCTGAAGAACGAAGAAGTTGTTGACTGGTTCTTGAAGATGGCACAGGAAGCAGACATCATCGTCGAAAGCTTCCGTCCTGGTGTTACCGCTAAACTCGGCATCGACTACGAATCAATCAAGAAGCTCAACCCGGGCATCATCTACTGCTCGATCTCGGGCTATGGTGCTAACGATCCTCGTTCGAAGAAGGCTCAGCACGACCTGAACATGCAGGCGACAAGTGGCTATCTGTCTGTCAACCATGGTTCTACTTCGCCGCTGCATCTTTGCGACCTGTCTTCAGGCATGGTTGCTGGCCAGGCGCTGCTCGCTGCGCTCTATGCGCGCACTGTTACGGGCGAAGGCGCTTACATCGACATCTCGATGTTCGATTGCTTCGTTTGGTGGAACTCGCTGCTCGACAGCCGCTGGTGCTTCAACGATGGCGAATGCAAGCGTGACGACCTCGAGTATCCGTCAACCGCTTACAACGTCTATGAGACCAAGGATGGCGGCAAGCTTGCTCTTGGCATGGTTGAGCCTAAGTTCTGGGAGCCGTTCTGCGATGCGATCGGTCACCCCGAGATCAAGCCAACTGGTTTGATGCGTCGTTGGGAAGCTCCTGAGGCATTCGAGATCGTCGAAGAGACCATCAAGGGCCGTACCACCCAGGAATGGCTCGATTGGCTCGAGGATAAGGACTTCTGCATCGCTAAGGTCAACTCCAAGACTGAAGCGGTCGAGCAGATCACGCGCGAGAACCCGGAGGCTCTCGCATGGGTTGAATTCCCCAATGTTGGTCGCGTGCTGCAGACTGGTCTGCCTCACCATATCTCAACCATTCCGGTCGAGATCTCTGAATTCACTGAGGTTTCGCCGCTTGGTGCAGATACCGAAGTCTACCTGAAAGAGGTCGGCGCAGACGATGCGACGATCGCACGCCTTAAGGAAGAGGGCGGCATTCGATTGGGTGACGATATTGAGCCTGAAGAGGATCGAGCTCCAGTTAAGCCTGCATAAGGCCACGATCCAACCTTTGGGAAATCTTTCCTTCCTAGAAGAACGCCGGCGTAATGCCGGCGTTCTTTTATATGTGCAGGACATCATTTATCCTCTTGCGGTGACTGAGGTGTGCCTATTCGTCGCTGTCGGGATTGGCTGAGCAAAAAATGGCAAGAGTGCTAGCGGGTCGTGCGCTTCTCTGTCTGAATAGAACTCAACAAAACCCCATGTCATGTAGGGTAAATCCTGCTTATTTACTCCAAACCACCACGTAATGCAAGAGCATTTTCATCATTTGAAGTTACAAGTTACTGACAAAGGTAACGACATTTTCGCAGTGTTGTCCACCTCGTTGTTTGACCTCGATCGTTGCCATATTCTGGCTATGGGTTTTCTTGAAAAACCATCAACTATCTGGGTAAATGTTTTGATTTGTGCCAAAGGCGGACATTCAGCGCATTGGTCAGATACTTGATATCGATTGGCAAAGGAAAGAAGGAGGGGAAAATGTTATTCGATGTCTATGGAGCGAATGCGGGCTTTCAGTGGCTCGGTTTGTTCATGGTGCTTGGCGCACTCATCTTGCTCAATGAGTTCGCGAGACGCACCAAGGCAGGCGGCATCTTCATGTTCATTGGAGTATGTGCGGCGATGACCATCTATTGTGTGGTGGTCGAGATCGGAGCCGCCATGGGGGCTGAGTGGGCGCTCAATAACCCAACATATCAAACGATGGGTGGTTGGTTCCACTACGCTAAGGTCTATGCGGCAACTGCAGGCTGTATCGGCTTCATGATGCTGAAGTACAGCTGGGGCAAGATCGGCCGCTCACATTGGTTCAAGGCGTTCCCGTTCGTTATCGTTGCGATCAATATCCTCATTGCGGTCGCAAGTGATTTCGAGAGCGCGATCGTGGCATGGGATTCCAGCTTCGTAACTGATGAGGGCGTGCTTCTGAACGGTGGCATCCATAACGTACTGAATGGCTGCGCCGGTTTGCTGAACATTCTGTGCATGACCGGCTGGTTCGGCATCTACATTTCAAAGAAGCGCCAGGATATGCTGTGGCCCGATATGACGTGGGTCTTCATCATCGCTTATGACCTCTGGAACTTCTGCTACACCTACAACTGCCTGCCGACTCACTCTTGGTATTGCGGCATCGCACTTCTGCTTGCGCCTACCATCGCAGGCCTCTGGTGGAACAAAGGTGGATGGATCCAGAACCGCGCATTCACGCTTTCGATGTGGTGCATGTTCTGCCAGGTTTGCCCGATGTTCGCAAACGATTCGATTTTCGCAGTTCACTCGGTGAACAATCCGGCAGTGAACACGGTGGTAGCTTCGATCGCGCTCATCGCTAATATCGCAGCGCTTTCTTACATCATCTACCGCTCGAAGAAGCTCAAGGTCAATCCTTACAAGCAGGAAGTGTTCGTGGGTACCAAGGACTTCCGCGAGGCAATGGCTCGCCGTGCTTCCACCGACTACCTGCTGGCTACTGAGCCGAAGAGCGCAACTGCTGCAGAGATCGCTGAGATGGTCGCGTATAACGAGCTTCCTGTTGAGGGTAAGCCAGGCTTCGTTTATGTGGCTGTCGATAAGAACGGCCAGGAGGCAACTGAGACGATCAAGCGGGAATAGCCGCGCACCTAAAACGCAACGCACGGCTACCTGCGATTCGTATCTCAAAAAGCCTCGTCCGATCCGTTCGGGCGGGGCTTTTTTAGATGACAAACTACCCGGTCGTTCGTCATCTTTTTCATTCGTCATCAACTCGATCAGTGGAGAGCGCGAGACACGAGGTTCCCCGCTTCCCTGCTCAAGAACCTGCATCTTGCAGGTTCTTTCGTGCGTCGCTGCTTTGCTCGGGTTTTATTAATAACGAATTTAGTCGGCAAAGAGTCACCTCGCTGCCTCACCCTCTCCGCTGATCGAGCTAGATGTTTCCGACCATGCAAGCAGCTGAGCCCATGGGGTACTTAAATTACTCTGAGTCCGCATTCTTAATTTGTAATAGGTTGTCCGAAGGAGCGAAGCGCATGAGCTTGCCTGAAAAGGCAAGCGAACAGCGAAAGCGGGTAATTACAAGTGCCCCTTGGGCGTGCTGCTTGCGTGAGGTAGAAGGACGCTCTATCGATCGATAACGGAAGGGAAGGCTATGAGGAACACGGCGCCACCTTCGGGGTCGTTGAACGCGGTGATGTTACCATCGTTGCCTTCGACGATGGCTTGCACGATCGAAAGACCGAGGCCCGATCCGCCCTTCACACGCGAGCGCGAGAAGTCGGTGCGGTAGAAGCGCTTGAATAGAAGCGACGGGTTGATGTCGCCGAAGCCCACGCCGTTATCCTTCACGGCGATGATGGATTTATCATCGACGCCGGAAAGCATGATCTTCACGCTGCCTCCTTCGGGCACGTGCTTGCAGGCGTTGTCGGTAAGGTTGATGATCGCCTGCTTCAAACGCGCAGGGTCGATGAGGATATCGGGTGCTTCGCCATCGATGGAGAACTCGATATCTTTCTTTTGGAAGTTCGCGCTCAAGATCTCGCCAACTTCTTCAGCGATCTGGCGGATGTTCACACGTTCTATGGTGGTGGGGGAGTCTTCTTGGATATGGCGCAACGAGATGAGATCGTTCACGAGGTTGTTCAAGCGTTCCGCCTCAGAAAGCGTGATCTGCAAGAAGTGCTGGCGCATGGAGAGCGGCATATCGGGATCCATCATGAGCTCAGCATTACCGCTGATCGCCGTTAGGGGCGTGCGGAATTCATGAGCCACGTCCGAGATGAATTCACCTTCACGGTGACGCAATATCGCGATCTCGTCCTTGTGGGATTCCGCGGTGTCGATCAGATCCTCGATATCATGCGAAAGCTCTTCGCTCTCATAGATACCATGGTTGATCTTGAACGAGATGTTGTAATCGCCCTCGTGATAGCGCTTGAGGCTTTGGGCAAGTTCGCGGAAGGGCTTGCTCGTGAAATGGGCGATGGCAAGACTCAAGAAGAAGGCGATACAGCTGACCGGTATGATAAGAAGTAAGATCCACTCTGAGGCATGGAAGAAATGAATGCCACAGATGCAGATGATCGAACAGCTTAGGGCAGAAAGAAGAGTCGTCGTGAATGCGACGTGCGTTGCGAGCCTCATCGAAGCTTCGCCAGGCTATTTTTTGAAGCGATAACCGTAACTACGTACGGTTTCGACGACTTGCGGATTGTAGCCAGCAGCTTCGATCTTGTCGCGGAGACGCTTGATGTGCGTGTCGACCGTCTTCGTTTCCGTGATGAATTCCCAGCCCCAGGCTTCGCGCAGCAAGTCTTCACGGGAGACGACCTTGCCGGCGTTGTGCATGAGACAGCTCATGAGCTCGAACTCGCGCGGCGTAAGATCGATCGGGCCATGTTCGCCTGTGGCGGTGTGTGCGTCGTCGTCGAGCGCGATGCCGCTTGCGCTGACCTCAGCGCTGGTGGAATTGGTAGCCTGCGAACGACGGAGCAGCGCACGTGTGCGTGCGATAAGCTCGCGGATGCCGAAAGGTTTAGCCAGATAATCGTCTGCGCCCAGCTCAAGGCCGATGATCTTGTTCACTTCGCCATCGCGCGCGCTCAAGAACAGGATAGGCGTGTCATAAGAGGCGCGAATACGACGGCAGAGTTCATAGCCATCGATGCCCGGAAGCATGATGTCGAGAATATAGAGATCGTAGGGTTTCTGCTCGATGAGCGTGAGTGCTTGTTCACCGTCGCCAGCAGTATCGACCGTGTAGTTTTCCTTCTGCAGAGCATAGCTAACGAATTCGGTGATAGATGGTTCGTCGTCAACGACAAGAATGCGCGCAGGAGTATGATCCATAGCTAATCCCTCTCAATATCTGTTAAAACTTTTATCAAGCGCGTGCTGATAAAGTGATTTCCCCTTATGCAATATGGTAGCATTCGTTTTACGATTTACTGTACATAATCGCCGAGCGTTTTTAAAAAATAGTAGGCCTGGGAAGGTACTTCGCGATGCTTTTAGTGGTTGATATCGGCAATACCCACACCGTTTTGGGAATCTATGATCAAGATCGTTTGATCCATATGTGGCGCCTTGCCACTAACGTTGAATATACGAGCGATGAATTGCGCATCAAGCTTCGCGCGCTGCTCAGTGCCGAAGAGATCGATGCTGGCGTGATCAAGGGCGCCATCCTCTGTTCGGTGGTGCCAGCGCTCACGCACAATTGGGAAAAGGCGTGCGAACGCTCCTTCGGGGTTGCACCTCAGGTGGTTTCGGCGCGCAGTTGCGCTCACTTGCTGAACATCGACAAGACTTCGTTCGTCGAACTTGGCGCCGATCGTGTGGCTGATGCGGTCGCAGCGAAGGCCATCTTCGGCGCACCGGTCGTGGTCGTTGATTTCGGCACCGCAACGAACATGGAGGTCATCGACAAGGATGGCGTGTTCGTAGGCGGCGTTATCGCTCCCGGCGTGGAATCTTCAATGCGCTCGCTCATGTCGCGCGCGGCGCTTTTGCGTGCGGTCGAATTGGAAGACCCGGGCGTGGCGATCGGCCGCGATTCATCCGAGGCCATCCAGATCGGCGTGGTGAGCGGCGAAGCGGCTCGTGTCGATGGGCTGGTCGAGCGCATTCAAGCAGAGCTTGGCTATAAGACCAAAGTGGTGGCAACAGGCGGTCTCGCGCATCGTATCGCACCGCTTTCGCATACGATCACCGAAGTGGATGTGGAGCTAACCTTACAGGGGCTTCGCCTGATCTATAACGAGTTGAAAAAGTGCGATAATCAGCGCTAGAGCCTAAAGAGAAAGAGGGGACCCGACGTGCTAACCGATATTGAAATCGCCCAGGCGGCTCAGCCGCTCGACATTTCCGCTGTTGCAGAGAAAGCGGGTGTGGCGAGCGAATACCTCGAGTGCTATGGACGCACGAAGGCGAAGGTTGACTACAATCTTCTTCGCGATAAGGACTACCAGCCGGGCAAGCTCATTCTGGTCACGGCGATCAATCCCACGCCAGCTGGCGAAGGTAAGACCACCACAACGGTGGGTCTCGCCGATGCGCTTTCCAAGATGGGCAAGAATACCGTGGTCGCGCTGCGCGAGCCCTCGCTCGGGCCCGTCTTTGGCGTGAAGGGCGGCGCTGCAGGTGGCGGATATGCTCAGGTCATTCCCATGGAAGACATCAACCTGCACTTCACGGGCGATTTTCACGCTATCGGCGCTGCGAACAATCTGCTCGCAGCTATGCTCGATAACCATATTCAGCAAGGCAACGAACTCGGCATCGATGTGCGCCGCATCACGTGGAAGCGCGTGGTGGATATGAACGATCGCCAGCTGCGCAACATCGTGTGCGGCCTTGGCGGCCCGAAGGCGGGCATGCCGCGTGAAGACGGCTTCGATATCACGGTCGCATCCGAGGTCATGGCCATTTTCTGTCTTGCAACTTCCATTACCGATCTGAAGGAGCGTTTGGGCAAGATCGTGGTGGCCTACACCTACGACGATGAACCGGTCACGGCGCATGATCTCGGCGCAGAAGGCGCTATGGCGGCGCTGCTGAAAGATGCGCTCAAGCCTAATCTCGTACAAACCCTCGAAGGCACGCCTGCCTTCGTGCATGGCGGTCCCTTCGCGAACATCGCGCATGGCTGCAATTCCATCATGGCAACGCGCATGGCGCTCGCCCTCGGCGATTATTGCGTGACCGAAGCGGGCTTCGGCGCCGATCTTGGTGCAGAGAAGTTCCTCGACATCAAGTGTCGTTTAGCGGGCATTGAGCCTGATGCGGTGGTCGTGGTGGCAACGGTGCGCGCGCTCAAGAATCATGGAGGCGTGGCCAAGGCGGATCTGAACGAAGAGAATCTTGAGGCCTTGAAGGCTGGCTTGCCGAACTTGTTGCAGCACGTGGATAACATCCGCAACGTCTATAACCTCCCGTGCGTGGTAGCCATCAATGAATTCCCGACCGACACGCAAGCCGAGATCGATCTCGTGCGTTCAAGCTGCGAGGAGCTTGGTGTGAACGTGGCGCTTTCTCAGGTGTGGGCGAAAGGCGGCGAAGGCGGCCTTGAGCTCGCCGAAGAAGTCGTGCGCCTGTGTGATGAAACGAGCAAGCTCACCTTTGCTTATGACGATGGCTTGGGTTTGGCTGAAAAGATCGAAGCGATCGCAAAACGCGTCTATCATGCCGACGGCGTGGACTTCACGCCTGCAGCTGCGCAGGAGATCGCTAAGCTCGAAAGCCTCGGTTTCGGCGAGTATCCAGTCTGCATGGCGAAGACCCAGTACAGCTTCTCCGATGATCCAGCCAAGCTCGGAGCACCGAAGGATTTCCGCATCATGGTGCGCCAGGTGAAGGTTTCTGCTGGCGCAGGCTTCGTGGTCGCTCTTACGGGCGATGTGCTCACGATGCCGGGCTTGCCGAAAGAGCCCGCGGCACTGCGTATCGATGTGGATGAGACCGGCAAGATCAGCGGCCTGTTCTAAGCCGGCTTCTATGATCGACCGTACTTTTATCGACGAACTGGCGAGCAAAGCTCCCACGCCAGGTGGTGGGGGAGCGAGCGCCTATTGCGGCGCGCTTGCAGCAGCACTCTCTTCTATGGTGTGCAACCTTACGCTGGGCAAGGCTGCCTACAGCGCTGTTCAGGATGAAGTTCAGGATTGTTGCGACCAGCTGAGCGCGCTTATCGACCATCTGATCGAGCTTGTTGAAGAAGACGCGAATGCCTTCGCTCCACTTGCGGCGGCCTATGGTATGCCGCGTGAAACGCCTGAGGAACAACGCGCAAAAGAAGAGGCACTGCAAACGGCGCTCATCGCTGCGTGTGATGTGCCGCTTTCCATCATGCAAACCTGCGCGCGCGTGATCGAGCTTGCAGAAGTGCTCGCGGAAAAAGGCTCGCGCATGGCGCTTTCCGATACCGGTGCCAGCCTGCTCTTCGCTAAGGCGGCATTGCAGGGAGCATCGCTCAATGTGGTGATCAACTGCGCTTCCATGACCGATCGTGATCGTGCGAGCAGGTATCAAGAAGAGATGCGCAACCTGCTCAACGCATACACTGTGCGTGCCGATCGCGCTTACGAAACCGTGGTAAAGGAGCTTGAACGATGATCCCGCATATTCTCGGTTCGAAACCAGTGGTCGAAGCCATGGAGGCTGATCTTAAGCCGCGCGTAGAACTGCTGCGCCAGCAGGGCATCGTTCCCAAGCTCGCGATCGTGCGCGTTGGCGCGAACCCTGACGATCTTAGTTACGAGCGCATGGCCATCAAGCGTGCCGAGTCGCTCGATATTGCAGTGCAGGTGTTCGACTACCCCGAAAACGTTGACCCTGAACTGGTAGCGGGGGATATCAGATACATCAACGAAGACGCGAGCATTCACGGTTGCTTGATGTTCCGTCCGCTTCCTGAATACATGGACGAGCAGGCGCTTTGCAACATGCTCGTTCCTCATAAGGATGTCGATGGCATTTCGGTCGCGGCGCTTGGTGGCATCTTCATCGATGACCCCGATGCCTTGCCGCCTGCAACGGCGGAGGCCTGCATTAAGGTGCTCGATCATTACGCTATTCCGCTTCAGGGCAAGCGCGTTGTGGTGGTGGGGCGTTCGCTTGTGATCGGCAAACCGGTTTCGATGATCCTTCTGCGTCACAATGCCAGCGTGACCATCTGCCATTCGAAAACGCTCGATCTGGCCGAAGTCACGCGTCAGGCGGATATCGTCATCTGCGCAACGGGGCGCGCTCGTGCGTTCGGTGCGGAACATTTCACGGAAGGCCAGATCGTGCTCGACGTGGGCATCAACTTCGATGCCGAAGGCCACATGTGTGGCGATGTCGATTTTGAGGCGGTCGAGCCGATCGTTGCAGCTATCACACCAGTTCCTGGCGGGATCGGATCGGTCACTACCTCTTGCACCATGGAGCACACGGTTCGTTCTGCTGAGCGCAGCGCGCGCTAAGGAGTGCGTGTGGAGCTAGCGGATCGCAAGATCACTTCCTTAAATGTTGAAGAGACGCAGCGGATAGCAGCTGCCCTTGCCGAGGTGGTTGTTCCCGGCACGGTGATCGCGCTCGAAGGCGATCTGGGTGCAGGGAAAACGCACTTCACCCAAGGGCTTGCGCGCGGACTTGGCGTTGGCGAAGCGGTCACGTCACCCACGTTCAACGTGATGAGCGTCTATGATCAAGGCCGTTTGCCGCTCTATCACTTCGATCTGTATCGCTTGGAAGATGCGCTCGAGCTTGAAGACATCGCATTCTATGACTATGTCGAAGCCGATGGGGTGAGCTGCATCGAATGGGCCGCGAAGTTCCCCGAGGAGATTCCTACCCAAGCGTTGTGGATCTCGATCACCACGCGCGAGGATAACGCGCGTTCGATCGAAGCGCACACGACAAGCGAAGAGACGCAAGTACTCATCGACGCTTGGTTCGCGCGCATTCAAGCAGCCAAGCACCCGGAGTGAAGCGAGAAGGATACGCAGTGTCCCAAAAGAACTACATACTTGCCTTCGATACCGCCAACGAGATCATCGCTGTTGGCGTGGGGAAGCTCGAGCGTGAAACCGCCACGATCAAGGTGCTCGCATCGTGTGAAACGCCTGCATTCCGCGCTTCGAACACAAAGCTCATCGCGAAGATCGATGCCGCGCTCGAAGACGCAGGGGTGGCCAAGAGCGAGCTTGCGTGTGTGGCTTGCGGCCGTGGCCCAGGCTCGTTCACGGGTGTGCGCATCTGCACGGCAACCGCAAAAGGGATCGCGCTTGGTTTGGATCTGCCGCTCTTCGGCGTCTCCACGCTCGATGCTCAAGCGTGGGATCAATGGGCGAAGGGCGTGCGCGGCGAGGTGGTCGTTCTTGGTGATGCGATGCGCAAAGAAGTCTATCCCGTGCGCTATGTGCTGAACGACGAAGGCCCCGTGCGCCAAAATGCCGATTTTGTCATCAAGGCCGAGGCGGCGAAGGAGTGGCTGGCAGCTTCTGCAGAACGCCAGACCATCACGGGTGATGCGCTTGGTAAGTTCGCTGAGCTGTTCGCGCCCTTCGGCACGCTTGCGCCCGAGAGCGACTGGCATCCCACGGGCGCTGGTTTGCTGCGCTGCGTTGAGGCTGCTTGGCGCGATGGCGCGTTCGCTCCCGATGATCGAGCGTTGGGCAACCCGCTCGCGCTGTTGCCCGTCTATACGCGCCTTTCCGATGCGGAAGAGCACGAGCGCATCAAGCTGGCGAAGATGCCAGAAGGCGCCGAGCGCGCGCAGGAGTTGCGCGTGGGGGTGGCAGACCCCAAAGAAGGGTGTTGTGCGAGCGGCTCTGCAGAGCCAGGCCACGAAGATGACCAAAGCAGCTCCGTGCTTCCCGCAGGCTTCGAAGTGCGTTTCGTTCCGCTCGATGCTTCTTGGGCGGGCGAAGTTGAAGCGCTCGAGGCGCGCGTGATGGGAAGCGATGCGTGGAATGCAGCCCAGGTCATCGACGATCTGCCGCGCAGCGATCGCACCTGGTGGGCGGCGTTCCTTACGTCAGATGCCGCAAAACGAACCGTTGAACACGGAAGCGATACGCTCATCGGCTATGCGGGCGGATGGATCGTTGATGGCGGGGTGCAGATCTTGAAAGTCGCGACCGATCCTTGCTATAGGCGTTTGGGAATCGCGCGTTCGCTTATCGAGCAGATCGCACTCGACGCGCGTGACCTGGGCGCACATGAGATGTCGCTTGAGGTGCGCATCACGAACACAGGAGCGCATCGTTTCTATGAAGAGCTGGGCTTGAAGAACATCGGTGTGCGTCCGCGCTATTATTCTGACCGCGAAGATGCCGTGATCTACGAAGGGCCGTTGCCACTGCCTCATCATGATGTGGCAGGCATGGATCTTATGATCAACGACATCGCTCGTGCGCATGAGGGCGTGCCCTCTTCCGAGACGCTCATCTTTGCAATCGAGACCTCATGTGATGAAACGGCAGCCGCCATCATCAACGGCGAAGGCGAGATCATCGCCGATGTGGTGGCCTCCCAGATCGACTTCCATGCGCGTTTCGGCGGCGTGGTGCCCGAGATCGCAAGTCGTAAGCATATCGAGGCCATCGCAGGTGTGGCGCTCGAATGCTTGGAACAAGCGCGCGAAACGCTCCAAAATCCTAACCTTGCCTGGAAGGACCTTTCAGCGGTCGCGGCAACCTACGCTCCTGGCCTGGTAGGTGCGCTCGTGGTGGGCCTTGCGTTCGCCAAGGGTCTAGCGTGGAGCTGTGATCTGCCGCTGGTGGGGGTCAACCACCTGGAAGGGCACATCTATGCGAACAAGCTTGCCTGCCCCGAGATCGAACCGCCCATGGTGGTGTCGCTCGTTTCGGGTGGTCATACAATGCTTGTGGAAGTGAAGGACTGGGGCGAATACGAAACGCTCGGCCAAACGCTTGACGATGCGGTAGGGGAAGCGTTCGACAAGGTTGCGAAGGCGCTCGGGCTTGGATACCCTGGGGGCCCGCTCATCTCGAAGCTCGCAGAAAAGGGTGATCCGAAAGCGATCAAGTTCCCCCGTGCGATGCTCCATTCGGGCGACTACACCTTCTCGCTTTCGGGCCTCAAAACGGCAGTGCTCACCTATCTGCAAAAGGAACAGCAAGCAGGCAGAGAGTGGAACATGCCCGATATTGCAGCAAGCTTCCAGCAGGCGGTCATCGACGTGCAGGTTGCCAAGGCGCGCGCGGCGCTTGAGCAAACCGGTGCGCGCGAGTTCTGCTTGGGTGGCGGGGTAGCTGCGAATCCGAAGTTGCGCGAAGCCTACAAAGCTCTCTCCGATGAACTGGGTGTTCGCCTGACCATGCCTCCGCTCAAGGCATGCACCGACAACGCTTCGATGATCGCGCTTGTTGCGCTTGAGCGCTACCAAGCGGATAAGTTCTTCGACTTCGATTGCGATGTGGCAGCGCACGTTTCGCTCGATGATCCTTACTAACCTGTTCACCTAAGAGCTATTCAGCCCGTAATCGCGCCGCTCCTAAAACCTTCGATTGCTTTATTTGTGCGGATAGCTACGATAGATTGCGCACAAGAAAGCGAGCCGATCTTAGGCTCGAGAACATGAAGGGTGATTGAGGGCGCGGTGCAAATGGGTGCGGCAAATCTCGAGACAAGCGGACATTCGATCGATACGGCAACGGGCCAGAATGCTCCTGCTGAACTTTCGTCTGATCGGGTGAAGAAGATCTTCACTGATATCGCGTGGGATTACGAGCGCTTCAACCGCCTTTCAAGCTTCGGCCAATACATCTCCTGGCTCGAAACACTTATCGACAAATCGCCCATCACGCCCGAAACGCAGTTGCTCGATATCGCGGGCGGCACCGGTGATGTGAGCTTCATGGCATGCAATCGCAAGAAGCCAGCGAAGATCGTGCTTTCCGACTACACTCCTGCCATGCTTGACGTGGCTAAAGAGCGCCTTGAAGAAGGGGAGAACCGCGGCGTTCCCGTTGAGCTTGCAGTCGTGGACGGGCAAGACATCCCCTATGAAGACGAGAGTTTCGACATCATCACCATGTCCTATGGCATTCGCAACATGCCCAAGCGCGAACAAGCGCTCTCCGAGATGTATCGCGTGCTGAAGCCGGGCGGTGCGCTCTGCGTGCTCGAATTCTCCACCCCTCCCAATCCGCTCATGCGCCTTGGCTATCGGTTCTATCTGCGCTTCGGCATCCCGCTGTGGGGAAAGATCTGCACGGGCGATGCATCCGGGTTCATCTATCTTGCCAAATCCATCAAGGCTTTTCCTGACCAGGAAGGCTTTGCGCAGATGCTGCGTGATGCGGGCTTCACCGATATCGAATGGACGAACGTCACCTTCGGCGTCGCCGCCGTCCACATCGCCCACAAAAGATGACAAACTACCCGGTCGTTCGACACCTTTCATAGCTCGACCAGTGGAGAGGGTGAGGCAACGAGGTGACTCTTTGCCGACTAAATTCATTTTGTATAAAATCCGAGCAAAGCAGCGACGCACGAAAGAACCTGCAGGATGCAGGTTCTTGAGCAGGGAAGCGGGGAACCTCGTGCCTTACCCTCTCCACTGGTCGAGTTGGTGTCGAACGACCGGGTAGTTTGTCATCTTTTTCCGCCGAGCTTGCTAGTAATGCATATAGAGTGTGCATGGCAGCGAATGCGCATGTTTACGTGATAAGATATCGCGTGAGCTAGTATCTCAGGAGGAAGCCATGCTGCTGTGTG
Source organism: uncultured Eggerthella sp. (assembly GCA_900538545.1). GTDB lineage: Bacteria > Actinomycetota > Coriobacteriia > Coriobacteriales > Eggerthellaceae > Anaerotardibacter. The sequence goes on along the minus strand of UPYK01000006.1, from coordinate 29,146 downwards.
CACAACATGTTTTACCCGTCTCGTCTGCGCCGATCGAAAACGGCGCTGTTCTGGTCAAAGACGGCAAGATCGCCGACATTGGCAAAGCTGACATGCTGCGCATTCGTTATGCGGAAGAAGAGGTGCGCGATTTCGGCACCGCCGCCATCTGCCCTGGCTTGATCAACCTCTATGCGCGTCTTGAAGATGCTATTCTTCGTGGCCTTATGAGCGATGTTCCCTACGCAGCCTGGATGAAGGAGATTTCCGATCTGCGCAGGCGCCTTTCGGCCGAAGAGTCGTATGAGTCCGCTTACCTTGGCGCGCTCGAGTCGCTTGCAAGTGGCATCACCACCGTGGGTGACATCACCACAACGGGCGCGGCGGCGAAAGCGGCCGACAAAGTCGGTCTTCGTGCCGTGGTATACCGTGAGATCTCTGCAATCGATAAGAACCTCGTTAACTATTCGCTCAAAAAAGGTGTGAGCGATCTGGAAAAATGGTCATCGAAGCTCGAATCCGATCGCGTTTCGTTCGGTCTGGCTCCAGCCCCGGTGTTCCAGTGCCATCCGCTCATCTATAAGATGGTTTCGCAGTACGCTCTCGAGCACAACCTTCCTGTTGCCATGCGCTTGGCCGGCAGCCGCGAAGAGTATCGTTTCGTCAAGAACGGTCGCGCGATCAAGAGCGACATGCGCTTCGAGCTCTCAGGCTTCATGGAGCTTCCGCCTTGGTTGCCCACGGGTGTTACCCCAGTGAACTATGTGTTGAACTGGGATGGCTTCGAGGCCGAGAACGTCATGGTCATCTATGGCGTATGTGTTACTCCTGAAGACATCAGCAAGCTGAAAGAATACGACGTTGCGATCGCTGCAACACCGAGCTTGAATGCTCAGCTTGGCATGGGTGTTGCGCCGGTCGATGAATACTTGCGCGCAGGCTTGCGCGTCGGACTTGCTACGGGTGCCCCTGGCTCGCTTGACTTCCTCGACCTGTTCACGGAAATGCGCGTCGAGCTGCTCATCCAGCGCGCGCTGAACAACCGCGATTTCATCAGCGCTCAAACGCTGCTCGAGATGGGAACGCTTTCGGCAGCGAAAGTGCTCGGCATCGAAGACAAGGTGGGCTCGCTCGAGGTGGGCAAGCAGGCGGACATCATCGCGATCGACTTTGCTGGTGCGCATCAAACTTCAGCGAACGACCCGATCTTCACCTTGCTAAGCTCGGCTTCTAACAGCGATATCATGATGACCATGGTCGACGGCGACGTTCTCTTCGAGCGCGGTCAATGGCATGTCGACAGCACCGATGTCGCACGCAATATCGGACGTGTCTTGAGCATCCGTAACGCGCTCAGACCCGACCAGGATTAACTCTCGCGCACTAAAGCGACCAACCCATCCTCTTCGCTGCGATTGGCTACATCACACCGAATCGAGCCTACGCGCAGCCAAGCGGTAGGGTAAAGTGAGCGTGATCGTAGGAAAGTGATGTATCGAAATGGCTGGAAAAAAGCAGAAGATAAGCGCTAAACAGGCTGAAGAGCGTCGTCAGGCTGCACTTGAACGTGCACGTCGTCAAAAAGAAGCGCAGGCACGCAAAGAGTTTTTGAAGCGCGTCGGCATCATCATCGTATGCGTCATCTTGGTTCTCGCTCTTTCGATCCCAACGGTTGGATTAATGTTCCTCGGCGGCAACTCGTAAGAGCGCCGGCGGTTTTGGTAAAAGATAAGAGGCCTCGTCTTGTTTGGTATCGGTGGATTTGAGTTTTTCCTCATACTCCTCTTTGGCTTTCTGATCTTCGGGCCCGATAAGCTGCCGGAGATCGCCAAGACTATCGGCATGGCCGTCAATAAATTCAAAAAAGCAAAAGATGAGATGGATGGTGTTATTCGCGAAGAGGTGTTCGACCCTAATGCGGAAGAGCCCTTCAAGAATCCGGCGCGTGCCATCGATCGCGCGCACGGCAAGGTGAAGGAAAAGGTCGCACGTGGTGAACATGAAGAGACGTTCGCCGAACGTAAAGCGCGCTACGACCGCGAACGTGCGGAGATGAAGAAGCGCGCTGAAGTCGATGCGAAAAAGCAGGCAGATATTGATGCGAACCGTCAGAAGATGAAAGCCGAAGCTGCCAAGAAGGCAGAAGAGCAGGCGAAGAAGCCTTCGGCCGACGAGCTCTACGGCAATGTGCCGCTGAATAAGGAATTCGTACGTGAGCAGAAGCCTGCTTCTGTCTCCACCAAGGCGGCGCAGCCCAAACCAACTCAACCTCAAGCAGCCCAGCCTCAAGCAACTCAGCCTGAACAAGAGGCTGGATCTGAACCTTCCTCTTCTGCGGGAGGTGAAGCTTAGCATGCCTATCGGACCAGCGCGCATGTCGCTCATGGAGCATCTTGGCGAACTGCGCATGCGTCTCGTGCGCATCGTGGTGGTGCTGCTCGTTTCGTGCCTCATCTTCTATCTGGCAACGCCGACCATCGCACAGTTCATGCTTATGCCGGTTGCAGAATATCTTCCAGCTAACGAAGACGGACAGGTGCTTCTGAATGTGTTCGGTGCGTTCGACGCATTTGGCCTGCGTTTCCAGATCGCGTTCTGGGCTTCGCTCGTGGCCACGGCTCCCTTCATCCTCTGGCAGATCTTGGCATTCTTCCTGCCTGCGCTCAAACCGAAAGAGCGCAAATGGTTCGTGCCAACCTTCATTGCGGGTGTGGGGCTGTTCATCCTTGGTACGATCTTCTGCTACCTCATCATCTTGCCACCGGCGTTCGAATGGCTCACTGATCAGGCATCAGGATTCGCGACCATCATGCCTGAAGCAAGCAGGTGGGTCGATATCATCATCAAGTTCGAGATCGGCTTCGGCTTCGGCTTCGAGTTGCCTCTTATCGTGTTCTACCTGGTTATGTTCAATATCATCTCCTACGATAAGCTGCGCAAGAGCTGGCGATACGTCTATATCGGCCTGCTCATATTCGCGGCTATGGTCACGCCGGATGCTTCGCCGGTAACGATGGGCCTCATGTTCGCCGCGCTCGTTTTGCTCTATGAAGCGAGTCTGCTCGTGGCCCGCATCGCGTTGCGCAAGCGCGCAAAGACCAAAGCGGAGCGTGCCGAGATCGAAGCGAAAGAAGCAGAAGAAGCGCGCGAGGAATTGCGCCAGCTCAAGCGAGATTTCGACGAGCACCTCTGGGGAACCGAAGATGAGCTCGCCTCCGCAAAGAAGCCTGCGAAAGCAACGGCTGAGGCCGCCAACCCTGTGTCGAGCCAGCCTGCCAGCGCAGCAGCAGACAAGTCGAGCAAAGGCGAATAATGCACGAACTGGGCATCATGACAGGAGTTATGGAGTCGGTTGAGAGCGTTGCGCGTGAAGCAGGCGCCGAGCGCGTGCTCAAGGTTTCGCTTCAGGTGGGCGTTATGACCGAAGCTATCGAAGACGCGCTCCAGTTCGCGTTCGAGGCCCTGGCTGAGAATAACGATTATTTCGAAGGTGCCACGCTCGAGGTGGAGATGATCCAGCCGAAGAGCATCTGTACGCAGTGTGGTCACGAATTCACGCACGATCGCTTTCACATGCTCTGCCCGGAATGCGGCAGCCCCTTCTTGCAATTGCTTGAAGGCAAGGAGCTGCAGATTTCCTCCATCGAAGTTGACTTGCCCGATGAAGAAGACGATACTACCAAGCCTGCTCAGGAAAACGAGAGCAGCGAAGCCGACCAAGCGGTCGATTCCGAACACGAAAAGGAGTAATGCTATGCAGATCGATCTCCATAAACCGATTCTTGATAAGAACGACCGTCTTGCGGATGAGAATCGCGAGCTGTTCCGCGAGAAGAAGGTATTCGTGCTCGACTTGCTTGCTTCTCCCGGTTCAGGCAAGACTTCTACGATCTTGGCCACCATCGAAGCGCTGCGCGATGAATTCAATATCGCGGTCATCGAAGGCGACATCGCCTCTTCGGTCGATTCCGAGAAGATCAAGAGCCAGGGAATCGCTGCGGTGCAGATCAACACCGGTGGCGCGTGTCATTTGGAAAGCGCGATGATCCGTCGTGCGGTGGACGTGCTCGATCTGGATAACCTCGATCTCATCATCATCGAGAACGTGGGCAACTTAGTGTGCCCGACCGATTTCGATTTGGGCGAGAGCATGAAAGCCATGATTCTTTCGGTCCCAGAAGGCGATGATAAGCCGCTCAAGTACCCAGGGGTGTTCCAGGCGGCATCTGCTATCGTGCTCAACAAGATCGATACGGCTCCAGTCTTCAATTTCGATGAAGAACTCTTTTACGAACACATTAAAAATCTGAATCCTACCGCTCCCATCTTCCCGATGTCTGCTACAAATGGTAAAGGCGTTGATGCGTGGGCGGAGTGGCTCGCCGATCAGATCCGCTCACTTTAAAACGCACCAGAACTCAGTTCGAATACGCTCGAATACGGAAGTTCTTGAAGGCACGCTGCTTTTGAGGATGCGTGAAACGAGCGATGCCGAAAACGAGCGTTCTTGAATACCGATCGAGGGAAGAGGCCATCATGGATCTGGAGCAGAAGTACACCTTAAGCGTGCAGGCGCTGAAAGCCTATGCGCAGCAGGCAGGATTCAGCGAGGTGGTGCTTGGCCTTTCTGGTGGCATCGATTCGGCGCTCGTGGCGGTCATGTGCGTCGATGCGTTTGGCGCTGATCAGGTGCACGCATACATGCTGCCCGGCCCTTACTCGACCGATCATTCGCTCACCGATGCTGAAGAGCTCGGTGCGAATCTTGGCATTAAGACCGAAGCCATCTCGATCGTTGGTCCCTACGAAGCATTCGTTGCTGCCCTTGAACCAGCAGCGGGCGGTAAGCTCGAAGGTCTTGCTTCCGAGAACACGCAGGCGCGTTGCCGTATGGTGTGCTTGATGGCGCTCTCGAATGCTTTCGGCTGGATGATGGTGAACACCGGCAATAAGAGCGAAGCGGCCATGGGCTTCTCGACGCTCTATGGCGATACATCAGGTGCGTTCGCTCCCATCGGCGGCCTGTACAAGACCGATGTGTTCGCGCTTTCCCGCTGGGTGAACGAGCGTGCGGTTGCAGAAGGCAAGGTTCCGCCCATTCCTGAGCATATCATCACGAAACCGCCCAGCGCAGAGCTTTCACCTGGCGCCGAAGACGAGAAGGCGCTCGGCATCGATTATGCTACGCTCGACCAGATCCTGATCGCTCACTTCGAGCAGGGCAAGTCCGCCGAAGAGATCGTTGCAGCAGGTTTCGATCCTGAAGAAGTGGCCTACGCGATTCGTCGCACGAACTCCTACGCATTCAAGCGCGCCGTCGAGCCGCCTTTCCCAAAGGCAAAGTTTTATGCGTAAATAACGCGTGTCGCTGACAAGGCTGACAGGGTTTTTCTTGGCTTTATTGCCACTATCGTCACTTACTGTGTGCTACTTAATGAGCGCGTCTTCGGGGGAGAGATTCTTCAAAAGAGACGGGTCTTCGAAGAGCGCGCTGCAGATCAGGTCTTCGCGTTCAAGCGCATGTCCTGCATCGTTCAACAGGTTGTCATAGAACCAGGTGAGATAACGAGCATCTTGCGAGATTTCGGCACTGGCATTTCGATACATCGCACGTACGAGCGCATCGCGATAGTAGCGGGAATGCTCTTCGAAGGGCGCATTGTTCACGCGGAATCCGAGATGATTCAAATATAGCTCGGAGAAAACCGCTATGGTGCGCGTGTTACCTTCCCAGAAGGGGTGAATCTGCCACATAAAAGCGATGCTTCGCACGAATGATTCGAGCGCCTCACCCGCAAGCTCCACGCCATAATCTTTTTCGCGTTCAGAGTTGAAATACATGCGCAAGGACATCTCATAAGCCAAAGGATCCGCGTAGAGCACGCTATCGCCATTGAGGATCTCTTCTTGTTTGATCATGCGCTCCGTTTTGAATTGCCCAGGGTGGTAAATATCTGGATCGAGATCTTGGAAGAGATAGCTGTGAATCTGCGAGAGCACTTCAGGATCAAGGACGAAGGGTGAGGCGGTCAAGAGCTCGGCGATGCGCTGACTGACCAGGTCGGCTTCCATGGTGCCTTCGTCAGCATGTTTGCCTTCAACGCTTGAACGATGCTCTGCATAATGGCTGCGGATCAGCTGGCCGGTTTGGTCGAGGGTGTACGTTCCTGTTTGGTATCCTTTTGCCAGCTCGCGCAAATACGGGGAAACCTCCAAGCCATCAACGGCCTGAAGGCCGATAGCAACAGCCCAATGATGCCTGCGAGCCTCGGCTCGTTCGTAGGCGCTCGCTGGACGATATTCGAAGGTGTCGTTGCTATCAGCGGTCATTGGTGTTCGCTCAAAGTCCTTGTCCTCGTTGGTTGAATCGGTGCTCACGGGTCGGTTGAGACGGTGATAGCGTTCATTATAGCAAGCAGAGTATTACCCTGAATCATGCAACAGCCTCTGAGCCTCAAACAACCAGGGCAGCGAGATTTCAGATAGTTGTCTGAAGGATTTATGCACGATTTGTGTGCTTCGGCGGCGGTAAGTTACCGTTTTATGAATCTAAGTGACGAATACTAACATTTTCATACGCTCTGCTTGAAATCGGGTAAAAAGTTGTTAGTATAGTCTGTGTTAGCACTCTTCAAGTGAGAGTGCTAATTCGTATCTGGCGCTGTTTACGCTTATGTGAAGCGAACTAACTCGGACAGTCAGCCAGCAAACGAGGGTAACAAGGCATTCAAAGGCGAATGCGTTAAAGGAAAGGAAGTACGTATATGAATCTGAAGCCGCTTGGTGATCGCATCATCGTTAAGCAGGACGAAGCTCAGGAAACCACGGCAGGTGGCCTCTACATCGCTCCTGATTCTAAGGAGAAGCCGCAGACCGGCGTCGTTCTCGCTGTTGGCGAAGGCCGCATCAACAACAAGGGCCAGCACCTTCCTATGCCCGTGAAAGAGGGCGATCGCGTTCTCTATGGCAAGTATGGCGGAACTGAAGTAGATGTTGATGGAGAAGCAGTGCTCATCCTTCGCGCCGATGATATCTACGCGGTCTACACCGATTAAGCACCTCATTCATAAACGTTCTGTGAATTAGATTCACGTATCAATTCGAAAGGAATTCAACTAATGGCAAAAGAGATTTTGTTCGATGCAGACGCCCGCAGCGGTATGGCTGCTGGCGTTAAGAAGCTTTCCGATGCAGTCAAGGTGACGCTTGGTCCGAAGGGCCGCTACGTTGCGCTTGAGCGCTCCTTCGGCGCTCCGCTCGTCACCAACGATGGAGTTACGGTAGCGCGCGAGATCGACCTTGAGGATCCCGTGGAGAACATGGGCGCTCAGCTCGTTCGTGAAGCAGCCGTGAAGACCAACGATGTTGCAGGCGATGGCACCACCACCGCAACCCTGCTTGCCGACGTGATCGTAGCAGAGGGTCTGCGCAACGTGACCGCTGGCGCTGATGCGCTTGGCATTCGTCGTGGTATCGAAATGGCAACCGAGGCAGTGGTCGATGCGATCAAAGCTTCGGCGCAGGAAGTTACCACCGAAGATCAGGTGGCGAACGTCGGCACCATTTCCGCAGGTGATGAGGTTATCGGCAAGAAGATCGCAGAGGCTATGGAAGCCGTTGGCAAAGATGGTGCGATCTCTGTTGAAGAGTCTCAGACCTTTGGCATCGATATCGATATCGTGCAAGGCATGCAGTACGATCGCGGTTACATCTCACCTTACATGGCAACCGATACCGAGCGCATGGAAGCAGTGCTCGCAGATCCCTTCATCCTGCTCACCGATCTTAAGGTTTCCTCTATCCAGGATCTTATCCCGCTGCTCGAGCAGGTCATGAAATCAGGCCGTCCGCTCCTCATCGTTGCTGAAGATGTTGAGGGCGAAGCACTGGGCACACTGCTCTTGAACAAGCTGCGCGGCACCCTGAACGTGGTTGCGATCAAGGCTCCGGGCTTCGGCGATCGTCGTTCGCGCATCCTCGAGGACATCGCAGTCGTTACGGGCGGCAAGGTCGTTTCCAAGGACTTCGGCATGACGCTTGCTGATGTGAAGCTCGAGGATCTGGGCACTGCGAAGACCGTCAAGGTCACCAAGGACACCACGGTCATCATCGATGGCGCGGGCGATAAGGCTGCAGTCGATGCTCGTATCGCTTCGATGCGCGCTGAACTCGAGCGCCTTGAGTCCGAGTTCGATCGCGAGAAGCTCCAGGAGCGTCTGGCTAAGCTCTCCGGCGGCGTTGCGGTGCTGAAGGTTGGCGCTGCTACCGAATCCGAGCTCAAGGAGAAGAAGAGCCGTATCGAGGACGCACTGCAGGCAACCCGTGCAGCTGTTGAAGAAGGCATCGTTGCTGGTGGCGGCGTTGCGCTCGTGAATGCGATCCCTGCACTCGACAAGCTTACCGTCTCCGATAACGACGAGAAGGTCGGCGTTGATATCATCCGCAAAGCGCTCGAAGCTCCGATGCGCGCGATCGCGTCCAACGCGGGCTACGAAGGCTCTGTGGTGGTCGAGAAGGTGAAGGGCCTGCCGGCAGGCGAAGGCGTGAACTTCGCGAACGGTGAGACGGGCAACATGATCGCCATGGGTGTGAACGACCCCGTGAAGGTGACCCGTACGGCGCTTCAGTCTGCAGCATCTGTTGCGGCGCTCATTCTCATCACCGAGGCAACCGTGAATGAGATTCCTGCTGAAGGTCCCGACCTGTCTGCACTTGCCGGTGGCGGCATGGGCGGCGGAATGGGCATGATGTAATCCCTCCTTCGGATAATCCGTACACTTGAGAAAAGCTCTCCTTTAAGGAGGGCTTTTCTTGTTTATTGTGTTGCATTGGCGCTGAATATGCTCACGTAAAAGCTTCTCTTGTGCGCAAGGCTGTTTTGGCGGTTGAGCAGGCGCACGCAAAAGCTTTTCTTCGGGGGAAGATTTTTGTTCATCAGGCTGTTTTGGTAACTAAATATGCTCACGTTTTAGCAATGATTCATTATGAATGAGAAATGAATGCAAAAAGCATGCTATACTAGAGGCAAAGAAAGAAGGTGATGAAGATGCCAGCGTTACAGGTCAAAGATTGCCCAACAGAAGTGTATGAAGAGCTTCGTCGTTGCGCTTCTCGTGAGAACAGGAGCATCTCTCAGCAGGCGCTCACGATCCTCGAGGATTATTTAGGGTTCAGAGATTTTGCCCCGCACGATCGATCGAGTTCTCGAAGCAGGTGTGGCGAAAAACCGAACTATATCGAGAAGCGCCAGCGTCTTTTCGAACGGATCGACAAGTTACCAGCTATTCCAGTTTCAGAATTGGCTCCGTCCTCCGCAGATATTCTTGCAGAGATCCGTAAGGAGGAGGCACGATGATAGTTCTTGATTCAAGTGCCGCATGCGATATGGTGCGCAAGACGGAGGAAGGAATGGCTTTTCGCGCGCTCATGCTCTCAGAAGAGAAGGTGATCAGTTGCGAATTACTTCGCGCTGAAGTCGTAAGCGTATTTCGAAAATTGTGTAGGCACGGTCTTATTCCTATCGAAAACGTTCAGAGCTATCTTGCTGAGTCGACCGCCCTCGTCAATGAGTACTATTCGATTCAGGAGCTTCAAGAGGAAGTGCTTTCTGAGAGCATTCGATTGAATCATTCCTCCTACGATATGTTCTATTTTGTGCTGGCACGCCGTTTCGGTGCAACGCTGTTTACGCTCGATCGCAAACTCATTCGGCTTTGCGAAGAGCAGGACGTTCAATGCGTTGCCATTCTAGAGAATGGCGAATTCTAATGACGGTTAGAGTAGAAGCGTAGCAATGGTCATTCGTGTTGAAACCTTAGAAGATGAGCGGCTTGGGGCGTATGTGAGCCTTACTGAAGTCCAGCTGCGCAATCGACTGGAGCCAGAGAAAGGCATTTTCATCGCAGAATCCGAGAAGGTCATCGTCCGCGCGCTTGATGCGGGCTATGAGCCGCTCTCGCTTCTGATTCCTGAACACCGCTTGCAGCGCAGTGCGCGCTTGATCGAGCGTATTGAAACGCAGTATGCTTTGGAAGAGAAGGCAGGTGCGGGTGGCAGCACGAACGACGAGAGCATTCCTATCTTTGTTGCGCCCTCAGATGAGATAGAGAAACTCACGGGTTTCGAACTTACGCGTGGGGTGCTCTGTGCCATGAAGCGTAAACCCCTGCCAAGTCTTGCCGATCTGCTGGCAGATGCTCATCGTGTTGCCGTGCTCGAAGATATTACGAACCATACGAATGTGGGTGCGGTCTTCCGCAATGCGGCTGCGCTTGGCTTCGATGCGCTCATCATTTCGCCGGGTTGTTGCGACCCGCTCTATCGTCGTGCGATCCGCGTTTCTATGGGAACGGTCTTCCAAGTTCCGTGGACGCGTTTTCCTGGCACGGTGGAAGACTGGCGCGAATCGGGTGTAGCGGCGCTGAAACACGAAGGCTTCACTACCGTGGCGCTTGCGTTACATGATGAATCGGTCTTTTTGGACGATGCGCGTTTGCAGCGTCCTGAAAAACTTGCGGTATTGCTTGGAACTGAAGGTGAAGGATTGCAGCAGCGTACGATCGAGATGGCGGATCTTGTTGCGAAGATCCCGATGCGGGAAGGTATCGACTCGCTCAATGTTGCGGCTGCATCGGCCGTAGCATTCTGGGAACTGCGCATGCGCTAAGGCGCTCGGTTGCAGGTTCGAGTATCTTCATTCGCATCTGAGCAGATAGCGAGGATTATACGTAAAACCCCGTGCCATTAGGAGCGTTCAAGCATCGAATCGAGCGCTTTTGCGGTATCCTGATTATCCGTACGAAAGATGAGACTACACACGAAGATAACGAAAGAGGATCGATGATTTCAGCAGAAGAACAGTTCCGTGTGATCGCTTCTGGCGCAGCTCAGATTATTCCTGAAAAAGCCCTGATGGAAAAGCTTGAGCGCAATAAGCCGCTCAATATCAAGTTGGGCGTTGACCCAACGGCTCCCGATCTGCATCTTGGTCATGCTGTTCCGCTGCGCAAGCTGCGCGCGTTCCAAGATCTGGGCCATCAGGTCACGCTTATCATCGGCGATGGCACGGCGCTCATTGGCGATCCTTCAGGTCGCAATGTTACGCGTCCGCCACTTACGCGCGAGCAGGTCGAGCAGAACGCAAAGACCTATATCGAGCAAGCGTACAAGATCCTCGATCCTGAAAAGACCACGTTGCGCTTCAATTCTGAATGGCTGCTTGCGCTCGATCTTGAGGGTCTGTTGAAGATCACATCCAATTTCACGGTCGCACGCATCCTTGAGCGTGACGATTTTACGAAGCGCTACAACAACAATCAGCCGATCAGCTTGCACGAGTTCCTCTATCCCACCATGCAGGCCTACGATTCGGTATGCATCGATGCTGATGTTGAACTGGGCGGCACCGACCAGCTGTTCAACCTGCTTGCCGGTCGTGAGCTCATGGAGAAGATGGACAAGGAACCGCAGGTTTGTCTCACCTTGCCGCTGCTCGAAGGCACCGATGGCGTTCAGAAGATGTCGAAGAGCTACGGTAATTACATTGGCCTTACCGATGAACCGAACGATATGTTCGGCAAGGTCATGTCCATTCCCGATGAATTGATGGTGAAATACTATCGCCTTGCTTCCACGAAATCGGTCGACGAGATCGACGCGATTGAAGCGGGTCTTGCTGATGGTTCGCTCCATCCAAACAAGGTGAAGCGCGAGCTCGCGCAGAATATCGTTGCTGCCTACTACGATGAAGCAGCAGCAAAGGAAGCGGAGGCTGCATTCGATCGCGTGTTCAAACAGCATGATGTACCGGAAGATATTCCTGAGTTTGCTGCTGACCTTACGCCGAACGACGAAGGGCTTGTGTATGTTGCGAAGCTCATCAGTGATGCCGGCATGGCGAACTCGGTAGGTGAAGCACGCCGCTTGATCGATGGCGGTGGCGTGAAGGTGAACGGCGAAGCGCTGGCACCGAAAGCGTACAACGTTGAGCCAGGCATGCTTGAGGGCGCGGTCATCCAGGTAGGAAAGCGCAAGTTCGTTCGCCTTGTCTAGCAAGCTGGTTCGTGCATTTCAGGTTTGCGCGATGGAGAGTCAAGAAGCGCAAGCGTGGAATTTCAGCGATCCAATACGTTCTTTTTGCTGGGCTTTTGGGTGCCTGTGCTTGGGTATGATAAGGTTAGCGCGAAGGAATTGCATCGCTGCATTCAGCTACGTGATTGCATGCGAAAAGGGGAGGGATAAATCATGAAATACCGTGCAACTATCGTTTCTCCTCAAGGCGCTGCGCCTGCTTCAAGCTCGATCGAGTTTGAGAGCGAGTATCGCGCTGGATCCAAGCAGAATATCCAAGACGCACGCTACAAGATGCTCGAGCTGCATGGTTCTGGGGCAGTCAGCTGGACGGTGAAAGACATCGAGCGCGTTCCTGAAGCTGAGCAAGGTGCGATCCAAGAGCAACTCATGCTCGATTTTCGTGAACCGACTGAAGAGCCTAAGCGTAAACGTCGTAGTGTGAAGCGCGGTATCGCCTAGCTCGTTCGAAGCTTGTGCGTGATTCATCACATGGAACAAAAGAAATCAAACGCCAGATCAAAGAGCAGATCGAAGGGCAGCGTAGCTAATCGATCTACGCGTAAGAAAAGATCTGCTTCTGCGAGAAAGCCCGATTCGAAACCGAGCATCACGAAGCGCGATAAAGCGCTGAAAGCTGGGCAGTTTTGCCCTGTTGATAAGCAGTGTGGTGCCTGCCAGCTGCTGACGATCCCTTATGCCGATCAACTTACCTCGAAGCAGGCCGAGATCGAGGAGCTCTTCGCGGACGCGCTTGCAGAAGATGGCGCAACCATGCAACCGATCCTTGGTATGGATGAGCCGTTCCACTATCGCAACAAGGTTATTTCGCCCTATGCACCAGGGAAACGTACGGCTTCAAGAACTCACACTAAAGATACGAAGCACCCCCAGGAACAAAGAGCGGGCAAGCGGAATGCCAAGAAACGAAGCGAGCAACGCGAGATCCTCTGTGGCATGTATGCGCAGGGTACGCATCGCATCATTCCCACCGATGAATGCTTGATCGAAAACCAGGTGGCTAAGAAGATCATTCAAGCGATTCGTCTGCTGATGATGCGCTATGGGATCGAGCCCTACAACGAAGATACGGGCAAAGGGTTCTTACGTCACGCGATCGTGCGAGTGGGGCACCGATCGAATGAGGTGCTCGTAACGCTCGTAACCAATGGCGAAGGTTTTCCAGGTGCAAAGAATTTTGCACGCGAGCTCGTAAAGCGCTGTCCTGAGATAACCACGATCGTTCAGAATGTGAATACGCGCGCAACGAACGTGATCTTGGGAGAAGGAAAGGAACGCACGCTCTATGGGCCGGGCTTCATCCTTGATCGTTTGTGCGGATTGAGCTTCCGTATTTCCTCTCATTCGTTCTACCAGGTGAACGCGGTGCAAACAGAAGTGCTCTACGAGGCAGCGATCGACCTGGCGCACCTGCAAGGCACTGAGCGTATTCTTGATGCTTATTGTGGCACCGGTACGATCGGATTGGTGGCTGCGCGAGCGCTGCAGGAGAAGGTTCCTGCCGAGGCGAAGGATGATGCCTCGGTTGTCGGCGTGGACAAGGTAGCATCTGCGATCGTGGATGCGCGCAACAATGCGAAGCATAACGGTATAGAGAATGCATCGTTCGTAGCTGAGGATGCCGGGGCATTCATGAACGAGATGGCAGGAAGAGACGAAGGGCTCGACGTGCTTTTCATGGATCCGCCGCGTTCAGGTGCCAGCCTTGAATTCCTGCAAGCAACTGCCCGCTTGCACCCGCGCCGCATCGTCTACATTTCCTGCAATCCGAAAACGCAGGCGCGCGATGTGGCCTTCTTGCGCGAACAGGGTTATCAGCTCGAAGCTATCCAGCCCGTCGACATGTTCCCCCACACCACCCACATCGAAAACATCTGCGCTCTAGTTGCAGCAGATTAACGAAGTTGTTTGCGGATCGGCGAAGAGCGAGAGCCGTGCGGTTCAGACGCTTGTAGGTTCCGGTCGAGCAAGCAGCTGAGCCCATGGGGTACTTAAATTACTCTGAGTCCGCATACTTCAATATAAATAGGCTGTTCGAGGGAGCGAAGCGCATGAGCTTGCCTGAAAAGGCCAGCGAATAGCGATAGCGGGTAATTACAAGTGCCCCATAGGCGTGCTGCTTGCTCGCTCAAAAGGTGTCGAACGATCGGGTAGTTTGTCGTCTCTTAGTCGATAGGCGCGCATACGACGAGGGTGCGTTCATTGCTGAACTCGTGGTATGAGCAAGTGCAGAAGGTGACAGCGAACGGAGGGTCGGTGCTGTTGTCGAGTACGACGCAGGCTTTTGAGCGATCATCTTCGTACCAGGCACAAAAGGCTTCTTCATCAGTGAAGCGCGTATGCTTTTCGACCTCATCCCCATTGATGATGCGTACGTAAGCAACACTCAACCGCTGCTTCCCTGCAGGTGTTTGCAGGCAAATAGTAGCATGCTCGCGCGCGTAAGTTTCATCGGAGTATTTTGCGAAATCGCTGAACATCGAGCCGTTGTCCATGTGGTGTCCGTAGACGATCGCATTCAAGACAGAGCCAGCGCCATCATCGCTCGTGTCCAAATAAGGCACGCCGAACACACTGTAATTGCGATAGATATCATGGTGAAGATAGAAGGAAGGATCATCCTTCACTCCGCGCAAGATAGGATAGTTGATCGCTGTTCCAGGAACATTCACCCATGCGATAAGGTCAGGATTGACTGTGCGCCAGTGCTGCCAATCGACCTCAACGAAGTCATCATAGGTATCTCCCGTATCGTCAAGAGCATCGTGTTCGAATGAGATGCCATTCGGATTGGGAGAGATGTTCGCGTTCGCTTGCATGAAGAACAAGCTGATGAACAAACCAAGGGCAACGAGCACGAGCGAGAGGCCTGTTGCCATCAGTTTGTTGGACCGTCGTTGCAGTCTCATGAGTCGATAAGGGAATGAAAGATGCGACGGCGCTGTTCGCGGGCGCGTTTGCGTTTGTGCGCACCGATGATGAGTATTGCATTGCCGCCGACAAGGAGCACGAATGCCACACACATGGTGCCGAGCGTGGCAGCGCCGGTCTTGGCGAATGAAGCCTTTGGTACAGATGGATCATTGTTGTTTATAGCGCTTGTTTGCTGAGGAGCTTCAGCTTCATCTTCGTGGGCTTCACCTTGTTGCTCTGCATCGATCGCATCGTTTTGCTCTGGCTCGGGTTGAGGCTCGGCGGGTACCAAGGCATCGCTGGCATCTCCGCTTGTGCCAGCATCATCAGACGGTTCTGCTTCAGCGGGAGATTGATTCTCCTCTGGGGTGGTGTTTGCTGGTGGATCTTGCCCGTTTTCGTTCGATTCGTCTTGCGGTGGCGTTTCGGGGTTGTCGGGTTCTTCTGGCTCGTCTGGGTGGTCGGGCTCGCCGGGTTCTTCTGGCATATCCTCTTCCCATTGAGCGTAGAGAATGACCGTGCTGTTGTCTTCCGTGCGGAGGTTCTTCACCAGCTGTTCGTCCTCATAGCTTGTTCCTGTTCCGTCGGGTGCGGTATTCCATGAAACCCAGTGAGCACCTTCCTTCTCGAACGTATTGGGATGGAGCGGTTCGGCGGTGTTATAAGCGAACGATTGCGCCTCCATATGCCCCGTGCCGCCGTTTCCTTCGAACACAACGAGGCAGCGATTTGCCATCCAAATGGCATACAGTGAAACGACTTCGTTGGCTCGTTTGGCGAGATTCAAAACAGGCGCTTCATCGTCGTACCAAGTCTCAGGAACGGAAGGATTGCTATTCCATTTGAACCAATGGAATCCTTCGAGAACGAACTGATTGGCATTGAGCAGAGCAAGTTGATCGAACGTGAGCACTTGATCATCCATCGTGCCTTCGCCGCCATGCGCATCGAAAGAGACGAAATAGTTGATGGGCTTCCACTGGGCATAGAGCGTGATCACGCTGCCTTCAGTTGACGCAAGATTACAGACCTCCTGTTCGTTAGCGTATGCCTGGGCGTTTCCAGTAGGATCGGTATTCCATCCTGCGAACAGATAGCCTTGTCGTGCGAACCGATTGAAAGGAAGCGCCTTTCGCTCATCGAAGGCAAAGCGCTCATTGGCCATCGAGCCTTCTCCGCCTTGCGGATCGAATGAAACTTGATAAGAAATGGGTTCCCATTGCGCATAGAGATCGATCACGGTGCCATCGACCGAGGTGAGATTGGCTATCTCTTGTTGGTCAAGATACGGCGTGCCGTTTCCCTCGGGGCTGGTATTCCATCCGGTGAATCGATAGCCCGTGCGAACAAAGGAGTTTGGAGTAAGATTCTTGAGTTCGTCGTAGTGGAAGATGAGATCCCCCATGGAGCCTGATCCGCCATTTTCGTGAAAGCGGAAGGTGTAGGAAATAGGGGAGAAAGAAGCGGAAAGCGTCCGACCGGTCGTGACATCCTGGAAAGCATACGAGCTGGGTGTTCCGACGGAGTGTCCATCGACCCGCACATCGGCTATCTTGTAGCCGCGATTTGCTTCGATAGAGACGCTGCGATTGCCACGCCAGCCGACAGCAATGCTGTCTTGTTTCCCTGCGCAATGCACGCGTCCGCCATTGCCCGCTTGCAGGGTGATCGTTTTAGGATCGAATTGATCCAGAATATCGGTCCACCCGTGCGTTGAGTAATACCAGAACTCTGCGCCCGAATCGAGCTGCGTGACCACCCCTGAATTCAGGCTTGAACCATCCATCTCGCGCACGGCACGGTAGTCGGTCGCATCTTCGCCGTTGCGATTCTTCCCGATCTTCAGGATGTTCTCATTGGGAACGTACATGTTCTGCCCGTAGCCGGAAATGAATTCGATCGACTCGCACCAGCGATCGCCGTAAGCTCCGTCCCAGCCTTCTTGGTCGAGGTCGGTGAACTTGGTGAGAAACGAGCCCTTTGCGCGCTGCGTGGTCCCATGTTTATAGAAGTTGATGCGTATATGCTCCTCACAGCTTATTTTGCTCCCTGCTCCTTGGCTTATGACGCCAACGCAAATGCCGGCGGTATGGTACCCGTTTTGGGTGTAGCGCTGAAGGAGAGGTACGCGCGAGATCGAGGTTGCTGAATACCATTTTGAGTCGGGAAGCCATTCGATCACCAGGTCGATTCGGTCGTCATTGCCATCGAAACCTACGTCATTCCAACGCACTGAGACGGTTGTTCCTAAGGTAGCATTCCCTTTTGCGGGAACAGAGAGAGCGTAGGAATAGGTATAAACGTTTTCGGAGGTCTCCTTATCTTTTTCTTGCGTAGTGCTCATCGTCTTATTGAAGATCGGCGTCTTGGTATGAAGGTCGCTGTCGAGCACGATCCCATTCGATGCGGCGCGCGCAACATCACCGCGCTTGAGCGTGGCTGCTTCTGCATCGTGCACGGTACAGAAGCTGAGCGGCGGAAGGCAGGATACGATCATGGTCAGCAGGATCGCCACGAGAGCGAAACTGAGGTATTTCCGAGAGCGTGAAGACAACATGGTGGTTCTCCAGGACGTTTCTGGGATTGAAGGGGCAGGTCAGGAGGGGTGCTGGCTTTACGGTTGCCTTCGGTCATCGCCGAGCATGTTGCGTGCGATAGCGTTTGTGATGGAACGCCCACGCAGGTAGTGGCGATAGGATATCCCCACGAGAACAGCGCCGCTGAGGGCCACGATCCCCGCTGCTACGAGCAGGGGCACCAAAGCGCTTCCGGTCTTGGCAAAGGTACCTTTTTGTTCGGGAGTAGGGGTTTCGGAAGCAGGAACGGGTTCATCGGGGTTCGACGGCGTAAGAGGCTCTTCGGGAGCAACGATGCGCACGGTCTGATTCTCGTCTTCGGGATCTTCATGCGTGGCGATCTCGGTTTCATCGCACAGGAGCTTTTCATAGACGACCAGTTCTGTTCCTGGTTCAAGTGCGCTTGCATTGAAGTTGAAAGAGACCTCGATCGAGCCATGTTCTGCTTGCGGGGTGAAGGTGGTTTCGCTCGAGATAACAGCGCCTGCCTCGTCGGTTAGCGGGACGGCCTGGACATCGCCTTGTTCGTTAGCCTCTTTCTTCATGAGTGTTCCTATAACGCGGTACGATTTGCCGGGGCTGAGGTTCTCGAATGCTACGGTATCGATCACGTGCACTTCGGCGTCGTTCAATATCTCGTGATCGCCATCGCTCTCATCGAGCGCAGTCGTTGCGATGCGTGGCTTTGTGGTTGACACGGTTTGTTCGCTGTTGTCTCTTTCGTGGTGTTCGAGGATGACCTCATCATCCTTCAGGAGCGTCTCGTATACGACCACATCTTGAGGTGCTTCTGTAAGACCATCGAGAGGGATCTTTACCTCGGTCGTGCCGCTCGCTGCGCTCGGGGTGAACGTTGTTTCGCCTGCAGCACCTTCAAGCTGGCTTCCTGTTTCAGGATCCACGAGCGTTGCGCGCAAGGTGTATGTGCTGTTGGCCTTGAGGTTTCCATAGCGCACGTGGTCGTTGATCGCTCCTTCTTGCGCGATGCTCACGAGCTTGTCGTGGTCATTCGCGTCGGAAGCGGTGGTAACGATCCAAGGCTGTGCGGGATCGTGATTTTCGATCACGCCGAAATCGAGACGCTGCTGTTCGCGATAGATCGAGAACGTGGTGGTTACAAGCTCGAGCCCTTCGTTAGCGGCGCACGGAAGCTCTTCGAGCGTGTAGGTGTCGTAAGGGAGAGCACCCAGGTCATCACGCGCTTCGGTGGTGAAGGTATCGCTCGCTTTGCCGAACCACACGCCACGGCCAGCTTTGCGCCCTTCCTCTTCGTCGTTCGCGTTGGTCTCATGCGTATGTTTCACGAAGGCAGAAGAAGTGTCGATCTCGCCATTGGCATCGGTGACGACTACGTGCGCTTCACCGGTGGTCTGCGACGTTATCTTGAACGGCACGCCGACCAGGCGCTCATTGTTCGCCTCACGAACTTTGATGAAATTGATATCACCGCGTTTCACGAAATTCTTGAATGCGCCTTCATGCGTGCCTTCGGCACTATCGGAGAAGCGAACGATCTGTCCGTCGGCAGTTATGCTGAACGGTCGCGGGGCGCTATCCGAAAGGTTGTAGCCATCGCCTGCGCTCACCTCGGTGAGCGTGTATTCGCCGTAGGGCAGGGTGGTAGGCGCGAGCGCCGCTTTGCCCTCCTTCGCTACGAGCGTGGCACATACTTCTCCTGGCTGATAGAAGATGCCATCGACCTTGACCTCGTGGCTATTGTTGTTGGTGATGGTGAAGGTGGTGTTGTCCAGCGTGCCTGATCCAAGGGCGCTTTGTAGCCCCGATTCTGCATCACGCTTTTCAAGTTCAATTCCACCACGCATGATGCTGTCAACGATGATCGGGGTGTTGTAGCTCGAGACCGCTTCCACGCTGTTCGCGCATCCCGTGACCGTCCGTACGACGGCCGATTCATTGATCTTGTAGCCCGTGGGCGCTTTTGTTTCGCGGATCTCATACGTGCCTATCGGCAGCGTGATCGTGCCCGTGGTGTCATAGAAGAAATCATCACCGCTGATCTTGCAGCCATCACCTTTACGCAAATCGATGATGCCGCGCTCATCGGTCGTTACGACCCAGGTGCGCAGCGGGTCGATCTTGCCATACTCGCTCTCGAGCGTGGGGAAGAAGCGGATCGTGAATTCTGCGCCGGCGAAGGAACTTGCGCCTCCTTGGATGTTGTTGTAGCTGTCGTTGTAGGCGTAGTCAGAATCATGCTTAGCGAGCAGGATAGGGGTCGGGTCGTTTTGTGGGACTTCATCGAGCGTTACTTCATTCGTTTTACCAGCTGAAACGATCGCCTCATGGGGGACCGTGTCGAGCGCGAAGCCGGTTGGAGACGAAAGCTCCTTTACGTAATAGGTGCCCACAGGCAATGCTTTCGAGCGCGCGCATCCTTGCGCATCGGTAGTGAGCGTTTGCTTGAGATCGGTGCATGCTTCGTCTGCGTAGATGCCATACTTTGCTCCTGCAAGCGAATAGCAAGGATTGTTGTCCGAAATATCAGGCAGTATGCTCTGCTTGTCCAATTTGAGATATCCGACAAGATCTTCGTGAACCTGGAAGGTGCCTACGATATTCTGCATGTTGTGCCCATCGATATCGGAGCAAACGTCTAAGAAGAATCGATAGTTCACCGTTTGAGTGGCATAATCGACTGCGGTCACCTCGACCCAGCCGCTCTGTACCTTCGGCTCTCCTGCACCGTTGTTGTCGACGTTTCCGCCGCACTCACCCCAAGCGAAGTGCCAACCCTTCACGTAGGTGTAATCGTAACTGCCTCCTCCGGGGGTGTGAACGACTCCGCCAGGCGCAACATGTCTTTGGTCGGCGTTCACCACTTCAGGGTTCGCGCAGCGGGTGAAATGGATGGCGAATCCATAGGTGCTGCTCTTCTCGGGCCAACCCATGACCGTTGCCATGTTCCCGCCAGGTTCGCAGGTGCGGATGAAGGCGGAATCCGCATCGATGGAGAAGCGCTCTCCTACCACCGGGTTCGCGGCGCTGAAGAGGCTGAACAGGGGAGGTTCGGTATTGAAAGCGCTCTCCTGGTCTTCGCTTTGCGCCTGTGTTTCGTTCCCATCATCCAGCACTATTTCGATCGTTCCTCCGAGTGGCGAAGCGCTTATGCAGATCGAGCCGTTTTGATAGACATATTGCGAAAGCTCGCTGCCTCCTTGCGTAACGCGAATGGTCTCGACATGCGAGGCTTTCTCTTCGTCATCGAAGAGCTTGAGGTTGATCGTAGGAGCATCGGCGCTGAAAACCTGCTCGAGGGTCTTCTCGGAAGCAACACCATCGATCGATTTTGCGATCTTCACGTTTACAGGAAGCTCGGTGCGCTTTTGGTCGATCGGCACATACCACGCAACAGTGAGGTCATCCTCGGCGTAGTGAGCGGGGAGCTCTACGATGCCCTCTTCAGCGTTATAGGTTGCCTCGGCGGTGATATCCTGCGCGCCTTTTCCCATTTCGCTCGTGCTCGCATAGTCCTTGAGCACGCGAAAGCGTCCTTCATCGCTTGAGGTGGCAAGAAGCGCGGGGTGGCAGTTCGCGCGGATATAGGTATGCTCGCTATCGCACCACCTTTCGCCTGAGCTAACAGAGGTGAGATCGATGGTTCGATCGGTGAAGGGTACGTTCGGCTCTATCTGATCGGGTTCGGCGAAATGATAGAGTATGCGAGCCGCAGAAGGGCGCGCCTCATCGGCCTCTGCGGGCGAAGCGATTCCCGGCAAGGCCAGGCAGGCAAGGCATGCCCCTAGGCAGAGCGCCATGAAAAGGTGCACGAATCGTTTTGTTCGCTGGGGGCGTCTTTGCCGTTCAGCGCGCAAGCAGCAGCGAGAAGCGCTCAGCGTTTGCGCAGATGATCGCAAGAAAGTGTGGAGCTGAAGAGACGAACCAAGATGAGGCATAAGAACTTCCTTCACTCAGGGCGGAATGCTTGTTTACGCTTTAGTGTGAAAGTCGAACCTCAATAAAACTTGAAAAATTTCTGATGTAATATGAAGAGCTAACTTACAAAAATTTGAACTTTTTCTGAATTGCGTAAGGGGAGACCATGACGGAAGCTGAAAAGAATCGCTCATCGCTCATCGCATATTTCGAATCGGGATCGAAGGAGAACGATCGGAGACTCGGCGTCGAGGTCGAGCATTTCATCATCGTGACCAGCGACGGGACCCCTTTCACCTATGCAGCGCAGGGCTCTATTCCTGGGGTGCATGAGGTGCTCGAACATCTGCTTTCCACCTATCCGATCATCTACCAGAATTCAGAAGGTGAACTGATCGGTTGCGCCAATGAAGAGGCATCGATCACCCTCGAACCCTCTTCTCAGATAGAGATCTCGATCGCGCCGTTTTCCGAAGTGGCGCGGATCGAAGCTGCCTACGAGCACTTTCGCGCTGCGATCGACCCGTACCTTTCTGCGCATGGGGCGAAGCTGGTGAATGCGGGCTACCACCCTACGCGCAAGGCAGAAGAGCTCACGCTTATTCCTAAAGAACGATATCGCCTGATGGACAAGCATTTTGCAAACCTGGGAACGCTCGGTTTGCGCATGATGCGCGCCTCGGCTTCCACGCAGGTCTCGATCGATTACACCAGCGAAGCAGATGCTGTGCGTAAGATGCGCATCGCAAGCGCGCTCGCTCCGATCCTTGGCGCGATAGCGGACAACGTGGCGGTATACGAGCGTGAAGTGGGTGCCTATCCGCTCGTTCGCCTAGCGGTATGGCGCAATGTCGACGATGATCGCTGTGGTGTGGTGCCGGGTGTTTTCAAGCCAGGGTTCGGGTTCGGAGCGTATGCCGATTGGCTGCTTTCGACCTCGCCTATTTTCATCAATGCGAAGCAGCCGGATGGGACCACTGTGGAACAGGCTGAGTCTACGCGCAGCGCGGGCGAGATCTACGAGAATACCGCCATGACGAAGGCTGATATCGAGCATCTTATTTCCATGTTCTGGCCCGATGTGCGCTTGAAGCGGTTTGTCGAGATACGTCCAGCGGATTCCTTGCCGCAGGAGTATCTGACGGGCTATGCCGCGCTCATAAAGGGGCTCTTTTACAGCGAGGAGAGCATGCGCGCGCTCGAGCAGGAGCTTGGTGTTTGCCAAGATGCGCAAGGTGAAGACATCTGGCTGCTTGATGAACGAGCAGTGGAAGAGGCGATCGATGCGATTCGTTCGCGCGGATATGAAGCGCGTTTCTATGGCGAGAAGGCAAAGAGCTTGCGTGTCTGGATCGAATTGCTCTTCGATCTTGCGCGAGCAGCGCTACCCGCAAACGAAAGGACGTATCTCGAAGGCATCGAAACGTTCGCCCTGAACAAAGAATGGAAGCTCGTTCGCTAGAAGAGCGATTGAGCCTACCGTTGTCAAGGGAATACGTCCTCGGAATAGCAACGAAAAGACAATGGGTTTTGTTGGGCTGTCACGCCATTCATCACCTGAAGTGTTGCTACAATGAGGGCATCTGATAAAGAACGAGAGGAGACCACATGGAAAGAACCACTTGGTCATGGGCGCATAAAGCAGCACTTGCGGTAGTTGCATTTGTTGTTGCATGCTGCTGCGTGTTCTTGTCTGGTTGTGCTGAGAACAGCGAAGAGGCTGCGCGTAATGCGGTCACGAGCGAACTCGACCAGATCAAGAACGTTGATGCTGCGGCGATCGAAGAGATCGCGGGCGGATCAGCCGAATTCCAGGCATTGAGCACATACGGCATCACGGCGAACGATGCCTACGAAGCGATCTTCAGCGATTTCGATTACCAGATCGAGGGCGTGAAGGTTGATGGTGACAAGGCAACGGTAAGCGTCAAGTTCACCTCAAAGGATCTGGGACAGTTCCAGAGCGCTCTGGTTGCAGCAGCGCAGCAGGCAAGCACCGATGGATCATTGACGGGCTTGTCTCAAACGCAGATGAACGAGAAGATCGGTCAGTTGGTCATCGACACCATCAAGGCGCTTCCTACCACGGAAACCGATATCGTTGATTTCGAGGTCGAGAAGAAGAACGGCAAATGGCAGCTGGCTGACGATTCTGGTGAAGTTCTGCAAGAAGCGATCTTCCCTTCAAGCCTGACGTCAGGTTACTAGGAGTCGATCCTAAGGAATCTACCTGCGCTTTCAAGCGGAGGTCATGACCGAAAAAAGCCCGGGCATCATGCTCGGGCTTTTTGCTTGCATAAGATGGTAATTTGCGGGAGAGTAGGCGCGAATTTAGAAGTCGATCTCGTCCGCATCCCAGAAGCGCCCCGTGGGGTTCTCCTGTGCAGAAATGACCGCCATTTCCTCAGGCGTGAGCTCGAAGTCGAAGACCTCGAGGTTCTGTTTCATGCGCTCGATGTTGCCCGACTTCGGAAGGGGAAGCATGCCGAGCTGGATGAGCCATCGCAAGCACACCTGCGCGTTCGATTTTCCATAACGCGCACCGATCTCTGCGATCGCTTCGTTCGTAAGGGTCTTGCCGCGTCCAAGCGGGCTCCACGCTTCAACTACCAGGTCACGCTCAAGGCAGTACTCGAGCGTTTCCGTTTGAATGCGTCCAGGATAGAACTCGATCTGATCGACCATCGGTTCGATCTCGGCATGCTTCAAGAGCGCTTCGATATGATGCGGTTTGAAGTTCGAAAGCCCGATCGCACGTACATCGCCGTTCTTGTAGAGATCCTCGAGAGCGCGCCAGGTATCCGCGTTGATCGTTTCAGCCTCGGCGCCGAACTGCTTTTCGTTCGCGGGCCAGTGGATCAAGAAAAGGTCGAGATAGTCCACGCCCAAGCGTTCGCACGATGCATTGAACGATTCCATGGTCTTGTCGTAGCCGCGATGCGTGTTCCAAACCTTCGACGTGATGAAGAGCTCTTCGCGCGGCACGCCACACGTTGCAAGCGCACGCCCGATACCGGCTTCGTTCTCGTAAATTGCGGCGGTATCGATCAGGCGATAGCCAACCTCAACAGCATCGCATACCACGCGGCATGCTTCGTCGTCCGAGGTGTTGTAGGTGCCGAACCCGATGTGCGGCATGGTCACACCATTCTTCAGTGTAAAAACGTCTTGCATGTTTGAACTCCTTCAGTAGCTTGCTTTTACTATACCTAAAGATGATGAACGACCGGGTAGTTTGTCACTTTTTTAGCGCACAACGAAAGAAGCGGGACAGCTTCGTGCTGCACCCGCTTCTGTGGCTATGATAGGTTGCGCTTTGGGTTATGAGCGGGAAAGGCCGTCCACGGAAAGCACGTCGCCAGAAATGTAGCTTGCCTCGTCGGATGCAAGGAAGGCAAACGCGTTCGCGATATCCTCAGGCTCGCCCATGCGTCCGAGCGGGATGGTCTTGATGAGCGGCTCGATGACCTCGCGAGGCAGCGCGTCGACCATATCGGTATGCGTAACGCCAGGTGCAACTGCATTCACACGAATCTTATGCGGCGCGAGTTCGCGCGCGAGCGATTTGGTGAGGCCATTCACTGCGAACTTCGAGGTAGGATAGGCGCATCCAGCAGGCTGGCCGTAGATGCTCACCATCGAAGAGGTGTTGATGATCGCACCACCCGTTCCTTGTTCGATCATGATGCGAGCAGCAGCCTGCGAACACACGAAGGTTGCTTCAACGTTGAGGCGCATGACCTTCTGGAACTCTTCGAGCGTGTAGTCAACCAGCTTGGTGCGTGAATCGGTGCCAGCATTGTTCGCCAGGATGTCGAGTGAACCGAACGTATCGACCACGCTCTTGAAGGCAGCTGCGATCTCGTCAGGATCGGTAAGGGCAGGATGAAGGCCCATGACCGGAGCCTCAGGATCGTTCTGCTTGATCTTTTCGAGTGCTGCATCAACGGTCTCTTGGCGTGATCCGAACAGGGCGACCTTTGCGCCTTCAGCAAGGAATTTCTCCACGATGCCGAATCCGATGCCACGCGTGCCGCCGGTGACGATAGCGACTTTCCCTTCGAGCTTTCCCATAGTAGACCTCTTTCGATCAGATATTTTTTGCAAGTGGCATAACGATAGCACCGAAATACGCGAAGCTCGCGAATTGTAAATCGTTTGAAACAAAGAGCCCGACATGCAAGGCACATCGGGCTCGGTGAAGCGGAGTTGTGAGCGCGAACTAGGGGCGCAGGCCCATGCCGCCTTCCAACGTGATGGTCTCGCCGGACATGAACTTGAAGTCGGGCGATGCGAGCTGAACGCACGGACGACCGATCTCGGTCTCGACGTTGCCATAGTGGCCCATGGGGGGCATGTGGACGTTCGCTTCGAACGCATCGGGGTAAGCTTCGGCGAAGTTCTCGAGCTGTGCGGTCCAAGCGAGCGGGCAGATAACGTTCACATTGATGTCATCGGCGCCCCATTCATTGGCTGCGACGCGCGTGAGGCCGCGAATGCCTTCTTTTGCAGCGGCGTAGGAGCACTGTCCAACATTGCCGAAGAGCCCTGCTCCAGAGGCGAAGTTGATAACGGTGCCCTTAGTCTCTTTCAGGTGCGGATAGCATGCCTGCATGTAGTAGAACGCAGCATAGAGGCCAGAATAGATCGCCAGGTCGAACTGGTCGGTTGTGTGCTCCGCAAGGGAAACGCCCGAAGCAGAAGCCTGTGCGTTGTTGATGAGCACATCGATGCGGCCGAATTCTTCGATGGTCTTATCGATGACGTTCTGCACGGTTGCGGCGTTGTCGTTGCCAGCACTCACGTCTGCTTGGATCGGAAGCACCTTGATGCCGTAGAGGCGCTCGAGCTCCTCTTTCGCATCTTCGAGCTTCTGGACGTTGCGCCCAGTGATGACCAGATTCGCGCCTTCTTTCGCGTATGCGGTAGCAATGCCGTAGCCGATCGATCCGCATGAGCCGTCCTTCAAGACAGCGCGGCCGCCGCCGGTGATGATAGCGGTCTTACCTTCGAGAAATCCCATGGACCTTCTCCTATCCCAGAAAGATGAATAACGAGCTGAGGTTCGAAAATCTCAACTAGGTCGAGTCTATTAAAACTCGATTGCGTGCGAACTTCGAAGCGGGCAGTTAAGCGTCAGAAGGGCACTTTATTCCGCTAAAGGGTCGCGTGCTCGAGACGGTAAAATTACACACCGGTTACGGTTTGCTCATTTCTGGCAAAGCCTGAAACGCGGGACTGAAAAGCAGCTACACTAATATGCGCAGGGAATGCAAGTGATCATAGGAAAAGAAGGGTGGTGCCTCTCATGGCAGATATTCGTGATGGGTTCAAAGATATTTTTCTCGCGGGTGTGGGTGCACTGGCCTATGGTGGCGAGCGCGCTAATGAGCTCGTGAACAATCTTATCGAAAAAGGGGAGCTTACGGTCGAGCAGGGAAAAGAGCTCAATACCGAGCTCAAGCATAAGGCGAATGATGCCTTTGGTCAGATGCGTGATGAAGCACTAGCTGCGCAACTTCAGGCTATGACCCCTGAACAGCGTGCAGACTTTGTTGCAAAGGTCAATGAACTCGCGAACAAGGTCACCGATGATGCCGCTGCAGCAGCAGTTAAGGACGCCGCCGAATAGCACGCTATCGAGTGTTCGCGTATCTGTGGGGGCAGGTGCGCGAAAGGCATTCGAAAGTGCTGCTCATGCTAAAACCAGCACGTGAGGCGCGGGGGCGCCGGTGAAGCGTGCAGGAGAAAAGCGTATGGATCGAACGGTTCATACGCTTTTCATTTTGGGCCGATCGTTGGTTCGTGCCCTGCTTGCTTACGAGTTTGCAATCTAAAAGCGCACGTGTTTCATTCGCGCTACAATAACAGCAGGAAGAAGAAGGGGGATCGTGGTGACAGAGAACACGTTTCTGCGGCATTTTCTTACGGCACGAGCTGATGTTGATCCCGAAGACCAGTTTGGCCTCAGTCGCAGCGTGCGCGTGAAACGCGTCCACGAGATCGTTCATATTTTGCGCAAGCATAATTTCTTGCAAGGGTTCACCCCCGAAGAATTGCGTGCGCTCTTTGAAGATCTGGGCCCGAGCTTCATCAAGGTTGGGCAAACCCTCTCAACGCGTTCCGAGATCCTGCCCCATGCCTATTGCAAGGCGCTCTCTCAGCTTCAGCAGGAATGCGAGCCCATGCCCTTTGAGACGGTGCTCATTGCGCTCGATGCGATCTATGGAATCGACCGGGAGAAGATATTCGCTTCGATCGATCCGCATCCGCTTGGCAGCGCATCGCTGGCGCAAGTTCATCGTGCAACGCTCACCACAGGTGAAGAGGTTGCTATCAAGGTGCAGCGTCCTGGCGTGCGCGCCACCATGGCGCAGGATATCGATGTGATGCGCAGCCTTGCCCGTCGCCTTTCGCATTATATGAAGGATGCCCAGATGGTCGATCTGCGCGATGTGGTCGAGGAGCTGTGGGTCACCTTCCTCGAAGAGACCGACTTTTTGAATGAAGCGCGCAACCTCGATGAATTCAATCGGCTCAATGCCGACATCGTCTATGTGCGTGCACCGAAGCCCTACATGCAATACTGTCGCGAAGAGGTGCTCGTCATGGAATATGTTGACGGCATCTCCATCCGCAACACGAATAAGCTTCTTGAACAAGGCTACGATCTTGATGAGATCGGCGACAAGATGCTCGAGAACTATGCCAAGCAGATATTGCAAGACGGCTTTTTCCATGCCGATCCGCATCCAGGCAATATCGTTATCTATGGCGGTCAGATCGTGTATCTCGACCTAGGACTGATGGGGCGTTTGAGCACGCGTGATCGTTTGGGCTTCGAAAAGGCCGTCGAAGCGGTGGGCTTGCGTAGTGCAAGCGCTCTCATGGATGCGCTCATGTCGTTTTCGATCGCGCGTGATCTTGCTGCGATCGATCAGCCACATTTGCTTGCGGAACTCGATGTTATCTTGGACCGATATGGCACCGCCGAAGTTGAGAGCATCGATATCGGTCAGTTCTTGGGCGATATCTTGAACGTAACGCGTCAAACGAAGGTAACGTTGCCTTCGTCGGTGACCATGGTTTCGCGCGGTCTAGTGACCATGGAGGGCACGCTGCTCGAATATGTGGGTTCGTTCAACATGGTCGACATCATCAACAAGCACATCAAGCGAACAAAAGAAACGTCCGACGATCTTAAGGACACCGTTAAAGAATTGCTCGTTGCCGTGAATGGTGCGAGTCGCGGAGCACTGCGTGCCGCAGAATACGCAGGCGATACCATGCAGTTGCTTTCGCGTGGTCAGCTTAAGGTGAACATGGAGATGCTTGGTTCGGCAGAGCCCATGATGAAGATATCGCGCATCTTGAATCGCTTGACCATCGGCTTGATCATCGCCGGTCTTTTGATCAGTGCGGCGTTGCTCACGTTCGCGATCGACGAATCCCATATCTTCGGCATGCCCATCCTTGCGTTCATCGAATTCGTTATCGCGATCATCCTTTCGCTCTGGATCGCCATCGACATCTACCGCAGAAACCGCAACCGTTAAGGTGACAAACTACCCGGTCGTTCGTCACCTTTTTTGCCAAGAAGGTCTGCAGATGACAAACTACCCGGATGACAAAGCTACCCGGCAAGTTCAGACGATCATTGCACCTTCTGCTAATACTTCCTGCATTGCTTCTGA
>UPYK01000005.1 GCA_900538545.1 uncultured Eggerthella sp. | reverse complement strand
GACGCGCCAGATTTAGGTTCTGGTGGGCAACCCCCGTGAAGGTTCAAGTCCTTTCACCCGCACCACCTCGGTTCAAGAAGTATCCGAAAAGGAGTATTGAGTGAAAACAACAGTAGAGGCCCTCGAGGACAACAAGGTAAAGCTTTCTTTCGAGATCGATGCAAAAGAAGTCAATACGCGCATCAAACAGGCTTACAAGAATTTTGCAAAGCGCTATAACTTCCCCGGTTTCCGCCCTGGCAAGGCGCCTCGTCCCGTTGTCGACAACATGATGGGTGCCGATACGGTCAAAGCTTCGCTCACTGAAGACTTGGTGAACGAGCTCTATCCGCTCGCTCTGGATGAACACAATCTGGTTCCGCTCTTCAAGCCTGAGTTCGATATGGATACGGAGATCGTTGAGGACAACAAGCCGTTCTCCTTCTCCACCACCATCGATGTGAAGCCATCCTTCGAGCTTTCTTCTTATGACAACGTATCGATCGAGATCCCGATGCCTGAAGCAACTGAAGCGGAGATCGATGCCCAGATCGAAGAGCTGCGTAACTATTACACCGATTTCAAAGACGCGAACGCCAACACCAAGGTCAAGCAGGGCGAATTCGTGGAGCTCACTATCAAAGCAACCGATAAAGATGGTAACGAGCTCTCGCAGCTCAATGCTGAGAATCGCCTCTATGAACTGGGCGTGAACCTCTTCCCGGCAGCGTTCGATGCTGAGCTCATCGGCATGAAGAAGGGCGAGGAGAAATCCTTCGACGTCGATTTCTCATCCGATTCCTCTATGCTCGGCCAGACGCTCGGTGAAGACGCTGGCGTCATCCATTTCGATGTGAAGGTCGACACCATCAAGAAGAAGGTTCTTCCTGAGCTTTCCGATGAATGGGCTCACAATAACTTCGGTTTCGAAAACCTGGCCGATATGCGCACGCAGATCGCGCAGTCGATCAAGGATCAGAAGGAAATGAACAAGCAGCGCCGCGTCGAAAACGAGTGCTTGGCAGCCATCGCTTCTCGCGTTGAAGGCGAAATGCCCACGGCTATGTGCGAACTTCAGGAAGTGAACCTGCTGCAATCCTTCTATCAGCAGCTTTCTCAGAATGGTTACACTTTCGACCAGTATCTCGACACCATGAAGATCTCGTCCGAGCAGTTCAAGCAGGACATGAAGCAGCAGGCAGAAGATACGGTCCGTCAGGATATGGCACTCGATGCATGGGCTCGTCACAACAAGATCGAAGCAACTACAGAAGAGGTGTCCGCTGAATTCCAGAAGGCGAACGTCGACGATCCCGTGGCTGTTGAGGCTGAATGGAAGGTAGCGGGTCGTCTGCCGCTCATTGCTGAAGGCGTTGTCCGCACGAAGGCCTTGAACGACATCGTGGCAAAGGCAACGGTCACCGAGGTCGAGCCTAAGGCCGCAAAGCCCAAAGAAGCCAAGAAGACCACGGCGAAAAAATCCACCGCAAAGTCAACGGCTAAGAAAACGACGAAAAAAGAAAAGGATGAAGAGGCAAAATAACCCCTTCTTCTCACAATTCAATACGCATCTATATGAAGCAGAACAGCGAGGCAGGTATGTTGTTACATCCTAATCAATCCGCACTCATCCCTTATGTTATCGAGCAGTCGCCCCGCGGCGAACGCAGCTACGACATCTATTCTCGTTTGCTCAACGAACGCATCATCTTCTTGGGCGAACAGATCGACGATGCGGTCGCTAACACGGTCGTTGCGCAGCTTCTGCACCTTGAATCGGCTGATCCCGATAAGGACATCTCGCTCTATATCAATTCGCCGGGTGGCGTTATCACTTCGGGTCTCGCGATCTACGACACGATGAACTACATCAAGTGCGATGTTTCCACGATCTGCATGGGCCAGGCTGCTTCCATGGCTGCCGTGCTCTTGGCATGTGGTGCGCCGGGTAAGCGCTATGCGCTTCCTAACTCGCGCGTTATGATCCATCAGCCTTCTGGTGGTGCGCAAGGCCAGCAGACCGAGATCGAGATCGCCGCGAAGGAGATCCTCTACTGTCGCGACCGCTTGAACCAGATCTTGGCTGACCATACCGGTCAGTCGCTCGAGACCATCCATAAAGACACCGAGCGCGACAACTTCATGAGCGCGCAGGATGCTTGCGCTTACGGCATCGTCGATCAGGTCGTTGCGTCCCGTAACGCTTCCGAGAACTAAGGCGTTTCATGGCTGATAAAACTCCTTCGGGACCGCATGACGGAATCTATTGTGCCTTCTGCGGGAAGGTTCCCGAGCAGGTAAACGCCATGATCTCCGGACCGAATGGCATCTTCATCTGCGATGAGTGCATTTCGGTATCGGTCGATGCCATGCTCACCGATCTTTCTATGCGCGGGCTTGAATCCGAAGCGCTCAATCAGGTGCTCGGCAACCAGCTTGTGACGAGCATCGAGGAACGCTCTTCGAAGCATCCCGACATGCTCACCGATCTGCCCACGCCCAAAGAGCTCTACGAACAGCTTTCCGAGCACGTGGTCGGTCAGGAAGAAGCCAAGAAGGCGCTTTCGGTCGCCGTATATAACCACTACAAGCGCATCAGCATGGGTGAAGAAGCCACGGAAAGCGATGTCGAGCTTGCGAAGAGCAACATCATGTTGCTCGGTCCAACCGGTTCGGGCAAGACGCTGCTCGCGCAAACGCTCGCGCGCACGCTTAAAGTGCCTTTTGCCATTGCCGATGCTACCACGCTCACTGAAGCTGGCTATGTAGGTGAAGACGTTGAGAATATCCTGCTCAAGCTCATCACGGCAGCAGATTTCGATGTGCCGAGCGCTGAGATCGGCATCATCTACATCGACGAGATCGACAAGATCGCGCGCAAGGCGGAAAACGTTTCGATCACGCGCGATGTTTCTGGTGAAGGTGTGCAACAGGCGTTGCTGAAGATCGTGGAAGGCTGCGAGGCAAGCGTTCCGCCGCAAGGTGGTCGCAAGCATCCGCAGCAGGAGCTCATTCCTATCAACACCACGAACATCCTGTTCATCTTCGGCGGTGCGTTCGTCGGTTTGCCCGAGATCATCGCTCAGCGCATCGGCAAGACCAACATCGGCTTCGGCTCCGACATGCCCAAGTCCAAGCAGGAAGCAGATGCCGCCTTGCTCGCGCAAGTGCTGCCAGAAGATCTGCATAAGTATGGCATGATCCCGGAGTTCATCGGTCGTATCCCGGTCATCACCTCGCTCTCGCAGCTGAACAAGGAAGATCTCGTGCGTATCCTTACCGAGCCTAAGAATGCGCTCGTGAAGCAGTACACGCTCATGTTCAGCTACGAGAATTCCGAGCTCGTTTTCGAACCCGAGGCGCTCGAAGCTATCGCCGAGCAAGCCATCGAGCATAAGACGGGCGCGCGCGGGTTGCGCACCATCTGCGAAGATGTGCTCATGGACGCGATGTACGAGCTCCCCGATTATCACAAGCCCACCCGCGTGGTGGTGCGTCGTAGCGACATCGAGGGCACCACGAAGCCCGAGATCGAACTGCTCACGAAGAAGAGAACCGCAAAGAAATAATCACCTGCGAAAACGTGCGTGCCGCATGCGCGTTTTCGTTCTCGCAGCTGATGGAATAGAACTTAAGAACGACGATCAGTCCGCATAAGACCGCAAGGATCATTCATGGCAACGGAACAAAAGCAAGACAAACAGCCCTACAGCGAATGGGAAAAGCCGCTCTTCGACGCGTGGAGCGAGCACGGATTCTTCGAGCGTACGCCAGGATTTGGCAAGAATGGCGCGCAATCGTACACGGTGGTCATCCCGCCGCCGAATGTAACGGGCGTTTTGCATATGGGCCATGCTCTGAACGACACCATCCAGGACGCGTGCGTTCGTCGTGCACGCATGCAGGGGTATCAGACGCGTTGGATCGTCGGTGTCGATCATGCGGGCATCGCTACCCAGACAAAGGTCGATAAGCATCTGGCCGAACAGGGCATCGACCGTCACGAGATCGGCCGCGAAGCATTCATCGAAGCCTGCCAGGAGTGGCGCGACGAATACGGCGGCATCATCATCAATCAGATCAAGGCGATGGGCTGTTCGTGCGATTACGAACACGAGCAGTTCACCATGTCGCCTTCGCTCTCACGCGCGGTGCGCAAGGTGTTCTGCGATTGGTATCACGATGATCTTATCTTCCGCGGCAAGCGCATCGTGAACTGGTGCCCCCATTGCACCACAGCTATCGCCGACGACGAGGCAGAATACGAGGAAGAGGCCAGCCACCTGTGGCATCTGCGCTATCCGCTCACGGAGCCCGTTGATGGCATGGAGTACCTGGTCGTGGCCACCACGCGCCCTGAGACCATGCTCGGCGATACGGGCATCGCGGTCAGCCCGCAAGATGAGCGCTATAAGAACCTGGTGGGCAAGACGGTCATGCTTCCCATCGTTGACCGCGAGATCCCGATCGTTGCCGATTTCGTGGTGGATAAAGAATTCGGTACCGGTTGCGTGAAGGTAACGCCTGCTCACGATCCGAATGACTATGCCATAGGCCAGCGCAACGATCTCGAGCAGATCAACATCTTCGATGAACACGCGGTCGTGGTCGATGGCTTCGGTAAATTCTCCGGCATGACGCGCGATGAAGCGCGCAAAGCGGTGGTCGCTGAATTCGAAGAGCTCGGCTTGCTCGACAAGATCGAAGATCATACCCATTCGGTCATGCATTGCTACCGTTGTCACACAACGCTCGAGCCTTGGCTTTCCGAGCAGTGGTTCGTCGCGGTCGATCGCCTGAAGGAGCCGGCCAGGAAGGTCGTCGAAGAGGGCAACGTGCAATTCTATCCTGCACGCTGGGCGCAGGTCTATCTCGATTGGCTCGACAATCTGAAGGATTGGTGCATCTCGCGTCAGCTGTGGTGGGGTCATCGTATCCCCATGTATTACTGCGATGCCTGCGGGTGGGAAGACGCGTGCGTCGACGAGGTTGAGGTGTGTCCAGTCTGTGGTGCGCCCGTTCGCCAAGATGAAGACGTGCTCGATACCTGGTTCTCCTCGCAGCTCTGGCCCTTCGCTACGCAAGGGTGGGGTATTGATGGTATGAATGCGCCTGATCTGCAGAAATACTATCCTACGCAGCTGCTCTCTACCGCACGCGACATCATGGGCCTTTGGGTCGCCCGCATGATCATGGCATCCGAATACTGCTGCGATGAGATTCCCTTCGAAGATGTGATCATCCATCCCACGGTCATGGGCGCCGATGGCAAGCCCATGTCGAAGAGTCGCGGGAATGGCGTCGACCCCATGGTGCTCATGGAGACCTATGGTGCCGATGGCATGCGCTTCGGTTTGCTCACGCAGGTCACCGGTTCGCAAGCCATGAAGTTCAACGAAGACAGCATCATCGCGAGCCGCAATTTCGCTAACAAGATCCGCAACGCTGCGCGCTTCGTCATGATGAACTTGGAAGGCTTCACGCCAGGTGAACCGCAGCCGGCAACGCTTGCCGATAGGTGGATGTTCTCACGTTTGGCAGCGCTCGTTGCCAAGCTCGATGAAGCGTATGAAACCTACGATTTCGGGGCGATCACCCGCGAACTCTACGCGTTCTTCTGGAATGAATTCTGCGATTGGTACATCGAGCTTTCTAAAGCGCGCCTTCAAGCAGGTGGCGAGGATGCGCTCGTGTGCCAACGCAATCTCATCTTCGTGCTGGACACGGCCTTGCGCCTGCTCCATCCCATCATGCCGTTCGTCACCGAGCAGATCTATCAGGAGCTTCCCGGCGAGAAGGAAACCGAGTATCTCATGATGGCTTCCTGGCCTGATGCGCAAGCGCTCGCAAGCTATATCGACCCTGAAGCAGAGCGGGCGATCGAGATGGTCATGAGCGCGGTCTCGGGTGTTCGTTCCACGCGTTCGCGCTATGGACTTTCCCCTAAGGTGCAGCTCGAGGTAGTTGTTTCAGCTGAAAACGAAGAGGCACGTGCGCTCTTCGCTGACCAGCAAGCGCTCATCGAGGCCCTTGCGCTCATCACGGTGAAAGAGCTGGGTATCGGTTGTGAGAAACCCCAGGAGTCTGCGGTCACGATCGCAGGGGAGACCGAAGTGTATGTGCTCCTTGCAGGGTTGGTCGATTTCGAGGTGGAGCGCAAGCGTCTTGAAAAGGAGATCGCAACGCTCGAGAAGGATCAAGCGAAGTTCCAGAAGAAGCTCTCCAATCCGGGCTTTTTGGCCAAGGCTGCCCAAGAGATCATCGATAAGGATTCTGCGAAGCTTGCCGACATCACCGACCGACTTGAGAAACTTCGCGTACAATTAGCGGAGATGTAGCTTTCGTATATCGCACAAGGGAGTTGTTTTCACGTGAGCTCAACTATTCAAACGGTTGTTACGATCGCTGGTGTGGTCGTTGGTATTCTCTATATTCTTTCCATCGTCTATGTGATCAAGGACGCACGAAATCGCGGAACGAACTGGCCAGTTTGGGCGGTCATCTCACTTATTCCGCTCATCGGTTTCATCGCTTATTGCGTTGCTCGTCCGCCGCTCACGATCGAGGATCGCGATGAGCAGGATCTTGACGTGGCGCTCAAGCGCCGTCAGCTCATGCAGTATGGCACGTGTGCTCACTGTGGCTATCCAGTCGAGAATGATTACGTGCTCTGCCCCAATTGCCACCAGCGCTTGAAGA
Organism: uncultured Eggerthella sp.; assembly: GCA_900538545.1. Lineage (GTDB taxonomy): Bacteria > Actinomycetota > Coriobacteriia > Coriobacteriales > Eggerthellaceae > Anaerotardibacter. The sequence goes on along the minus strand of UPYK01000005.1, from coordinate 113,677 downwards.
ACCTTTGCCCCACGTGCCACCACGCGCTCAATCCTGAATGGTCGATCTGCCCGTATTGCACGACCACCATCCACAGTAGCGCCCCGCGCGACCCACAGGGCACCGGCGCAGTTCGCACGCGCGAGCGCCGCACGTCTGCTGACACGACAGGTCAGCGTCCGCGCGTCAATTAGCGCCTCATACCTTCCAACCTCGTTGTTCAATTCAAGTTGGTGCAGATGCTTGGTATGCATCCGGCACCTGAAAGGATGTTGATATGGAAATCACGCTTCCCGATGGTTCGAAAAGAACGCTCGACGAAGGAGCGACCGTCTATGACTTGGCAGCCAGCATCGGTGCTGGCCTTGCGCGTGATGCGGTCGCGGGCAAGGTGGACGGCACGCTCGTCGATCTTTCGACGGAGCTTACCGATGGTGCAACGGTCGAGATCGTCACGACCAAATCGCCTGAAGCGCTCGAGATCATGCGCCATTCTGCCGCGCACATCATGGCTGAAGCAGTTCAGGCGCTCTATCCTGATGTGCTCATCGCCTTCGGGCCTGCCACAGAAGACGGCTTCTTCTACGATTTTGAGTTGCCGCATTCCATCTCCGAGAACGATTTCGAAGCGATCGAAGCGAAGATGGCAGAGATCATTGCCGCGAACGAGCCTTTCGTGCGCGAAGTGGTCAGCCGCGAGCAGGCGAAGAAGATCTTCGCGGATCAGCGTTTCAAGGTCGAGCATATTGATGACTTGGCTCCCGATGCGGAGATTAGCGTGTATCGTCATGGCAACTTCGTTGACCTGTGTGCAGGTCCGCACATCGCCAACACGTCTCAGATCGGCGCGTTCAAGCTCATGAAGATCGCAGGAGCTTACTGGAAGGGCGATTCAGAGCGTGAGATGCTTCAGCGTCTGTACGGCACGGCGTTCTTCAAGAAGAAGGAGCTCGCTACGCATTTGCATAATCTTGCGGAAGCGGAGAAGCGCGATCATCGCAAAGTGGGTAAGGAACTGGGCTACTTCATGCTCGATGAGGATGCGGGTGTGGGCTTGCCGCTCTATCCGCCCAAGGGCGCACGCGTCATTCGCTTGCTCCAGGAATGGCTGCGTCGCGATCTTTATGAGCGCGGTTACGAAGAGGTCATCACGCCGCATGTGTATAAATCGGATGTTTGGAAGACTTCGGGCCATTATGATTTCTATGGCGAGAACATGTACTTCTTCAACATCAACGAAGGCAGCGAAGAGAACCCGCGCCTTTCCGAATACGGCGTGAAGCCGATGAACTGCCCCGGTCATGTGCTCATCTATCGTAACGAGATCCGTTCCTATCGCGATCTGCCGCTGCGCCTCTTCGAGTTCGGCACGGTATACCGCCATGAGCTTTCGGGTGCGGTGCACGGGCTGTTGCGCGCGCGTGGTTTCACGCAGGACGATGCTCATGTCTTCTGCACGAAAGATCAGGTGGTCTCTGAGGTCATCGCTATCCTCGATCTGGTCGATCACATCATGTCGACGTTCGGCTTCGAGTATATGGCCGAGATCTCGACGCGTCCTGAAAAGAGCATCGGCTCCGATGAGATGTGGGAGCATGCTACCAATTCGCTCGTGGAGGCTTGCAAGCAGCACGATCTCGATTACGAGATCAATGAAGGCGACGGTGCCTTCTATGGTCCCAAGATCGATATCAAGGTGAAGGATGCGATCGGACGCACCTGGCAGTGCTCGACCGTGCAGGTCGATTTCAACTTCCCGGAACGCTTCGATCTCACGTATCGCACGGCAGACAACACCGAAGAGCGCCCCTGGATGCTCCATCGCGCTATCTTCGGCTCGATCGAGCGCTTCTTCGGTATCCTCATCGAGCATTACAGCGGTGCGCTGCCGCTCTGGCTCGCTCCGGTGCAGGTGGTGCTGTTGCCTTTGGCTGACCGCCATCTCGATGCGTGCAAGGATATTGCGAAGAAGATCAAGGCAGCCGGCGGCCGCGTTGAAGTTTACGAGCAGAACGAGCCCATGCGCGTGAAGATCGCGAAGGCGCAGAACGAGAAGATCCCCTACATGTGCGTGGTGGGCGACAAGGAGCTTGAAGCAGGCACTATTTCGGTGCGTGAGCGTCATGAGGGCGATCTGGGTACATGGGAAGTCGATCAGCTGCTCGAGATCATCCGCGAGGCTTCTCTCTAAGACGACAAACTACCCGGTCGTTCGACACCAAGTTACTCGCCGAGCAAAAGATGACGAACGACAGGGGTTGTGAAAATCTGATTGCGTTTACCTGTTCGTTTAGTAACGGCTTGTAACCAAGAGCATCCTCGAAGGAGGGTGCTCTTTTGACGCCCCTACAATGGGTCACATCAACGGAAAACTAACGTCACGACATAAGACGGATCTCAAGGAGGGATCATCATGGCAGAACAACTTACTGAGGAGCAGTTCCAGACTAAAGTGATGGGCGCGAGCGAGCCGGTCTTGGTGGACTTTTTCGCTACCTGGTGCGGTCCGTGCAAGATGATGGCACCTGTACTCGATGAAGTCGCTGCAGAAGTTGCGGGCAAGGCATCGGTGTACAAGGTGGATATCGACCGCGAGATCGAACTTGCGCAGCACTATAACGTTATGAGCGTACCAACCCTCATCATCTTCAAGGGTGGTCAGCCTGTGCAGCAGTTCGTGGGTGTGCAACCCAAGCAGGTCTTGGTAAACGCGCTTTCTTAAAGGAATCGCCATGGCAACGGAATCACAAGCTGAAAACCAGCCAAACGCAAACGCACAAGCGAACGAAGACGAAGAAACGCGCGTCACCGATATTGTGGTAGTGGGTGCCGGCCCTGCTGGCATGACCGCTGCGCTCTATGCGGCGCGCGCAGGCTTTCGCTGCATCGTGCTCGAGGAGCTCATTCCTGGCGGTCAGCTTACGTCTATCGATGAGCTGGAGAACTATCCCGGCTTTGGTGGGGGCGTGAACGGTTTCGATATCGCGGTGGCTATGCAGCAACAGGCTCAGCGCTTCGGCGTTGAATTCTTGAGCGAGCAAGCCGAGCACCTGTCGCATGGTGAAGGACGTGAGAAATTCAGGATCGACACCAATGCAGGCGTGCTCTATGCGCGTGCGGTCATCATCGCTACGGGCGCAAAGCCGCTCGAGCTCCCACAACTTGAAGGCATGAACCTGGAAGGCAAAGGGCTTTCCTATTGCGCCACCTGCGACGGCAACTTCTATCGCGATAAGGATGTAGCCATCGTAGGCGGAGGCGATACTGCTTGCGCAGAGGCTATCTATCTCTCGCGTATTTGCCGCAAGGTGTATGTGATCCACAGGCGTGAGGATTTCCGCGCGCACTTCATCTATGCGGAAAAGGTCAAGCATCTTCCCAATGCAGAGATCTTCTGGAACAACGAGATTCAAAACGTTGTCCTGAACGATGCGGGAAGGATCGAAGCGGTCACCGTGCGCAACGCGAAGACGGGCGAAGAGCACACGCTTGCCTGCGAGGGGCTCTTCATCGCGGTTGGTTCGAAACCAGAGACCGAATGGCTTCGTGGCGTGGTGAAGCTCGATAAAACAGGCTATGTGGAGGCTGGTTCGGATTGCAAGACTTCGCTTGCAGGCGTGTACGCAGCAGGTGATGTTCGCACCACACCGCTGCGCCAGGTGGTCACTGCTACGGCGGACGGCGCTCTGGCGGCGGAAGCGGCAATCGCCTATATCACCTCTTAAAATGTGCTAAGATTTTCATTTGTCAGTACGTGAGTAATGAAAGCAGGCTCCCTCTGATGGGCCTGCTTTTTCTTTGATCTAGCAGAGGATGAAATGCGCGAAAAGCTCGAGAAGATCGTGGCCGCTTATGGTGAACTTGAAGCCAAGATGGGCGATCCGGCGGTCGTTTCTAACCAAAGCGAATACAACAAACTTGCCAAGGATTACGCAAACCAGGGTGAGTTGGCACGTGCTGCCAAGGAATACCTCGGTCTCATGGACGATCTGGCGGCTGCCAAGGAAATGCTCGGCGATGCCGACATGAAGGAGTTCGCCCAGGAAGAGATCGCGAGCATCGAAGCGCGCATGCCTCAGCTTGAAGAGGATATCAAATTCATGCTCATCCCGTCCGATCCGGCGGACGAGAAGGATATCATCGTCGAGATCCGTGCAGGTGCTGGCGGCGATGAAGCTGCCATCTTCGCGGGCGATCTTTATAACATGTACACGCGTTTCGCTTCTGATCAGGGGTGGAAGTGCGAGACCATGGATATGCACGCTTCTGAGGCGGGCGGTTTCAAGGAGATCTCGTTCAAGATGTTGGGCGACCGCGTCTATTCCATCATGAAGTTCGAATCGGGCGTGCATCGTGTTCAACGCGTTCCGAAGACCGAAAGCCAAGGGCGTATCCATACCTCTACGGCAACCGTTGCGGTGCTTCCGGAAGCCGATGAGGTCGAGGTCGAGATCAACCAGAACGATCTGCGCATCGACGTATATCGTGCGGGTGGCCCGGGCGGTCAGTGCGTCAACACGACCGACTCAGCAGTGCGCATCACGCACCTGCCGACTGGGTTGGTGGTGCAATCGCAGGATCAGAAGTCGCAGCTGCAGAACAAGATCGCGGCTATGAGCGTGCTTCGTGCGCGTCTCTATGAGAAGATGCTCGCTGATCAGCAAGCTGCTGAAGGTGCCGAACGTCGCAGTCAGATCGGCACGGGTGATCGAAGCGAGAAGATCCGTACCTACAACGGTCCGCAAGATCGCGTGACCGATCATCGCATCGGGTACAACGGCACCTACAATGGCGTGCTGCTCGGCTCGGGTGGCGCTGGCTTGCAGGAGCTCATCACCGCGCTTCAGGCTGCTGATCGTGCAGCGAAACTGGAGAGCGCGGTCTAATCGCGCCTGCGCAGGCGGCAGCACACGTGGTAGCAAACGATCAAACCTGGACGGTCAAGGCGATCCTTGATTGGTGCGAGGGTTACCTTGCCAACAAGGGCGACGCTGCACCGCGCCATGCTGCGCAATACCTTTTGGGGGAGGCCATGGGTCTCTCGCGCATCGAACTCTATACCAATTTCGATAAGCCGTTAACTGATGAAGAGCGCTCGACCATGCGTGAGTGGGTGGCGCGCAGGGGAGCGGGTGAACCGCTCCAGTTGATCTGCGGTACCGCGCCGTTTCGTCATATGGTGCTCGAGGTTGCGCCTGGGGTGCTGATCCCGCGTCCAGAGACCGAGGTGCTGGTGAGCGAAGTGCTCGCGCTCTTTCCGCCGCCGAAGCAGATCAGTGCACATGCGTTCGAAGACCTTTCGGCAGTTTCTGGGCAGGTTGAAGGTGTTGAAGACTCTGCATCCAAGATTCCCGTTGTTGAAATAGACAGCATCAGCGAAGAAGTGTCGAGCGAGGTCTCAGCTGGCGGAATTGACAGCGCATCTGAACGATCGGAAACCTTCGCGCTTAAGGATGGCGCTCAAAGCTCGCAAAGCCAGATTGACGGTGTTGAGCAAGATGACGAAACGATAGCTGCGGGAACTGCATCAGAAACGAAATCAGACCCGAAGCCAGAATCGATTCGCGTGATCGATCTCTGTACGGGCTCGGGCTGCATCGCGTGCGCTCTTGCGACCGAGCATCCCAACATGGAAGTGCTCGCGCTCGATATCGCTCCTGAAGCACTCGCACTCGCGCAGCGCAACGTAGAGGCTCAGGGTGTCGCTGATCGCGTAAGCGTTCGTGAGAGCGACCTTCTTGCGGCTGCGGCTGCCGATCCAGAGAACAAAGGATCGTTCGATGTGATCGTCTCGAATCCTCCCTATATTCCCTCACAGGTGGTCGATACGCTCGATGCTGAAGTGAACGATTATGAGCCGCGGTTGGCGCTCGACGGGGGAGCGGATGGGCTCGATCTATTCCGTCGCTTCATAGGCGATGCGCTTGGGCTCCTTAAGCCAGGCGGCGTGCTCGCGGTCGAACTTTTCGAGGAATCGCTCGACCAAGCACGCACAATCGCACTCAACAGCGGCTTCTCAGAAGCCCGCATCGTCCAAGACCTCACCAACCGCCCCCGCATCCTTCTCGTAAACAAGGATTAAGTCGAGCTCTAGTATTTAAAAAAGTTTCTGTATGGCTTCTTGGGCGGTTAGCTTAGGGATGGGGGAGTTGCGGAAGGCTTTCCTGTCGTAGGTGATGATCGCATCAACCTGGAGCGCTTCGGCGGCTGCGCGGATAAGACCATCCTCATAGTCGGGTTCATCTGAGTCGATGGCATCCCAAACAAGAAGACCTGAAAGATCTACAAGATCAAAGACTTCAGCGATGAGCGCGATCGATCTGCGCGCTGTTGCTTCATCGGTATAATGCGAGCAGAGTGCGAAGTAAACGTCCTTCAAAGAAGAAGCAAGTGCGCAGATAGAATTCTTGCTTTGAAGAGATGCTTCTAGCAATTTTGAAACTTCTTCATGAAATGGGGAGTGCTGATAAGTCCAATAAATGAGCGCATTGGTATCAAAGAGAAAGGAACTCATGTAGGCGAGCCTCCTTTCCTTGCTTGATGAGATCATCAGCGGTAAGCCCTTCAGGCCAGGGTTTCATATTCTTGGCGTTTTCTGCGATGCGTTTTTCTGCGCGCTCAAGTGTCTTGAGTCTTTCTTCGGTGCTGTTTTGCAAGGCAGTGATGACCACCACTCCTTTGCGCGGAGAGGAAAGCGAGAGCCTGGTATCGCTTTCGATCCCTGCTTCAGCGCGCAACGTTTTAGGTAAAAGAACAGCCATGCTGTTTCCAACCTTGGTGAGCGATGTGGTAATCATGTTCGCTCCTTTCGTTCCTGTATATTATAACACGTTATAACGTCTTATTCTATTTCTAAAGAAGCTGTGGGAGAGGTTCATTCTGCTGAGGGTTTCTTGTATGATAGCCATCGCGCAACAAGTGCTTTGCGCAATCCTTTTTACGTAGAAAGGACCTGGTATGACCAAAAGAACGTATCTGGTTTCGTTCATCGTAGCGTTCGTGCTTGCTCTTGGCTTGACCTCGGTCGCGTTCGCTGATGAAGCGAGCGATCAGACAGCTTCAAACGGAGTTGCAAGCGCAGCTGCAAACGAAAGCACCAGCACAAGCAAGAGCGACACGCTTACCAAAGCAGCGGCCACGCTCAAGATTCAAGACTTCAACGGGACAGACCCGCGCAATTCTGTCATTGAACTGGGCCAGCGTCTGAATGTTCGCGTAGTGGGCGCGCCGAACGATCAGATCACCTGGACCTCGCTCGACCCCGACAAGATCAAGGTGCTCCCTGGTTCCGAGGGCGGATTCTCGAGCAATAGCGAATGCACGCTTGTTGCAACAGGATACGGCTGGGGCAATGTGCGAGTGCAGTGCGGCGATGCGCAGCTGGATTTCAAGATCCGTGTCGATCAGCCAGACCCCGTGGATATCACGAAGGGTTACGCCTGGACCGCACCGAACAATTGCACTTACACCGGTAAGCCTCTTACGCCAGTGGTCACTATCATCGGGCCGACCTTCGAGGTAACTTCCGAGGGCCTGGTTCAGGGCTATGGCAAGCTTAAAGTGGGCGTCGACTATAAGGTCACCTTCACGAACAATGTTCAGGTAGGTACGGCAAAGGTAACGGTTGAGGGCATTGGCCTCTACACAGGAAAGAAGACCTTCGAATTCAGGATCGACCCCGCGCCATCCACGGGCGATAATACGGGCGGCAACTCGGGCAATTCCAGCTCTTCGGGAGCCAACGATGACATCATCAACGTGGGCCCGAACACTCCCACGAATGTGAATGATGCGAAGCCAAAGCCAATTCCTCAAGCTCCTGCGGTCACAGGCACTTGGAAGAAATCGCACGGCAAGTGGTGGTTCTCGTACGATTCGAAGTCGGCTGCCGCCCAAGGAAAGAAATGGCCAGCCAATGAATGGGTCACCATCAAAGGCAAGCGCTACCACTTCAATGGCAGTGGCTATATGAACTCCGGTTGGTATAAGAGCGGCAATTTCTGGTATTACCTGGGCAGCGATGGCGCCATGAGGACCGGCTGGGTCAAAGTAAAGAAGACTTGGTACTACTTGGGAAGCAACGGTATCATGCTCACCGGTAAGCTTTCCATTGGGGGAACGACCTACTTCCTGAACCCATCTAATGGTGCGATGAAGACGGGCTGGAACAAGGAGAGCAACACCTGGTATTACTACAAGTCTTCGGGCGCCATGGCAACGGGTTGGCAGAAAGTGAAGGGGAAGTGGTACTTCCTCAATCGCTCCACGGGTGCCATGAAGACCGGTTGGCTCAATGATGGTAATGCGCGCTACTACTTGAAGAGCGATACTGGGGCCATGGTCACTGGCTGGAAGCAGATTGGTAGCAAGTGGTACTACTTCAACAAGTCTGGCGTTATGCAGCATGGCAAATGGATCGGCAACTACTATGTTGGTTCTGATGGCGTGATGGCTACCAACACCTGGATCGGAAAGTATCACGTGAATGGCAGCGGCAAGTGGGACAAGACAAGATAGTTGAGTTCTGCGAAAACGCTCGATTTTGAAGAGGCCTGTTCGTTAAGAATTGGTCATTCAAGGAATTTTGAAGAAGCCGCGGCGGTGTTCGCGGCTTCTTTGTTCTTTGATGGAAAAGATGAAAAGTCGAGAGAGTGTGGAGTCGCGTCTATTTCACCTTGAGCGCGCGCATAGCGTTCAGGATCGCGATCACAGAAACACCCACATCGGCAAAGATCGCTTCCCACATATTCGCGACACCAAGTGCTGCGAGTACGAGCACGAGCAGCTTCACGCCGAGTGCGAACACGATGTTCTGGTACACGATGCGCATGGTCTTACGCGAGATGCCGATGCCGTCGGCCAAGCGTGAGAGCTTGTCGTCCATGAATACGATATCGGCTGCTTCGATGGCTGCATCCGAGCCCATGGCGCCCATAGCGATGCCCACATCGGAGCGGATGAGCGCGGGTGCATCGTTGATGCCATCGCCTACGAACGCGACCTTCTCGCCTTTGGGCGCTTCATCGAGGTAGCTGCGTAAGAAATCGATCTTGCCTTCAGGTAGCAGGCCAGCATGGTATTCGTCGAGGCCGGCTTCGTGCGCGATATGCGCAGCCACCTCTTCGCGATCGCCCGTGAGCATGACCGTATGGGCAACACCCAGCTCTTTGATGCGCTGGATGGCTTCAACGGAATCTTCTTTGATGGTGTCCTCGACCTCGATCGAACCGCGATACTCGCCATCGATCGCAACGTGCAGAACGGTCGTCTTCGTTTCGTTCATGGCTGCCGTGATGCCGTTCGCTTCCATCAGGCGTGCATTGCCGGCGAGTACGACCTGCCCATCGATCACGCAGCGGACGCCCTGGCCTGCGATCTCGGTTGTTTCGCTTACTCGGTCAAGATCGAGCGGCGCTTCGTGCTCTTTTCGGATGGAGAGTGCGATGGGGTGGTTCGAGTAGGCTTCTGCCATCGCTGCGGTGCGCAGCAGCTCTTCGCGACCCATGCCAACGGGCTCGATCTTCGAGACTGCAAAGGTGCCCTTGGTGATAGTGCCGGTCTTATCGAAGAGGATGGTCTTCACGTGCGAGAGCGCTTCAAGATAGTTGCTGCCTTTGATCAGGATGCCGCGCTTGGATGCAGCACCAATACCGCCAAAGAAGCTCAAGGGCACCGAAATGACCAGCGCACACGGGCACGACACTACGAGGAAGATGAGCGCGCGCTGTACCCAGTCGGCCCAATCGAAGCCCGTGAAGAAGGGCGGGATGATGGCGATCAAGAGTGCGAGCAAGCATACGATAGGGGTGTAGTAGCGCGCGAAACGCGTGATGAAGTTCTCCATGGGGGCTTTTTCGGAGGCAGCATCTTCAACGAGCTCGAGGATACGGCTGACCGTGGAGTCTTCGAATTCCTTGGTGGTTTCGATATAGATGGTGGAAGACAGGTTGATCGAGCCGCTGGCGATCGGGTCGCCCGTGAAAACGTTGCGGGGGAGCGATTCGCCTGTGAGCGCGGCGGTATCGAGCTCGGTCTCGCCCTTCACGATGATGCCATCGAGCGGAACGCGTTCGCCGGGGCGCACTACGATGATGGTGCCGATCTCGACTTCGTCGGGGTCGACCGCTTCGATCTCACCATTACGTTCGATGTAGGCCTGTTCAGGGCAGATGTCCATCATCTCGGCGATGGAGTCGCGTGATTTATCGACGGCATAGTCTTCGAAAAGGTCGCCAATCTGGTAGAACAGCATAACAGCGACTGCTTCAGGGAATTCCGCCAAGCAGAGTGCGCCGATGGTAGCGATGCACATGAGGAAGTTCTCGTCGAAGACGTGGCCTGCTGCTATGTTGCGGGCTGCCTTCTTGAGAACAGGCCAACCGAGCACCAGGTAGGGAACGAGGAAGATGGCAAGCGAGAGGAAGGGATAGGGAAGTGTTGCCTGAAGGCTATCGAGCGCAGGCGCTGCGAGCGCAACGATGATGACCGCAGCCACGAAAAGTGCGGCGCCAATGCTTACGCGTAGTATCTCTTTTCCTCGTTTTGTCATGGTGTCTTCCTTGTTGGGGCGTTGATTCTCTTAGCGGCCAGCGATCACGCAGTCGTCTTCGAAGGAGGTGATGATCTTCTGGGCTTCGTCCAGGATCGGATCGATATTGTCGGTGGAGGTCTCGAGCTTGAGCTTGGAGGTCATGAAGACCACCTGCGCCTTCGTCACGCCATCGATCTTGTTGATCGCGTCTTCCATGCGCGCGGCGCAGTTGGCGCATCCGAGGTTCTCGAGCTTGTATGACTTCTTCATGGCGGTTCCTTCTTTCACGGGTGGTTGGGTGATCGTTGTTTTGTGAGCTTTGCAGGGGGGCTTCTTTCCTGTGGTGTGCTTATTCGCAGATATGAGTGAGGCCTTGCGAGAGCATGGCGTAGACGTGGTCATCTGCCAGCGAATACGTGACGTTCTTGCCATCGCGCGTGAATTTGACCAGGCGCGCTTGCTTGAGCACGCGGAGCTGGTGGGAGACCGCGCTTTGCGAAACGCCTACGATCTCGGCGATATCGTTCACGTAGAGATCGCCATTCATCAGCGCATAGAGTATCTTGATGCGCGTGGTGTCGCCGAATGTCTTGAAGAGATCGGCTAGATCGTAGAGCAGTTCGTCATCGGGCAGGGTCTCACCTTCGCCGACCACGCTCATGAGGTTTTCTGCAGTATGTTTGTCTTCAGTCATATTACGTCCTAACATATGAGCATCTGTTCATATGTTAGCAACTATAGACCTTTTGTCAAGCGTAAGAAAAGAAGTTTGCCCATCAATAAGACTCAAACAGGTTAGAGTTCGATTAGCGGAGAGGGCGAGGCAAGCAGCTGAGCCCATGGGGTACTTAAATTACTCTGAGTCCGCAAACTTAGTTAGTATTAGGCTGTCCGAAGGAGCGAAGCGCATGAGCTTGTCGAAAGACAAGCGAACAGCGAAAGCGTGTAATTACAAGTGCCCCTTGGGTGTGCTGCTTGCCTGAACGGGCAGCAGCAGGTGCTAATTCTTCTTCTTGCGATAGATGAACCAGTACATCATGCCTACCATGAGTGCGCCGCCCACGATATTGCCGGGCACGGTGGCTGACCAATTGTAGAGCGCACCCAGCATATTCACACTTGCTGGATCGATGCCGGCTGGAGCGATGCCGCAGGAAGCGAGCAGGGCACCCATGGGCAGGAAGAACATGTTGGCCACGCAGTGTTCGAACCCGCAGGCCACGAACGCTGTGATAGGGAAGACAACGGCAAGGATCTTGTCGGCAACGGTCTTCGAAGCGTAGGCCATCCAAACGCCGAGACACACGAGGAAGTTACACATGATCCCCTTCGCGAAGAGCACGAGCCAATCGGCGTGCATCTTGCCAGCCGCCACGCTGACCATGGTCTGACCCACCTGACCACCGTTCATCGCAGACATGTCGGAGAGGAAGACGAGACCGACTATCACCAGTGCGCCAAGGAAGTTGCCGAAGAACACCACGATCCAGTTCTTCCAGACTGCTGACCACTTGATGCGTTTGCTTGCGGCGGTCATCACGATCATGGTATTGCCCGTGAAAAGTTCGGCGCCCGCAACCACTACCAGGATAAGGCCAAGGCAGAACAGGAATCCGCCGAGTACGCGCTGAATAGCGAAGGGCAGTGCTGGGTCACCAACCACGAGCGAGAAGAACATCGCGCCCATGGCGATGAATGCGCCTGCCATGATCGAGAGGGCGAAGCTTCGTCCGAAGGACATCTCGGTCTTGGTCACGCCAAGGTCTTCGGCTTTTTGGGTGATCTGAGCGGGGGTGAGCGCTTCGGTGGTGGGAGCTTTCACTACGATCTCTTCTTGCACGCTGCCTCCTTGTGCGCGGCTTGCATTCTCTAACTAGCCTAACTATAGCGAGTATGACCGTGCCAATCGGAGAGCCTTCGAGCGGTGGTTCATTTTTGCGCATGCTCGCTCGCAACGGTTGTGTGCGGGCGGTGCGGATGGCTCTTTTGTTCTTTTGTTCGGGGTGCTTTGCGCTAGAATGCTGTCTTGATCTTAAATGCGTTCTTGCGCGCATGCTACACGTAAACAGAAAGGGCGGTTATGGATACGCTTGCAATCATCAAAGAACTTCTCGTTGAAAACCTCGATGTTGAAGAGGGGCTTATCACCGAAGAGGCAACGTTCGAGTCTCTTGGTGTTGATTCTCTCGATATGGTCGAGCTCATCTGTGAATTGGAAGAGAAGTGCGAGATCGACTTCGGTGAGCCAGAAGGCCTCGAGACCATCGGTGACCTTATCGCGTACGTCGCAAGCCTTCAGGAGTAGACCAGGCGATCAAAAGACGACAAACTACCCGGTCGTTTGTCATCTAAGAACGATGAATGTTGCAGCATGAAAAAGCTCCCCAGCTGGGGAGCTTTTGCTTTGCTTGCTATCAGGTGGGACATTGGGACATTGGGGACGTAGCCTATTGTCCCACCCGATAGGTGACCGGTGGGACAATAGGCTACGTCCCCAATGTCCTGCCCTGGTCGAGCTGATGTCGAACGAAAAAGGTGTCGAACGACCGGGTAGTTCGTCACCTAGCTCAAGAAGTCGTCTAAGATCTCGGCTTCTGCTTCTTCTTCGGTAAGACCGAGCGTCATGAGCTTCGTGATCTGTTCGCCCGCGATCTTGCCGATGGCAGCCTCGTGCACGAGCTGCGCATCTTCATGAGCCGCTTCGATGCCAGGAATCGCGGTTACTGTGGCATTGCCCATGATGATCGCGTCGCACTGCACGTGTGCGTTGCAGGCAGCTTCGCCGATAACGAGCGGGTTGAACGTTTGCTTGGAATTATCTTGCGCAACGCTGCGCGAGATCACCTGCACGTTGGAGTTGTTGCCTTTGAGCTCGACCTTCATGTTTGAGATCGCGGTTTGATCTCCATTGGTGAGCAGCTTTTCGAGCAACACGAGCTTCGAATTCTCGCCCACTTCAGCATCGGTGTCGCGAATGGTAGAGGTGACGCCACCGATCTGGGAAAGCTCCATCTCGCAGTAGGAATCGCTGTCCATATAGACCTTGGTAACGGGATTGAGCACGCGCTCGCCGCTACCCGAGCCTTCGCCATAATGGCGTTCGACGTACTTCACGCGCGAATTCTTACCGATCTCGAACGTGTGGATGCCATCGTGCTCGGCTTTCTCATGCGCATCGTTATGGATGCCGCAGCCTGCGATAATGGTCACGTCGCAGTTGTCGGCAATGTGGAAGGTGTTGTAGACCACATCGGTGAGCCCCGCCTTCGAAAGGATGACCGGGATATAGACCTTCTCACCCTTCGTACCTTCCTTGATGAAGATATCGATGCCGGGGTTGTCGGTTTTCGTGGCGATCTCGATGTTCGCGGAATTGCTGCGCGTAAGCAGTTCGCCGTCTTTACGGATGTTATAAGCGCCCGCAGGAATGCCGTGAACGTCGGTGAGTGTTTTCAGCAAGTCTGCGTCGATAGGGGAAAGATCAACAGCCATGGTTGCTCCTAACAGTTGGTGGAGATCTCGGTCAGATGCAGGTCGGGAGGCTCGGTGAACGAACAGTAGTCGTTCTCTTTGGCAGAAAGCCCGAGTTGAGGAAGGATCTCTTCCACGCTTCCTTGCGACTCGATCTTGCCCGCGCGCAGACAGATGATCTCGTCTGCCAGCTCGATGATGCGCTCCTGATGGGAAATGATGATGATGGATTTGCCATTCTCCTGTTTGTAGAGCTGCTTGAACGTTTGCGTGAGGCGATCGAAGCTCCAAAGATCGATGCCTGCTTCTGGTTCATCGTAGATAGCAAGATCAGGATTCGCTGCCAATACGGTCGCGATCTCGATGCGTTTCAGTTCGCCACCCGAAAGGCTCTTGTCGACTTCGCGGGTGAGATAATTCGCTGAACAGAGCCCCACTTCACTCAGGTATTCGTTGCAAGCGAGCATGGGCAGGCGCTTTCCTGCTGCCAATTCGAGCAGCTTCTTCACCTTCATTCCCTTGAAGCGAGCTGGTTGCTGGAATCCGTATCCTACGCCCATACGCGCGCGCTCGGTGATCGAAGCGTTCGTGATATCTTGCCCTTTGAAGATGATCTTGCCGCTCGTGGGCTTTTCGATGCCCATGATCAGCTTGGCAAGTGTGGATTTCCCGCCGCCGTTCGGCCCGGTGATTACCACGAACTTATCGGTATCGATGGTAAGCGAGATGCCATCGATGATGCGTTTCGTCTCTCTCGAACCTTCCGCAGGGGGAACCTCAAAAACGATATCTTGTAATTCAAGCACGGTTACTCCTCAAAGCGATAGTGCGTTCTTCTCATTGCTTCTTTTGAAACTATAGCAGTTTCGTTTCCCTGACGTGCAGGTCTCTCAAGTTGTATAAATACTACCATTTTAGTAGGAATTAGCAAGAGCCAGCGAGAAAAGATGTACTAATCTGTTTACAGGCGGCGAGCGCTCGTTCTTGTCGTATACTTTTACCTGGCTTATCAAGGCCATTCAAGAGATAAGGAAGTGAAGGCGGAATCCATGGATTACCAGAGCGAATTCGATCGCTGGTGTGAAAACGTATCCGAGCCGGTCTTGGCGGCGCAGCTCGCAGAGATGCGCGAGCGTGCCGATGCCCAGGCGATAGAAGATGCATTCTTTCAGGAACTCGAGTTCGGTACGGGAGGGCTTCGCGGTGTGCTCGGTGCGGGCACCAATCGCATGAATATCTACACGGTAGGCAAAGCCACCCAGGGTATCGCCGACTACATCAAGACGCACGTGGGCGTGGATGGCATCGTGGCGATCTGCTTCGATTCGCGCATCAATTCACGCCTGTTCGCCGAGACGGCTGCTGGTGTTCTTGCGGCCAACGGCATCACGTCGCATATCTATTCGCGCTTGGAGCCCACCCCAGCGCTTTCCTTCGCCACGCGCTACTTGGGTTGCGCGATCGGCATCAATGTCACCGCTAGCCACAACCCCAGCGCGTACAACGGCTACAAAGTCTATGGCCCTGATGGCTGTCAGATCACCGATGAGATCGCCGATGCCATCACCGAAGCCATCGCGCAGGTGGATGTGTTCGAAGACGTACGTACGATGGACTTCGCGCGTGCGATCGACGAAGGCCTCGTTCACTATATCAACGAGGAAGTGCTCGATGCGTTCCTCGATGCCGTTTACGAGCAGAGCCTTGAGGCGCCGGATGAGCAGGGCGAACTGCGCTTGGTCTACACGCCGCTCAATGGTACCGGCCTTGAATGCGTGAATCGCATCCTCGAGCGCATCGGCGTGCGCGATGTGTACATGGTAGGTGAACAGGCCTATCCTGATGGGAATTTCCCTACCTGCCCCTATCCTAATCCCGAGATCCGTGAAGCGCTCGAGCGCGGCATTGCGCTCTGCGAACAAGTGAAGCCCGATCTTCTGCTTGCCACCGATCCCGATGCCGACCGCGTGGGCATTGCGGTGAAGGACGGCGATGACTATCAGCTGCTCACGGGCAACGAGACCGGCGCGCTCCTGTTCGACTACATCTGCCGCATGCGCTCCCAGCTAGGCAAGATGCCCGCGCGTCCGCTTGCGGTCACCACCATTGTTTCGACGAGCATCGTCGATGCGATCGCGGCTGATCATGGCGTAGAGCTCAAGCGGGTGCTCACGGGCTTCAAATATATCGGTGGCATTCAACGTGAGCTGGAAGAGGCGGGAGAGCTCGACCGCTTCATCTTCGGCTTCGAAGAGAGCTATGGTTACTTGGCTGGCTGTCATGCGCGCGATAAGGATGCGATCGTGGCTTCGATGCTCATCTGTCAGATGGCACGCGCGTATCGCAGCGAAGGTATGAATCTCTATCAGGCGATGCAGACGCTCTACCGGAAGTACGGCTATCACCACAATCGCACGCTTGCGTTCACCTTCGAAGGAGCTTCGGGTGCAGCGCGCATGGCGGAAATCATGGATTCGCTGCGTGCGGATGGTCTCGATAGCGTTGCGGGGAAGGCGGTGCTTGAAACGCTCGACTATCAACCAGGCTTAGGTGCGCTTCCTCCCGCTAATGTGATCGAATTCGATCTTGAGGATTCGTGCAAGGTGATCGTGCGCCCGAGCGGAACCGAACCCAAGATCAAGGTCTATCTCTTCACCACGGGCGCGAGCATGGAAGACGCGCGTGGGGTAGGAGACGAGCTTGCAGCAGCGCTCAACGCGCTCTTTCAGTAGTTCGCGAGGGATGCAGCAGTGGCAGAAGAGAAGCAGAAATACTCGCTCATCTCGCTCGATACGGGTGAAGAGCCCGTAGAGACCACCGAGGTGGAAGAGCGTGCGGGGGTAACTACCACCACGCAGGTCGTAGATGGGGAAGAGACCATCCGCGTTTCTTCAGCGGGAAGAACGGCTGCGACGGTGGATGCTGCTTCGCTGGCAGAGGATCTGGCAGAGGCCGCAGATGAGCAGGCGCCCATGCGCGAACATGATGCGTATCATGGCAACGAGCCTGTTCAGGAAGAGGCACCTACGTTCACCTCCGATGAGTCAGAGGACGAAGAGCCCGTTCCGTATCGTCGTATGCAGTCGGTCATCGTCCTTTGCCTCATCGTGCTCATCGCGGTGTTCCTCGTGTACTTCAACTTCTTCAGGTAGGACTGCTCTCATGAAACGCGACCAAAAGAACATGACCAAACTTCTCGTGGGCGTGATCGCAGCGCTCGTGGCGGTGCTCGCCGTGCTCGTGGTCGTGCTCGTTCTGACGCCGAGCGCAACTATCACTTCGCATTCTGCTCAGGCCGAGGTCGAGGCAGAGCAGAAAGCGCTCAAAGAAGCGGAGAAGGAGGGCTACTACGATACCGATGTCATCGAAGTGGTCGATCTGAGCGCGCTGATCGGGCTCGATCTTACGTCTGCGCTCACCGAGATCGGTCATGGCGCGGAGATCGATGGCGATCCGAAGCTTGTCGCGGGAGGACTCAAAGAGGTTACGGTGCTCCTTGGCGAAGAGAGCGCTTCGATCGATACGGGCATGGCGCTCACGCATCTCTATCTTGATAAGGCAGGCGTGGTGGTTTCAGCGAGCTACCGCATCAACATCAACGATCTTTCCTGCGCTACGCTGCCATTCGATCGCATCGTGAACGAGGCACACCTTATCGAACGTTTGCTTGAAGGCGCGGGGCTTACGAGCATCGTGCCCGACCCGGTGGTCGCTCCTGAGAAAGAGAAGTATGCGCACTACGATTCAACGGGGAAGACCATCGATGAGGAGCGCTTCCAGTTCGTCGGTACAGGCACCGACGAAGCGGGCCATGCCCTCGATTGGGGCGTGCTGCTCGACTACGACTACGCCCAGGCGATCGAAGAGAACAACCTCGCAAAGACCGTTCGCACCGTTGAGGTGGCGATCAGCTCCGCTTCGTAAGAAGCTGCTCTTTGCACTCCTGCCATCATGTGCTATGATGCACAAGCTGTAAAACACAAGTAAGGCATGCGCCTTCACCTGGTTCGGCACTTCGCCGATGGGTCATTCGAATAGAACGTCGCTTTGGACGAGCATTCTTATGGCCTGCTGTGTGCGGGCTTTTGTTTTGCTCGAAGGTGATTTACGCACAAGGAAGAAGTTAAGAAAAAGGAGGTGGGCACGATAGCTGCCCAAGAACCAAGGCTCAACGACGAGATCCGTGCCAAGGAATGTCGTCTTATCGCCTATGACGGAACTCAGATGGGAATCTACCCGGTCGAGCAAGCTCAGCGCATCGCTGATGACGAAGGCTACGACCTGGTCGAGATCGCCCCGCAGGCTGAACCGCCCGTGTGTCGCATCATGGACTATGGAAAGTTCAAGTACGACCAGGCAATCAAGGCCAAGCAGGCGCGCAAGAACCAGAGCAAGGTCGAAACCAAGGAAATGAAGTTCCGCCCGAAGATCGACATCGGCGACTACACCACGAAGAAGAAGCACGTGCTGCGCTTCCTTGAGGCAGGGTCGAAGGTCAAGATCACGATCATGTTCCGCGGTCGTGAGATGTCTCATCCCGAACAGGGTCTGAGCATTCTCGAGCGCCTGGCGGACGATCTGAAAGACGTTGCGGTCATCGAGAACCAGCCGAAGATGGAAGGCCGCAACATGCACATGCTCATCGCTCCGTTGCCCACAACGGTGAAGAAGAACAAGAAAGATGAAAAAGGAGAGGATGAATAATGCCTAAAATGAAGACTCATTCTGGTACCGCGAAGCGTTTTCGCGTAACTGGATCTGGCAAGATCATGCGTGCTAAGGCGTATAAGTCTCACATCATGACGAAAAAGAGTCAGAAGCGTAAGCGTAATTTCCGTCACGAGACTGAAGTTTCTGCTGCTGACAAAAAAGTAATCGCACGCAATCTCGGTCTTCGATAAGTAAGGGAGGATTCAGTTATGCCTCGTGTAAAACGTGCCGTTTCCGCACATAAAAAGCGTCATACCGTTCTCAACCGCGCAAAGGGTTATTACGGTGCAAAGTCCCGTTCCTATCGCGCTGCTAAAGAGCAGGTCCAGCATTCGCTCCAGTATGCCTATCGCGATCGTCGCACCAAGAAGCGTGAGATCCGTCGTTTGTGGATCACCCGCATCAATGCAGCTGCGCGCACCAACGGCCTTTCTTACTCCGTGTTCATGAACGGCCTCAAGAATGCCGGTGTCGAGCTCGACCGTAAGGTGCTCTCCGACATGGCGATCAACGATCCTCAGGCATTCGCTGCTCTTGCTGAGATCGCTAAAGAAGCAACCTCTGTTAAGCAGGCCAAGTAATGAAGGTCGAAAAGGTCAAAGAGGAAAACGGCGAACTCGAGCTTTCCATCACGGCATCGCCCGAGGAAGTCGATAAAGCCTTCACTGATGGTCTTGATGTGTTCATCGACCAGTTCCAGCTGAGGAGCCTCGAGGGCGAAACCGCGCTGCAGAAGATCTACAACGCGATGAGCCCCGAAGAGGCACGCGATGCGGTTTCTTCTGCGGTCATCAGCTATCTCATTCCGTTCGCACTCGATCAGGAGAACATCATCCCGATGACCTCTTCGAGTGTCGATGCGGAATCGGATCCTGTTGAGGGTAAGGAATTCACGTTCAACGTGACCATTCTGCCAAAGCCCGAATTCGAGCTTACCAGCTATGATCCGGTCGAGGTTTCCGTGCTCGCTCCGCTCGATGTTACCGAGCAGGACATCGATATGCAGATGCATATGCTCGCGAGCCAGTTCGCTACGGTGAAGGTCAATCCTGAAACAGGTGAAGAAGAGACCATCATCCCCGAGGTCACCGACGAATGGGTCGAGACCAACCTCAAGGGTATGGGCGTTACCACGGTCGAAGAGCTGCGTAAGCAGTTCCGTGCAACTTCGGAAAAGGTCAAGGAAGAGCAGCTCGATTCCGCCAAGGCGAACGCGGTCATGGCAGAGTGGACGAAGCGCTTCGATGGCGAAGTCTCACCCAAGATGGTCGACGCGATGACCACCGATATGCTCGAAGGCTTCAAGATGGAGCTTGCTCAGCAGGGCAAGACGCTCATGGATTTCATGCTCGAGCAGAAGACCGATGAGAAGCAGATCCGTGCTTCGCTTGCCGCGCAGGCAGAAGCTCAGCTCATCAACGGGTTCGTGTTCGATGCGATCTTCCGCCACGAAGGCCTTGAGCTTGAGGTCGACGATCTGAAGCATGCTCTTACCGCAATGGCTCCTGGTCAGGAGGAAGAGGTGTTCGATCAGCTGCAGAACGCTGGTCGTGCATTCCTGCTCAAGGAAGGCGCTTCGCGCATGAAGGCTGCCAACTGGGCTATGGACAACGCCAAGATCACGGTGGAGGAGCGCGAAGCATAAGCGCGTTTCTGTACCGAATTCATCAAGGTTTTATGAAGAGAAGCTGCTTTGTTGCGGCTTCTCTTTCTTTTGTCGTGTGCAGAGCGACGCTCAAGTGGCGCACGGTGCAATGTCTGGTGCGGGTATTGTAGAATATCCTCATCAACGCAGAACCAAAGGAGACTACTGCATGTGTGGAATCGTCGGTTACACCGGAACGCAGCAGGCTAAGGGCATCCTGATCGATGGCCTTCAGCATCTTGAATATCGAGGCTATGATTCGGCGGGCATCGCTGTATTCAATGGCAAAGAAATAGAGGTCGTGCGCAGGCAGGGCAAGGTCGCTGAACTGGTCGCAGCGCTAGGGGCGGATGATTGCTTGGGCACGTGCGGCATCGGCCACACACGCTGGGCAACGCATGGTGCACCAAGTGAGCGCAATGCGCACCCCCACACGAGCTGCTCGAACAATATCGCCGTGGTTCACAATGGCATCATCGAGAACTTCAACGAACTGCGTGAAGATCTTGTACTGAAAGGGCATGTCTTCTCGTCCGATACCGATACTGAAGTGGTTGCGCACTTGGTGGAAGATTTCTATCGGGGCGATCTGCTCGAAGCGGTACAGAAAGCCACGGCGCTTCTTACTGGTGCCTATGGTATTGCGGTCATCTGCACGGATGAACCGGGGAAGATGGTCATCACACGCAAGGATTCTCCTATCGTTGTCGGCTGCGATAGCACGGGAAGCTATGTTGCATCCGATATCGTGGCGCTTGTGCGCGCCACGCGCGATGTGGTCATTCTTGAGGACAATCAGTTCGCTCTTGCTACGCCTGAAGGCGTTACCTATTACGACCGCTTCGGCAAAGAGATCGAGCCAGAAGTTACGCATATTGATTGGGATATCGATGTGGCTGAGCGCGGCGGCTATCCCGATTTCATGCTCAAAGAGATCCATGAGCAGCCACGCGTGGTGCGTGATACGCTCGCAGGGCGCCTCACGGACCAGGAGATCGTGATCGATGAGCTGAGCCTCACGCGACAGGAGCTGAACTTCGTCGATCGTGTCTACATCATCGGTTGCGGCACGAGCTATCATGCCGGCCTTATCGCGAAAAGCCTGATCGAAACCTGGGCGCGCATTCCCACCGAGGTGGAAGTGGCTTCCGAGTTTCGCTATCGCAATCCCATCATCACGCCCACCACGCTAGTGGTGGCGGTGTCGCAGTCGGGCGAGACCGCTGATACGCTCGCGGCTATTCGCGATGCGCGCATTCGCGGGGCGAAGGTGTTCGGCATCACGAACGTGATCGGTTCGCCGGTTGCACGTGAGTCGGATGGGGTCATCTACACGAAGGCGAACAAGGAGATCGCGGTCGCCTCGACGAAGTCGTTCATCGGCCAGGTGGTGAGCCTTACGCTCATGGCACTCATGCTTGGGCGCGTGAAAGGCAAGCTCAACCTCGCACAAACGCACCTGCTTTTCTCTGAGCTCGCTGATACGGCTGAGCAGATCGAGGAGATCCTCGAGAATACCGAAGCTATCGAAGAAGCGGCAGAGCTCTTCGAAGGAAAGACCTCGGCGTTCTATATCGGCCGTGGCTTGGCATCGGTCACGTGCTATGAGGGCGCGCTCAAGATGAAGGAGATCTCCTACGTGCATGCTGAGGCCTATCCCGCAGGTGAGATGAAGCATGGTCCGATCGCGCTTATCGAGGATGGATTCCCGATCGTTGCGGTGGCCACGCAAAGCCCCACGTACGAGAAGACGATCTCGAACTTGGAGGAATCGAAAACGCGCGGTGCGACCATCATCGCCATCGCCACGGAGGGCGACACCGACATCAAGAAGGTCGCCGACAAGGTCATCTATATCCCGCGTGTGCGTGATACCTTCATGCCCATTACGGCAAGCGTGCCGCTGCAGTTGCTTGCTCGTGCGGTGGCGGTCAATCGCGGTTGCGATGTCGATCAGCCGCGCAACCTCGCAAAATCGGTCACGGTCGAGTAGCGGGCATTTTGATGATGGATCCAAAAACGCAACCGGCTGGCGGGGAAGACACAGCCAGGGAAGACGCAGCCGAGAATTCCAGCGCTGCGGCAGAAGCGATCGCGCGCGATTTCGATGAGAGCATCCACTTGGAAAGCCCCCATTCGATCGGCGTCGATATCGTTGAGATCGAACGCATGAAGGCAATTCTCGAGCGCACTCCGCGCTTCAAAACGCGCATCTTTTCTGAGGACGAGCAGGCCTATTGCAACAAGAAGGCGCGCCCTGAATGTCATTACGCCACGCGATTCGCGGCCAAAGAGGCGGTGCTCAAAGCGCTCGGCACGGGCTTTTCCGAAGGCATCGGTCCGCGCGATGTTGAAGTGGTGATCACCGCCAAGGGCAAACCGCAAGTGAAGCTTTATCGCCGCGCTGAAGAGAAGGCGGCTGAACTGGGCATCAAGGACATCCCGCTCTCGCTTTCCTATACGCAGGACGATGCGGTGGCCTGTGCGCTTGCCCTCATGAACGATCCAGAGGAGAAGGTCGAGAAGGTCGATCCGCTGCAGGACCTTCACCGCCAGTTCAAAGAGGTTCGTTCGATGCTCGATGAGCTCTAGCGCTCGCGCAACGTGCTTTCTTACGACACGCCATAAATCGGCTTGCTGCTGGGTGCTATGAACTATAATCTTCTTGCTGCTACAAAACGATAGGAAGATCCAT
Organism: uncultured Eggerthella sp.; assembly: GCA_900538545.1. GTDB lineage: Bacteria > Actinomycetota > Coriobacteriia > Coriobacteriales > Eggerthellaceae > Anaerotardibacter. Next base: position 90,646 of record UPYK01000005.1, on the reverse strand, counting down.
GCTCGCTCCATTCGAACTAGCTAAAGCCATTCCGCTCCCCAAACCCGATGCGAATAAATACACCCGCGGCAAGTGCGTGCTTCTCGTAGGCTCGAAGCCCTACCCAGGCGCTGCTTGCCTTTCTTCCTGGGCATCTCAGTATGTGGGCGCAGGGTATACCGAAGTCTTCACGGCGGCTGAGAACCGCTTCATCTTGCAGATCTGGCGACCGTCGCTCGTGGTGCGCTCGTTTGAGGAGTGCGTCCCTTCGCGCCTTATCTCGCCCGATCATCCCGGTGCGGTGGTTGTAGGGTCGGGTATCGATGCAAACGACATGTACGCAAAGAAGCTCTGTTTGCGCCTGCTCAAGAAAATCGCGCATCCTGTGTTGCTCGATGGCGGTGCGCTTTCTTTTGCGGCTCAACAAGAAGGACGAAAAGCACTCAAGAAGCGTGGCGAGAAGATGCGCACGACCGTGCTCACTCCGCACGCAGGGGAAGCGGCTCGGCTTGCAGAGCCGTTCGGCATTTCGCTCGAGGATCCCGAGAAGGCTGCAAAGAAGCTTGCGCGCGCCTATAAATCGATTATCGTACTGAAAGGCCCCGAGACGATCATTTCCGATGGCGCTCGCACAGAGGTCTACACCGCTGGAACCGCGGCGCTCGCAAAGGCAGGCACGGGGGATGTGCTTGCTGGTACGATCGGCGGCTTGCTCGCTCAAGGGGTCGCTCCTTTCAAAGCGGCGTGCTTGGGTGTGGCGCTTCATGGTGAAGCGGGGAAGATCGCAGCCGAGCAGTTCAGTGAAGTGAGCGTGTGCGCCGAAGAGGTGGTCGAATCCCTTCCGCAGGCCATACAGAAGTTCTTAAGCGAGCTTGACCAGCGGGAAGCTTGCGACACCACGAATGAAGAGGAAAGGTAGCCTGGCGCTATGGCAGACGAAACGCAACAGAACAATGCTCACGAGCGCATCCAGAAGCTGCGCGATGAGATCGAACATCACAGCTATCTCTACTATGTGAAGGACGCCCCCGAGATCTCCGACGCGGCCTTCGACTCACTGCTGCGCGATCTCGATGCGCTCGAGAAGAAATACCCTCAGTTCCTCGACCCGTCTTCGCCAACCCAGCGTGTGGGCGGGGCAGTGGCGACCCAATTCACGCCCGTTCAGCATGCAGTTCGCATGTATTCGCTCGATAATGCGCTCGACACTGACGAGCTCGAAGCCTGGATGGACCGCATGGAGAGTCACTTTGGGCGCTTCGTTCCCGTGGTGTGCGAACTCAAGATCGATGGTTCGTCGATCGCGCTCACGTACGACAATGGGTCGCTTGTCATGGCGGCCACACGTGGCGATGGCACGACGGGCGAAGATGTGACCGTGAACGTGCGTACCGTGCGCGATGTGCCACTGCAGCTGGCAAGCGCAGGCAAGGAACATATCGTGGACCTGGATGCGCCGATCGAGGTGCGTGGCGAGATCTATATGTCGAAGGCGAGCTTCGAGAAGCTGAATCGCCAGGCGGCAAAAGAAGGCAAGCCAGCGTTCGCGAACCCGCGCAATGCGGCAGCTGGAAGCTTGCGCCAGAAGGATTACCATGTGACTGCTGAGCGCGATCTTTCCACGTTCATCTATGCGATCGCTGACGAGGCGAACATCACCGCCACTTCGCAGTGGGAGCTGCTTGCATGGCTGCGAGAATGCGGCTTTCACGTTAACCCCGATGTGGTCCGCTGCGAGAAACGCAGCGAAGTGCTCGATTTCTGCAAGCATTGTCTAGAGATGCGCGACAGCTTGCCGTATGAGATCGATGGGGTGGTAGTGAAGATCGATTCCTTCGCCCAGCAGCGCGAACTGGGATTCACCTCGCGTGCTCCGCGCTGGGCGATCGCGTATAAGTTCCCGCCCGAAGAGAAGACCACGCTCCTGCGCGATATCACTGTGCAGGTGGGACGCACTGGTGCTCTCACGCCCGTGGCTGAGCTCGACCCGGTGCGGGTTGCTGGCTCGGTGGTCGCGCGTGCGACGCTCCATAACAGCGACGAGGTGGCGCGCAAGAACTTGCGCGTCGGCGACACGGTGGTCGTGCGCAAAGCGGGCGACGTGATCCCCGAGGTGCTCGGTCCCATCCTTTCGCTTCGTCCTGAAGATTCGGTGCCTTGGCAGATGCCGATGAGCTGCCCCAGCTGTGGTTCTCCGGTCGTGCGCGAGGAAGGCGAAGCGGTCTATCGTTGTGTTTCGCTCGATTGCCCGGCGCAAGCGAAGGAACGCCTTATTCACTGGGCGAGCCGCAATGCGCTCGATATCGAAGGCATGGGCGAAGAGATCGTTACGCGCTTGCTCGCCACGGGCAAGGTGGCCGATGTGGCTGATTACTACAAGCTCACCGAAGCTGATCTTGCCAATTTGGATATGAACCGCGTTAATCGTGAGGGTGAACCGATCTTGCTCGGCGAGGTGGTCGCGAAGAAGCTCATGGTTGCGCTCGACGAATCGAAGACGCGTTCGTTCGCGCGCGTGCTGTTCGGTCTGGGCATCCGTCATGTGGGCAAGACCACGGCAGAGCTGATCGTGCACGCGCATCCTTCGCTCGAGGCGCTTTCGAAGGCGAGCGTGGAAGAGCTTTCTGCGATTCCGGGCGTCGGGCTTGTGATTGCTGAGAGCGTTCACTCCTTCTTGGCCAATGAAACGAACCAGGCTGTGCTCGCGCGCCTGAAAGATGAAGGGTTCGCGCTCGTTGAAGAGATCGTCGAAGTGGGCGAACAGCCGCTTGAAGGACTTACGTTCGTTTTGACCGGCAGCTTGGTCGAGTCTGGCATGACGCGCGATGAAGCAGGGGAGCGCTTGAAAGCGCTCGGTGCGAAGGTCTCGAGCAGCGTTTCCAAGAAGACGAGCTATGTGATCTGTGGGCAGGATGCGGGATCGAAGCGCACCAAGGCAGAGACGCTGGGCGTGCCGATCCTGACCGAGCGCCAGTTCTTACGGATCTTGGACGAAAAGCAGGCTCCTGCAGAGCTGGGCATGTAGTTCATGAAGAAGTAACTACTTGGGCGTATAGAGCGATGTATGCCAAGAACGCTCGCTCGAGGCAACGCGACCTTGAACTAACTTTTGCGCATCAATTGTCGCAAAAGTGGATTTCAAGGATCGCCTTTGCTTAGCCTCGCTCGTCATTCTTGGCATCCATCGCGTTGGCTGTCCAATTGATCGAGATAGTGCATGATGAAGAAGCAACGACTTGATGAAATACTCGTTGAACAGGGATATTTCCCTGATGCAGATGCGGCACTGCGCGCAGTGATCGCGCGTGAGGTGCGTGTCGATGATGTCTATGTTTCCAGCGCTGCCCTCAAAGTTTCACCCGATGCGGATATCTACGTGAAGAATGCGCGGGCGTTCGTTTCGCGCGGCGGCCACAAGTTACAGGGAGCGCTCGACGGGTTCGGGGTCGATGTTTCAGGCTTGTGCTGTATCGATATCGGCTCTTCAACGGGTGGCTTCACTGATTGCCTTTTACAAGCGGGAGCTGTCGAAGTCACCTGCGTCGATGTGAACTATGGCCAGCTTGCTTGGCAGGTGCGTCAGAACCCGCGCGTGCGCGTGTTCGAACGCACGAATATCCGGCTTGCTTCCCCTGAAGATTTAGGGGCGCCCTTCGATGTGATCGTGTGCGATCTGAGCTTCATCGGCATGGCCTCGCTCGCAGAAGTGTTCGCGGCGTTGGCGCATGAAGGGTCCATCTTCCTGGGTCTTATCAAGCCGCAGTTCGAGAGCAAACAAGGGGAGACCGATGGTGGCATCGTGGTCGATGCGGCCGTGCGCGAACGCGTGGTTAGAGAGGTCGAAGAGGCGCTAACGGAGGTGGGCTTTCACGTGGAAGGCGTGATCGAATCGCCCATCAAAGGCACCTCCGGCAACATCGAGTACCTCATTCATGCAATCTGCTCAGAGGTTGAGATCCAGAACTAAGCAATCCTATGCTTGGCTTTATCATCAAGTTTTTCTGCTAGCCAGGTTTTGATGAAGAAAGAACCTTATAGAAATTTGAAAAATATCTGATGCGTTTGCGGCAAGTGCTTTGATAGAAATTTGAACTATTGAAGCGCGACTGGTTAATTACTTGGCTTGCGAGCGCAATGATTGCCTTTTAAGGTTGCATGATGAAGGCTGCTCTCATGGTGTGATGACACCTAAAAGAGACATTCTCAAAGGCGGTGCCGTTTGTTTGTGGGTAGCCTTCGGTATGGCGATAAAACAACATGACATAAATGACTCACTCACTGAACAATTTTGTTCAGTGAGTGCTATACTTTCGCCATAGACTTTTTATGAAAGGCGTAGATCATGCCCTCTGTTTTCCAACGCGACCTCGTGAAAAAGCTTGTTTCACGCATGAGAGAGACAAGACGTTATATTCAAGTAGTTTCAGGGCCCCGGCAAACCGGAAAGACTACGTCCATCCTTCAAGCCCTCGATCAGCTTGCCGATATTCCGCACCACTTCATTCAAGCCGGCTCGGATACGCTCTCCACAAGAGACTGGTTAAGACGTGAATGGCAAAATGCGCGTAGCCTTGCGAAAGACGGAGTAGCTATTCTTGCCATAGACGAGATACAGCTGGTGAGTAAATGGTCGGAAGTTGTGAAAGATCTCTGGGATGAAGATACCCGAAACGAACTCCAGCTTCACGTGATCTTGAGCGGTTCGTCTTCGCTGCTTTTGCAAAAAGGTTTGCGAGAAGGATTGACTGGTCGTTTCGAAGAGTTGTTCTGCTATCAGTGGAGTCTTTCTGAATGCAAGCAGGCGTTCGGTTTCTCTTTAGACGACTATTTATACTTTGGTGGCTATCCGGGTGCAGCTCCTCTTATTTCAGACGAAGCCCGCTGGCTCGATTATATGAAAAATTCCATCATTGCTCCAAGTGTCATGAAAGACGTTATCGCTATGGATAAAGTGACCAAACCAGCTTTGATGGATGCACTTTTCACTCTGGGTAGCTCATACTCGGCGCAAGAGATCTCATTTAGGAAATTGCTTGGCCAGCTGGATGATGCGGGGAATGCAACCACTATCGCGCATTATCTTTCTTTGCTTGGGGATGCGGGTCTTTTGGCAGGATTGCAAAAATACAATCCGAAACCCCTGAAGCAGCGTGCATCCTCGCCGCGGCTCATCGCTTTTGATACATCGCTCATGGTCGCGAACTATGGACAGTTCCGTAAGTCTCTTCTGGTAGAACCTGATAGGCGCGGGCATCTTGTGGAATGTGCAGTAGGCGCAAGCCTCCTCAAGCGCGGCATCGCAGAGCATTTCGATGTGTACTGGTGGCGTGATGGCTCAGATGAAGTAGATTTTGTTCTGTCGAGCGGTGAAGCGCTGACGGCTATCGAGGTAAAAAGCGGGCGTGTGAAATCCTTACGCGGGTTAGATGCTTTCTGCTCGAAATACCCCGTAACAAAAAGTATTGTGATCGGTGCTTCAGGAGTTAGTTTAGAGTCGTTTCTCAATGAAGAAGTTGCCTTATTCTGATGGCTAGCTGTTAACGCTTCGTCTTCTCGTATCCCTCTAGAAATATAGAAAGAGGCATTTCATCATGGCAGAATCAAGCCAACGGATGCCCGTGTTCGTGTTTGCGGGCAGCGCCGTTTGTTACTGGGAAAGATCGCTAGATTTCATTATCTGCGATCTTTCTTTTCACGTGAGCGCCCGCCCCGTGCTGCGGATGTGGCCTTGGCCTAATTCTTGAGTGAATTGAGTGGGGCAGGCATGCGGCCGCCACGATGTGCGAACACATTGCCAGCGAACTGATTAACCGGCATGACCGGTGCATAACCTAAGAGTCCGCCGAAATCGAGCTGATCGCCCACCTTGTGTCCGATAGCAGGAATGAGGCGTACTGCTGTGGTCTTGTTGTTGATCATGCCGATCGCACATTCATCGGCGATGATGCCGAAGATGGTCTCTACGGTGGTATCTCCAGGAATTGCGATCATATCGAGACCGACCGAGCACACGCACGTCATAGCCTCGAGCTTCTCGATCGAGAGCGCGCCATCTTCAGCGGCTCGAATCATGCCCGCATCTTCCGAAACGGGAATGAACGCGCCTGAGAGGCCGCCCACGGAAGAGGATGCCATCACGCCACCCTTCTTTACGGCGTCGTTGAGCATCGCGAGCGCTGCCGTGGTACCCGGTCCGCCGCACTGGCCCACGCCGATCGCTTCTAAGATCTCGGCGACTGAGTCGCCTTCAGCAGGGGTAGGGGCAAGCGAAAGATCGAGAATGCCCTTTTCAACACCCAGACGCTTGCTGGCCTCGCGCGAGATGAGTTCGCCAGCGCGGGTGATCTTGAATGCGGTAGATTTGATCGCTTCGGCAATGCTCGTGATATCAGCTTCGGACGAGATGTTGCGTAGCACGGCATTCACCACACCAGGTCCCGAAACGCCCACATTTACCACCGCATCTGCTTCGCCAGAGCCGTGGAATGCGCCTGCCATGAACGGATTGTCTTCAACAGCGTTGCAGAACACCACCAGCTTACCTGCGCCGATGCACTGGCGATCCGCCGTAAGCTCGGCAGACTTCTTGATGATGCCCGCCATCTTGAGCACGGCATCCATGTTGATGCCCGCGCGCGTAGAGCCAACGTTCACCGAGGAGCACACACGCTCGGTGGTGGCGAGCGCCTCAGGAATGGAATCCATCAGCTTGTGATCAGCTGCCGAAGCGCCCTTGTGCACGAGCGCCGAGAAGCCACCGATGAAATCAACGCCAACCTCGAGCGCAGCCTTGTCCATGGCGCGCGCAATGGGGGAGAGATCGCTCGTGGTGGTAGCTGCGCAGATCTCTGCAATAGGGGTGACCGAAATGCGCTTGTTCACGATGGGCACACCGTATTCACGTTCGAGCTGGTCAGCTGTGGGAACGAGCTTCTCAGCTGCGGTGGTGAGGCGGTCGTAGACCTTGCGCGCGATCACGTCGACCTCTTCATGGGTGCAACCGCGCAGATTGAGCCCGAGCGTGATAGTACGAATGTCGAGGTGTTGTTTGCCGACCATGGCAAGTGTTTCGGCGATCTCTTCAGGCGTGATCTGCATGGAAGCTCCTTGTTTTGTGCGTGATGCGCTCGTGGCATCCCGCTTTGGTTTCGTATCTGCTTAGTCTAGCAAATTCCATCCTCTGGCGTGCCGCGCTTCCTTTAGGTGGCAGTGGCGCTAAGACACAGGGTGAACGCTTTGCCTCCGCGCGTTGCGAGTGGGTCCGTGCACGGCAGAGGGCTGTGCATCGCTTTTCTTTGCGAGAGACGAAGACTTTTTGGAGAAGCGGGACTTACGCGCTGTCTGCCTTGCCCTGCGCCTTTGCAGCAGGTACAATGAACGAAAATGAACACGATGTTCATTAATGCTCATCTTGTTGAAATGAGGTATTTTGGGCAGTGCTGCAGTTTGCGAAGCGCCGCTAACGCGTTCGGCTTCAGCTTGTGAAGACCGCCGCATCACGCGTTCGAAGCGTGCTCTGCGCCAGGCGCTCATCACTCTTCTCGAGGAGCGGGGTTTCGATTCGATAACCGTGAACGATCTCTGCGATCGTGCGGATCTGAATCGGGGGACGTTCTACAACCATTTCCGCGACAAAGAAAACCTCCTTGCCGTGTTCGAAGACGAGGTCATGGAAGATATCGCTGCGCTTCAAGAGCGCATGCAGCGTATTTCGCTTGCCGACATGCTGGCCTATCGTGTGGCGGGCACGCCGCTGCCGTTGCTCGTCGATCTCTTCGACTATTTGCGCCAGCAGAGCGATTTCCTTCATGCGGTGTTGGGACCAGGAGGGGATGCACGTTTTGCGCCACGTTTGCGCGAAGCGGTGTGCGAGAACCTGGTGCAGAACATCTTGCACGAAAAATACCGCACGAATCCTACGGCGTTCGTCGACTACTACGTGGCCTTCTATGCGTCGGCCTATTTGGGTATCATCACGCGCTGGATCGAGCGTGGAACCCTTGAATCATCCGAAGACATGGCGCGCATTGCCATGCGACTTTTCTTCATCAAACCAGGCGAATCCATCGAATTGTAATGGACGGTGAACTACTTCTATGACTGAAACGAAACAATCAGAAACCAACATCCTTCATATCGGCATCGATGTTGGCTCCACTACGGTGAAGCTTGCGGTGCTCAACGATGCGAACGAGATCTTATGGGCCGTGTATCGCCGTCATCATGCCGACGTGCGCGCAACGGTGCTCGAGGTGCTGAAAGAGGCGGCTGCTCAATATCCCACGCAGGACTTCACGGTGGCGATCACCGGTTCTGGCGGATTGTTGCTTTCCCAGTGGCTCGGCATCGAGTTCGTGCAGGAGGTCATCGCTTCGAAGACGGCGGTCGAGACGTTCATCCCCCAAACTGATGTTGCGATCGAGCTGGGCGGCGAAGACGCGAAGATCATCTACTTCGACAACGGCATCGAGCAGCGCATGAACGGAACCTGCGCGGGTGGCACGGGCGCGTTCATCGATCAGATGGCGGCGCTTCTCGATACTGATGCCTCGGGTCTGAACGAGCTGGCCGGAAGCCACACGATTCTCTATCCGATCGCTTCACGTTGCGGCGTGTTCGCCAAGACCGACGTTCAGCCGTTGCTCAACGAAGGTGCGAAGAAGGAAGATATCGCAGCATCGATCTTCCAGTCGGTGGTCACGCAGACCATCTCTGGCCTTGCGTGCGGTCGTCCGATCCGCGGCAATGTTGCATTCCTTGGTGGACCATTGCAGTACTTGCCCCAGCTGCGTGAGCGCTTCTACGACACGCTCGAACTGGACGAGGATCACATTATCGTGCCTGATAACGCGCATCTTTTCGTTGCGAGCGGTTGCGCTATCGCAGGTGCTCGTGCGGAGAACGCGAACGTCGAGCAGCTTTCTGCCATCATCACGCGCCTGGAGAACTTGGGCGATGTGCAAGGCTCTGAGGTAGTGCGTCTGGCCCCGCTTTTCGCGAACGACAAAGAGTTGCAAGAGTTCTACGAACGCCACGATAAAGAGGTCGTTTGTCGTTCCTCGCTCGAAGATTATCGCGGCACGGCCTTCTTGGGTATCGATGCTGGTTCGACCACGTTCAAGGCGGCGCTCATCGCAGAGGATGGCAGCCTGCTCTGGTCGAGCTATGCGAACAACAAGGGCGATGTGCTCGGTTGCGCGAAAGCGCGCATGGCCGAGCTCTATGCAGCGCTTCCGCGCGATCCGCAGACGAACGCACCGCTCGTGACCATCGGCCATTCCACGGTCACCGGCTATGGCGAAGGTCTGTTGCTCGAGGCGTTGCGCGTGGATTCGGGCGAGATCGAGACGGTCGCACATTTGCGCGGCGCGCAGGAGATGCTTCCTGGTGTGGAGTTCATCTTGGATATTGGCGGCCAGGATATGAAGTGCTTGCGCGTGAAGGATGGTGTGATCGATCACATCATGCTCAACGAAGCGTGCTCTTCAGGCTGCGGGAGCTTCATCGAAAGCTTCGCCAGTGGCCTTAACCTGGATGTTTCGGAATTCGCCCAGAGTGCGATCTCTGCGAAGAATCCGGTCGATCTGGGAAGCCGTTGTACGGTGTTCATGAATTCGCGTGTGAAGCAGGCGCAGAAGGAAGGCGCAACGGTGGGCGATATTGCTGCCGGCTTGGCCATTTCGGTCATCAAGAATGCGCTCTTCAAGGTCATCAAGATCCGCGACCCGCACGAGGTGGGCACGAAGGTCATCGTGCAGGGTGGAACGTTTTTGAACAATGCGGTACTGCGCGCGTTCGAACAGCTTGCGGAAGTTGATGCGGTCCGCCCCGATATTGCGGGGAATATGGGTGCGTATGGCGCAGCATTATTGGCAAGAGATAGGTACGCGGAGATCGAACAGGCGCTCGCTGATCAGCCGCTGTCGCCCGATGTGGGTCCGAAAGTTCCGCAAACGAGCATGCTCTCGCTCGAAGAGATCGAAGCGCTTGCGCCGACCCATCGTACCGTGCGCTGCAAGGCCTGTTCGAATGCCTGCTTGCTCACGGTGAACGATTTCGGTATCGACGAAGCAACCGGCCGCCATCGCCGTTTCATCACGGGTAATCGCTGCGAGAAGGGCGCGAGCACCCAAGCTATCAAGACCGAGGTGCCGAACCTCTTCGAGTATAAGACCGCGCGTCTCTTCGATCACTACGAACCGCTTTCCGCCGAAGCGGCAACGCGCGGCACGGTGGGCATACCGCGTGCGCTCAACATGTATGAGAACTATCCGTTCTGGTTCACGTTCTTCAATGAGCTTGGATTCCGTGTTCAAATTTCGGACGCTTCGACGAAGAAGACCTACGAAGCCGGCATCGAGTCCATGCCTTCCGAGAGCGTGTGCTATCCGGCGAAGCTCTCGCATGGTCATGTGATGAACCTGCTTGATAAAGATATCGATTTCATCTGGATGCCCTGTTCGAAATGGGAGCGTCAGGAAGATGAAGGTGCGGGCAATCACTTCAACTGCCCGATCGTCATGAGCTATTCCGAGGCCCTGCGTTTGAATATCGACGAGCTTAACGAAACGGACGTTGAGTTCTTGAACCCCTTCGTTCCGTATGATCAGAAAGACCATCTGAAGAAACGCCTCTATGTGGAGTTGGTCGAGAAGCATCCAGAGCTCATGAAGGATGCAAAGGGCAAGTTACCGAGTAAGAAGGATATCGAAGCGGCGGTCGAGGCTGCTTGGGCTGAAGATGTGGCCTTCAAGGAGGACATTCGTCGCAAGGGCGAAGAGACGCTCAAATGGATGGAGGACACGGGCACGCATGGCATCGTGCTGGCGGGCAGGCCGTATCACCTCGATCCCGAGATCAACCATGCTATCCCTGAGCTACTCCAAAGCTTTGGCTTGGCGGTGCTCACGGAGGATTCGGTCGCGCATATGGCGCGTCTTGAGCGTCCGATCCGCGTGGTAGATCAGTGGATGTATCACACGCGCCTCTACAATTCTGCGAAGCTCGTGACCACGCGCGACGATCTTGACCTGGTTCAGCTGAACAGCTTCGGTTGCGGTCTCGACGCTCTTACGACCGATCAGGTGCAGGAGATCTTGGAAGGTGCGGGCAAGATCTATACCGTGCTGAAGATCGACGAGGTGTCGAACTTAGGTGCGGCGCGTATCCGCATCCGTTCGTTGCTCGCTGCGCTCAAGGATCAGGCTGATGAGTTGGCCGAACAGAACGCGCATGCTTCTACCTGTCCTGTGGCATCGCTCGATATCGATGCGATCCAGGCTGATATCGATGCGCGCTTGGCGGAAAAGACGGGCAAGACCGAAGGAGAGGCCGCTCGTGCGCTCGCTCAGGCAACGCTCGATGAAGCCGAGGCGACCCAAGAGGCGGACGCGCTTGCAACTACCGAAGCAGCCGAGAGCGCTTCGACGGAATTCCCTCGTGCGGAGTTCACGAAGGAGATGTTCGATGAGGGCTATACGATCCTCTGTCCGCAGATGGCGCCGATCCATTTCGACTTGCTCGTGAAGGTATTCCACAAGGCAGGCTACAACCTCGAGCTCTTGCCTTCGGTCGACCATGGTGCGGTCGATGCGGGCCTCAAGTATGTGAACAACGACATCTGCTACCCGTCCATCCTGGTCACCGGCCAGATCATGGAAGCGGTCATGTCGGGCAAGTACGACACCGACAAACTTGCGGTCATCATCACGCAAACGGGTGGCGGTTGCCGCGCGACCAACTATATCGCCCTCATCCGAAAAGCGCTCAAATCGGTTGGTCTCGAACATATTCCGGTCATCTCGCTGGCGTTCAAGAAGCTCGATGAGGAGAATTCGGGCTTCAACGTCTCCGCGACGATGCTCTACAACGCTATCTATGCCATCTTCTACGGCGATCTGCTCATGCAGTGCCTCTATCGCACCCGTCCCTATGAATGTGAGCCGGGTGCGGCGAACCGCCTGTTCGATCATTGGATGGCGCGTTGCCAGGCGCAGATCTACGAAGGCGAAAAGGCTGGTCGCTTCAAGAAGACCGTACAGGAGATCGTCGACGATTTCGATAACCTGCCCCTTCAGGGCGAAGGCACGAAGCCGCGTGTAGGCGTGGTCGGCGAGATCTTGGTGAAGTTCCATCCCACGGCGAACAACCAGGTGGTCGACGTGATCGAGGCCGAAGGCTGTGAAGCGGTAGTTCCTGGTTTGGCTGAATTCTTCATGTTCGGCATTGCAGGTTCGATCTTCCAGAAAGACCCGCTCGGACGCAGCAAGAAGGGTGCGATCGGTGCGCGCGCAGGGCTGAAGATGCTCTACCACTTGCGCAAGCCGATGGATGACGCGCTGCGCAGATCGAGCCGCTTCGAGCCCTCCACGAACATCTACGAATTGGCTGAATATGCCGAAGAGATCTTGAGCCTGTGTAATTCGATGGGTGAGGGATGGCTGCTCACGGCTGAAATGGTGGAGCTCATCTTGAATGGTGCTCCGAACATCGTGTGCGCTCAGCCCTTCGCCTGCTTGCCGAACCACGTGGTGGGTAAGTCAGTCATCAAGGAGCTTCGCCGTCGTTATGCGGGCACGAACATCGTGGCGGTCGACTACGACCCGGGTGCTTCAGAGGTCAACCAGCTCAACCGTATTAAGCTCATGATCTCGGTCGCAAAGGCAAATCTGGCAGAACAGCAGTTGGCTGAGCGCACCGAGCGCAAGGCTCCTTCTCAGGTGCTCTTCTCGGACACGCTCGCCCTGCAGAGCGAACCTGATAAAGTAGAAGACTACGAAGTGACCGAGCTTACCAGTAGCGCGAAGGAGTAATTCATGCGTTGTCCCCACTGTGGTGCCCCTCATCAAGAGGATGGTTTTCGTTGCGAACATTGCAACAAGATGATCGATCCGGTTCAGCCGAAAACGACCTGGCGTTCGATCGTCATCGGCGGGATCGTGCTCATCATCCTTGGGATCATCGGTTTTGCGTTCATCTATATGGATAGCAATAAGGTGGGCGTCTTCGAGCAGGACGAGCCGCAGTCGTTCAACGACTATTCCTGGGAGCAGATCGCCGAGATCTCGAGCAATATGACCATGGCGGGTAATGTCGATGGTGCGCTTCGCGAGGCGAAGAAGCACAACTTCGTGAATGAAGACGGCACGCTCCGCACTGACCTGGTGAAGGATTTCACCTTGGCGGATGGCACTAAGCTGCAGGCGCACTTGGTGGGGGTCTATCACGATCCTCGCACGAATAACTCTGGCAACGCTGGCATGAGCTTCATCGTTACGGTGCCTGTTGAAGAAGCACCGATGAACAGTGCGGCAACGAATCAGGGTGGATGGGAAGCGTCTGCGCTGCGCGCCCAGCTCAATGGCGAATTCTTCGAATCGCTTCCTGCTGATCTGCAGGAATACATCGTTGAAGTGAAGAAAGAGACCAACAATACGGGCAATACTGAAGCGCCCGATGCGGTTAGTGTCACGGGTGATAAAGTCTGGCTGCTCTCAGCGGTCGAGTTCGCGGGCGAATCGTTCGGTACGGTGGGCTATGCCAATGTGCTCAATGCAGAAGGCGAACAGTATATGCTCTTGAAGGACGATGCGGTGAAGCAGGATCTGTTGTCGAAGCTTGCGGGGTCTAGCGATCTGGACTGGTGGTTCAGAAGCCCGAACCCTGAAACGGCAACGCAGTTCTTCAGCCAGGGAAAAGGCTATGATACCGAGCAGAATGCCCCTGAATCGCTGAACGCGAACAGCAAGCTTTCTGTCGTGATCGGCTTTAGCATCTAGCGCTCCATGCGAAAAAAGGTGACGAACGACTGGGTAGTTTGTCACCTGTACCCCTTTGTTTAGAGGTGCGCTTGGATGAGTTGAGGGGAGTAGCCGGCTTCTTGAAGTGCATGCACGATGCGACCTTTGTGGTCGGTGCCGAACGCTTCGATGGTCACGCGCAGCTCGACCGCAGCGCTGCGGTTCGCGGTAACGAACTGGTTGTGGTCGAGGCGGATCACGTTGCCATTCTGCTCGGCAATGATCTGCGCCACGTTCACGAGCTCTCCAGGGCGATCGGGTAAGAGCACCGACACGGTGAAGATGCGATCGCGCTGGATAAGGCCGTGCTGCACCACGGTTGCCATGGTGATCACGTCCATGTTTCCGCCTGAAAGAATGGAGACGACCTTCTTGTCGAGCATGCTCAAGTGCTTGAGTGCGGCAATAGTGAGCAAGCCCGAATTCTCGACGACCATCTTGTGGTTCTCCACCATATCGAGGAAGGCAACGATCAGTTCGTCGTCGTCGACCGTGATGATCTCGTCGATGTTCTCCTGGATGTAGGGAAACACCTTGTCGCCCGGTTCGAGCACGGCGGTGCCATCGGCGATGGTGCTCACTGAAGGTAGCTTCACCACGTGTCCTGCTTCGAGTGATGCTTTCATGCAAGCTGCGCCTGCAGGCTCAACACCGATCACCTTGATACGGGGGTTGAGCATCTTGGCGAGCGTGGAAACGCCCGATGCCAGCCCGCCACCACCGATGGGCACGAGGATGGCATCAACGAGCGGCAGCTCCTGGACGATCTCCATGGCAATAGAGCCTTGACCAGCAGCAACCTGAAGGTCGTTGAACGGGTGGATGAACGTGAGCCCTTGTTCTTCAGCAAGCTTGAGGGCGTGTTCGTAGGATTCGTCGTAGACTTCGCCAGCCAGCACCACTTCAGCACCATGCGATTTCGTGCGCTCGACCTTGATGTAGGGCGTGGTGGTGGGCATGACGATGGTGGCAGGCACACCGAACTTCTTGGCGGCATAGGCAACACCTTGGGCATGGTTACCTGCAGAAGCCGTGATCAGTCCGCGTTTGCGCTCCTCATCGGAAAGCGTTGAGATCTTATAGTAGGCACCGCGCACCTTGTAGGCGCCCGTGCGCTGCATGTTCTCTGGTTTCAAGTAGACATCGTTGCCCGTCTCCTTGCTGAAGTGCGGGCTGTAGATGAGCTTCGTTTCTTGAGTGACTTCCTTGACGCGTTTGGAGGCGTCTTCGAAGGTGTCGAGGGTCAGTTGGGGAGTGGTGTCGGCACTAGGCATGGAACAATTCCTTTGGTTCTTTTCTGGAGCAGGTATTTGACGAAGAACCGCTGCGGCCGCTCAAGGTGGTCTAATCTGGCTTTCGCCGTATCTGCGCTTAGTTTTCGTGGAATAATGAAAACGTCATCTCTATTGTAAATAAGTAATGAGCAAATAAAAGAACGAGTTGGGCAAACGTGAGAGGATGCGCTTGGACGTTGAATCGGCTTGCGGAAGCTTAGCATAAGAGAAGCAGGAGAACACATGAAAGTAGTACGCACGGATAATGCACCAGCAGCCATCGGCCCCTATTCGCAAGGCATCGTGGTGAATGGGATGCTGTTCGCTTCAGGTCAGATCGCGCTCGATCCGGCCAGCGGAGAGATGGTCGGCATTACGATCCAGGAACAGACCGAGCAGGTGATGAAGAACGTGACCGGTCTTTTGGAAGCTGCGGGAACCGATCTGAATCACGTGGTGAAAACGACTTGCTTCTTGGATGACATCAACGATTTCGTGGCGTTCAATGAGGTGTATGCGCGCTATTTCGACGAGAATCTGCCGGCACGCAGTGCGGTAGGGGTTGAAGCGCTGCCGAAAGGTGCGCTCGTCGAGGTTGAAGTGATCGCTTATGTTGGTTCTGAGCCCTCTACGCGCTTCAACATCGCTGAATCGTTCTAGTTCGGTACTCTAGTTGGCGCGTTCGTAAGGGATCGCACGGTCATGATAAGAGCAACAGCACAAGAGCATTCGGCAGGAAAGCTCGTCATCTGCCCCACGCCGCTGGGGAATTTGGGCGACATGCCACCGCGTGCGCGCACGGCGCTCGAGACGTGTGATGTGGTGTGCTGTGAAGACACGCGCGTCACTGGCAAGCTGCTTGCGGCGCTCGGTATCCAGAAGCGTCTTGAGCGCTTGGATGAAGCGTCCCTCGCGCAAAAGGCCGATAGCGCGCTCGACCGCGTGGAAGCAGGGGAGTGCGTTTGCTATTGCTCGGATGCAGGTATGCCCGGTGTCTCCGATCCGGGTCAGCGTTTGATCGAACGCGCATACGAGCGCGGGCTTGCTGTTGAGGTTTTGCCAGGCGGGACAGCAGTTGCCACGGCCTATGTGGCCAGTGGTTTCACTGCTCCGTGCTTCTATTTCGGAGGTTTCTTCCCGCGTAAAGCGGGGGAGCGGGCGGCGGTGCTCGAATCACTCCGTGCGCTCGATGCGGTGCTCGTATTCTATGAAAGCCCGAACCGCATCGTCTCAGCGCTCGAGGCGGTGGCTGAGGCGTTTCCGCTGCGCAACGTTGCGGTGTGCAGGGAACTCACGAAGATCCACGAAGAAGTCGTGCGCGGGCTGAGTGGCGAAGTCGCGCAAGAGTTTGCCAAACGTGCAGCCGAAGGCCAGGTTAAAGGTGAGATCGTGCTCGTGATCGATGTGCCGAGCACGGCCGAAGTCGATGCGCAGGCGAGCGCTTCGGCACACGATGCTCGCGAAGAAGCGGCGGCGTTGTTGGCTGCAGGTGAGCTCTCCAAAAAGGAGATCGTTGCGCATCTCCGGAAGGCATACGGGCTTTCGCGCAACGATGCCTACGAGATCGTTCACGGTGCTTGATATCGGCGCACCCCGCAACGGATTCATGAAAGGTTCACGATGACTGCGATCCTCTTTCTTTGTCACGGAAACATCTGTCGTTCTCCCATGGCGGAGTTCGTCATGAAGGATAAGCTTGTGCGTGCGGGACTTGCCGATAAGGTGCAGGTCGAATCAGCCGCGCTCCATACTGATGAGATCGGTTCGGATATTCACCGAGGAACGCGAGCGATCCTTGAAGAGTACGGCATCCCGTTCGCTCCGCGGCAAGCGCATCTCGCCAAGCGGAGCGATTACGATCGCTTCGACTATATCGTTGGCATGGATCGCTACAACATGCGTGATATGCTGCGCCTGTTCAAGAACGATCCGCAAGAAAAATGCAACCTCTTGCTCGATTGGCCCGGCTGGTCGCGTGATGTGGCCGACCCTTGGTATACGGGCGATTTCGAAACGACCTTCGAAGATGTTGATGCGGGTTGCACGGTGCTGCTCGAAGAGGTCAAGCGCCGCTTGAGATAGGCGTTCACGTTTTCCTTCTTGAAAAACGTCTCAAGCGTGATTATCATAGTCGTACACCGTTGACGAGGAAGACGGCAGTCACGTACTTCTAGAGAGCCAGGGGCGGTGGAAGCCTGGCAGTAAACGAGCTGACCAATGGGCCTCGGAGGGTCTTTGCGAACGGATGGAATCCCAGTAGTGAAGAACGGGAGCTCCCGTAACAGAGCAGAGATGTTCGCGTTTTCGGTCGCGTGCATTTCATGAGAGGATGCATTCGCATCAAGCAGTGGTGGCACCGCAGGAGTTTCGCTCTTGTCCCTGCACGGAAACGTTGTAGGAGGCAGGGCGTTTTTTTATGCCCTGGCTTCGGAAAGGAGAAAACATGACTAACCGAACCAGTACCGAATACAAAACGTATCTTGCGGAAGATGAGCTGCCCAAAGCATGGTTGAACATTCGCGCGTTCATGGATACCGATCATGCGCCCATTTTGAATCCTGCCACGCTCGAACCGATGAGCGTTGCTGATCTTGAGCCGGTCTTCTGCACCGAGCTTGCCAAGCAGGAGCTGAACGCAACCGACAAGTTCATTCCGATCCCCGAAGAGGTGCGCGATTTCTATCGCATGTATCGCCCTTCGCCGCTGGTGCACGCGAAATTCCTGGAAGAGGCGCTCGATACGCCTGCGAAGATCTACTACAAGTTCGAGGGCAACAACACCTCAGGTTCGCATAAGCTCAACTCTGCGATCGCGCAAGCTTACTATGCGAAGGAGCAGGGATTGAAATGCCTCACCACTGAAACGGGCGCAGGCCAATGGGGCACCGCTCTTTCGATGGCAACGGGCTTCTTCGGACTCGATCTGCATGTGTTCATGGTGAAGTGCTCGGCGTTGCAAAAGCCGTTCCGTAAAGCGGTCATGGAGACCTACAATGCGCGTGTTACGGCGTCTCCTTCGAATGAGACCAACGTTGGTCGTTCCATTCTGGAGAAGGATCCTGACAACACCGGATCGCTCGGTACCGCTATTTCTGAAGCGGTTGAAGAAGCGGTTTCGACCGAAGGCTGCCGCTATGTGTTGGGTTCGGTGCTCAACCAGGTGCTGCTGCACCAGTCCATCATCGGTCTCGAGACGAAAGCGGCGCTCGAGAAGATCGGCGTGAAGCCCGATGTCCTGATCGGCTGTGCAGGCGGTGGATCGAACTTGGGTGGTCTCATGGCTCCATTCATGGCGGATAAGCTCGAAGGCAAGGATGCGCCGTACTTCATCGCCGTTGAGCCAGCAAGCTGCCCAACGCTCACACGCGGCAAGTTCGCTTATGATTTCTGTGATGTGGGCAAGGTCACTCCGCTGGCAAAGATGTATACGCTCGGCTCTGGCTTCATTCCCAGCCCGAATCATGCCGGCGGTCTGCGTTATCACGGCATGAGTCCGATCCTCTCGCAGCTCTACCACGATGGTTTCATCGATGAGGCGCGTAGTGTCAAGCAGACAGATGTCTTCGAAGCAGCAACCCTGTTCGCTCGTGTGGAGGGAACGCTTCCTGCTCCTGAATCGGCCCATGCGATCCGCGTGGCGATCGATGAGGCACTCAAGTGCAAGGAAACCGGCGAAGAGAAGACCATCGTGTTCGGCCTGACGGGTACCGGCTATTTCGATATGATGGCTTACCAGGCGTATCGTGAAGGCACGATGACCGACTATATTCCGACAGACGAGGATCTTGAAGAGGGCTTCAAGTACATCCCGAAACTGGAGGGTATTCAGTAAGGACGACCGGCAGGCCGAACGCCGTCAAAATCGGCCGCTGTGTAGATAAGAAAAGCTCCCATCAAAACCACCAGACGCAGTGGGGATGGGAGCTTTCTTGACGATGAGGCCGTGTCCTGACGTCGAAGTCTGGGCGTACCTCATCTGTTAACTGGAATATTACACCTATTGCTGTTGGATGTATATGTTGTGAGTTTGACAAGACGGGCTGCTCGCGTAAAATGATGAAGACGCGAAACGCGAGATACAGCGCTTGCGGCTTCGCTGAATATGTGGGGACGTAGCTCAGTTGGGAGAGCGCAGCGTTCGCAATGCTGAGGTCGTGGGTTCGATCCCCATCGTCTCCACCACGTAGGTAACAGCAGGTCAGATAATGTTTTTCTGACCTGCTTTCTTTTTAGAGGGTGCAAACATGGCAGATATCCAGATGCGTTTCGGCAAAGACATGCTCGTTTTGAGCACGTCGTTCAACCATTCGTTCGCTCAGCTCGGCTTCGATCTGGCCACCGAGGAAGCCTATGTCGACCTGTGCGAACCAGAAACGGTCGAGCAGGCCTATCAGATGGAGAAGATGATCGGCACGCCTTGTTTCTGCACGGCCACCGAATGCATCACCAATGCGCGTCTTGCTCACGAGAAATTCGAGGGACACGGCAAAGATATCGCGGCATTCGCTTGGGAGAGCGTGCATGCTTTCAGCCCTGAACATGCGCTTGCGGTCATCGGCCCGAGCGGGCTACCTTTGGATGAATCGAGCGCAACATCGCTCAAAGCTTCGCGCGCTCAGTATCAAACGGCAGCGAAGGAGCTTGCCGAATATCCCTTCGATGCTCTCTTCTTCAGCGGTTTCACCAGTGCCTACGATGCCCAGTGCGCGCTCATGGGGGCGCGGGCGGTCTACGATGGTCCGGTGTTTCTCTCCTACACGCTTACCGATGAGGGGGAGTTGCCCACGCACACTCATACGCTTGCTGAGGCGGTTGCGCTCGCCGATGAATATGGAGCAGATGTGATCGGCATCGCTTCGGGAGCCACGTATGAGCATCTTGCTCCTGCGATCGAGACGCTGAGCGAAAACACCACAAAGCCGCTGCTTGCAGAATTGGTGGTGCGTGAACTGATCGAGCGCGCTTACGATCCGGACTTGGACAATCCCTATTATTCACCCGACCGCATGATCGACACAGCGCTCAAACTGCGTCAGCAAGGTGTTCAATTCCTGCGTGCAGGGGGAGTGGCAACATTCGCGTATACCGGCGGGCTGGTCGCTACCCTCGCCGGTCTCGATGTGGTCGCATAAGGAGGGCTTTGGTATGGCAAAACTCGAGAAGAGCCCCGATTTCGGCGTGCTGCAAGATTTCGTCGATAGCCTGTTCGCCGATGCCGAAGAGCAAACGCGTCTCGATATCGTGGTGCAGGCTGAATCGCTCGATCTGAACCCCGATCTGCTCGAGATCGTTTCGTTGCTGCCGCCAGGAACGTACGATCGCAACAAATTGTGCGATCAGTTCAACTCATCGCTCTCTTCGCACGGATGGGGATATTACTACGGAGCCGTTCATTAAGAGCGGCTTTTCTTTTGGTGCGAGGGGCGTGTGAGGGGTCGGGTAATTCGACACATCTGTGATGTGCTGAATTACCCGACCCCTCACACATCTCGTGCGCCTGTTGCCGCCATGTTGCTCACAAGTTTTTTTGACCATATGCGGAAGAATATCTATGTCAAGACTTGTATAGCAGATTTTTAGTTTCTACTATATCTATACGATCTTTCGCGACACGACCACAATATGTTGTGCATAACGTGAGCAAAAGACGTGGAAAACTCGTAAAGCATGGGGAAAACTTCCCAGCGAGTAGTTGGAAGCAATTGCAGGTTAACCATCGATCAAACGTAGGAGAGAAGCTGCATGATTACCTCAATCATCAAACGAGACGGACGCGAAACGGTCTTCGACCAGACCAAGATCGCCGATGCGATCGAGAAGGCGTTCCAGGCATCAGGCGCGATGCAAGATCGCTCTGTCGCCGAACAGATCACCGATTCGGTCATGGAAAAGCTCGAAGAGGGCGCCATCGAAGGCACGCCTACCGTTGAAGGCGTGCAGGATCTTGTTGAAGAGGCGCTCATCGAGGCGAACTTCAGCCAGACTGCGAAGGCATACATCCTCTATCGCGCCGAGCGCAACCGCGTGCGCGACGTGAACAGCCGTCTCGTGCAAACCCTGAAGGACATCACGTTCTCTAAGGCGAGCGATTCGGACATGAAGCGCGAGAACGCCAACATTGATGCCGATACCGCCATGGGTACCATGCTGAAGTACGGCTCGGAATCCGCAAAGCAGTTCTACGAGATGTGCGTCATCGATCCGAAGTTCGCACGCGCTCATCGCGAAGGCGACATCCACATCCACGACATGGATTTCTACACGCTCACCACTACGTGCTGCCAGATCGATTTGCGCCGCCTGTTCAAGGGTGGCTTCTCCACCGGTCATGGCGTGCTGCGCGAGCCTAACGACATCGCCAGCTATTCGGCGCTCGCTTGCATCGCCATCCAGTCCAACCAGAACGATCAGCATGGTGGCCAGTCCATCTGTGACTTCGACTACGGTCTGGCGCTCGGCGTGCAGAAGACCTTCAAGCGCCTCTATAAGAAGCACCTCTTCGAAGCGCTCAGCCTGCTCACCGATGTGGAGAATCCCAAGGAAACTGCGGAGACCATCATCGGCCGCGTAGAGGGCGAAACGGGCAAGTGCGCAAGCTTGGTCATGGACGCAACCTTCGAAGGTGCCATCCAGCAGGAACTCATCGATCTGGGTATCGAAGAGGCGGTTGCCAAGCGCATCCTCGGCTATGCAGAAAGCTCCGCAAAGGCCGATACCGATCGCACCACGTTCCAGGCTATGGAGGCACTCGTTCACAACCTGAACACCATGCACTCCCGCGCTGGCGCTCAGACTCCGTTCTCTTCGATCAACTACGGCATGGATACGTCTGCTGAAGGTCGCATGGTCATCAAGAACATCCTGCTGGCAACCGAAGAAGGCCTCGGCAGTGGCGAAACGCCCATCTTCCCCGTGCAGATCTTCCGCGTGAAGGAAGGCGTGAACTACAATCCAGGCGATCCGAACTACGATCTTTTCAAGCTCGCTATGCGCTGCTCGGCCAAGCGTCTGTTCCCGAACTTCAGCTTCGTGGATGCGCCCTTCAACCTGCAGTACTACAAGGGCACGCCTGAAACGGAGATCTCGTACATGGGTTGCCGTACGCGCGTCATGGGCAACGTTTACGACCCCAGCCGTGAGATCACCACGGGCCGTGGCAACTTGAGCTTCACCTCCATCAACCTTCCGCGCCTTGCTATCCGCTCGAAGGGCGATCGCGATCTGTTCTTCGATCTACTCGATGCTAAGCTCGCGCTCGTTGTCGGCCAGCTCGACGAACGCTTCAAGATCCAGGCGAGCAAGCATGTCTACAATGCGCCGTTCCTCATGGGTCAGGGCGTGTGGATTGATTCCGAGAAGCTCTCCATGAACGATACGCAGGAAGAAGTGCTCAAGCATGGCACGCTCACCGTTGGCTTCATCGGTTTGGCTGAGGCGCTCGTGGCGCTTACTGGAAGCCATCACGGTCAAGATCCGGAATCTCAGAAGCTCGGCCTCGAGATCGTCGGTCACATGCGCGGCTATCTCGATCGCTTGAGCCAGGAGCGCAAGATGAACTACTCGCTCATCGCTACGCCTGCTGAAGGTCTTTCCGGCCGCTTCGTGCGCATGGATCGTGAGCGCTATGGCTCCATTCCAGGTGTTACCGACCGCGATTACTACACCAATGGTTTCCATGTGCCGGTCTACTACGACATCAACGCGTTCGATAAGATCTCGCTCGAGGCGCCGTATCATGCGCTCACCAACGGTGGTCATATCTCCTATGTCGAGCTCGATGGCGATCCCACGAATAACCTCGAGGCGTTCGAGTCGATCATTCGCCACATGAAGGAATCCGGTATCGGCTATGGTTCGGTGAACCACCCGGTCGACCGCGATCCAGTCTGCGGCTACAACGGCATCATTGGCGATCGCTGCCCGAAGTGCGGTCGTGCTGAAGATGACAACGTCCGTTTTGAGCGCATCCGCCGTATCACGGGTTACCTGGTAGGCACGCTCGATCGCTTCAACGACGCGAAGCGCGCTGAAGAAGCCGACCGCGTTAAGCATGCCGTCAACTAATGACTACGCTTAGGATGTACGGAACCGCACCCGAGTCCATCGTTGATGGACCGGGTCTGCGGTTCTCCGTTTTTGTGCAGGGGTGCACGCATCATTGCCCAGGGTGTCACAATCCTGAGTCGCAGCCTTCTGATGGGGGTTATTTGTGCGAGCCTGCCGATATCGTGCATGAGATCCATAAGAACAAGCTCATCCATGGGGTCACGCTCACGGGAGGGGAGCCATTCGAGCAGGTCGAGGGTGTGTTCGAGCTCGCGCAGCTGCTCAAGGCTGAAGGCTACGATCTTTGGATCTATTCAGGATATCTCTTCGAAGATCTTATGGCAGGGCACCCTCATGAAAAAGCACCTGATCTGCTTGCGCTCTGTGATGTGCTCGTCGATGGCCCCTTCGTCGAAGCATTGCATAGCTACGATCTGAATTGGGCAGGTTCGTCGAATCAGCGTGTGATCGATCTTCCCGCAACGCTCAAGAGCGGGGAAGTAGTGTTCTGGAAACAGGATACGATCGATTTCGAGGCACCGAGTTCGTGGTAGAGGGTGCCTTTCGGGTCGTTGCTCGAAGGAAACTGCGCGTTCGCGTGAAGCGGAGAGCGGAGATACAGGAGAGTTAAGGGTATAAAAAAGTCACCCTCCTAGGATGAACCCACCTAAAAGAAGGTGGGTGTTCGCAGCGAGCTTCCTGGCTTTCGTATCAACGGATACGAATCCCCATTTCACACGCAATGTAGAACTCCCTAGTATTAGTCATCGGTCCATCGCGATATAGAGGGTGACAGCCCTCATTATAATAGGTTTGAATTAAAATGAAGTGGTTGTTTCATTTCCGTATGAAATGAACATTACTTTGAAGTCCTTCATGTTAGGTACGTGCCCAACATGCCTTGAGCGCGCGTTTGAAAAGAGTCGTATTGATCGCTGAAACCACCATACTGTTCTCCACGCAAGCCGAGGTCGTACGCTATCGCAAGTGCCTTGCTGCGCAAACGACAGACAGCGCATTGGGTGTGAACGTTACCACGCCAAGCGCGCTCGTTGAAGAACTCTGGGAAGTGTGGGGTAGTGGTGAGCGCTTGATCTCGGATACCCAACGCAGATTGATCATCAAGCAGCTCTTGGCGGAGCAGAGCGATTGGGTTGACTCTCCAGGAACCGCTGAATTGCTCGTTCGTTTTTTGCGCGAGTACCTCTGCGAAGTGGATGAAGCGTTTCTCTGTGCTCACGAAAGCGATCTCACGCCCAGCGATCGGGATATCGTATGTTTCATCAAGAAGTATAAAGAAGCTCTTGTGCAAGCGCAGCTGATCGAGCCCGTCCAAGCGCTCGAACAGCTTGCATCGTGCGTGCAACTGGGAAGCATCATCGTTCGAACTCAAGACGAGCTGCCAATCTACTATCGTTCATTTTTGGCTGCGGTAGCAAAAGAGGTTCGCATCGAACAAGCGCAGATCGAAGCTCCTTCACGTGGGGGCGATGGGGCTTCTGCGGCAACAGGTGAAGAGGTTTCTTCGAAAGAGTTCGTATTGCTCAAGCCAGCAGGTTCAAGTGTGCGTGCATTCATGATCGATCATGCTATACGTGCTGTTGGAGCGGGAGCGCGCATTGTTGTTACCTCACCCAACCCGGTGGTAGCCTGCGATCTTTTGAAGCATTCGCTCTGTGCGCAGGGTTACACGGTCATACTCGATGCTCAAAAGACCTTTCGCGAAACGCTTTTCGGACAGGCGTATTGTGCCCTTGCCAGTATTGCAAATGACCAGGCTCAACCTAGTTACAACGAATTGGTGGAAGCAGCGCTTCTCTACCTTAACTCTCCCTATGCGCAGATTCCACCTTCGCAGGCAGAGCGCCTTGCGAGCGCCTTCAGGAGCGATCGGAGCATTACGCGCGAGGACGTTCATGCTGCGCTTGCATCTTCAAAGAACTTCGGAGTGTTCGAATCCTTGTTCGAGGACACCGAAGGCGGCATCGTGCTTTCCTATTTCGAAGGGTTGATCCATAGCCTTGATCTCGATGAAGCGCAAAAAGTGGCCGAACGTGCGGCTATTGCTCGCTTGAAGCAGCTCTATTTTGACGCAGCGGACTTGGGGGTCGATGCATACGAATTGGTTCCTCTGGCCGAGCGTATATCCGTTCCGTATGGCTATTCCCTTGCGCAAGCAGAAGAAGGTTCTGCTCTGGTGGAGGCAGAAGAGATCCCATCGTTTCTCGAAGGTGATCATGCAGGAATGCCGTGCATCCTGTTCACAACATTCGAACAAGCTTCGGCGCTCCCTAAGCATTCTTGCGATCAGGTAGTGCTTACCGAACTGAACAACGAATCCTATAGCGGCAAGATCCATCGCTCTACGCTTTCCGATTTTCTCGAACGCTATGGCCTTCCCTTCGAAGACCATACGATCGAGACGCTCGAGGCGCGTTTCAAGCGTGCATGCGCCATTGCTTGCATGCAGGTGGTGTTCGAGTATGAGCGGTATGACCGCAATGGTGAATCATGCTACCCGGCATTCTTCCTTGAAACGTTCATGAACGAACGAGCGCTTGCAGGTTGTCCTGTGGAAGTGCGCGAAGCAGGGGAGGAGGCGTTCGATAGCGCATCACGCCTATCCTTGCAGCCCGTCGAGTTGGAAGCGGAGATGCCAGCAGAGCGTGGTGTTCTGAACGCGGAAGATCGTATGCATCTGCTCACGTATGAGCAAGACAAGGAAGGGATAGAACGCCTAGTTGTTTCACCTTCGGCCATCGAGACCTATCGTAGCTGTCCCTACAAGTGGTTCGTAGAGCGCAAGCTTCGCTTGGACGATGAAGGTGAAGCTTTCGGCGGGCGCGAGATGGGGACCTTCGTGCACGGGGTGTTCCAGCGCTTCTATGAAGCTTGGGTGCTTCAAGGGTATGATCGCGTTACTCCAGAAACGCTGCCTCTTGCACAAGAGTTGCTGGCGAGCGTCTTCGAAGAATATGCAGACGAGCAGAAAGGCATGCAGCCTGGTGATCGCCTGATCGCGGTGAGCGAATTGGAGCGCCAAGAACTTGAACAGCTGAAGAGCAAATTGCTTGCTAACCTGTCCTTTCAACAGAACCTATTTAAAGACTTCCATGTGCGTAGCCATGAATACGCCATACGTGCGGAAGACAAAGTTACCTATGGTGGTGCGATCATCAACGGGCGCATCGATCGTGTCGATGTGGATGACAAAGGAAATTTCATCGTGATCGACTACAAAGGCTCTATTGCGAAGTATGCCGCTGGTTTCGATCCTGATGCATTGGACGAAGGGGAGTCCTTTGAAAGTCCTGAGAAGATCCAAGCGCTCATCTATGCTCAAACATTGCGTCGCAAAGAGGGGCTGCAGCCTAAAGCAGCTCTTTACTTGAGCTATAGCGCAAAGAACGAACAAGCCTTGATGCGTGGCTCAATTGCTCAAACGCTCATCGAAAGCGAAACGCTCTCACGTTCGAGCTGTGTAAAAGGCAATTTCGAGTCATATCTCGATCTCGTCGAAGAGGATATCGCTCGCACGATCGAACGTATGGAATCCGGAGACGTTGCTCCCGATCCTCGCACCAAGGACGCTTGCACCTATTGTCCGGTGCTCTATTGCGAAAAGAGGGCAAATGGATCTTAGTAGTGCTACTTCATCACAGCAGCAGATCATCACTACGCTCGATGCGCCTCTTTCGGTTTCTGCGGGTGCAGGGAGCGGCAAGACATTCACGCTCACCAATCGCATCGGATATGCGTTAGTGGGCGAAGCAGGCACGAGTGGTGCGTTCATCGACAGCATCGACGAAGTGCTTGCGACCACCTTCAGCAAATCGGGTGCAGCTGAGATGAAATCGCGCGTGCGTTCGCTTCTTCAGCAGGAGGGTCTCGATGAACAGGCGCTCATGATCGAAGATGCTTGGATCACTACGATTCATGGGCTGTGCGCGCGCATCCTTCGAGAGCACGCGCTCGAGTTGGGCATCGATCCTGGTTTCGAGGTTGTCGAAAAAGCAGAATCAGAAGAGCTGTGGTATCAAGCGCTTGATAGTGTGCTCAAAGATATTTCGGATGAAGGCAACACCCCGCTCAAGAGGCTTTTCGACTGGTATCCCAAAACGAAATCTCCTTTTGGTGGCGAATCGCTTTCGATGCTGCTCACGAAGCTCTGGGAAAAAACGCTTGCTATGCCACAAGGGTTCGAAAGCGTAGTGCTACCGCAGGCAGAATTCGACCATCAGCGTTCGCTGGGTCGCATGATCGAGGTGGCGCAGGATTATGAGCGCTTTGCTCGATCGCTGGGTGAGGGAGCCAACAAAGTCATCCTGAACAATGTCGATGGGCTGCAGGCAGCCATCGCGGAAGCACACCACTATCTTGAGCAGTTTGATTCTTCGAAGACCGACTTTTCAAACACGCAAGTTTGTCTTGACTATCTTGATGTGCTGCTTTCGTTTCCTAAGCTCAAAGCTTCGAGCGGTAAGGTAAAACCTGATGCGGAAGTTTTCGAGTGCTACCGTAGCGAATACGCTGAAATTGCTCATGCTGCCATCGCGGATGCTTCTGCTCGCCTCTCCGCTGATCTGCTCACGCTTACGCGTCTGGTCGATCGTGTGTATCAGCAGCTGAAGGGCAGCGATCGGCTCGATAATGCCGATCTTTTGCGTGCCTGCAACCAGGCGCTTGAGCACCATCCTTCTATTGCGCGCACCTATCAACAGCGCTTCAAGCTGATCATGGTGGATGAATTCCAAGATACTGACCTGCTTCAAGTTTCTATCATCGACAAGCTTTCGCGCGATCACGGGGCGAATGTGATGACGGTAGGCGATGCGCAGCAAACACTCTATCGCTTTCGTGGGGCCGATGTTGAGGTTTTCTTCGATCATCGCGTCATGCAACAGCAAGCGCATGCGAGTCTTCAGGCGCTTTCGCTCCCTGATAATTTCAGAAGTCATGGCGATGTGCTCGCTTTCGTCGAAACTATCTTCTCTCGCCCTGAATTCTTCGGGGATCGCTTCCTTGCGCTTCGTCCGCAAGGTGCCGTGAGCAAAGATCTAGATCCTCTCTTCGAAGAACGACCTCGTATTGAAGTGGACGTTATCGAAACTTGGAGCAAGGGGGGAGGAATCGATGATGCTCGTAGGTTGGGGGCAAAGCGTATAGCAGCGCATTTTGCTTCTTTGCGCGCCGAAGGAGCTTCCCCTGCGGATATGGCGATCCTTCTGGGAGGAATGAACAACGTGGCGCTCTATATCGATGCGTTAGCTGAAGAAGGATTTGAAAGCATCATCTCGGGTGGTTCGGTGTTCGCTTCGGCACCCGAAGTGCAACTGATAGAAGCGCTTATAGCGGTCATGGCTGATAAGCGCGCTTCAAGCGATCTTTATACGGTGCTCTCTTCGCCGCTGTTCAACCTGGGGGACGATGCGCTCTTTGCGCTTGCGCACTTCGTTGTGCCCGATGATGGCAATGGTGTCAAACTTGCAAGACGTGCTTCGTTCGCGCAACGATTCTGGTATCTTGCAGACATGCTGCTGACCGAAGGTGAAGAGGTTGTGCTTGGTCTGATGGGGTGCTTCTGCCTTTCGTCCGTTCAGTGCGAAGAGCTGCTTCGCTCGCTTCGCCTTATGCAAGCACTGCGCGTCAAGGCTAGTGACGAAGGTCTTTACCAGGCGCTGTATTCTCTCATGAAAGATTCTGGATGGCTCTATCGCTTGCAAGCTGCTGGGAGCGATGGTCAAGCGGTGGCGGGCAATATATTCAAAGCGCTCGAGATCGTTCTTACTTGGCAACAGCAAGCGTGCAGCATCCCGCATCTTGCCCGGCGTTTCTCCGATTTCCTGGCAACCTCTAAAGAAAAGCCCGGAGTGTTATCTACGAGCAGAAGCAATTTCGTACGGATCATGACCATCCATTCGAGCAAAGGTCTTGAATTCGATCACGTTGCGGTGGCAGAGCCGCATGAAGGATTACCTAAGTCCACTAAGCTTCCCATGGAAACGGTGGGCGAGCGAGTCATCCTCGCCCTTGAACCGAAGTTGTCTGAAGATCCGCCGAACTTGCCTGGAGTTGAGACCACGAGCTCTGATTCGCCGAAGAAAACCTATGAACTGCTCAAAGACTATCTGACAGACCATAGCTCAGAAGCGTTTTCTGACACGCTCGATGTTGATGGTCTGTCGAGTGATCAGATAGCATACGTGCTCGATGCGCGCATTGCTCAGGGTGCGCTCGACGATGCGCTGCGACTGCTCTACGTTGCTCTAACGCGTGCGAGCAAATCGCTCTTCCTTTCTTTGACCAATAGGGGCAGTACTAAGTTCGCCTATAAAGGGGTGTTCGAACTGCTCCATAATGTCTTGCAGTGGGACCTGACACCTGATAGGAAGTCCTTTTCCTTCGACTATGGAGGGTCTGCCTGCGCACGCGTTCATCATGAGGCGTTGGTAGAAAAGCCGAAGGGCACGCAGAAACAGCCTGCCGAGATAAGCGAGTTCATCGTGCCTGTTGCGCATGAAGGCGTGCTTGTACCCGGAGGAGTGCAGAGCGATCGCGATCGAGTGGTTTCCTATTCTGCTCTTGCTAGTAGCCATGGCAAAGGCTTTGCGAGCGCATCGTGCGATGAGGTCTTCGAAGAAGAAGCTTCTGTCGCGAGTGGCCTTGAGGATAGTAGCGCACCAGTAGCTGTTTTAGATGAAGATGAAGAGATGTTCCCTGAAGATGTGGCAGCGCTCGTGAAGCAACAGAGCGCAACGGCGCTCGGCACGGCGTTCCACCGTTTGGCCCAGCGGGCGATCGAATCGCGCAGAGAGGTGGGTATCGTGCCTGAACTGCCCGCGTCTGCGTTCGTCGCACAGGTCAAGCTCGGTGACCTATCTCAGCCGCAAGAAAAGCGCTTGAACGAAGCAACGCAACGCTGGTTCGCGAGCGATCTCTGTAAGCGCTTCTTTGCCTGCGAGCATATCTATGCGGAGGTTCCCTTCATGCTCGAGATCAGCTCGGGCGAGCGACCCCTCTATCTTGAAGGCGAGATCGATGGCCTTGCTGTGAGCGAAGCCGATAAGGATCATGCGTTCTTCATCGACTACAAGACCGGAGGTTCGGACGAAGAAACGCCTGAACAATTGCATGAGAAGCATCTCCTGCAGGCACAATGCTATGCGCTTGCGCTCATGCGGCAGGGCTTCGAGACGGTCGAGGCGCACTTCATTCGTGTGGAGCGCACGAGCAAGAGCGATCCCGCACAGCCGCAGGTGGTGCCTTATTGCTTCACGGCCGAAGAGCGCGCAGCGCTCGAAGCGGCGGTATTGTCCGCGTATGAGGCGCGCAAGAGCTAAGAGCGCTCACGCAAAAGGTTGCGAGTAGCAATTCACGGTGGCTCGGCGTAAGCTAGCCGAAGAATGAACATGAAAAGGAGAGCTATGGATACGCTCTTTACCCAGATGGAAGATGAAACGCGCCTTGCTCACGCGCCGCTTGCCGTGCGTATGCGTCCGCGCACGCTCGACGAGCTCGTCGGACAGCAGGAGGCGGTCGGCGAAGGCACCTGGCTTAGGGCAGCGATCGAGAACGACACGCTCTCTTCCATCATCCTCTATGGGCCCGCAGGTACCGGCAAGACTTCACTCGCTCGCGTGATCGCGCACTCCACACATGCTACGTTCGTAGAGGTCTCTGCCATCGGCGGCACGGTGTCGGATCTGCGTAAGGTCATCGCGGAAGCCGACGAGCGCCTGGTCCATCGCAACCTGCGCACCATCCTGTTCATCGACGAGATCCACCGCTTCAATCGCGCCCAGCAAGACGCGTTGCTCCATGCGGTGGAGGACGGCATCGTGGTGCTCATCGGCGCAACGACGGAAAACCCGTTCTTCGAGGTGAATTCTGCGCTGCTCTCCCGTTCGCGCTTGATCGAGCTGCACAGCCTTTCCGACGATAACATCCGCGAGATCCTCGGCGCAGCGCTCGTGGACGATCGCGGTCTCGGCGATGCCTATACGCTTTCGGATCAGGCAGCCGATGCGATCCTTACCCTGTGTGCCGGTGATGCGCGCGCGGCGCTCACCACGCTTTCGCTCGCTTCCGATGTGGCTCGGGCGCAGAACGCTCACGAGATCACGCGCGAAATGGTCGAGGTCGCCATGCCGCAGCACAGCTTGCCCTACGACAAGGATCGCGACATGCACTACGACATCATCTCGGCGTTCATCAAGTCGATGCGCGGCTCCGATCCTGATGCAGCGCTCTACTGGCTTGCCCGCATGATCGACGGCGGGGAAGACCCGAAGTTCATCGCGCGTCGCATCTTCATCTTAGCCTCGGAAGATATCGGCAATGCCGACCCGCAAGCGCTCCTTGTCGCTGAGGCCGCATTCAGAGCAGCTGAGGTGATAGGGTATCCCGAATGCGGCATCAATCTTGCCCAGGCGGCAGTCTATATGGCGCTCGCTCCCAAATCGAATGCGTCCTCGCAGGCGTACTTCAACGCGCTCGCCGAAGTGAAGAAAGGGCCTGCGCGGGCGGTACCGAATCATTTGCGCGATCGTCATCGTCCAGGCAGCGAAGAGTACGGTGCGTATCTCTATCCGCATAACTATCCTGGAGCCTATGTTGAACAGCAATATCTTCCTGATGGCCTCGAGCGCGGGTGTTTCTTCACGCCGAGCGATCGAGGGTGGGAACGTTACCGTATTGATTACTCGACGAAAGACTTTTCAGGCCTATAAAAGGGTATAATCGAGAAAATTTGGATTGGAAGGAAAGGTGTCGATATGGAGAATCTCATTCCGGTTGGACTATTCATCCTGTGCCTGGCTGGTGCGGTTGCGCTCCTGGCCCTTGCATATTTCTTGTATATCCTCGTCAAGATCATTCGCAACACCGTGAATGAAAAGGTCAATCCCATGCTCGATGATGCTGCTGATCTCATCAAGCAGGCTAAGCCCATCGTCGGGCGCGTCGATCCGCTCATGGATCGCATCACGCTCACGATCGATGGTGCGAACCTGCAGATCATGCGCATCGATCAGATCATGGAAGATGTGAACAAGATCACGGGCAATGTTTCCAAAGCAACGAGCTCGGTCGACAAGGTCACGCAAGCGCCGCTGGGTATCATTGCGAAGGCAACGTCTGCCATCCGCGAGAAGATCAGTCCGGTGAAGAATGCCGAAGGCACGGCAGGCGTGGTGCTCACCAATGTCGATAATGGCCTTGAGATCGTGGGCGAGAAGGTTGCCGATATGCAGGCCGACAACGCTCAGCGTGCAGCTGATCGCGAAGCAGCGCAGGAAGCGCGCGATAAGGCGGCCGAAGAAACGAACAGGACGGCTGCGAATCTTAAAGAAGCGGTCTTCATCAAGGCTAACGCAGACGCAGGCGCAAACTAGTAACACGAAGGAATACCAACATGAAGCATGTCGATCCGACGAGCAGTTCGTTGGATACTGAAGACAAAGAGTATCGTGAGGTAAGCCTGAAAACGATGAAAGCGGGGCGGTGGTTCTTCATCGCCTCGCTCGTCGTTTTATGCGGCATCATCATCTATTACACCACGGTCGTTCTGAACATCCTCTCCATTCCAATCGGTATCATCCTTTGGTCGGTCGTTATCGTGTTCTGCCTGCGCGGCATCGTCGATGGGCTGGAGAAGCGGGGGGCGAACCGGCTGATCGGCACGATCGTGGCCTATCTGGTCATGCTCCTTGTGCTCGCAGCCTGTATCTTCCTCATGTTCTCGCCCTTGTTCGGTGTGGGCAATCAGTTCGATTCGCTCATCCAAAGCGTTCCTACGTACATCTCGCAAGTGAGCGAGTGGTGGAATCATGTCTACGAGCAGTACGCTTCTTTCTTCCAAGATGCCACTATCAAGGAGTATATGAACAGCGCGTTCGCTTCGCTTTCCAGCTGGGCATCCTCTGTTGCTTCTCAGAGTGCGCAGGGAGTTGCTGCAGTTGGTTCAGGTGTTGCCAATACGCTGTTGGTCGTGGGCTTCGCGCTTGTCGTTGCGTTCTGGATCCTGCTCGAATTGCCGGCGCTCAATAAAGAGATCTATCGTTTGCTCGGCAAGAATCATGGCGAAGACCTTGTTATGCTCGAGATCACGTTCACGCGCGTGGTAGGGGGCTACATCAAAGCAACGCTCATCCAATGTGGCATCATCGCAGTTGGATGCGGCATTGGCTTTGCGATCATGGGTCTGCCCAGTGCTGCTGCACTTGGTCTGATCACTGGCGTGCTCAATATCATCCCGGTTATCGGTCCGTGGTTGGGCGGTGCGCTCGCGGGCATCACGGGTATCTTCATCAGTCCGCTCATCTGCATCATTGCGATCGTCTACACCGTTATCGTGCAGCAGATCGTCTATACCTTCATCTCGCCGAAGCTCATGTCGAATTCGGTCGACATCCACCCAGCGCTCGTTATCCTCGCCCTCATGATCGGCTCAGCGCTCGGTTGGGCGATGAGCGGATTCATCGGCAGCTTCATCGGAATGCTGCTCTCCATTCCGCTTGCAGCCGCTGCCAAATCGATCTTCGTGTACTACTTCGAGAAGAAGACCGGTCGTTCTATCCTTGACCCCGAAGGAGTCTTCTTCAAAGGAGATTCTTCAGACACTCCTAACCCGCTCGCCGATGCAACGGGTGAAATGGCGCCCGTTAGGGTTGATAGCAAGAACCAAAAGCACTGAATCACGCTGCTCTGTTGTATGATGCAAAAGCAAAGATTTTCCATTCGTCCTATCCACGAGAAAGTGTGTCCATGGAATATATGACCACGGCGGAGATCCGCGAAAAGTATCTGAAGTTTTTTGAGGAGAAGGGGTGCAAGCGCATGCCTTCTTCTTCACTTATTCCCGACGACCCATCGCTCCTGCTCACCGCAGCGGGCATGGTCCAATTCAAGCCCTACTTCCTGCAGCAAAAGCATCTGGAAGCACCCTACATCGGCACCACTACCGTGCAGAAGTGCGTGCGTACCAACGATATCGATATCATCGGTACCACCGGGCGCCACCTGAGCTTCTTCGAGATGCTCGGCAACTTCTCCTTCGGCGAATACTTCAAGAAGGAGATGTGCGCCTGGGCGCTCGAATTCTCGACCGAGGTGCTCGGTCTTCCGCTTGAGAAGCTCTATTTCACCGTGTTCGAAGATGACGATGAGACGATCGAGATCTGGCAGGACCTCGGCATCGATCCGAGCCATATCTCAAAGCTCGGTGAAGACGATAACTTCTGGCGTGCTGGCCCCACCGGTCCGTGCGGTCCGTGCTCCGAGCTGTACTTCGACCAGGGTCCCGAAGTGGGTTGCGGTAGCCCTGATTGTGCTCCAGGCTGCGATTGCGATCGTTTCCTCGAGTATTGGAATTGCGTCTTCACGCAATATGACGCACAAGAAGACGGCACGCTCGTTCCTCTGCCCAAGAAGAACATCGATACTGGTATGGGTCTTGAGCGCATCGCTGCCATCATGCAAGGCGTGGATAACAACTACGACACGGATATCCTGCGCGATCTGATCGCGGTGGGCGAGGACCTTTCGCACAAAACGTACAAGACAGACGATGCTACCGACCTGGCGTTGCGCATCATCGCTGATCATAGTCGTGCGGTCACGTTCATGATCGCCGATGGCATCCTGCCTTCGAACGAGGGGCGCGGATACGTGCTGCGTCGCTTGTTGCGCCGCGCGGTCATGAAAGCTCATTCGATCGGCATCGAAGGCGCGTTCCTTTCGCACTATATCGAGAAGATCATGGAGCTCATGGGCTCGGTCTATCCCGAACTCATCGAGAACGAAGCGCTCATCAAGCGCATCGTTCTTTCCGAAGAGGAGCGTTTCGGTGCCACGCTCAAGCAGGGTCAGGTCTACCTCGAAGAGGCGCTTGACGAACTTGAAGGCAACGTGCTCCCGGGCGATCGCGCGTTCGTGCTGCATGATACGTATGGCTTCCCGATCGAGGTCACCCAAGAGATCTGCGCTGAGCGCGATATCACGGTCGACGAAGAAGGCTTTGCGCGCTGTATGGAAGAGCAACGCAGCCGTGCTCGTGCTGCCAATGCCGATGATGCAGAAGCAGCCTGGTCGAACTTCGGTGGCATCTATGTCGAGCTGCTCGAGAAGCTCGGACCTACTAGTTTCGTTGGCTATGACACGCTCGAGTGCGGCGCTATCGTGAATGCGCTCATCTCAGGTGGCGAAGTGGCTGAGCGCCTGGAAGCAGGCCAAGAAGGCGAGATCGTCCTCTCTACCACGCCGTTCTATGCTGAAATGGGCGGCGAAGTGGGTGATACGGGTATCATCTTCGCTGGCGAGAGCGTTGCTCGTGTACTCGATACGAAAGCTCCCGAAGCCGGTCTTACCGTTCATAAGGTGAAGATAGAATCGGGCTCGTTCGCGGTTGGCGAAGAAGTTACGGCTTCGGTCGATGCGAAGCGCCGCGCATCCATCGCGCGCAATCACACCTGCACGCACATCCTGCATGCGACATTGCGCGAGGTGCTTGGTGCGCATGTGAAGCAGGCAGGTAGTTACGTTGGTCCCGACCGCTTGCGTTTCGACTTCACGCATTTCGAAGCGCTCACTCCTGAACAGATCGCGCAGGTCGAAGAGCTTGCGAACTCCTACATCATGCAAGCGATCCCCACTACGCGCTATGAGACTTCGCTCGATGAGGCTCGCAATTCTGGCGTGACTGCGCTCTTCGGCGAGAAGTATGGTGAAACCGTGCGCGTGGTCGAGGTCGGTCAGTTCTCGCGCGAGCTGTGTGGCGGATGCCATGTGAACAACACGGCCGAGATCGGGTTCGTGAAGATCACGAGCGAAGGCAGCGTAGGCGCGAGCTTGCGCCGTATCGAAGCAGTGACGAGCTATGGTGCGCTTGCCTATGTGAATGGCATCGAAGCAGAGCTTCGTGAAACCGCCGGATTGCTTTCCGTGCCGATGTTCGATGTTTCCGAACGCGCCGCTTCGAACATGACTGCCTATAAAGAGCTGCAAACACGCTTCAAGCGTACGCAGAACGCCGTTGCGGATGATAATGTCACGGCGCTGCTCGACCAAGCTGTGCTCACTCCTGCCGGCTATCCGGTCATCGTTGCACAGGTCGATGTGCGCGATCCAGGCATGCTGCGTAATTTCTGGGACGTGGTACGTTCCCGCATGGATGCGCCGGGTGCTGCAGTGCTCATCGGTGTCAAGGATGATCGTCCCATCCTGCTTGCTGCGGGTAGCGATGAAGCGGTTGCTGCTGGATTCAATGCCGGCAATATCATCAAGACCATCGCGCCGCTCGTTTCTGGTGGTGGCGGTGGAAAGCCCACCATGGCACAAGCTGGTGGTAAGGATGCTTCTGGTATTCCGGCAGCGCTCGATAAGGCGCGTGCAGAACTTGGCCTTGCTTAGGCTCATGCGAAAGGTTTCCGCATATAGACCGCTTCAGGTGATCGCGTGAGGGTCATGGCGCTCGATATCGGGGAAGTGCGTTGCGGTATCGCGGTGAGCGACCCTCAGGAGCGCATCGCGAGTCCTGTTTGCGTGCTCCCTACCCAAGAGGTGCTCGCGAACGCTCCTTCGTTTCGTCGCGTGGTCGAAGATTGGGAGCCAGAATTGCTCCTTTCAGGCTTGCCACTGTCCTTGAACGGCGAAAAAGGCCCTCAAGCGCAACGTATCGAAGAACAAGCAGTTCGCATAGCGAAAGCGCTCGATCTTCCGCTCGAATTCTGCGATGAGCGTTTGAGTTCTGCCGAAGCAAAACGTGCGCTCCGCGAAGGCGGGCACTCCGAAAAGTCTATGCGTGGTAAGGTTGATATGATCGCAGCTTCGATCTTCTTGCAATCGTGGCTCGACGCCCGTCACTGAACGCACTGCGAAAGGTATTTGAGTGTTTCGTCGTAAGGTTACGTATTCTCGCAAACCCACCCATGCTGCCCGTGCTGCCCATGCACGAGGGGAGCGCCAGTTCAGCAAATATGACACGTCGCTCATCGAGCCGCGTCGTTCGAAGAAACCGCTCTATATCGGCATCGCAGCTGTGGTGCTCGCCATCATCGTGATCTTCGGGCTGGTGAACTGCATGGGCTCTTGTGATAAGAACCCGAACATGCTTCCAAGCGATCAGCAGGCGCGCATCGAGATCCCCGATGGTTCTACGACTCAAGATATCGCCACGATCCTCTACGATGCCGGCATCATCGAGAACAAGAAAGCCTTCAGCAATGAGGTATCCCAAAAGGGCTATGGTTCTTCGCTCAAGACCGGTATCTACGTGTTCAATGGAGGCACGCCGCTCTCAGAAGTGGTCGAACATCTCGAAGCTGGTCCGAACCAGGCAGATAACAGCTATGTGATACCTGAAGGCTACACGATCAAACAAACAGCACATGCTGTTTCAGAGGCATACGCGGGTTCGATCAGTGAAGCGGACTTCCTTGCGGCTGCGCAAGACGCCTCGCGCTTTTCTGATCAGTTCAGCTTCGTGAAGGATGCTTATAACAATTCACTCGAGGGTTTCTTGTTCCCTAAGACCTACGAGATCATCGCAGGTGCCAATGCCGATGATGTGGTCGCTCAGATGCTCACGCAGTACGAACAAGAGGTCAAGCAGCTCAACTACACCTATCCGCACGATGAAGGGCTCAGCGATTACGAGGTGCTCATCCTCGCTTCGATCATCGAACGTGAAGCTGCAGCGGATAACAAGAAAACGGTCGCTTCAGTGTTCTACAACCGCCTTGCGATCGATATGGCATTGCAGTCCGACGCCACTACGGCCTACGTGATCGGGGGCGACCCGAAGCCCGAGGATCTGCAGAAGGAAGGCCCGTTCAACACCTATTTGAACAAGGGATTGCCTCCCGGACCTATCTGCTCACCGGGCCTTGCAGCGCTCGAGGCAGCCTGCGATCCCGACCAGACCGACTACCTCTATTTCTATTTCAAAGACAACGGTCAGGGTGGACTGGATTATTTCTTCAGCAAGACCTATGAAGAGCATCAGCAGGCGATCGCTTCATAGAACAACGCTCATATAGAGAGGGAACGTGTGGGGCTATTCGCGCCTGAAAAGCAATTTTCGTCGGTCGCAGCGATCGATGCGGAATGGGACCTTCTGCGCTTGCACCTCACGCACGTATTGCTCGATCTTGATAACACGCTGCGCCGGCGCGATAACGATGAAGTGCCACTCGAGGTTCGAGCATGGCTTACGCACGTGCAGCAAAAAGGTATAAAACCCTGCATCCTGAGCAATAACTTCCATGAGAACGTATTTGCGGTTGCGCGTGAACTCGACATTCCTATCGTGGCTAAAGCGATGAAGCCTCTCGGCAGCGGATTCAAACGTGCGCTCGCTCTGGTCGGGGGCAGTGTGGAAGACTCCGTTATGGTGGGCGACCAGCTCTTCACCGATGTGGTGGGCGCGCACCTTATCGGCATGCCCGCTTACTTGGTCGCGCCGCTCGTGGATGTCGATCTGAAGCATACTCAGCTGGTGCGCAAGGTTGAAGGACTCTTCTTGAAAGAACCTGCGCCCCAGAGCGGCATCTGCCTACAAGATGACCGGGTGAACGCGGTTTCTTCATCGCGCGAGGGCGAATGATGGAGGTAGCGCGCATGCGCTAATTTCCTCGCAGGGAAATCAGGGGTTTTGATAGAATAAAAAACCAATGAAGGTCTTGTTTCTGCAGGACCAAGAGAACCTCATGAAAAAGGACGATTATGGAATACGTATCTGCTGGTGAAAGCCATGGTCCTGCCTTAACGGCTATCGTTACCGGAGTGCCTGCAGGGCTTTCGATCTCGGAAAAGAACATCAATTCCGATCTCGCTCGGCGTCAAGGCGGATACGGTCGCGGGGGAAGGCAGAAGATCGAGAAGGACCGCGTTCAGGTCCTGTCGGGCGTTCGCTTCGGTAAAACGCTCGGAAGCCCCGTGTGCCTTTCGATCAAGAATGACGACTGGGAGAACTGGACCGACCGCATGGCGGTATTCGGTGATGAGCCAACAGATCTTGTGCGCGAGGTCACGCCGCGCCCCGGACATGCCGATCTTCTGGGTGTGCTCAAGAACGACCAGACCGATTGTCGCAATATCCTTGAGCGTTCGAGCGCGCGCGAGACCGCTATTCGCGTTGCAGCTTCGGGTATCGCCCGTGAATTCTTGGCTGAAGTGGGCGTGGAGGTCTATTCCTATGTCGTTTCCATCGGCGGTGTAGGCATGGTCGAGGAAGATCCTATGCGCGATGCGGCCGACTATCGACCGCTGGCCATCGAGATGAGCGAACTGCGCTGCCCCGATGAAGAGGCGACCGAAGCCATGAAAGCGCGCATCGATGAAGCGAAAGAACTCGGACAGAGCTTGGGCGGTACCTTCCGCGTAGTGGT
Source organism: uncultured Eggerthella sp. (assembly GCA_900538545.1). Classification (GTDB taxonomy): domain Bacteria; phylum Actinomycetota; class Coriobacteriia; order Coriobacteriales; family Eggerthellaceae; genus Anaerotardibacter. Next base: position 51,163 of record UPYK01000005.1, on the reverse strand, counting down.
CAACGGGCTCTTGCCTGCGCTCGGCGGATTCGAAGAAGCGCGAAACCGCCTCACCTCAAAGCTTGGCGGTGCTCTCTTCTCGATCCCCGCCATCAAAGGCGTTGAGTTCGGCATCGGGTTCAAGAATGCCGAGGTGCTCGGTCATGAAGCGCATGACGAGATCTATCTCGACAAGAAGAAGGGCTTCATGCGCAGGACGAACCGTGCTGGAGGCTTGGAAGGGGGCATGACCACGGGCATGCCGCTCATCATGACGGCCGCCATGAAGCCGATCCCTACGCAGATCGATCCGCTCAATACGGTCAATATCGATACGCTCGAAGTGGATAAGGCATCCACTGAACGAAGCGATGTATGTGCGGTACCCGCTGCTTCGGTGGTTGCTGAAGCTGAGGTCGCATTCGTCATCGCGCAGGCGTACCTCGACAAATTCGGCTCCGACAACATGACCGATATCAAGGCGAACATCGAATCATTCAAGAAGCGCATCAAGACCATGTCGCGCTAAGTTTGGAACATCGTGCAGGTGCGTTTGCTGCAAAGAGACGCAGCCGCATTGGTGGTTCGCATCCCATCAAAGAAAAACGCGAGCATTCAGAGAGAAAGAGGACCTTATGAGTGACAATGCTATCCCTGCAGGCGGTTATCGTCTTACCAAACCCGTATTCTTCATCGGGTTCATGGGTGCGGGCAAAACGAGCGTCTCTCAGCAGCTTGCGGTCCAATACGGCCTTGCTTCGATCGATGCGGATGAATATCTTGAACTGCGTGAAGACCGCATCATCGCCGACATCTTCGCTGAAGATGGGGAAGAGGCGTTCCGCGATATCGAAACGGACGTTCTGCGCGATCTCTCCCAGCGCTCACCGCGCTTGATCGGCTGCGGTGGCGGCGTGGTCACGAAGCGTGCGGAAAATGCCGAGATCATGCGCGATGCCGGCTATGTGATCTACCTGCAGGTCACGGCTGATGAAGCGGCGCGTCGTATTCCCAATACCGATTCACGCCCGATGTTCAAGAACTTGGAAACTGCGCGCAAGACCATCGTCGAGCGCATCCCCCAATATGAGGCTGCAGCGCATTATGCGATCGATACCGAAGGGCGCGAGATAATCGATCTTGCTCGCGAGATCGCAGAGCAGCTGCTCGCTGAAGGCATCATGGTCAAAGAGGAAGCCCATGAGTAAGGTCATCGTCGATATTGCGGGCCATAAGCCCTATGACGTGCGCATCGCTGCGGGAGCGATCGAGGGACTCGGTGCCGCGCTTCGCGCGCTCGATGAGAATCCCCAGGCGCTCATCATCACCGATGCGACCGTTGCGCCGCATTACCTTAAGCCTGTGAAAGCCTCGCTCGAAGCGGCATCCTATCGTACGTTCGTGCTCACAGTCCCTGCTGGCGAGGACGCGAAATCGATCGATTGTGCAGCCGAGATCTGGAACGCGATGGCCGATTGCAAGCTCAATCGCGATTCGCTCGTCATCGCGCTCGGGGGAGGGGTCGTGGGTGATCTTGCAGGCTTCACGGGCTCGACGTTCATGCGCGGTCTGCCTGTTGTGCAGGTTCCCACCACCTTGCTCTCCATGGTCGATTCTTCGGTCGGAGGAAAGACCGCCATCAATCTTGAGGCAGGGAAGAACCTGGTCGGAACCTTTTGCCAGCCGCTTCTCGTCTGCGCTGACCTTGCCACCCTTGCAACGCTGCCTGAACGGGAATGGGCGTGCGGCTGCGCGGAGATCGCGAAATCGGCGGTGATCGATTCGGATGAGTTCTTCTTCTGGCTCTGCGATAATGCAGGCGCGCTCGCCGCGCGTGATATGAGTATCACGCAAGAAGCGGTCGTGCGCAGTGTGGTGTTCAAGGCGCAAGTCGTTGCTGCCGACGAGCAGGAGACGAAGGGCGTGCGCGAATGCTTGAACTATGGCCACACGCTCGCTCATGCGATCGAGACATGCGCAGGCTATGGGGTCTATTCCCATGGTGCGGCGGTTGCAGAAGGCATGCGCTTCGCGGCGCGTCTTGCGGCAGCGAAGCTCGGCACCTCGCTCGAATTCGTGGAGACGCAAGACAAGCTGCTCGACACGCTCGGGTTGCCTGCGCTCGATTTCCATGCCGATCCCGAAGAGCTGCTCGACTGCATGTTCTCCGATAAGAAGGTCCGTTCGCATACGCTTCGTTTCGTCTTGCCGCGCGATGTGGGGAGCTGGGAGATCGTCAGTCTCGATCCGGGGTTCGTGCTCGAACATCTGCGTGCCTGGCAGCAGAGCATCGCTTAGAGGCGGCACTGGTCATGCAAAAAGGCACTGCTCATCCAGGAGGTCTGCTCGATAGTGCGCTTGGTATTGAAGCGCTGTCACCTGAAGAACGGGAACGCTTGCTTTTGACGAGCAAGCAGGCTTCGGCGCGCCGTATCGAACGTATCCGTGAACTCCTGGTCGAAAACGAACTTGACGCGATCTATGTTCGCGATCTTTCTAACATCAAATGGGTCACCGCCTTCCAGGGCGTCTTCGATGATGAGGCTGCGCATGCGCTCATCATCACGCCTCAAGATGTGATCATTCACAGCGATTCGCGCTACGGCGAAGCGCTCGAGGCGGCTGCGCAGGGTTCGCAGATCCAGGTGTCTCTCGAGCGGACGAGCCATGCGAATTGGCTTGCGCACCTGCTTGCGGGCACGTCCGGCAACAAGCAGCGCGCTGCGATCGAAGATACGCTCACCTTGCGCGAGTTCCATATGCTCACCCAAGCGCTCGCGGATGCATCAGCTTCTCCTGAGCTTGTCGAGCGCGAGCGGTTCATCGAAGGTTTGCGTGCGAGCAAGGATGCTCTCGAGATCGCCCTCATGAGAAAGGCGCAGGCTATCACCGATGCGGGCTTTGCGTTCATCGTTGACTTCATCGAGCCGGGCATGACGGAAGCACAAGTTCAGCGCGCGCTCGATACCTTCATGCTCGATGCAGGTGCTGAAGGGCTCGCATTCCCCACGATCGTCGCAACGGGCGTTCATGCAGCAAGTCCGCATGCTCTTTCGGGCGATACGCGCATCGCGTGCGGCAACGCGATCGTTATGGATTTCGGCGCACGCTTCGGTGGCTATTGTTCCGACATGACGCGCACGGTGTTCGTGGGGGAGCCTACCGAAAAGATGTACCGCGCGTGGGAAGCTATGAGAAGCGCCAATGAAGCTGCTGAAGCGGCGCTTCGTTCTGGAAAGACAGGTGCGGAGATCCATGAACTTGCTGAAGCGGTGCTCGCCGAAGGGGGGTTCGCCAACACGATGGGTCATGGGCTCGGGCACAGCCTCGGCGTCGATATTCACGAAGAACCCGCACTTTCGCCGCGCAATACGAAGCCACTGCCAGCCGGCGCGGTGCTCACGGTCGAGCCGGGCATCTATCTTCCCGCTGAATTCGGCATGAGACTTGAAGATTTTGGGGTGGTCACCGAAACGGGTTATGACGTGATCACCCAAAGTAGCCATGACATGGTTATAATAGAGCCGCACTAAGCAGAGATAACGAGTAAGAATCGAGGATCCCCGTGGCAATTTCTACCGCTGATTTCCGTAACGGAATGTGCATCGAATATAAGGACAAACTCTGGGTCATCATTGAATTCCAGCACGTGAAGCCAGGTAAGGGTGGCGCATTCGTTCGCACGAAGCTGCGCGATATCCGTTCTGGTCGCGTGGTCGACTACACCTTCAACTCCGGCACGAAGTTCGAGACGCTTCGCCTTGAGAAGAAGGTCATGCAGTACCTCTACAACGATGGCGTGGATTATCACTTCATGGATCCGAACACCTACGACCAGATCGCGCTCAACGCTGAAGTGGTCGGCGATACCTCACAGTGGCTCAAGGAGAACGACGAAGTCACGCTGCTGTATGCGGGCGATGAGCTCATCGGCCTCGAGCCGCAGATGTTCGTCGAACTCGAGGTCACCGATACCGAGCCGGGCTTCAAGGGCGATACGGTCCAGGGCGGCACGAAACCTGCAACGCTCGAAACCGGCGCGACCATCCAGGTTCCCATGTTCATCGACAATGGCGATATCCTGCGTATCGATACGCGCGATGGCCGCTATGTTACTCGCGTCTAATCTCTGTTTCGATAACGAAAATACCTTTGATTGCGAGGCGCGTAAGGCGCCTCGTGTCGTATAATGGTCGTTCACTATCATGCAACCCGACCGTACGGGTGCTCTTTGACAAGGAGGTGCGAGTCACTTGGCAAAACTTCAACTTATGGACACAACGATCCGCGACGGACAGCAGAGTCTTTGGGCAACACGTATGTCGATCGGAGATATGCTGCCCATTTTGCCCAAGATGGATCGCGTTGGATACTGGGCCATCGAGGCCTGGGGCGGTGCAACATTCGACACCTGCCTACGCTTTTTGGACGAAAATCCTTGGGATCGTCTGCGACTCATCAAGTCAAAAACGCCGAACACTCGCTTGTCCATGCTCTCGCGTGGACAGAACCTTGTGGGCTACAAGCATTATTCCCGCGAGATCTGCTTTCGCTTCATCGAGGCAGCACATCGAAATGGCATCGATGTCTTCCGCGTGTTCGACGCGTTGAACGATATCCGCAATGTGGTGGATAACGCCGAAGCCATCAAGGAGTGCGGAGCCCACTTCGAAGGCGCGATCTCTTACACGGTCTCGCCCGTTCACACGCTCGATAGCTTCCTTGAATACGGTCAGCAGCTCAAAGATCTGGGTGCTGATTCCATCGCTATCAAAGACATGGCGGGTATGCTCACGCCGTATCGTACCGAGCGCATCGTGAAGGCATTCAATGCCGAGATCGGCCTGCCCATTCACGTGCATTGCCACTATGTTGGCGGCATGGCACCAGCTAACATCATCAAATCCGCTGAAGCAGGCGCTGCCATCGCTGATACTGCAAGCGCTCCGCTCGCGTTCGGCAACTCGCATCCCGCAGTCGAGATGATCGTTGCGGCACTTGAGGAAAGCCGCTACGATACCGGGCTGGATCTGGGGCTTCTCTTCGAGATCTCGGAATACTGGGAAGAGGTGCGCAAGCGCGGCCACTACAAGCGTGGCGTTTCTTCGCTCACGCACATGAAGGTCTATTCGCATCAGGTCCCTGGTGGCATGATGTCGAACCTCGTCAGCCAGCTTGAGATCCAAAACGCGCTCGACCGCTTGGATGAGGTCATGGAAGAGATCCCGCGCGTGCGTGCTGAAGTCGGCTATCCGCCGCTCGTTACGCCTATGTCGCAGATCGTTGGTACGCAGGCGGTCTTCAACGTTCTCACGGGCAAGCGCTGGAGCGTTGTTTCCAAGGAAATGAAAGACTACATCTGCGGTTACTACGGCAAAGCTCCTGGTCCTATGGATCAAGAGATCGTTGCCAAGGTCGTGGGTGATTCGCAGGTGCTCGATCCTGATGTGGCACCTGGTTCGCTCGTCACCACCACCTTCGCCGAACTTGAAGAAGAGATCGGCGATTTGGCTAAGTCTGAAGAGGACGTTTTGATGTATGCGCTGTTCCCGAATGAGGCGCGTACCTATTTGAGCAAGCATCGCACATCCGAAAAGGTTGATTTCCTCCTTGAAGAGGAATCAAGCCAGACCAAAGAGGAGGATTACGTGGATATCAATCAGATTCGCGAGCTGGTGCGCGTCGCTGAGGAAAGCGGCGTGGGCGAGATCGTTGTCGAAGAAGAAGGCGCCCGCATCTCAGTTCGTATGCCAGGCGCTATGTGTGCAGCACCGGCTGTTCCGGTTGCGGTGCCTGCAGAGGCTGTTCCTGCAGCTCAGGTTGCACCTGCAGCTGAGCCCGCTGCTGCCCCTGCGGACAATGCGAGCCGCCCGGCATCCTGGCATTGCGTGACCGCTCCTATGGTGGGCACGTTCTATGCAGCACCTGCTCCTGGCGAGCCGCCCTTCGTCAAGGTGGGCGACGAGGTCACCGCTAACCAGACGCTTTGCATCGTCGAAGCTATGAAGCTCATGAACGAGATCACCTCTGAAGAGATGGGCGTTGTGCGCGAGGTTTGCCTCGAAGATGCTACACCGGTGGAGTTCGGTACGCCGCTCTTCTACATCGAGCCGCATAATTCCCATGATGCTATCGGACCGGAGAGTGCCTAAATGTTCAACAAGGTACTAGTCGCAAACAGAGGCGAGGTCGCTCTGCGCATCATGCGCGCCTGCAAGGAATTGGGCGTGAAGACGGTGGCGGTCTATTCCACCGAAGATGCCAATACGGCACCGGTCGCCTATGCTGATGAGGCCGTCTGCATCGGTCCCGCTCCGGCTAATCAGAGCTATCTTATCATCCCTTCGATCATCGCTGCTGCTGTCAACACTGGCGCCGATGCGATTCATCCTGGCTATGGTTTCTTGGCTGAGAACGCCGATTTTGCACGTGCGTGCGCCGACAACGACATCGTGTTCATCGGCCCTTCGCCAGAGAGCATCGAAGCGATGGGCAACAAGGCGCAGGCTCGTGAGACCATGAAGACCTGCGGCGTTCCCACCGTCCCTGGCTCCGATGGCGTCGTGGAAACGGTCGAGGAAGCGCGCGCATTCGCGGATGCTGCGGGCTATCCGATCCTCGTCAAGGCAAGCGCGGGCGGCGGCGGCAAGGGCATGCGCGAAGTGCACAGCCCTGAAGAGCTGGAGAGCCAGTTCACTGCCGCAAAGACCGAAGCGCTCGCAGCCTTTGGCAATGGCGATGTCTATCTGGAGAAGCTCGTGCTGCGTCCACGCCATATCGAGGTTCAGATCCTGGCTGATAAGTACGATAACCGCATTTCGCTGTGCGAACGCGACTGTTCGCTCCAGCGCCGTCATCAGAAGTTGCTGGAAGAAGCGCCTTCGCCGGCGCTCGATGGCGAAACTCGTCGTGCCATGGGCGTTGCAGCCATCAAGGCAGTACGTGCAACGGGTTATGAGAATGCGGGCACGATCGAATTCTTGCTCGATCAAGATGGCCGCTTCTATTTCATGGAGATGAATACGCGCGTTCAGGTCGAGCATCCGGTCACGGAGACCATCACTGGAACCGACATCATCAAGGAACAGCTGCGCATCGCATCGGGTGAACCGATCTCTTGTGCTGACAAGGCGCCTTTCACGCCGAATGGGCACGCTATCGAATTCCGTATCAATGCCGAAGATCCCGACTACGATTTTCGTCCGTGCCCTGGCACGATCACGAAGTTCAAGGTGCCGGGAGGCCCTGGCGTGCGTGTGGACACCTATATTTCGCAAGGCGATCGCATTTCGCCCTACTACGATTCCATGGTCGCTAAGGTCATCGTGTGGGGTGCCGATCGCGCAGAGGCGATCGCGCGTGGCAAGCGTGCGCTCCAGGAATTCGAGATCGAAGGTATCAAGACCACCATCCCGTTCCATCTGCAGGTGCTCGAGAATCCTGCCTTCATCGAGGGCAACGTCTTTACCGACTTCATTGAAACCGAAATGGGTGATGAATAATGACAGACACGCAAACGAGAGGCATGGATATTGCTCCTGATGTGCTCGATACTATCGTTGCACTTGCGCTCAAGGATGTTGAAGGAGTTGCGGTCGTAGGTCAGACCAGTACGGGCATCCTTTCCTTCTTCGGGTCCAAGCAGGATCAGAAGGGCGTGCGTGTGAGCCAGGTCACGAGTGATACGATCGACGTGAGCGTTTCGATCACCGTGCTCAATGGCTTCTCGCTCGACAAGATCGCAGCAGATGCGCGCAAGGCTATCGCTGATGCCATCCTCGCGCAGACCGGCTATACCGTCAATCGCGTTGATATTCATGTCGACGGCATCCTCTTCCAGGATTAGCACGCGCTCATGGCTGAAAAACATCAACATGACCGAAGCGAGGCGCGCCGTCTTGCCTTGCAAGTCCTCTATCAGGCAGAGATCCTCGAGACTGCCCCTGCAACCATCATCGAAGAGGGAAGGCTCGTCGATGAAACGCAGCTCTTGGGCAACTATGCTCGCCGCTTGATCGAGGGCGCAACTGCTGATCAGGAAGCGATCGATGCAGAACTGGTAGAAGCGAGCGAGAACTGGGCGCTCGATCGCATGCCGGTGGTCGATCGTTCGCTCTTGCGCATGGCGGCTTACGAGATGCGTTCAGTGGATGAAGTGCCCATCTCCGTTTCCATCAATGAAGCGGTCAATCTAGCCAAGGAATTCGGCGGCGAAGATTCTCCGCGTTTCGTGAATGGCATCTTGGGGCGTATCGCGACCAAGCTCGAGGAGGAAGCGCATGAGTGAAGCGAATACCGAGAGCTTCGAAGAGGTGAAGAAGCGCCTTGATGAGATCGTCGATGCAGTGGCAGACGACGATCTTCCTTTGGACGATGCGCTGAAACTCTATGAAGAAGCTGTGCAGCTGGGGCTGCGCGCTTCGTCGCTTTTGGAGGAGAATCTCCAGGAGAACAACGCGCTCTATGATGAAGAGCGTTCAGAGGACGTGCAAGATGCAGGTGAAGAAGCTCCGAACGCTTCTGAGCCAGACGCAAGCGCAGAGCCTGCACTTGAAAGCAACTAGTTCGCACGCTATTATCGAAATTCATTTGAGCAGGTAAGGTAAGGAGAGGCTATGGCGGATCGAATTCTTGACTCTATCGAATCGCCTAACATGCTCGCGCTCCTTACCGATGAAGAGCTTGCTATCCTTGCGGGCGAGATTCGCGATGAGATTCTGAACACCACTTCCCAAACGGGAGGCCATGTTGCCTCAAGTTTGGGAGCGGTCGAGATCATCCTTGCGGTCCATAGCCTTATCAATTCTCCCGAAGATAAGTTCATCTTCGATGTGGGTCATCAATCCTATGCGCATATGCTCCTTACGGGCAGACGTGATGAATTCTCAACGTTGCGCCAGTACAAAGGCCTTTCAGGGTTTCCGAAACCGCACACCAATCCGCATGATGTTCACCCTTCCGGGCATGCATCCGATTCGCTTTCGATCGCCTGCGGGCTTGCGCGTGCGCGCGATCTTTCGGGGGAGAAGCAAAAGGTCGTTGCGCTCATCGGCGATGCCTCTCTTGCTGGCGGCATGGCGTTCGAGGCCTTGAACGATATCGGGCAGGAACAAACGCCGCTCGTCATCATCCTGAACGACAACGAAATGGCTATCTCGCGTAACGTGGGCGCGATGGCGCTGCATCTTGGCAGCATTCGCGTGAATTCGAATTACCGCAAGAGCCGCGATACGATCCAGGAGCATCTTGAGTCGTTCGGTACGGCGGGCAAGGCCCTGGTTAAGATGGGTAAGACCGCGAAAGAATCAGTGAAGAATCTGGTCATTCCTGATTCGATGCTCTTCGAGCAGTTGGGCATCATCTGCACGCCGCCGATCGATGGACATAACATCCCTGCGATAAAGGCAGCTATCAAGAATGCATTTGCAGCGAACGCGCCAGTGCTCGTGCATGTGATCACGAAGAAGGGCAAGGGCTATGCGCCTGCCGAACAGAACCCTTCCAAGTTCCACGGTGTGGGACCCTATGACCTTGAATCCGGGGAGATAAAGAAGAAGGTAGGTGGCAATCTTACCTATACCCAAGCGTTCTCCCAGTCCTTGAAGGCTGAAGCAGCCAAGGACGATTCGATCGTGGTGGTCACTGCCGCTATGACCGATGGTACGGGCTTGGCTGATTTTGCGCGCGAATACGCCAAACGATTCTTCGATGTGGGCATCGCTGAGGAGCATGCGGTTGCCATGGCGGCGGGTCTTTCCATCGGGGGCAAGAAGCCTGTGGTGGCGCTCTATTCCACGTTCATGCAGCGTGCGATCGACCAGCTGATAATCGATGTGGCGCTCCCGCGCGAGAACGTGGTCATCGCTATCGATCGTGCTGGCCTTGTGGGCGATGATGGCCCTACGCACCATGGTGTGTTCGATATGGTCTATGCACGCATGATCCCGCATGTGAAGATACTGGCGCCTTCCGACGAAGCCGAACTGGCTTCTGCGCTACATACGGCACTTGCTATTGGCGGACCGGTGGTGTTGCGCTATCCCCGCGGCGAAGCCCCAGGTGCGCTCATTCCTGAAAAGCCCGTGATCTTCGAAGAGGGTGTTTCCAAAGAGGTGAAGCCCGGCGAAGACGTGGCTATCCTTGCGTTCGGTCGCATGGTCGAGCACGCGCTTGGTGCGGCAAGCCTGCTGGAAGGGCAGGGCATCTCAGCGCGTGTGGTGGATATGCGTTGGGTGAAGCCGATCGACAAGGAAGCGATTCGCAAGGCTGCCGAAACGAAACTGGTGGTTACCGTTGAAGATGGCGTTATCATCGGTGGTGCAGGCGAAGCGGTGAGCGAAGTTCTGGGTGAAGAAGAGCTCAAGGTGGATTCGCTCACGCTCGGCATACCCGACGAATTCATCGAGCAAGGCAAGGTGGACTTGCTCTTCGCCGACCTCGGTCTCGATGCAGCAGGCATCGCTCGCCAGATCCAAGCCCGCCTTGTCTAATCTCTCGTTAGCAAATATACCGACGAGCGTGTATAAGGTCCTGCTTCTGCTCGTTACCATGGCGTGGGGTGCGAGCTTCGTCTATATGAAGGATCTGGTTGCCGTGTTCCCGCCTGGGTGGCTTTTGGGGATACGCTTTACGATCGCAGGGCTTGTTATCCTTCCGTTCCTGCTCAAGCGCTTGCGCCTGCGCCTTACCTGGAAAGCGCTCGCTGCCGGGATGGTGATGGGCCTGCTCGACTTCTTGGGATTCTTCACGCAAACGGTCGGTTTGCAAACGGTTTCGCCAGGTATCAATGCGTTTCTTACTGCGGTGTACGTGGTGCTTGTACCGTTCATGTGGTGGGTCGTCGCAAAACGCAAGCCTACCAAGGCGAACATCGTAGCGGCGTTCGTTGCGATCGTGGGCATATGGCTCGTATCGGTCACGAGTGCTTCAGGTTCTTTGAGCATCGGTTTCGGCGAGATCATGACGTTGCTCTGCGCATTCTTCTTTGCGGCGCATATCGTTTCGGTTTCGATCTTCTCGGTCTTCTACGATGTGCTCATGCTCACGGTCATCCAGTTCATCACTGAAGGCTTGCTCGGTTTAGCTACCGGCGCGGTCTTCGAAACATTTCCTGCGCTCACGCAGATCACGCCGGTCATAGCAGGTGAGCTTGCATTCGTGGTGCTGTTCGCGACCATCTTCGCGTTCGGCGTGCAGAATATAGCGCTTGCGCGCATCGAGCCTACGCAAGCCTCGCTCATCTTGAGTCTTGAGTCGGTGTTCGGCGTGGTGTTCAGCATCCTGCTCTATGGGGAGCTGCTCACGGTGCGCCTCGTTGTTGGCTTCGTGCTCATCTTCATCGCGCTCTTGGTGAGCGAAGGCATCTTCTCGCGGAAGCGAAAGACAGCTTCATAACATACAAGCAGCGATTTTCTCTGGAAGACACTGCTTGTTCATGTAGAGGAGAATTTGCAGCGAGCGGCGAGCAGCTAACAGGAGTTATACCGCGCACGCCATGATGTAGTCGTCCATCACGAACCCGTTGCCGATATCGGCCTCAACCGATTCGATGATGTCGAACCCATTTCCCTTATACGCACGAATGCCCAGTTCGTTGCCTTTATTGACGGTCAGATACATGCCAGTGAGTCCTAGTTTACGTGCGTAGTTGCGCAGCCACGCAAGGATCTGGCTTGAATAGTGCTTGCCGCGCTCTTCGGCGTAGAGATAGATCTTCGAGATGAACAAGCGATCTGCGTGAAGCGGTGTGATCGCTTCGCCATGTGCTCTTGCGCGCGGGTTTTCCCGATCGTTCGAAAAGCGCTCAGGCGCAATTCCTACATAGCCCACAGCCTTGCCTGCCTCGTCAGTCACGAAATAGTATTCGTAGCCATGCTCAGCGACGTCGCGCACGATCGCGTCTTTCGACTGGAACTGCTCGACCATATACGCTGTTTGGTCTGCTCCGATATGTGCGGGCCAGTACTCGAACCAAATGTCGTGTGCCATTTCTGCCAAGGCATCGAGATCGTGAACGGGTTCAACTTTTTTCATCTCTATCATGCGATCATCCAATCGACCTGGGGTTATTTCATGCGTGTAACGCTCGCACTTCTTGTTTGTTTCATCTTATTTCCACGTGCGTTAACAATGGCGAATGAAAAAAGCATACCGCAGAGCGCGTGACAAGATAAAGAGGTCGGTTTCAAAAAATCTCGACCTTTAAGGAGGGTTCCATCATGTTTGATACCGGATCGACGTCATTCATGCTCATCTGTACCATGCTGGTGTTATTGATGACACCAGGTGTTGCATTCTTCTACGGAGGGCTTGCACGTCGTAAAAATGTTGTGAACACCATGTTCATGTCGATGGCGATCATCGGCGTGGTAGGGGTGCTATGGATCATCGTGGGCTGGAGCTTCGCGTATGGCGGAGATGGCTCCAACCCCTTCTTCGGAGGGTTCGACCAACTCGGATGTGCTTCGGTCGTGCAGGATATGCTCGTAGAAGCGCAAGTCGTTCCTGAAGATGCGGTCTATCCGGCTATCATCGATGTGGTCTTCCAGGCGGCCTTCGCAATGATCACCTGTGCGATCATCTGGGGCGCAGTGGCAGGGCGCATGAAGTTCGGTGCCATGATCGCCTTCGTGAGCATCTGGGTGCTCGTCATCTATTGCCCGCTCGCGCACATGGTGTGGGGTGGCGATGGCAGCTTCATCGGCGATCAGATAGGTGCACTCGACTTCGCGGGTGGCGATGTCGTCCACATCAGCTCTGGTCTTGCTGGCCTGGTCCTTTGCTTGCTGCTCGGCTCGCGCAAGGAATTCGGTACACTCGCGCATCGTCCGCACAACATTCCGCTGGTGGTTTTAGGTGTAACGCTTCTGTGGTTCGGCTGGTTCGGTTTCAATGGTGGCTCCGAATTCGCGGCTGATGGCATCGCAGCGCTCGCGATCCTGAACACCGTGGTCGCATCGGGTGCAGCACTGCTCTCCTGGATGGTGGTCGAGAAGATCGCGGTAGGTAAGCCAACGCTCGTTGGTGCGGTAACCGGCCTGGTCGCGGGTCTGGTCGTCATCACGCCTGCTGCAGGTTTCGTCGAGCCTTGGGCGGCGATCGTGATGGGCTTCATCGTCTCGCCCATCTGTTATTTCGCAATGTCAGTCCTGAAGAACAAGATCGGGTATGACGACGCACTCGACGCGTTCGGTTGTCATGCGGTCGGCGGCATGGTCGGTGGCGTGCTCACGGGTATCTTCTGCGTGCCAGAGCTTTCCTGGACAGATTTCGGCGGCCTCATCTATACGGGCGATCCCACGTTGCTTGGCGCTCAGTGCTTAGGTATCTTGGTCACGATCGCGTTCGTGGGTATCGATTCGCTTGTGATCGGCCTTATCGTGAAGGTATGCTTCAAGGGAAGCCTGCGCGTTTCCAAGGAGCAGGAAGCAGCGGGTATGGATATCAGTGAACACAGCGAATCTGCTTACCCCGCATTCAACGGTCTTGATTAACAGCACGCGAGCGAACTCAAGGCGAGAAACGCCAAGAGGGTTCGCACGAGATCAGCAACACGCTGGTCAAAGAGAAAGGATAGCAACATGAAGCGTATATGTGCGGTGGTTCGGCCGACCATGCTCGAACCGCTCAAGGAAGCGCTCTTTCAGGCAAATGTTTCAGGTATGACCATCTCGCAGGTGCATGGTTGCGGCAACCAGCATGGATGGAGCGAGTACTTCCGTGGTAACGAGGTCATCTTGAACATGGTCCCTAAGATCAAGTTCGAGATCATCGCCGATGATGCTCAGGTCGATGCGATCGTGGATGTGATCGTTTCTACGGCACGCACCGGCGAAGTAGGTGATGGCAAGATCTTCGTTTCGGATATCGAACGTGTCGTGCGCATTCGAACAGGCGAGGAAAACGACGCAGCGCTCTAGTGTGAAACCATGCGTTAAAACACGCGTCTCTCTAGGAGATTTCAGAGAAAGACATGGAAAGATGGTATAGTTAATCACACTATTACCTCAAAGAAAGGAACGCGTGATGACTCGCAAGATTGCTATTTTCGATACCACCTTGCGCGATGGCGAGCAGTCGCCAGGCGCATCGATGAACTCCGAAGAGAAATTGGTCATCACGCGTCAACTATTGCGCCTCGGCGTTGATGTGATCGAAGCAGGTTTCCCTATCTCATCGCCGGGCGATTTCAAGAGCGTGCAGCAGATCGCGGCCGAAGTAGGCGATAAGGCGATCGTCTGTGCGCTCACGCGCGCCATGGAAAAGGATATCGATTCTGCTGCTGAGGCGCTGGCTGATTGTGCGCGCCCGCGCATCCATACGGGCATCGGTGTTTCGCACAGCCACATCTTCGATAAGCTGCGCACCACGCCCGAGGTCATTCTCGAGCGCGCGGTGAACGCCACGAAATACGCCAAGAAGTACGTTGAAGATGTCGAATTCTACTGCGAAGATGCGGGTCGTTCCGACTATGAATTCCTCGCAAAAGTGGTCGAAGCGGTCATCGCTGCTGGCGCTACGGTGGTCAACATCCCTGATACCACGGGTTATTCGCTGCCTGAAGAGTACGGTCGCCGCATCAAGTTCTTGATGGAGAACGTCAAGAACATCGACAAGGCTTCCATCTCGGTTCACTGCCATAACGACCTCGGCATGGCTACCGCGCTTTCCCTTGCGGGCGTTGAGAACGGTGCAACGCAGATCGAGTGCACCATCAACGGCCTGGGCGAGCGCGCTGGCAACACCGCCATGGAAGAAGTGGTCATGGCTATCAAGATGCATGGCGAAGAGCTCGATGCCCATACCGACATCAACACCCGTGAATTCATCCGTGCTTCGCGCTTGGTGTCTTCCATCACGGGCTTTGTGGTGCAGCCCAATAAATCCATCGTCGGTGCGAATGCCTTCGCGCATTCTTCCGGTATCCACCAAGATGGCGTGATCAAAGAGCGCACCACCTACGAGATCATCGATCCTACCGAAGTTGGTGCAGGTCAAAGCTCGATCGTGCTTTCTGCTCGTTCGGGTCGTGCGGCGTTGCGTCACCGCCTGGAGGCACTCGGCTATCATATCGAGGGTCAGGAATTCGAAGATTTGCACACAGCATTCCTCGATCTTGCTGACAAGAAGAAGGAAGTCTACGACGAGGACCTTGAGTCGCTCGTTGGTGAACAGGGCCGTACCCAAGAAGCTTCCTATACGCTGAAGAGCGTTCAGATCTCTTGTGGTCAGCCGCTCACGCCAACGGCCACCGTTACGCTCGTCGATAAGAACGATAACGAATTCTGCGCTTGCTCTATCGGCACCGGTCCAGTCGATGCGCTCTATCGCGCGGTGAACGAGATCGTGGATATCGAAAACGATCTGTCCGAATTCTCGGTGCAGAGCGTTACGCGCGGCATCGATGCACTCGGCGAAGTGACCATTCGCGTTACTGCAGCTGATGGCACGGTCTACACTGGTCGTGGTTCCGATGGCGATATCATCGTATCTTCCGCAAAGGCTTATCTCAACGCACTCAATCGCCTGATCGCTGACAAGCAGTAAGGAGCAAGCGCACGCAGTGTATTGTCTTGAATGCGGACAAAAGATCGAGGACGGGCAGAATGAATGCCCTCAATGCGGTATGTCCGTTGACGAGATAAAGAAACGCATTGCCGAGGCGCAAGAGAAGCTCACCTATGCTGAAACTGTTGGGCCGGCGGAAACCACCAAGCTTCCGCCGGTTCCTGAGCGCGTCTATCACGACAAAGAGGGCAATGTGATCGATCCTGCTGAAGAGATCGATACGGCTGCCGCCAAAGAGAAGGAGAACGATCTTCCTGTTATCGGACATGCGGAAGACCCGCTCATCACCATGCCCATGCAAAAGATCGTCTCGGATGATGGCAAGGTCGTTGCTTCTGCGAGCGACGAGGTGAAGACCTTCATCCAACCCCCAAAGAAGAAAAAGAGATTCACAGCGCGTACCAAAGCGGTCCTTGCGCTCGTTATCGTGTTCGCGGCTATCGCTATCGTTGCTGCATTCCTCAACTCCGCTGGTATGCTCAAGCATGAAGAGATCACTGCATCCGATCAGGTTGAGCAGGTGAACAACGAAGCGGTCGATACGCAAGATTCCCAGCAAGAGATCCAGCAGTCGGATACGGCCAAGGCGCTCCAAGAGAACTATCGAACACTTGGCAACTATCGTGGTCAGGTGAACACGGTCGTAAGCAATTTCAACAACTATCATCTTGCGTCCGATAAGGCAAAACGACAGCAGTACGCCGATGAGTGCAATAAGCTCATCTCCTCTGTTACTGATTCGAAGGCGAAGCTTGTTGAGGAGATGAACGAGCTGGGTATGAATGAGAATGATGATCAATTCTCGAATTACACCAAGATCAACAAGCTCTATGAGCTTCTTCTGACCCGCTTGAATGTGATCAAGGAGTGTTGGGACGTGAGCGTGGCTTCGGCTGATCCGAAGAAGGATGCGAAGGCAATATTGGCACCGCTCTCAAAGGATATCAAGGGTGGTAAGTCTTCTTCGATGGCTGATTTTGACGCACTCTATCCACAGGTGAAGTTCTCATAAAAGCAGGCTCATAGCCGAGTGTTTTTTGGCTCGTTTCGAAGCGTTCGGTGGCTTCATGGATCTTGCCTGTTGCTCGAGGTAGATCTCTGTTTCATGTGCTCCAATGGTTTATTGGATAGTGGTTGTGCTTTTGCGTGCAGTATTGTAAATCGATGATATTTTTTCTATCATACAAACTGCTCTGAAACATGAGGCTTTTCTGAAGTTATATGTGCAGGTAAGGAGATCGTTATGTCCTCAAATCGTCTTCTTATTCGAACCAAGACCGCTGTTACTAGCATCCTTCTCTGTTTTCTCACCTCTCTGATCGTTGCTCTTGCGCCCGCGCCTGCTCAGGCGGCAACGGGTGAATACACTGATGAGCAAGGGGTCAAATATACCTATACCTCATACGGAGAAGGGACTTCAAGTGTAAACGTCACTGGCATCTATAGTGATCAAGAAACGCACGTTGTGGTTCCTGAGACCATCAATGGCTTGACCGTGCGTAAGGTCGAACTTTCTGGTAATACCGGAACGATCACGAGCCTTGACATGACCAAGTGTACGGGGCTCCATACGCTCATTTGCAATAACAACGCGCTGACCTCTCTTGATCTTTCGGGGTGCCAGAACCTCACAAAGCTCGATTGCGCTGACAGTAAGCTCAACAACCTCCAAGTATCAGGTTGTGGTCTGCTCTCGTCGATCGATTGTTCGGGAAACGACCTTACTACGCTCGATCTTTCGAATTGCACGCAGCTCACCAAAGTGGAATGTAAAGATAATTCCCTCTCGTCGCTCGATCTTCCAGGAGGTAAGAACCTTACCGAGCTAGATTGCAGTGGTAATGAGCTTCAGGAGCTTGATATCGCTTCCTACGAGAAGCTTCAGATAGTCAATTGTGCGAATAACAAATTGGATCAACTCGGTCTTCCTTCCGATGTTCGCACGTTGAATTGCGGAGGCAATGAGCTTTCTTCGCTCGACCTTTCTGGATGCTCGAACTTGAAGAATCTTTCCTGCGAGTCGAATAATCTTTCATCGCTCGATGTCTCGAACAACCGCGACCTTCAGAACCTCAATTGTTCTGGCAACGAGCTTACCGAGCTGGCTGTTTCCCAAAATCGGTATCTTTTCGATCTGAACTGCTCGGATAACAAGCTGGGTTCGCTCGATGTCTCAGACAACAGCTACCTTAGAGATCTGAACTGCTCGAACAATGAGATCACCTCGCTCGATATTTCCAGCAATACCAATCTGTCGAAGCTGAATTGCGGCCATAACGAACTGACCTCTCTCGACGTGTCGAACAACGCCAATCTTAAAGAGCTCGAATGCAATAACAACAAGATCGAAGACACCTCTTCACTCAAGGAATTCCTTTCGCGTCCTGGTGTTTCGGGCTCCGTTTCAAATCAGTTCGATAAGGAAGACCCTAAGCCCGAAGATCCTGATAACCCCAAGCCCGTTGATCCTCAGCCGGATAAACCCAAGCCTGTCGATCCAGAACCAAGCTATCCGGTGATCGATGATCCCCAGCCTAATAAACCGCAACCAGACAATAATCAGGTTCTGGGCACCTGGAAGCATAGCTCTAAGGGCTGGTGGTACGACTACGGCAAGGGAAGATACGCAGTTGGCTGGCTCACGCTCAGTTCAGGGATCTACCACTTCAACAGCAAGGGCTGGATGCAAACGGGCTGGCAGCGTATTTCGGGGAATTGGTACTATTTCACTTCCTCGGGAGCGATGGCTGATGGCTGGTTGAAGTGGAAGGGGAAATGGTATTACCTCGATCCCTATAGTGGCAAGATGAAGACGGGCAAGCAGGTCGTTTCGGGCAAGACCTACTTCCTCGATGGCAATGGCGCTATGAAGACCGGCTGGATCAAGACCTCTGGCAATTGGTATTACGCCAACAAGTCAGGCGCATTCGTAAAAGGATGGCAAAAGGTGAAGGGTACGTGGTACTACCTGAATCCTGCAGACTATAAGATGCTCACGGGCAAGCAGGTCATAAGTGGCAAGACGTACTTCCTTAAGAGTTCGGGTGCGATGAAGACTGGCTGGAACAAAGAGGGCTCGAAGTGGTATTACTACAACAAGTCTGGAGCCATGAGGACGAATGCTTGGGTCTCAGGCAAATACTGGGTCGGTTCGAACGGCGCTATGGTAACGGATGCTTGGGTCGACAACGCGCGTTACTATGTGGACAAGAATGGCGTCTGGGTGAAGGGCGCACATAGATAAGAAGGGACGTGTTAGATGGTTAGTGAGAACAAAACGCTTTCAACAGGAGCACCTAAAGAGGGCTTCCTTGTTGGATTTGCTCTGGGGCTCGTTGCCCTTGTGCTTTCGATCTGCTGCATGAGTGCAACAGCTCAGCTCGCATATGCAGATACTGAAAGCACGGTTGGCACCGGAGCTTACACCACCTCAGAGAACATCTCGGTGGCAGCTGAAGACGATAGCACTACGGCACTGGCTACGTTCACTATCTCAGCTACTAACGACCAAAAGGATGCGCGTGAGATCCTTGCGCTGGTGAACCAAGCCCGCACGAAAGCGGGTGTTGGGGCGCTCATGTGGGATTACGAGCTCGAGAAGGCCGCTATCCAACGTGCAGCTGAGATCGCAATTTTGTTCAGCCATGATCGCCCGAATGGCACTCAGTGCTTCACGGCGTTCCCGAGTGGGTACTATGCCTGTGGCGAGAACATCTACGCATCGAGTGGCAATGCGAACGCAAGTTCTGCGAACACCTCATGGACCAATTCTCCTGGTCATTATGCGAATATGATCAATGGAGATTTCACCTGTATGGCAGCAGCTAAGGTTCAGGTTGGTTCTTTTAGCTTCTGGGTAGAGCTCTTCGGCGATCCGAACAAGGGTACTACTGCTACTACGGTGCTCTCAGGTACTCATGAGTATACGATCGAGGTTGCTCCAGATAATGCGAAGTTGTCATTTGGCACCACGCTCAAGTCCAACACTGCCAAGGGCTCTTCGGTCCAATACACGATTCAGAACGAGAATACTGAATGGTCCTATGCCAAGGTGAACATCCTGCCTTCATCCTTCAATTGGTCTTCCTCGAACTCTGGGGTTGCAACGATCGATGCAAATGGTCGTGCAACTGCAAAAGGAGCAGGTGAGGTGACCATCACTGCCAAGAATAAGGCGCTTGCTTCACTTGCTGTGTCCAATAAGGTCACGCTCACGGGTAATTCCTCTGCAGTGAAGGAAGGCTGGGTCCACGGCTCAAAGGGCTGGTGGTATAGGTACAGCGATGGCTCCTATGCCAAGGGCTTCCAAACCATTAAAGGGGCAACCTATTACTTCGATAATAGCGGCTGGATGAAGACCGGCTGGCAGAAGATCGACAACAACTGGTACTACTTCAAGGGCTCTGGCGCTATGGCCACAGGTTGGCAGAAGATCGGTTCTAAGTGGTACTTCATGAACGCCGAAGGCATCATGCAAACGGGTAAGCTCATCGATAAGGGCAACACCTATTTCCTCGATGGCAATGGCGCGATGAAGACCGGCTGGGTTCAGCAAGGCTCCGACTGGTATTACGCCAACAAGTCCGGCGTTATGGTAACAGGCTGGCAGAAGGTTGGCTCGAAGTGGTATTACCTGAATGATGCAGGGGTAATGGTAAGCAATGGCTTCTTGGGCATCAAAGGCAAGTACTATCATTTTGCTGCCTCCGGAGCGATGTCTACCGGTTGGAAGCAGATCGATGGTGGCTGGTACTACTTCGCATCGAGTGGTGCAGCTAAGCAGAATCAATGGCTCAAGAGCGGCGGGAAGTGGTATTACTTTGCTTCTGACTATCGTATGTGCACAGGCTTCGTAGAAGTTGAAGGCAAGACGTATTACATGAACGCTTCTGGGGCTATGGCTACGGGCTGGAAGCAGATCGGTGTGGACTGGCGCTACTTCGCGAAATCAGGCGCCATGCAAGCCAATCAGTGGATCTCTGGCACGTACTGGGTCGGAGCTGATGGCGTCATGGCAACGAATGCCTGGGTCGATGGCGGCAAGTATTGGGTAGATGCTGAAGGCAAGTATGATCCAAATAAGAAACCTGAATAACAGAGGCTTCTGCTTCATCAGCGGTTCGATGCTAAGGCTGTACCTTTTGGTGCAGCCTTAGTTGTTGCTGTACTAGGGGTCGGGTAATTCGACACACTGCTCTGCAGTATGTCGAATTACCCGACCCCTAGTACACCCTTGAGTCGTTTGCGCCAGATTCTTCATGGTGTTAATCTTGAAAAGCTGTTTTCTTGGTTCGAAGGAGGCCGTATGTTTCGTAAGAATCTTGAGGGAAGGGTTCGCTCTTCTGAATCCTCTGAAGCAGTATTGATGCGACCGGCTGCACACAAGGTCAGTCTTGTCTCTTTCTTCGCAGCAGCGCTTCTTGCATTCGTCCTGTTGATAGTGCCTTCGCAATTCGCACATGCAGATGAGACCACGATCGACGGGGTGAAGTATACTTACACCGCCGATCAGAGCGCCATCATCACCGGCATGACGAGCAGTAAAGCCGCGGTGAAGGTGCCCGGTCAGATCAACGGAAAGCCCGTAGTGAGGATTGATGTCTCCGAGACGGATCTGGGTAGCATCAAAACGCTCGATGCTACAGCGTGCACTTCACTCGAAGTTTTAACCTGTAATAACGCGAAGCTTGCTTCGCTGAAGTTACAGGGACTCCAGTCGTTCAAGCACCTCGCATGCAACGATAACAGTATCGCTTCGCTTGATCTATCGAACATGCCCTCTCTTCAGTATCTTTGGTGCAGCAACAACGGTCTTACGTCGTTGAACTTGTCGGGCAGTAGGGCGCTCAAGTATGTCCACTGCGAGGAAAATAAGCTCACTTCATTGAATCTATCGGGCTGTTCTTCTTTAGAGTATCTGTATTGTTTCGAGAACGCTCTCACTTCATTGAACGTTTCAGGGTGCAGCGCTCTGAAGTGGCTTGAGTGCAAGGATAACGATCTCACGTCTTTGAGCTTGGCAGGACTCACTTCACTTGACGTGCTGTACTGCGAGAACAACAGCATAAAAGACACGAGCGCTCTTGAGGCTTGGGCAAAGGATCGCCCGCAATCAAAGGTGCTCCCTCAGAACCCTGCACCGGCTCCTACCGCTCCTTCAGGAAAATGGGTGCACAGCTCTAAAGGCTGGTGGTATAGCTACAGCGATGGTTCCTATGCCAAGGGCTTCAAAGCCATCAAAGGGGTAACCTACTACTTCGACAACAACGGTTGGATGAAGACCGGTTGGCTGAAGATCTCGAACAAGTGGTACTACTTCAAAGGCTCTGGCGCTATGACCACCGGCTGGCAGAAGGTCAAGAGCAAGTGGTACTTCATGAACGCTGAAGGTGTCATGCAGACCGGCAAGATCACCGATAAGGGCAAGACCTACTTCCTCGATGGCAATGGTGCCATGAAGACCGGTTGGGTCCAGCAAGGCTCCAGCTGGTACTACACGAACAAGTCCGGTGCCATGACCACCGGTTGGCAGAAGGCCAAGGGCACTTGGTACTACCTGAACCCTGCCGATGGGAAGATGAAGACTGGCAAACTGGTCATCGGTGGCAAGACCTATTTCCTCAAGAGCTCTGGCGCTATGAAGACCGGTTGGAACCAAGAGGGTTCGAAGTGGTATTACTATGACAAGTCGGGTGCCATGAAGACCAACGCGTGGATCTCGGGCAAGTATTGGGTCGGATCGAACGGAATCATGGCCACGAATGTCTGGGTCGATGGCGGCAAATACTATGTTGGCGCTAACGGCAAATGGGTTCCGAACAAATCTAAGGCGGCATAAGGCAGGTTCCGTCTAGCCGATCGACGACCTTTCAGGTCAGCAAATGGCACGTCTTCGGGCGTGCCCATTTGTATGTGCAGGAAAAATATGATATAACTATCCAGGTACTTGGTACGAATACTTTCGATTTTTTTGAGGAAGTGGGCTTTGTCCCGCTTCTTTTGTTTCTGGGAGGAGTTGATGAAACCGTGTTAAGCGCCAAGGAACAACAGCTGCTCGATGCGCTTTCACCTACTGCAGAAGCGCAAGGGATCGAAATCGTCACGGTGGATATCGTGGGTTCGAAGAAAGCTCCTACCATCAGGGTCTATATTGACTGCGAAGGGGGAGTGGGCTTCGATGAGCTAGCAAGCGCGCAAGAGTGGATCAATGCCCTTATGGACGAGATCGATCCGTTCCCGGGCGCCTACACGCTCGAGGTCTCTTCGCCCGGCATCGACCGTCCGCTACGTACCAAGCAGCACTTCCAGCGATTCGCGGGAGAGAAGGTGGCGCTCGTGCTTTCGGCGCCCGTGAACTCCCGTGCGAAATACACCGGCCAGCTTGCTGGTGTGGAAGGGGAGAACGTCGTGCTCGACGTGGATGGCACGCGCACGGAGATTCCGTTCCAGCTCATCAAGAAGGCACATGTCATTGCAACGATAGATTTCAATGCGAAGAAGGGATAGGTATGGCAACCTCAGAATTGATAGACGCTTTGCAAGCGCTCGCCCATGAACGAAAGATCGACGAATTCTATTTGATCGAACGTCTTGAGGCATCTCTGGCAAAGAGCTATCAGAACATCCTTGATCTTGAATGGGATGCACGCGTTACGATCGATCGCCAGACGGGCAAGATCTACGTGTACGAGATGGTTCCCGTGGGCGAACCCGACGAGGAAACTGGCGAATACACCGAGTTCGAAGAGCGTGATGTCACGCCTAACGACGTGAGCCGCATCGCTGCGCAGAATGCGAAGAACGTGATCAGCTCCATCGTGCGTGAGGCTGGCCGTCAGTCCATCTACGAAGAGTTCTCCGATCGCGTGGGCGATCTGGTCACCGGCACCGTGCTTCAGGGCACGCCCGAGTTCACCATCATCAAGATTCGCGAAGGTGTCGAAGCTGAGCTTCCGCACTACGATCTGAAGCGCAACCCCAACGAGCGCAACGAGCGTCCGCGCAACGAGCACTATCGCCACAATCAGCGCCTGAAGCTCCTTATCGTCGACGTGCGTGACCCGAATGCGGAAACCCCGAAGGCACGTGGCGAGCACACTCGTCCTTCCATCGTCGTTTCCCGTACGCACCCCGATCTTATCCGTCGCCTCTTCGAGATCGAAGTTCCCGAGATCTACGACGGTCTGGTGGAGATCAAATCGATCGCTCGCGAACCAGGCGAGCGTTCCAAGATCGCGGTTGCTTCTCGCGAGCCGAACCTTGATCCGGTAGGTGCCTGCGTTGGTCCTAAGGGCTCTCGCGTGCGCATGGTGGTCGAAGGCCTGCGCAACGAGCGCGTGGACGTTATCCAGTGGGACGAAGACCCGGCGGTCTACGTGTCGAACGCGCTTTCA
The DNA here is from genome assembly GCA_900538545.1 of uncultured Eggerthella sp. GTDB lineage: Bacteria > Actinomycetota > Coriobacteriia > Coriobacteriales > Eggerthellaceae > Anaerotardibacter. The sequence goes on along the minus strand of UPYK01000005.1, from coordinate 27,224 downwards.
CCGGCTAAGGTCAATCGCGTGATCATCGACGAAGAGAACAACTACGCCACCATCATCGTGCCTGATGATCAGCTTTCGCTCGCTATCGGCAAGGAAGGCCAGAATGCTCGTTTGGCGGCGCGCTTGACCGGCTGGCATATCGATATCAAGTCGTCTTCGTTCGCGGGCGAACCGCTCGTGGCCGACGAAGATCTCATCGATGTGGAAGAGGTCGAAGAAGAGACCAATGATGGCTTGTGCGCCTATGTCGATCCCGACGGCGTACGCTGCCGCAATCATGCGCGTCCGGGTTGCTCGTACTGCGGCATTCACGCGGAGCTCGAGAATAACTAAGGCGCACGGTAAGGCAGAAAAATGGAGAAGCGCACGAAACAACGCACCTGCATCGAATGTCGGAAAGCTTGCCAAAAAGGCGAGCTCATCCGCATCGTGCGCACTCCTTGCGGGCAGGTCGAATACGACCCGAGCGGCAAAGTGAATGGCAGAGGTGCCTACTTTTGCAGCCTTGCTTGCCTTGAAAAGGCCCTTCAAACGCACAAGCTCGACAAGGCATTGCGCATGAAGGTGAACGAAGAAGACAACGAACGAATCGCTCAAGAAGTAATGAGCGCGGTTTTAGACTAGGAAACGGACGAGGAGACTACATGGCTGGTATGCGTGTACACGAATTGGCTAAAGAGTTCGATATGACCAGTAAAGAACTCTTGGCCCGCCTTGCGGATATGAAGATACCCGCTAAGAGCCACGCCAGCATTTTGCAGGATGCTTATGTGGAGAAGATTCGCAAGAATCTTGAGCCCGAGATCAAGCAGCGTGCAGGTAAGCTTGAGGAAGAGGAAGCCAAGAAGCTGGCTGAAGAGCAGGCGAAAGAAGAGGCCAAGAAGGCCGAAGAAGCTGCGGCTCGTCGCGCGGCAGTGGAGAAAGAGCGCGCACAGCGCGATGCTGAGCGTGCCCGCCGTGAAAGCCAGCAGAAGGAAGGCTTCGCTGGTCGTGCGAAGAAGGAAGAAGGCGATGCGCAGCCGGCCAAGAAAGCCCCTGCATCGCCGTTCGAGAGCCTCGCTTCTCAGATCGAGCGTGAGCGCGAGCGCGTAGAGCGTGAAGCGCATGAGGCGCGCATGAAAGCGGAAGCAGAAACGCGCGCAGCTGAGGTCGCCAAGAAGCAAGCGGTCGCTGAGGCGTTGCAGTCTCGCATGAACAAGTCCTCTAAATCATCGAAGAGCGAGAAGAAGGCAGCTCCCGTAAGTGCGGGTAGCTCGTTCTCCTCGCTGCTCGATCAGATCAATAACGAACGCGAGCGTTTGAACAACCAGGCGAACGAAAAGCAGAACCAGGGCGGTTCGCGTCGCGGCGAGAAGGGCAAGAAGCGTAAGGGCTTCGAACCTTCCGTTCCCGAGCTTGAGGTCCAGGAGACCAAGGGCGAAGATCGCTATGCCCAGATGGCTGTTCAGGCAGAGAAGTTCCAGCGCGATAAGGTGCTCGCTGAAGCCCGCGCTGCTGTTGAGGCTGCTTCTCACGAAGGCCAGGGCAGGCGCAAGAAGCGCAAGGAAAAGCGCGAAGCGGAGGCGCGTGAGCGTGCTGAGCTCGAAGCACTGGAGAAGGGTCTCGACCCAACGCTCGTGCTCGACGATTCAGTGGTCGAGGTTGCGCAAGGCTCCACGGTCGCTCAATTCGCCGAGTTGCTCGAAGTCTCTCCTAACGACATCATCAAGCGCTTGTTCATGCTGGGTCAGGCACTCACGCTCACCCAGACCATGAGCGATGACCTTATCGAGCTTATCGCCGATGACCTGGGGCGCAAGGTGCGCGTCGTTTCTCCTGAAGAGGAATTCGCGGTCGTCTACAACGATTCCGAAGCCGACCTGCTGCCGCGTCCGCCGGTGGTCACCGTCATGGGTCACGTCGACCACGGCAAGACCTCTCTGCTCGACGCGATCCGCTCGACGGGCGTTGCCGATAAGGAAGCGGGCGGCATTACCCAGCACATCGGTGCTTCGGTGGTCAATATCGATGGCCGTCAGATCACATTCATCGATACCCCTGGTCACGAAGCATTTACCGCTATGCGTGCCCGCGGTGCGAAGGTTACCGACGTAGTCGTGCTCGTGGTTGCGGCAGACGACGGCGTTATGCCGCAGACCGTTGAGGCTATCAATCACGCGAATGCGGCGAATGTTCCCATCGTGGTTGCGGTCAACAAGATCGACAAGCCAGGTGCTACGCCCGAGCGTGTGCGCCAAGAGCTCACCGAACATGGCATCATTCCCGAAGAGTGGGGTGGCCAGAATATGTTCGTGGATGTTTCGGCTCGCCAGAACCTGCATATCGATGACTTGCTCGAGACCATTCTGCTGCAGGCAGACGTGCTCGAGCTGAAAGCGAACCCGAACGCTTCTGCTTCTGGCTTCGTTATCGAAGCGAACCTCGACAAGGGCCGCGGCTCGGTCGCAACGGTGCTCGTCGATCGTGGTACGCTCAAGACGGGCGATGTGGTGGTTGCTGGAACTTCCTATGGCAAGGTACGCGCGCTCATCAATCCGCGCGGCGTGCATGTCGATGAAGCACATCCCGCTGACCCGGTCGAGATCTTGGGCCTGAACTCGGTTCCCACGGCAGGCGACGAATTCCGCGTGTTCGAAGACGAGCGCGATGCGCGTCGTTTGGCCGAGCAGCGCGCGCTGCGTGAGCGTCTTGCTAAGCAGGAGTCGCGTTCGCACATGAACCTCGACGATCTGTTCGCGCGTATCGAAGAAGGCAAGACCACCGATCTTAACCTGGTCGTCAAGGCCGACGTGGCAGGCTCGATCGAAGCGCTGCGCGATGCGTTCGAGAAGATGGATCAGTCCGAGGTTAAGATCAACATCATCCATGCGGCGGTCGGCGGCATCACTGAGACCGACGTTACACTCGCCGCAGCATCCGATGCGATCATCATCGGCTTCAACGTGCGTCCTACGGGCAAGACCCGTGAAGTGGCTACGCGCGAGAAGGTCGATATCCGTCTGTATCGTGTTATCTATCAAGCGATCGAAGACATCAACGCTGCGCGTGTCGGTCTGCTTTCGCCTGATATCGTGGAAGAAGACACCGGCATCGCTGAAGTGCGCGAGACCTTCAAGGTGCCCAAGGTGGGCGTTGTTGCTGGTTGCTACATCGTTGAAGGCGAGATCAGCCGCGACGATTCCGTGCGTATCGTGCGTGATGGCACTGTTGTCTACGAAGGCGAGATTGAAAGCTTGCGTCGCTTCAAAGACGATGTCAAGAGCGTTGCTCGTGGTTATGAATGCGGTATCGGTATCGCAGGCTACCAGGACATCAAGATCGGCGATCACATCGAAGGCTATCGTGTGGTCGAGGTCGAGAGAACGGAATAAGCATGAAGCAGTCTTCCTCGAATAGAAGGGTGAACGAGCAGGCGCGCGAAGTGATTTCCGAGATATTGCTCTTCGAGATCTCCGATCCGCGCCTTGATATGGTCACCATCACAGGTGTTGAGGTGAGCTACGATCGCTCGGTCGCTAACGTGTACTATTCGACCGAACCTTCGCGCTACACGGAAGTAGCCCAGGCCTTCAACGCGGCAGCAGGGCGCATCCGTTCGCTCATGGCGAAGAAGCTTTCCTGGCGTGTTGCGCCTGAACTGCGCTTTCACCTGGATGAGAGCGTGGATAACGCGCAACGCATCGCTGAAGCTCTCAGCGCTGATGCTGCGCGCAACGCGAACGCTCGTGCTGAAGATCCTGCGGAAGGCTAACCCGTGCTCACACCGCAGTCGAATACCACGCTCGAGGAGATCGCACGCTTCATAGAAGCGCATGATACCTTTGCGATCTGCGGGCACGTGAACCCCGATGGCGATTGTTTGGGAGCTGGACTCGCTCTTGAGCACGGATTGCGTGCGCTCGGGAAGCAGGTAACCGGTCTTCTGGCAACGGAGGATCCGGTCGAAGAGAAGCTTGGCTTTCTTCCTGGGCTGGAAAACCTCGTGCCTGCGAAAGACTTTACCGATGAAGTCGAGGTGTTCATCGCTATCGATGTTCCCAATGTGGATCGCTTGAAAGACGCGGCGGCGGTGCATGATCGCGCCAAGCACCATATTACGATCGATCATCATGCCTCGGAAACTTCGATGGCCGAGCTTAACTACGTCGACCCCGCTTCCGCTTCAGCGAGCGATCTTGCCTGGGAGCTTTTGAAGCTCCTTAACGCTACGGGTAAGGATCAGGCGCTCTGCGCGCTCACAGGTATCATGACTGACACGGGACGTTTCTCTTACCAGAACGTGAATCCTACGTGCTTCATCCATGCAGCTGAGACCGTTGAAGCCGGTGCGGAGCCGAACCTTATCGCGCGAGAGTTCTTCCAAAGCCGCTCACTTCCTTCGCTTCGCCTTGAGCAGCTCATGCTCTCGCGCATGATGTTCTTCTGCGGCGGTGCATTCGTATGCTCCTATCTGAAGGATACGGATTTCGAAGAGCAGGGCGCCATTCGCGACGATGCCGAGATCCTTATCGATATCTTGCGCGGTATCGCTGGGGTGCGTGTTGCGCTCATCTTGAAGGAGAACGGCAAAGGCGAGATTCGCGGAAGCCTGCGTGCGAAGGACGAGACCGATGTGGCCCAGATCGCACGTGATTTTGGCGGCGGCGGTCATAAGGCTGCTGCGGGGCTCACCTATCACAAATCACTTGCAGACGCGCTCATCGAAGTCCCTACCGATGTCATCGAGACCTGCTTTCCTGAAGATGCCGAAGCAGAAGTCGAGCGTCTGTGTATCCTCATCCGATCTTTGCGGGAAGAGCTTGATGGCTAAGCGCGGCTCGTCAGGATTATCGCTTCTTCTCGCGGTCGATAAACCAAAAGGAATGACCTCGCATGATGTGGTCAACCGCGTGCGCCGTGTGTTCGGCGAGAAGCGCGTCGGTCATATGGGAACGCTCGATCCGCTCGCGTCGGGTGTGCTGTGCGTGGCAGTCGGTCCAGCTACGCGCTTGGATGCCTTCATGAGCGGCCACAACAAGACCTATGTTATGGATATCGCGTTCGGTTGTGCGACCACGACCGATGATGCAGAAGGCGAAGTGATCTCGCGCGGGGAAGCGCCCAGCGACCTATTTAACGAACAGATCGCGCGTGAGGTCGTTGCATCGCTAGTGGGCAAGGGCAAGCAGCTTCCGCCCGTCTATTCTGCGGTTAAGGTGAACGGGCAGAAATCCTATGCGGCAGCACGCAAGGGCAACGTGATCGATCTGAAGCCGCGCGACTTCGAGGTGCTCAGCGCAACGCTGCGCTCCGTTGAAAAAAAGCCACTTGGTGAACTGCTTCCTGCCGCCCAAGAGGGAAGCGAACTGGTGCCTGTCTGGCGTGTTTCAATGGAGGTATCGGGTGGAACCTACATGCGCTCGATTGCGCGTGATCTGGGCAAACGCATCGGTTGCGGCGCCTTCGTTTCGGAATTGCAGCGCAGCGCGCTCGATGCTGTCTCGATCGAAGAGTGCATCTCGCTCGAGTACCTTGAAGCTTTTGAGGGTGATCCTGCGAGCATTGCGGTCGATCCGCTGCGCATGCTGCCGTATCGTTATGCGTTCGTGCGCGATACCGAGCTCGTTCGTAAGATCGACAATGGCGCACCCATCTCGCCAGCGAAGCTTTCGCTCAACATTCCGCTCACTCATATCGCTCATGACGACTTTTGTTGTACCACTCAGGTCTTTCCTTCGTCTGATCCTTGTTTTGAGGGCGAGACGGTGGCTCTTCTTGTCGATAATCATATTAAAGCGCTCTATCGGTTCGATGAATCGAAGGGACAGCTATGTGCTCAGTGCATCTTTTCTCTAGGAGTTGAACGTGGCTCAAATCTATAACATCGATGAATCATTCGACTATTCTCTCTTCGACAACGCTTCTTGCGCGTTCGGTGTGTTCGATGGCGTGCACAAGGGGCATCGCTACCTGCTTGAATGCGCCCGCGAGACGGCGCGGAAGGATAACGGGAAGAGCATCGCGCTCACCTTCGATATCGACCCTGATGAGCTCTTTCATGCTGATCGCCTGAAGAAGCTCATGAGCAACGAGCAGCGTATCGAGATGCTCGCACGCAGTGGGGTGGATGCGGTCGCGGTCCTTCATTTTACGCGTGAGTTCGCTGCCTTGAGTCCGCTCGATTTCTTGAACCAAACCTTCAAGGGGTTCGTTCCTGCGCACCTGCACGTGGGGCTGGATTTCCATTTCGGCGCAAAAGCGGCAGGAAGCGTGGCTGATCTGGGGGAGTGGGCCGCCAGGAACATCTGTCATATCGATGCGCACAACCTTCAGAGCGAAGATGGTTTGCCCATCACCGCTACGCGCATTCGTAACCTGCTTGCCGAACACGATCTAGTAGAAGCAGAACGCCTGCTCGGTCGTCCTTTTTCTATCACTGATGAAGTGCAGCCTGGACGCGGCGAAGGCATGGATATGGGCTTCAGCACCGCAAACCTCATCGTGCCGACGAACAGGCAGACGCTTTCCGAGGGCGTGTACGGTGGCTATGCCTACGTGAATGGGATCAAGTATCGTGCTGCTATTGCAGTGGGTGTTTCACCCGTGTTTGAGGATAAGACCAAGGCAACCATGGAAGTGCATATCCTCGATTTCAACCAGGACATCTATGGGGATCAGATCACGGCCGAGTTCGTCGAGTACATCCGCCCGATGATCAAGTTCGATTCCGTGGACGAGCTGATCAAGACCATCCTTGCCAACATCGAGCACGTCCGCACTACCTTGCCTCTCGATTAAGGTGTCGAACGACCGGGTAGTTTGTCACCTTTTTTCGGGATGCCAGCGCTGAAAGGGCTCGTAGGAAAGTCCGAGCAGTGAGAAGATCTTGCCGATCAGGTGATCTTCCATATCTTGCACGGTCGTTTGTCCTCCGTAATAGGTAAGGAGCGGCGGCACGATGCTCACGGTTGGAAGCGTTGAAAGATAGCTCAGGTTCTTCAGGTGGATCGGGCTCAAGGGGCTTTCGCGCGCAACTAAGATGAGCGGGCGCTTCTCCTTGATGGTCACATCTGCTGTGCGCAAGAGCAGGTTATCGGCATATCCGCTTGCTATGCCTGCGACTGTCTTCATGCTGCACGGGATGATGATCATGGCATCCACCTCGAACGATCCGCTTGAGATACTCGCATCGAAGGCGGTTGGCTCATGGTAGACATGAGCGAAGTGCTTGAAGGGATTCGATCCCGTCGAGCCTTGTTGCGCCGGAAGCTCGTACGAGGCGGTCAAGAGCGCCGAATCGGACACCACCAGATGGATCTCAACATCATCTTGCGCACGAAGCGCTTCAAGAAAGCGGAGCGCGAGCGGGCTTCCGCTCGCGCCACTTATGCCTACGACGATCCGCTTCATGCTCATGTCCTAGCCTTCGTAGTCGGGGACCCATTTGCGTGGGTCGAGCTTCATGAACTGTGCGCGTTGGAAACGGTCTTTTTGATCGTAGGGCACCGTGCAGTCGAAGATGACCTTCGTTGCGATGCCGTGATCGCGAATGGAAGGCGACATGGTGGGGTCGTTCGACGGATCGAGCGGATGCGTGCGCACACCGGGAATGGTGATAATATCGGCATCTCCCTGGAAGCGCGTGTTCATGGCCCACAGCACATCGTTCATGTCAAAGGGGTCCACATCCTCATCGACGAGGAATACGTGCTTGAGCTCGCTGAATGCGGAAAACGCGAGCAGTGCCATCTGCCGTTGGCGGCCCTCGTCGGAAGGCTGCTCTTTGCGCACCTGCAGCACCGCCATGAACTTACCGCCGCCCGGACTTGCGCAGTAGACGTTCTTCAAACGACCGGGCATGGCAGCCTCGATCAGCTGAATGATGCTCGCTTCAGTGGGAATGCCAGCGAGGGAGACATGCTCTTCGGAAGGACCGATGCACGTCTGCATGATGGGATCCTTGCGGGTGGTGACCGCCTTCACTTTGATGATGGGAAGCGAAGGGTTGGCAGGTCCCGTGTAACCGGGGAATTCCGGCATGGCTTTGCCAGAATGGGTGTTCTGGTCTTCTTCCACGCGTTTTCCGGGGATCAATTCGCCTTCGATCACGTATTCGGCGTGACCGATGCAGTGCTCGTCGATCGTGAGGCAATCCACAAGCCCCACGCCTTCACCGCGCAACGCACCTGCGATAGTGAGCTCGTCGTAACCGAGCGGGGTCGAAGGCGGCTCGAAGCACGTGGCAAGCTCGATCGCGGGGTCGACACCGATGCTGATCGAGATGGGCAGCGGACGCCCGAGCTTCTCGGCCTTTTCGTAGAATGCGCCGATGTGGCGGGCACCGGGAACCATGTAGATAGAGATTTCATCAGGGCTTTGCAGGCATAGGCGGTGGATGGTCACATCATGTTCGCCCGTCTCGGGGTCGGTGGCATAGCACAGACCGAACGTGATATAAGGACCCGCGTCTTCGGGGGTGTTAGTGGGTGCCGGCACTAGCTTGCGTACATCGAAGCCTTCTTCGGTTGCCAGATGTACGACTTCCTGGCACTGTGCTTCGCTCTTATCTAGATAGCGCGGCGCGATGGGGCTGTTCAGCGCTTCATTCAGCGCATACGCCACGCGATCGGGTTCAACGCCGATCAGGTGTGCCGCACGCTTGCGGCTTGCGAGCAGTCCGATCAGCACACGCGCATCAGGATGGCCCAAGATATTGTTGAAGATCATGGCAGGGCCGGTCTTAGTGGGGCGCTCGACCGTTCCGCCTGAACCGATGTAGCGATACACGCCACAAAGCTCGGCAGTAGGATCGACCTCAACATCGGTCTCGATCAGCTCTCCTGGTTGGGTCTTCAAATAATCGATCGCGCTTCTTAAGTCATGGATCTTGTTCGTGGTCATGGCGTGCCTTTCTGTGTGGAAGGGTTTGCGGGTCGTTCGCGGGCGAATAGGAAGCTTAGCGCTCATTGCTGGCTGGAGTTAGGAGCAAGCCGTTCAAGAAGGATGCTTGCAATCTCATGGCCGAGGGTGGTGCTCGCTTGGATGTCTTCGGGGGTGGCGTTGTCCTTATGGATGCCGCAGATGCAACACGCTGTGGTGTCGAGCGCCGCGGCAAGCGTTTCAGCTACCGTGCGGGCAACGAATTCGTCTTTATGTCCGAGGCGGTTGAGCACTGAAGAGGTGGCGCTTGTGCCTTCGCCGGTGAGCGAAGCGCGCGCTTCGGCGAGCACGACGCTGCCGATATGGGGTTCATCGCCTCCTGAAACGCACACTACCACGCAAGCACCTAAGTGCTCGATGGACACCTCGATGGTGCCGAGCGCGTGTTCGAAGGAGAACCGATCCACCGCCAACAACCCCTCCCCAAGTGTTGCGGAATTGAAGTAGGCCAGAGAGCGTACGATACACTAGAATATGACCTACCAAGCACTATAAAGTATCCGGTGAAAGAGTGAAAGAACCCCATGGCGTCATTTTCTGAAGAAGACATTCGTCAGATTCGCGAAGCGAACGATCTGGTCGAGCTCTTCAGCGAACGCACGCGCGTCCAGCGAAGAGGTCGCGATTTTTGGTGCTGCTGTCCCTTTCACCAGGAAAAGACCCCTTCATGCAAGATCGATCCTTCCACGCAAACCTGGCACTGCTTCGGATGCGGTGAAGGGGGAGATGCCATCACCTACATCGAGAAGCTCGACGATGTGGGATTCGTGGATGCGCTGCGTTTTCTGGCGCGCCGAGCGGGCATCGAGCTGAAGGAGACCGAGACCGATCGTAAGAACCAGACCAAACGTGCCCGACTGCGCGATATCTGCCGCGAGACTGCGTCGTTTTATCACACGCTGCTCATGCGCGATCCTTCACCCGAAGCGCAGGCAGCGCGCGACTATCTTTCGGGGCGCGATCTGGGAGGGAACGTGCCGAAAACGTGGAACTTGGGGTTTGCGCCGGGAAGGCGACGGTTGGTGACGCATCTTTCTTCGCTGGGTTTCAGCGAAGCGGAGATGGTCGAAGCGAATGTGGCCGTGAGAAGCCGCAACAACTTCGGCGCGCAGGATCGCTTCTTCGACCGTGCTATGTTTCCCATCAACGACGTGAAGGGCGAGTGCATCGCGTTCGGCGGCCGCGTTATCGGCACGGGTGAGCCAAAATACCTCAACACCGGTGAAACGCCGCTCTTCCACAAGTCTGAAGTGCTCTACGGCCTTGATAAGGCGAAGGCTGCGATGGCTTCCACGGGCGTGGCGGTTATCGTCGAAGGCTACACCGATGTGATCGCGCTTCACGAGGCGGGCTTCACCAATGCGGTGGCAACGCTAGGTACTGCGCTCACACGCCAGCATATCCGCATCCTCTCGCACCACGCGAAATCCAAGATCATTTACCTCTTCGACGGCGATGCAGCAGGTCAGCGTGCAGCCGATCGCGCGCTCGAGTTCATCGACTCGAGTATGACCCCAGAAGCGGGCATCATGCGCATCGATCTCTTTGCTGCTACCATTCCCGATGACCAAGACCCCGCCGAATACGTGAAGGCCGCGGGCGCTGAAGCGATGCAAGCACTGCTCGACAATGCGCAACCGCTGCTCAAATACGGTATCGACCGTCGCATCGACCGCTACGACATCACGCGCCCTGAAAACAAGGTACGGGCGATTCAAGATGCTGTTGCCGTGCTTGCGCCCATCAAGGACTCGATGCTCGCGAACGAGTATGCGGTCTACATTGCGAGCAAGGTTCACGTGGCTGAAGCGCTCGTGATCGATGAGCTTGCCAAAGTTCGCGCGCCACGCACCTATGAGGATCGCAGCGCGGAAGCTGCTCCTGTGTCCGCGCCTGTACGGAGGCAGTTGAGTGGCCCGGAGCTCAATCGCTTGCGAAGCGAACGTGAGTTCTTGAGCTTAGTGGCGCAAAACCCAGCTATGGCGCCCGACTTCCTGAGCGCGCTCATGCAGACGAATTGGCACGAGAACGTTCACGAACAGCTTGCGCAGCTCCTTGTCGATATACTGGCGGAAAATCCGATCATCACGGTGTCCGACCTCATCTTCACCGCACAGCAGAAAAACCCCTATGCCTCGCGCGTGCTCACCTCTTCGGTGGTGCAGGGAACTACCTCGGCATTCGACTCGCTCACCTATCTTGCGCGCGAGCTGCAGATCGGCGATCTCGAGCAGACGATCGAGGAGATGACCGCCCAACTCAAACTCTCGGAGAGCTTGAGCGCAGAAGAGCGTGATGAACTCTTCAAGACGATCGTGGTCATCCAGAATGACCTCAATGCGTTGCGCGGCCGTCATATCGCTTCGAAAATCACATAATGGCGATAACTTCTTGCTATACTGCAAGCGAACGAACAGCGCTCTTAGCGCAGGCAACCAGATTCACCTAACAGTTTGAGAAAGGCTCTTCCTTTGAGAACATTGAAGATCGTAACCGCTCCCGATCCTGGCTTGCAGGCAATCTGCGAACCGTGCGATCCAAGCGATAAATCCCTGAAAAAGCTCGCCCAGCGTATGGCGGCAACTATGTACAAGAACAACGGCTGTGGACTTGCAGCCCCGCAGGTAGGTATCTTGAAGCGTCTCGTGGTCATCGACTGCGGAGACCCTGAAGACGATCCCGATCCGATCTACCTTATCAACCCCGAGATCATCGCGCTCGAAGGCGAGCCGGAGCTGGGGGGAGAAGGCTGCCTGTCGCTTCCGGGCATCAGCGTGAACGTAGCGCGCCAGCCTTTTGCGCGCGTGCGCTATTTCGATCTCGATGGCGATGAATGCATCATCGAGGGCGATGGCTTGCTCGGTCGTTGCCTGCAGCACGAGATCGACCACTTGGATGGCAAGACGCTCTTCGAAGCGTGCAGTCCGATCGATAAGGTTCGAGCGCTGCGAGAATACCAAGATGCGCTCGCACGGGGCGCAAAGCCCGGCGAAGTTGAATAGCCAGCGGAAGGAGGGCGCAGGTATGCGAATCGTTTTTATGGGAACTCCTGCGTTTGCTGCGACCATCCTCGATAAGATCGCGTGCGAACATGAAGTACTCGGCGCTTTCACGCAGCCCGATGCCGTGCGTTCGCGCGGAAAGAAGCTCGACCCGAGTCCCGTTAAGCTGGTTGCGCAAGATCATGGAATCCCCGTGTTTGAATATGCGACCTTTAAGGAAACCAATGCGTTCGACGATCTGGCAGCGCTCGATCCTGAGGTCATCTGCGTTGCAGCATACGGCGTGCTCTTGCCCAAAGAGGTCATCGACCTGCCGCCTTACGGTTGTTTGAACGTGCATGGCTCTCTTTTGCCTTGTTGGCGTGGTGCTGCTCCGATCGAACGCGCCATCCTTGCAAACGATGCTGAGGTTGGGGTTTGCATCATGCAGATGGAAGCTGGTCTTGACACGGGTGCGTATTGTCATGAACAGAAGCTTCCTTGCGGAGATCTTTCTGCCCCTGAACTTACCGATAGGCTCGCTGATCTGGGCGCACAAGCACTCTTGGAGGTGCTCGCCGATCTGAAGGACGGTTCGCTCGAATGGACTATCCAGGATGAATCGCTGGTCACCTACGCGCAGAAGATCGAGAAGGGCGAGCTCGATATCGCTCCTTGGATGAGCGCAAACGAAGCATTGCTCAAGATCCGTGCGTCAAGCGAGAATCATCCTGCGAAATGTTCGATCGGAGGCAAGGACGTTACGATCGTTTCGGCTGCGCTGGCGGACTGCGGTCTAGATGTTCCTCAAGCGATCGAACAGATCGAGGCCGGTCAGGTCCTCTTCGTCGCGAAGCGCCTCTACCTTGGTTTCTCCGATGGCGCGCTTGAGCTCATGTGTGTCCACCCCAGCGGAAAGAAGCAGATGAGCGCACGCGATTTTGCTGCAGGCTTACAGGGTGTAAAGCGTGGAGAAGTTCGCTGGGGCGCGTATGGCAACTAAGCATCGCCGCACATCTGCTCCTTCAACTGCTACGCCCGCACGCAAGACGGCGCTCGAACTGGTGCGCAGATCGCGCGAGTCTCACCAGTTCCTCTCTGCTTTTGCTCCGCGCGTGTTGGAATCAGCCCAGCTTGAAGGCGCCGACAAGGCCTTCGCTCGCTTGCTCGCTCAAGGCGCACTTTCGCTCCAGGTCACGCTCGACGCGCTCATAAACGAGGTGCTGCGCACGCCGCGCGACATACAGGATGATGTGCGCGATGCGCTGCGCATTTCTGCCTACGAGATCATCTATTTGCATAAGGAAGATCACGCAGCGGTCGATCAAGGGGTTGAGCTCGTGCGTTCGTTCGCACCACGCGCCACTGGCGTTGCGAACTATGTATTGCATCGCATCGTTGAGGCAAAGGACCGGTTTCCTGAAGGTGATCCTGAAGTCTCGCTCGAAGCTGCTGCGCGCTTCTATGGTTTTCCCGACTGGTTGGCAACGGCGATCAAGAAGGATATCGGCACGCGCAATGCGATCGCGCTCATGGCGCGCTCACTCGAGCCAGCGCCGGTCTATTTCACTGCGAATGAGCTTTTAACCTCGCACGATGAGATCGCACGCTTGCTGGAAGCGAGCGGCATCGAATTCAGCACGCATCGCTCGCTTGTGGCAGAAGTGCATGGAGCGGATCTTATCTTCGAGCTGGCGCATCGTGGCGATGTAGGCACTGAGGCATTCAGCTCTCTGTTGCAGCATGAGCAGATCATCGTTTCAGATGCTTCCGCGCAGAGCATCGTCATGCGCGCAGTGGAGGTCTTGCCCAAGGATGCTCGCCTGCTCGAGATCGGCGCCGGCAGGGGAGTGAAGAGCCTGCTTTTCCAGAGCGCGTGCGCGCGCCGCAACATCCAGCTCGCTGCATATGATGTGCTTGATCTTTCAGCAAAGAAGCTGAGCGTGCTCGAAGAGCGCGTGGCGAAGGCAGGGGGCAGCATCGCTTCCGCCCTGGCTCACGATGCGACCCAACCTCTTCCGGTAGCCGATGAAGCCTTCGATCTTATCTTCATCGATGCGCCTTGCACGGGGCTGGGAACCTTGCGTCGCCACCCCGAGATCAAGGCGCGCCTTCACAAGGAAGATGCCAAGAAGCTCTCTTCCACCTCTCAGGCGATGCTCGCGCAAGCTGCTCATAAGGTGAAGCCTGGCAGCTATCTCATGTTCGCTACGTGCACCATCCTGAAAGAGGAGAACGAGAAGACGGTCAAGCGCTTCCTTGCTTCACCTGCGGGTTCTGCGTTCGAGATCGTGCCGCTTGGCGCGCAGGGTACGCCGTTCTTCAAGACGCCCTTCGATACTGGTGCCGACCTTCATTTCGCAGCGTTGCTCCAGAAAAAGCGCTAGACCGCGCTCGGCGTGCGTGCTTTAATGAAATAAGTCTTTAATGGCGGTACAGAGAGACCGACAAGGCGTGAAACCTTCACAAGGCGAATAACCTTACCGTAGGCACTTCAAGTGCCGGTCTTCTGTGCACACTCGAACAGATAAGGGGAGTGCATGCAACGAAGCGAAACCAACCAAACCTGCGTGATGGACGAGGATGAGATCGAACGCACCCTCGTGCGCATGGCGCATCAGATCCTTGAGCAGAATAAGGGGTGCAAAAACCTCGCGCTCGTGGGAATCCTTACCCGTGGCGATATCCTCGCCCGCAAATTAGCCGACATCATCTATAACATCGAAGGCGTTCACGTTCCAGTGGGCTCGCTCGACATCAGCTTCTATCGCGATGATGCCTCGATCTCAGGCCTGCCTCAGCTCCACGGGACCGATATCCTGTTCAACATCGACAACAAGACCATCGTGCTAGTGGACGATGTGCTCTTTACCGGGCGCACGATCCGAGCCGCGCTCGACGCGCTCATGGATTTCGGGCGGCCCGCGCGTATCCAGCTTGCCATTCTGGTCGATCGTGGTCACCGCGAACTTCCGATCCGCGCCGACTTCGTAGGCAAGAACATCCCGTCTTCCCTAAACGAGAATGTGCGCTTGCGCCTGAAGGATATCGATGGCTATTCCTGCGTGACCATTTCGCCGATCGAGCCAGGTAAACGCATCGGTTCTGCGCCGGTCGGAGGTGAGTAGCCATGTTCGATCACAAGAACTTGCTCTCGATCGATGAGCTTTCCGCTGAAGATATCATGACGGTGCTCACCTACGCTAAAACCTTCGAAGAGGTGAATGAGCGCCCGATCAAGAAGGTGCCAGCACTGCGTGGCAAGACTATCTGCAATTTGTTCCTCGAGCCTTCGACGCGCACGCGCGGATCGTTCGAGCTGGCGGAGAAGCGTCTTTCCTGCGATACGATCAATGCAGGTGGTTCGGCCTCTTCCACGGTGAAGGGCGAGAGCCTTGTCGACACCGTTAAGACGCTCGATTCGATGAAGGTCGACATGTTCGTTGTACGCCATAAGTACGCGGGCACACCGTATATGGTTTCGCAGCATACCAATGCGGCCGTGATCGATGCAGGCGATGGCAAGCACCAACATCCCACGCAAGCGTTGCTCGACCTCTACACCATTTGGAAAGAGAAGGGTTCGTTCGAGGGTCTCAAGGTGGGTATCGTGGGCGACATCGTTCACTCGCGCGTGGCCGGTTCGCTCGTTCCTGCACTTGCGAAGCTCGGCGCTGAAGTTTGCCTTATCGCGCCTGCCACCATGCTACCAGCAGCGCCCGAAGCGCTCGGTGTTGCGCGTGTGTATGCGAACCTGGATGAAGCGCTGCCTGAGCTCGATGTGGTCTATATGCTGCGCATTCAGATGGAACGTCTCGAAGAGGCGCCGTTTCCCAGCTTGCGCGAATACAACCTGCTCTATGGTCTTACCAAGGAGCGAGAAGAGCTCATGAAGCCGGACGCGATCATCTGCCACCCGGGTCCGATCAACCGTGGCGTTGAGCTCGACAGCTATATGGCCGATGGCAGCCGTTCGGTCATCACCGATCAAGTATTTTCAGGAGTGTGCGTGCGTATGGCGCTCATCTACCTGCTTTTAGGAGGGGCGAACGATGGATTATCTGCTTAAAGGTGTGCGTGCGATCGATCCGGCTATCGGGCTGGATGCGAAGCGCGACATCCTTATCGAAGACGGCGTCATTGTGCGCGTGGAAGAAGCGATCGAGCCTGCCGAAGGCGTGAAGGTGCTCGAACGGAGCGGGTCTTTGGCCTTCCCAGGGTTCGTGGACGTGCACGTTCATCTGCGCGATCCCGGGTTCGAATACAAGGAGACCATCGAGACCGGTACCGCTGCGGCAGCGCATGGCGGCTTCACCGACATCTGCTCGATGGCGAACACGAATCCCGTTACCGATGAAGCGGCGATCATCGATTATGTGATCGAGAAGGCTCAGTCGGCGGGACACTGCACGGTGCATCCGGCAGGCGCCTGCACGAAGGGCCTCGAAGGCACTTCGCTCGCTGAGATGGGCGACATGGTCGCACATGGGGCAGCGGCATTCACCGACGATGGCCGCGGCATCCAGGATGCAGGTATGATGCGTCGCGTGATGGATTACGCCAAGATGTTCGATCGCGTGGTCATGAGCCACTGTCAGGACGAAGGCTTGGTGGGCAAGGGCCAGGTGAACGAAGGACCCGTTTCGACCAAGCTCGGGCTTGCTGGTTGGCCAGCGGCAGGCGAAGAGGTTCAGATTCAGCGCGATATCGCTCTTTCCGAGCTGACGGGCTGTCCGATCCATATTCAGCATCTCACCACGAAGAAGGGGCTCGATCTGGTGCGCGAAGGAAAAGCGCGCGGGGTGAAGGTCACCTGTGAAGCAACGCCTCATCATTTGGTGCTCTGCGATGAAGACATCACCGAAACCTACGATACGAACCTGAAGATGAACCCGCCGCTGCGCAGCAAGGCCGATAACGCAGCGCTCATCGAAGCGGTGGCTGACGGTACGATCGATGTGATCGCGACCGATCATGCTCCGCATGCGGCATTCGAAAAGGAGCGCGAATTCGAACTCGCGCCGTTCGGCATCACGGGGCTCGAGACTTCGTTCGGCCTGGTGAACACTTATCTCGTGAAGCCGGGGCATATCGATCATGCACGCTTGGTCGAGCTTATGGCCATCCGCCCGCGCGATATCTTGCGCATCCCGCAGGTCACGCTCGAGGCGGGAAGCCCGGCTGACATCACGGTGGTCGATCCGGACCTTGTCTGGACGGTCGAAGCGCAAGACATGTGCTCGAAATCGCTCAATTCGCCCTTCATCGGCTACGAGCTTACGGGCAAGCCAACTGATGTGGTGTGCAAGGGCAAGCTCACGCTCGAAGCAGGCAACGTGTGCGTCTAGGCGCTTTTTGTTCTTCTATAATGGTTTCACTTGTAAATGCGCAATGAGGAGCTTGTATGTGCGAAACTCTTCAACGAAGCGGCACGGTGCGCGCTAACAGGAAGCTCACCGACACCCTCTTCGTACTCGATATCGAATCGCCCGATGTGGCGGCTAGCATGCAGCCAGGGCAGTTCATCCATGTCAAGATCCCAGGCATGGACGATCATATCCTGCGCCGTCCGTTCTCGGTCTATCAAGTTGATGCGGACGCTGGCACTATGAGCGTGCTCTATCAGTGCGTGGGCTATGGCACCGATCATCTTTCTCACCAGACCGCGCCGTTCACTCTCGATATCATCGGGCCCGTGGGCAACCGTTGGGAGATCCCCGAAGGCCAGCGTGTCCTGCTCGTTGCTGGCGGTGTGGGCGCAGCGCCGCTCTTCATCTTCGCCGAGCAGCTTGTTTCTGCTGGTAAGGAAGTGGATGTGGTATTGGGTGCGCAAACGAAGGACGCGCTTGTAGCACGCGAGGCTTACACGGCAGTGCTCGGGCGCGAGCCGTATTGTGCTACCGACGATGGCACCTATGGCTATCACGGTTTCTGTACCGGTGTGGTAAATGAGCTGCTTCAGACGAAACCCTACGATCTTGTTGCTTGTTGCGGCCCCGAACCCATGATGAAGTCGCTCTGCGATATCACGATCGCCAAGAATATCCCTACGGCTATCTCGCTTGAGAAGCGCATGGCTTGCGGGATCGGCGCGTGCCTTTCGTGCGTGGTGGCAACCACCGAAGGTTTCAAACGCTCGTGCGTTGACGGTCCGATCTTCGATGCCGCGAAGGTGGTGTGGTAAATGAGCGTGAATATGCAGGTTTCCCTAGGCGGGCTTCTCATGAAAAACCCGGTCACCACCGCATCGGGTACGTTCGCTTCAGGAAAGGAATATGCGCAGTTCTTCGACGTGAGTCGCCTTGGTGCGATCACTACGAAGGGTCTCTCGCTGAATGGCTGGGCGGGTAACGACACCCCGCGTATTGCCGAGACCCCTTCGGGCATGCTCAACTCTATCGGGCTTCAAAACCCGGGCGTGGCGGCGTTCGTGGAAAAGGACCTTCCTTGGCTGCGTGAGGTCGATACGCAGGTCATCGTGAACGTTTCGGGTCATTCCGTGGCTGAATACCAGGGTGTGGTCGAAGCGCTCGAGGCGCACGAGGGCATCGATGCCTACGAGATCAACATCTCTTGTCCGAACGTCGATTGCGGCGGCCTTACCTTCGGCACCGACCCTAAGGTCGCTCACGAGGTGGTTTCCGCGTGCCGCGCGCAAACGCAAAAGCCGCTCATCGTGAAGCTCACGCCCAATGTTACCGATATCACCGAGATCGCACGCAGTGTCGAGGACGCGGGTGCCGATGCGGTCTCGCTCATCAATACGCTTCTGGGCATGGCGATCGATCCTTACAAGCGCAAGCCCATCCTTGCGCGTGGGGTAGGAGGGCTTTCTGGTCCTGCGGTCAAGCCTGTTGCGCTGCGTATGGTGTGGGAAGTGTACAAGGCACTCGATATTCCTGTGCTTGGCATGGGTGGCATCACGTGCGGGCTCGATGCGATCGAATTCATGCTCGCCGGTGCCAGCGCGGTTGCGGTAGGAACTGCGAACTTCATGAATCCTCAGGCCGCGCTCGAAGTGGTGAGCGGCATTGAGGCATACTGTATCGAAGAAGGCGTCAACGACGTTACTGAACTGATTGGAGCTTTGAATTGCTAAACTTCGAAACGCTGCCCGAATCCGAGCGCATCATCGTAGCGCTCGATTGCGGAGCAGATGAAGCGCTCGCGCTCGCTCACGCCCTTAAGGGTAAGGCCTCCTGGCTCAAGGTGGGCATGACGCTCTACTATCAAGAGGGGCCTTCTATCGTGAAGGCGCTCAAGGATCTTGGGTTCAACGTGTTCCTCGATCTGAAATTCCACGATATCCCGCATCAGGTATATGGGGCTGCCGCAAGCGCAGCACGTTCTGGGGCCGACATGATCACCATGCATGCGATCGGCGGCCTTGAGATGATGCGCGCTGCGATCGATGGGCTCATCGAAGCCGAACTGCCTGATGTTGTTACGCTCGGCATCACAGTGCTCACCTCGATGAGCGAAGAGGACCTTGCGCTCACGGGCGTTACTCGCAGCGTCGCTGAACAGGTGCGTACACTTGCTGAACAGGCGCAAACGGCGGGGCTTTCCGGCGTAGTCGCCTCTCCGCAAGAAGCGGCCATGCTGCGTGAGACACTGGGCAGCAGCGCTTACATCGTCACCCCTGGCGTGCGGCCGGCTGGTTCGAGCACGGATGACCAAAGTCGCATCGCAACACCGCGCCAAGCCTTCGACAACGGCGCAAGCCATCTCGTGATCGGTAGGCCTATTACCGCCGCACCCGATCCTGCTCTCGCATTCGACAACATCGTGAAAGGACTGTAGTAATGGAACGAGCTGAAGTAATCGATATTCTCACCCGCATGAAGGCACTGCCTGAAGACGTTGAGTCGCTTGAATCAAGCGCTGTTACCTTCGATGCCTATCGCTTGCTCGAAGACCCGATCATCACCAACCGCATTGCGGTCGAAGCGTTGCAGCAGCTTCCCCGGAACTACAAGTTCGATGTGGTACTCGCTGCGAATGAGGAGTCGAAGCTCCTTGCCTATGCTATCGCTATGGCAGCCTGGGCGCGCTTTGCTTACGCGGATCTTGAAAGCGGGGAAGGCCTTACGAATGATTTCCACATCGATAAGGATGAGAAGGTGCTCATGGTCGATACGCTCGTGGATGAGGCAACCTCGTTCGAAGATATGGTCGATCTGATCGCAAGCAAGAAGGCCAAGAACGCAGGCGCTGTTTCGGTCGTTGCTTTGGGTGAAGCGAATCCGCTTTCGGAGAATTTCTACCCCTTGCTTCGCTTCTAGGGTAGGCGCACCTTGGTCGATATGCAGGCTTCTAAAATGCAGCCGATCTTCAATAAACTATTGAAAAATTTATTACATTTCGGAAATAAATAGATGGTCATTTTCTTCAAAATTGCCTAAAATGCCAGTTCATTTAGGGAAAAGGGGAGAATGCCACTGAAGCGGCTGAATAAAAAGTTTGTGTGGAGTTTTCATATATAAAAGCTATACTTGAATGTACAAAAAAGAAAGCGCTCCTCGCTTTCCTGTACTGTTCAACTGAACAAGAATAAAAGGAGATTAACAATGGCCGTACCACAGCTTTCCCCTGAAGAAAGGCAAGCAGCACTCGAGAAGGCTAAGATCGCGCGCGCAAAGCGTGCGGAGGTTCGTGAGAAGCTCAAGCAGGGCGAACTCACGCTCGAGCAGGTTCTTGACATGCGCGACGATCCGATCATCGGTCGTATGAAGGTTTCTGCTCTTATCGAAACCCTGCCTGGCTATGGTAAGACCAAGGCTGAGAAGGCAATGGCTGAACTTGAGATCGCAGAGTCTCGCCGCCTTAAGGGCCTGGGCGAGCGTCAGAGGAAAGCTCTTCTCGAGCGCTTCGCGTAAGTCATGCCTCGCGGAAATCTCTTCGTTATATCAGGGCCATCGGGGGCCGGTAAAGGGACGCTCATTTCCCGACTCGTTGAGCGCAACCCGCAAACATGGGTTTCCGTTTCTGCAACCACTCGCTCTCCTCGTCCGGGTGAAGTAGATGGCAAGGACTATCACTTTCTTTCAGAAGAGGAATTCGAGCGGATCCTCGCAGAGGATGGCTTTCTGGAACATGCGCTTGTTCACGGGAAGCATTATGGAACACTCAAACGCTATGTGGATGAGCATATCGCCCAGGGCGATCAGGTCATTCTCGAAGTAGATGTTCAAGGTGCGCGTCAGGTGAAACGTATCATGCCTGATGCGCACTGTATTTTTATCGAGCCACCATCGCTTGAGGAACTTGAGCGCAGATTGCGTGGCCGCAACACGGAAACCGAAGAGCAGATAAAAAAGCGTCTTGACACCGCTAAGCTGGAGCTTTCCGCAAAAATGGAGTATGATATTTCGCTGGTAAATGAAGACCTTGAGAGCGCCTATAGCCAACTCGAGTCTTTTATGAATAGCGTTAACCGATAGCAGAGGTATCCATGAGTATTATTGAACCAAAGATCGACGTCCTGCTCGATAAGACCGAAAACGATCGCTTCCTTCTGTGCGCAGTGGCATCGAAGCGCGCACAAGACATCAACGAGATGATGCGTGGTCAGCGTAATCGTGCTATTCAGCTGCAGACCGCAGTCGATATCGCTCGTGCTGCTAATCGTCGTCCGCTCTCCCTTGCCTTCGATGAGATCGCAAATGGCGATGTTTCTTTTGCTGAAGACTCGATCGACGCAGCGAATCACTAGTCTTTATCACAACCAACGCAGAAGCTTGGGTCTTGGCGGTGTGCCAAACCCAGGCTTTTTTGTATGTTAGCCTCCATTTTGCAAAGGAATCCCATGTCTGAACAGCGTGTTTGTCTTGTTCATTACCACGAGATCGGTCTTAAAGGTAAGAATCGCGCTCACTTCGAGAAGCAGCTCATCACCAACATCAAAGCGGTACTGGGCGATGCGCCGGTCGCGCGCATCAAACGTATCTCGGGCAGAATCTGCTTGTTCGAAGAGGAAGGCGCAACCTACGAACAGTCGTGCGAGCTCGTCGATCTGATCGCGGGTATCCCTGGCGTAGCGCGCGTTTCGTGCGGATATCGCTGTGAGCAGGATCTTGAGGTCATGTATGAAACGGCTATCAAGGCGCTTTCCAATGTTCCAACGTTTGAGACCTTCAAAGTCCAAGCGCGGCGCAATCACACCGATTTCGAGATCGATTCCATGCAGCTCAATCAGCTGGTGGGGGCGGTACTTTGCCGTTCGTTCCAAGATAAGAAAGTGCTCATGAAGAACCCCGATGTGGAAGTGCGTGTCGAGGTCATCCAGGGGCATTGCTATATCTACGCGCACAGCGTTCAAGGGGTGGGCGGTTTGCCTGTTGGCAGCGCGGGCAAGGTGGTCACGCTCATGTCTTCGGGCATCGATTCTCCCGTTGCAACGTGGCGCATCGCGCGTCGTGGTGCGATCCCAGTGGGTGTTCATTTCTCCGGTCGGCCAGAGACGCTCGATACGAGCGAGTATTTGGTCGACGATATCGCACACGTGCTCGAGCGCACGGGCTGCTTCGCACGACTCTATGTGGTGCCGATCGGAGAATACCAGCGCAGGATCGCTGAGCTTTCGCCCGCTTCCTTGCGCATCGTGCTCTACCGTCGTTTCATGTATATGATCGCTGAGCGCATTGCGCTCATGGAAGGAGCGAAGGCGCTGGTCACTGGCGAGAGCTTGGGACAGGTTGCCTCGCAGACGCTCGAGAACATCCAGTGCACGAATGCTGCGGTCTCGCTTCCGGTGCTGCGTCCGCTCATCGGTTCTGACAAGGTGGAGATCATCTCTGAGGCGGAGCGCATCGGCACGTTCGAGATATCGTCCCAAGATGCACCCGATTGTTGCACGCTCTACATGCCGCGCAATCCTGAAACGCACGCCAAGCTTCCCGTAGTGCTCAAAGCTGAAGAAGAGTTGCCACTTAGTGAGTGGATCGAAGAGGCGCTTGCGGGGCTTGAGATACACGATTATCGTTGCCCTTCGTATCGCAGGCCTAAGCAAACTGAAGAATCATAAATAGTTCAAAAAAACGTGAGTTCGCGCGTTTAAAAAGTTCAAATAAAGTTCAAAAAAACGTAAGGTCGCTTCCTTATCTTAGAGAGTGAGGAGGTTGTACCGTGTCCTTTGTCGATGATGTAGATAGTCTCAAAACAAAACTTCATCTGCGAGATATGCCCACCTCGCTGCGCATTGGGTTCGTCCTTTTGGGTGCAATCATCCTTTTCATCCTTTTCCAAGGGCTCTGGCAGCTCTCTTCTGGCGATACGCACCTCATCGATGGATCAGCCCAGAGCTCTTGGCAAGAGGAAGGTAAAGAGGGCTTGAGTGTTTCGCAGGGTGATGCTGCGCAAGAGGGTGCAGGTGAGAGTGAAGCGCAAGCAGCACGACTGTCGGTCCATGTTGTGGGCGAAGTAGCGAATCCAGGGCTTTATGAAGTTGATGCAGGTTCCCGCGTTCAAGCTGCTATCGATGCTGCGGGAGGGTTCACGAGCGATGCGAATCAAGGGAGCGTGAACCTTGCACGCGAGATCGTTGATGGCGAGCAGATCGTGGTCGCTTCTAAGAGTGCGGGCGCCGCTGGGGCTGCAGGAGCGGGAAGCGTGGGAAGTTCAAGAGCGGCAGGTAGCAGTGCTTCTGCTGCGGGCTCTTCGAGTGCTTCTGGTGGGCTCGTGAATATCAACAATGCGGATATTGCAGGGCTGAGCAGCCTGTCGGGAATCGGGGAGGCTACGGCAAAGAAGATCATCGCTGATCGGGAAAAGAATGGTCCTTTCAAGACTACGAAGGATATCACGCGCGTTTCAGGGATCGGTGATAAGAAGTACGAAGCGATAAAAGATTCGATCACGGTATAGTCTATGCGCAAGATCCGCGAACGAAGGCGCCCGCTCCAATCGATGCGTCCTTCAATCCCTGCACCCTGCGTGCTCGCTGCTGCATCTGTTGTGGGCGTGTTTGCGGGAGAATGGCTCTACGCTTGTGTTCCTCCTGAGTACGTACACTTTCTGGCAGTGGGAGGAACTGTCCTTGCAGCTGGGCTGCTCGCGGTGCTCTTTATCAAGCGAAAGAATCTCACCTATTGGGCGGTAGCGTTCGTGCTCATCGGCGCTCTTCTGGGGATGGTCCAGCTGCTTACGCTCGATCATGCGCGCGATGGAGTGAGCAAGGGGAGCGAACACTATACGTTCGAGCTCTCTGAAGATGCAAAAGAGTCGACGTTCGGTTCGCAATTGATCGCGACCATCTCGTCGGGGCCGCAGGCGGGCAAACGGGTGATGCTGTTCACCAACGAAAAGGTAGAGCTCTATAGCGGAGATGCCCTTGAAGCCGATTGTGTGCTCAGCGCTCCTAAGGATGAATACCTTGCCTACTATGATCAAAAGAACATCGCGTTCTCGGGAAGCGTGAGCGACTTTCAAGCATCTGAGAACTCTACGTTGCTCTCGCCCCTGTACCAGCTTCGTAAGCAGTTGCTTGCAGTCATCGGCACGGGAAGCGATGAGCAGACGCTCTTGCGTGCGATCCTGTTAGGGGAGCGCACGGGGCTTTTCGATGCGAGCTTCTACCACAGCATCAAAGTGGCAGGACTTGCGCACCTCGTGGCGGTATCGGGAGCGCATCTTGTGATCGTGACCGGTTTCGTAACGCTTCTCCTGAAGAAGCTGCGCGTGCCCCGTAAGCTCTCTGTTGCGCTGCAGACGCTCTTTCTGGTGAGCTATGTGGTGCTTGTAGGATTCCCGGTCTCCTGTATCCGTGCGGCCATCATGAGCGGCGTTACCCTGTTCGCGCTTTTGGCAAAGCGGCGATCCTCATCGATCTCTGCGCTCAGCATCACGGTTATGGCAATGGTGGCGTTCGACCCGAGTGTGGTCTATCAGCTTTCTTTTCAGCTGTCCGTTGCTGCCACGCTTGGCATCGTGGTGTTCATGCCTTTGCTCAATGAATGGTTTCAAGATCTATTTCCGTACGTTCCGCAATTCGCGCGCGAATCGATCTCCATGACCCTCGCTGCGTTGGTATTCTCGCTTCCGATCAGTGCTGCACAGTTTTCGCTCGTTCCGCTGCTTTCGCCTTTAGCTAACATCGTTGCAACGCCCTATCTGTCGCTTTTGCTCATGATGGGATTCGCTGTGATGCTCGTCGCACCAATCATGCCTGGTCTTCTTGGGTTACTCTCAGTGGTTACGAGCGGGCTCATTGTATTCTTCCAGGCATTCGAAGCGATCCCGTTCGCGTCGATCCCCATCTCGACCACGATAAGCTTTGCCTTTCCGCTCGCGCTTGGTCTCGCTGCGCTCTTGTGGGTGTGGTGGCCAAGGCCCTCTCGGCATAAACGTGCCGTGGCTGCTTGTTCAGTGGCGCTGAGCGCGCTTGTGATCGTGTGCTGCCTATTCCTGAACGCAGGTGCTCGAGGCGATCGCATCGTCATGCTCAACGTCGGTCAGGGAGATAGCTTTGCTTTCATGAGCGGGGGAAAGACGCTCCTGGTGGATACCGGCAACGAAGCCGAGATGCTCTATGCTGCGCTTGCGCGTAACGGCATCTCGAAGATCGATGCCGTGCTCATCACGCATCCGGATGATGATCATTGCGGAAATTTGCAAGCGCTCGGCGGGGTGGTGGAGGTCGATCAGGTGTTCATAGCTGAAGGGCTTGATGAAGTAGGGGATGCGAACGCGAAAGACTTCGTTTCGTTGGTAAGAAGCATGGTCGGTGAGCAGAAGGTGGTGGAGCTGAATCGAGGGGACACGGTACGGTTGGGGATGTTCGCCTTTCATATCGTTGCTCCTGAGCGAGTTGAACACGAAGGAGGCAACGAAGACAGCATCTGCTTCAATGTGCATATCGATTGCGATGGTGATGGGGCGATCGATTGGAAAGGGTTCTTCTGCGGGGATGCGGAATCTGAAGTGCTAGAAGAGCTCAACGAGGAACATCTGATCGAACCGGTCGATCTCTATAAGGTCGGGCACCACGGCTCGCGCAAGGCGATCACTCCTGAGCTTGCGCGCGTGCTGAGCCCCAAAGTCTCTTTGATCGGGGTAGGGAAGAACTCCTACGGGCATCCGACTGACGATGCTCTAGACGCTTTAGAATCGGTAGGCTCAGCGATCTATCGAAGCGATCAAGATGGCGATGTCGTATGCACCTTTTCATCTGATTCACTTCGTGTTACCACTGAAAAGCGTAGCATGACTGCGTTACAATAGCAGCATGGCATCGAAGAAGAACAATCCTTTGCTCCCGGTCTATCTCATCAGTGGTGAAGACGAGCTTAAGCGCGAAACGGTCGTTAAGCGTTTGCGCAAGCGTATCTCAACCTATGGTGATCTTGCGTTCAATTCCGATGTGTTCGCAGGTGAGAAGGCAACAGGGGAAGAGATCGTTGCGGCGGCGAATACGCTTCCGTTTGCGAGCGAAGTACGCCTTGTTCAGGTGAACAACGTCGACAAGCTACGCAAAGCTGATGCAGAAGCGCTCATCTCCTATCTTGCTTCGCCATCTCAGACCACTGTTTTGGCGCTCATCGCGCAGAAGCTGCCGAAGAATACGCGTCTGTATAAGGCAGTGAGCGGGTTCGGGAAAGATGCCGTTATTGATTGCGCACCGTTTCAGGCGAAGGACCTCAATGCGGCGGTTCGTTCGATGGCGCTCACGCATGGAGTCACCTTCACGGAAGGTGCAGCAGCATCGCTCATCGATCTCGCAGGTACGAATACGGTTACGCTCGATAGTGAGATTCGCAAGCTTGCGCTTGCGCATCGCGGCGATGATCCGGTCAATCAGAACGAGGTCATCGCGCTCGTAGCGCGCACGGCAGAGATCAAACCGTGGGAATTTCTCGATGCGTTTGGCATGAAGAATCTTTCGCGTTGTATCTATCTCTACAATCGCATGGAGAAGATGTCGCCTTATCAGCTCATTTCGCTCTGCGTTTCACGTGTACGCGATCTTATCAGCGTGCGAGCGCTGAATGCGCGGGGGACGGGGAACATCGCCTCTGTTCTGGACATTCAGCCTTGGCGTGTGAAGACGCTCGAGAAGCAAGCGCGTAACTACACCATGCCGCAACTTATCCATGCGCTCAGCACTGCCCAAGATGCTGAACTTGCCATGAAGAGTGGTTCTGATCCGCGCGACGTGCTCCTCGATTGGTTCATCGACACTCTCGGCCGCTAGGTGACAAACTACCCGGTCGTTCGTCATCTTCTGACACTCTCGTCCAGGTGACAAAGCTACCCGGTCTTTTGTCGCCTTAGTAAAGAGCAAGGGATACCGAAGAGTTTGAGACAAGGTGACAAATGCCCGGGTAG
>UPYK01000004.1 GCA_900538545.1 uncultured Eggerthella sp. | reverse complement strand
ATGAATTTAGTCGGCAAAGAGTCACCTCGTTGCCTCACCCTCTCCGCTGATCGAGTTGCAACGAGTAGGGGTTAATCGGGGCGGCCGATGCCACCCATGTTCTCGAAGCGCGCTTGCAGCACTTCGTTGGGGTAATAGGTATCGAAGGCAGTTTCGATAGGGGTGGTGGCCTCTACGCCGTGGCAACGCGCATCAGCGCGCAGCATCACGGCAACGGTCATAACGATATCGACCATGAGAAACGCAAAGAGCGCCCAAGTCACGATGCGATAGGCAAGACCCTCCGTATTCACCTTCGCGAAGATCTTCTTAACGAAGGGGTAGCCTAGGCGCACCCACACAAGCCCGAGTATTCCCCAGATGACCATGTGGAAGATATCGGTGCGGCCGTTGAAGTTGCCAGGCGCTTCAAGGTAGCTCCAGGCAACGATGCCCCAAAACTCCTCCATCGCCCAACTCGCCAAATATTCCACGGCGCCACCCACCACAGCAGCAATGCAGAAGATACTGAAGTTCGAGTGGAACTTGGCACCATCGAGCCTGAGCGCAAAGACAGTAAGAAGAAATGCTCCTGTTCCGTAGATGGGGGAGAATGGCCCCCACAAAAGCCCTGCACGGCTTTCGATATCACCGTTGAAGGCGATATAGTGCTGCAGGGTCTCGCCCGCAAGCCCAAGCAGAGACATTGCGGCAAACACCCAGGTGAGCATCAGCAATTTCGACGTGAAGGTCTGCGGCTTCCCGGGCACTTCAGCGATCGCGCTCGTCTGGACTGATGCTTCAGTCGCGTTCATCAGCGCCACTCCGCAATAGCATATTGGCGAGGAGCTTTCGCAACAAGCAGCGTATCCGATGCGTAAACGATCGTCGAATCATCCTGAGAAGCGCCAGACTTCACAACCGCCGTGGTCGATCCTTCGTTCGGAGAATCGATCGCCAACTCGACGCCAGTATCGCCTTCGCCTTCAGCGGGCGCTTCGACCACTTCGACATTGTCCCAGGTAGCACTTGACGCATCGAGAGAATGGCGCGCCTTTAAAAGCGAAGCGAACAACTCCGAAAGATTCGCTTCAGCAGTCGGAGAATCAGGTCTGCTCGTGAAAGCGACCACCAAGTAAGTGTTGTCGCCATCGACCACGATGCCCGCATCGTTAACGGCGTCTTCCCTTCCGCTATCTGAAACGCACCAGCCTGCTTTGTTGTACACGGTCGCGTTGTCCATTCCCGCTTCAACGGCACCGTTGCGCAAGAAGGAGGTCTCGGTGCGCTCGAACAGCCCTTTGAGCCAGGTGGCAGTGTCGCTGCCCGAGTTCAGATAATTCCAGGTGTGCGTCCAGAGCGTTGCGGAATCGCGTACGGAATAGGAGGGGAAGGTGGCCATGTAGCCAGCAGGATCGATCCCCATCTCAGAAAGCCAATTGTTATGGTTCGAGCCGTCGTAGCTGTGCTTGAGCGAACGGTAGGAATTATTGTCCGACCACACGATCGCATCTTCGATGCGGTTGCTCACAGCGGATTTGTTAAGCGTACCGCCATCGACATATTCTTCACAGAGGAATACGCTTATGGGCGCTTTATAGGTGCTCGCTCCATAGATGCGCGTGTCGATGTTGTAGCAATATCCACTTCCCGTGTTCAGGTTCATGATCAAAAAGCCCACGTTTTCGTCGTCGGCTTCAAGGAAGGAAAGGTCTTCAGTGATGGAGCGATTCTCGTCCTCTGAAAGGCTGGCATACATCTGGTTGCCGTTTTCGACGAGCGAAAACGAGGTGATGGTATCGGGTTGGATCGAGATCTGCCGAAAGTCGGCTTCGTCGGGGGTGTAAGTTACCTCGGGTGGTTGCTCTTCAGCAGGTTCATTGGGAGAAGGTGCTGTTGAACAGCCATGTCCGGTGAAGATGAGCGCAACTAACACGATCAAGATGGCGACCACTACTGCCAACAAGATGAACTGCACGCGCGGCGGCAGATTCAGGCGAATCCAGGTGATCAGGCTGCTCAAAGAGCGCACGAACAGGGCGCCAAGCCAAAGCAAGAATCGCCCGAGAGTCTTCAGGGCAATCCAAAGATAATGGCCGAGGAAGCGCACAGCAGCCACCAGCTTTTCAAAAAATGTCGACATATCGTAGATTTTACTAATACCAAGACAAAACGGAGAAATGAAAAGATCGAAGCTCTAAAATAAACAGACAAGAGGTGCATGCTTCCCGATCATTAGTTACGTTTTGATGTATATTCAATGGTTAAGCAAAACAGCACAGATGATTAAGGGAAAATCATAGAGAGCCTATTAAGGAGTAGTAAGCCTCAATGGTGTTTGTTGTCAGTATACTTTTAGTCGCATTCTTCTTACTGATGAATGCGTTCTTCGTTGTTGCTGAATTCTCGCTCGTGCGTGTCAGGAAATCGCAGATCGATATTCTCGTTGAAGAAGGCGCACGCGGCGCAAAGCGAGCAAAAGAGATATCAGAGAACGTCAACGCCTATCTTTCCGCCTGTCAGCTGGGTATCACGCTTGCTTCGCTGGCAATCGGCTGGTTGGGCGAACCTGCCGTTTCGAGTGTGATCCACGAGCCGCTTGCGGCGCTGGGGCTGCCCGATGCAGCGGTTTCCGCGATCGCGGTTGCCATCGGCTTCATCATCATCACAGCGCTGCACGTTATCCTTGGTGAACTGGTGCCGAAATCCATGGCCATCTTGAATACTGAACGCTATGCGCTCTTCTCGGCAACACCGCTCTACTGGTTCTATCGCATCACGTATCCCATCATGTGGCTCTTCAACTCCACCACCAATGGCATCATGCGCTTGACCGGTCACGATACTGCCAGCGAACATCAGGCGTATACCGAAGAAGAGATCAAGATCCTGCTCGAGGAAAGTGCAGAGAGCGGCGAGCTCGCTACCGATCAGTTCGAGATCCTCGATAATGTCTTCGATCTTGATGATAAGGACGCAAAAGCCATCATGACCCCGCGTACCGACATGATCGCGATCGACATCGACGACGATCTGGAAGAGATCCTCGAGATCATGGGTGCGAACAAATTCACGCGCTATCCGGTCTACAAGGACAACACCGATAACATCATCGGCTTCATACATATCAAGGATGCGTATCGCTTGCCGCCTGATTCAACCAAGGACGATCTGGTCATTCGCGACATCAATCCGGTTCCTGAAAGCTTGGCGCTCGACAAGCTCATGCAGATGATGCAGGACAAGCACACTAAGATCGCCGTAGTGGTCGACGAGCATGGCGGTACGTCGGGCATCGTTACGATGAGCGATGTGATCGGCCAGATCATCGGCAGCGTTGAAGATGAATACCTCCACGACGATCAGGATGAGATCCTGAAGGTGAGCGAGAACAATTATCTGGTCGATGGCTCGCTTCCGGTCGATCAGTTCGTCGAATTCCTCGGCTTCGAGCCAGTGCCTATCTACGACTACGAGACCGTTGGAGGACTCATGCTCGACTTGATCGACAAGATCCCTGCCGAAGGCGATTCGATCGAGATCCATCACGATAAACGTACGATCACCTTCACGGCTAAGACTATGGATGCGCTGCGTATCGATAAGATCGGTGTCGAATTCAAACTAGATTCCGAAGAAGAACCAACGGAGTAACCCCTCATGGCGAATACGACCACAACGAAGGTCAACCGCCTGGGATTAACGCACAGACAGACGGTCATGATCGTGCTGCTTTTAGTGGGCACGTTCGTGACGGTGCTCAACCAAACGGTGGTAGCGCCAGCGCTGCCTTCCATCATGGTCGACATGAGCATCAATGCCGCCACCGGCCAGTGGCTCACCACCGGCTTCACGCTCGTGAACGCCATCATGGTTCCCGTGACTGCGTTTTTGATCGATCGCTTTCCTATCCGCAATCTCTTCCTGTTCTCGATGTCGATCTTCGCGATCGGCTCGCTTCTCGCTGCTTGGGGGCCGAACTTCCCGGTATTGCTCTCTGGGCGTATCGTTCAGGCGGTGGGCGCGGGTGTTCTCATGCCCATGGTCATGAGCGTGCTCATGCTCACGTTTCCGATCGAGCGCCGCGGCTTCGCGATGGGGCTCTTCGGCATCGTGATGGCCTTTGGCCCGGCCATTGGCCCCACGGCTGCTGGCGTGGTCATCGATGCTGCCGATTGGCACATCATGTTCTACGTGGTAACCGCCTTTGCGGCGATCGTAGCGCTCGTTACGCCCTTCACCATGGATCGCGTCCCCGCAAAGCATGCGCATGCCAGGCTCGATGTCCCTTCGGTGGTGCTCTCCACGCTCGGCTTCGGCTCGCTGCTCTATAGTTTCTCCATCATCGGCAATGGCGGTTTCGGCATCGAATTCTTCGTCTCGCTCATTGTCGGCCTCGTGGTGATCGTGCTGTTCTTCCGTCGTCAGCTTTCGATGGAACACCCCATGTTGCGCGTGCGGGTGCTTGCCAACAAGACCTTTTTGATGGGCACGATCATCGGCATGGTCGTGCAGGCGGCGCTCCTTTCCGTGGGCATCTTGCTGCCCATCTATCTGCAATCACTGCTTGGCTATTCTGCCACCGAATCCGGTCTCGTGCTCTTGCCTGGTGCGCTCATCATGGGCATCATGGGCCCGATCGCAGGACGCTGGTTCGACCGCCACGGCCCGCGCGTGCTTGCTATTACGGGCACGCTCATGCTCACGATCGGTACGGTCATGCTCGCCTTCCTAGGACCCGAAGTGAGCCTCGTCTATGTGGCAGTTGTCATGGCTATCCGTCTTTTCGGCATGGCGCTCATCAATATGACCATCACCACCTGGGCGATGAACGCGCTGCCCAACGACCTCATCAACCATGGCACCTCAGTGAACAACACCTTCCGCCAGATCGCGGGTTCGCTGGGAACCGCTATCCTCACCTCGGTGTTCGCGATGGTGTCGGTCTCGCTCATGGCAACCGAATCCACGACGCTTGCCGGCGTGCACGGCGTGGATGCCGCATTCGGGGTTTCTGCGGTGCTCTGCGCTATCGGATTCATCCTTGTGCTCATCTTCGTGAAGAACGGCGACGCGGAAACGAAGGTCGATCTGGATAAGCAGGAGAAGCAGAGCGTGCTCGCATCGATCATGAAGACCGATGTGTTTACGGTGCCCGAAAGCTCTTCAGTGCTCGATGTGATGCGCGTGCTCGTTGAACGCAAGATCAGCGCGGCACCGGTCGTGGATAGCGAAGGATGCGCGGTCGGGTTCGTTTCCGATGGCGACATCATGCGCTTCCTTTCCAAGCGCAGCCATCTCTACACCGACCCGATCGTCATGATCATGCAGGCTTCGAACGACAACGACACCTTCGACGAGAAGCTTGCCGCGCTTATGCGCATGAACGTGATGGATGTGGCAACGAAAGGCGTGGTGGGAATCAACCTTTCTGCTACGCTTCCCGAAGTTTGCCGCGTGCTCGGCGATAATCATTTGAAGAAGGTGCCCGTGCTCGACAAGGGCAAGATCGTGGGCGTGGTGAACCGTAGCGATATAACGCTCTACTCGATGCGCACGTACTTGAAGGCGCAGCACGATCTGTAGAGCACCTGGTCTAAAGGGAATCATAAGGAATCATAGGGAACATCAAGAAGGGGAAATGATGAAAGATCTAGAGATGGTGAGCATCGAAGAAGGACGCGAGATCGTCCTCAAGAACATCCATCCGCTTGAAGTTGAGCAGGTGAGTCTTGTTGATGCGGTAGGGCGCGTGGCTGCCGAAGATCTCACCAGCGATATCGATATCACGCCGTTCGCCCATGCAGCCATGGATGGCTTCGCGCTCAAAGCAGCACAGATCGAAGGCGCAACAGCAGATGCTCCTGTGAAGCTGAAGGTCGTTGCGGAGATCCCCGCTGGTTCCACCTATGAAGGCGATCTGGCACATGATGAATGCGTGCGCATCATGACCGGCGCTCCCGTGCCTGCCTGCGCCGATTCGGTTGTCAAATACGAGCTGGTCGATTACGAAGGAAGCGATGGCCGTGCGGGATCTTGCGTCGCGTTCACGGAACCTACGGCGCTGCGCAGCAACGTCCGTGAAGCAGGCGAAGAGATCGCGCGTGGCGAAGTGGCGATCCATGCAGGCGAAGTGATTCGTGCGGCAGGGGTCGGTTTCATTGCGAGCTGCGGCATCATGGAGGTTCCGGTCTATCGTCGCCCCAAGGTGGCCATCATCTCGATCGGCAGTGAACTGGTCGAGCCTACGGTCGTGCCTGGTCCTGGGCAGATTCGCGACGGCAATGCCTATGCGCTGGCTGCCTGTGCGAAAGAAGCTGGCGGCATCCCTACTATTTTCCCGATCGTCAAAGACGACTTCATCGCGATCCGCGATGCTGTGGAAACCGCGCTCATGAATCATGATTTCGTGGTTACCTCGGGCGGTGCATCGAATGGTGATTACGACTTCATCAAAGATGTGATCGAGCAGATGGGTGCGCTTGAGATGACGCTCGTGAACATGCGCCCCGGCAAAGCTCAGGCCTTCGGTTTTGTGGAAGGCGTTCCAGTCTTTGGGCTTTCGGGTAATCCGGCAGCAGCTTACTGCGGCTTCGAGATGTTCATTCGTCCAGCGCTGCGCAAGATGCAGGGCTTCACCACTTTCGAGCGTCCCCGCGTGAAGGCAACGCTCGCGAAGGATCGCAAGAAGAAGGATGGGCGTGTGCTGCTCTTGCGCGCTACGCTTACGCATGATGAAGAGGGCAAGCTCGTAGTCGTGCCTGCTAAGAATCAGAATTCGGGCCTGTTCGGCACGCTTCAGCGCGGGAATTGCCTGGCGGTGCTGCCGGCAGGGGTGCCAGAGGGCAAGCGCGTTGTAGCGGGTGCGCAAGTCGAGTGCATCTTGCTCGACGTTGAGGAAGGGAGCGTTATCTCATGAAGTTCGCAATAATCACCTGTTCAGATACGCGTACACTCGAGACCGATACGGCGGGCAACGTGCTCGAAGAGCTTATCGCCGAAAAAGGATGGACGTGCGTTTCGCATGTCGTAACAACCGATGAGCGCTCGCTCATCGCACAAGCGATCGTGACAGCGTGCGGTCGTTTCGAGGCCGATGTCGTCATCACGTGCGGCGGTACGGGGCTTTCTCCGCGCGACGTAACACCAGAGGCCACCGAAGATGTGTGTGACCGCCCTGTTCCGGGCATCGCCGAAGGCATGCGCGCTTACAGCATGAAGTTCACCAATCGTGCGATGCTCTCGCGCGCGATGTGCATGCAGCGTGGTAAGACGCTCGTGATCAATTTCCCGGGAAGCGAAAAAGCAGTGCGCGAGAACTGGGAGGCCGTGAACGAGGTGCTCGAGCATGCGCTCGCGATGATGGACGGACAAGGCCACTAACACCGAATAAAAGCTCTTCAGCCAAACCGAAGTGCTGTGTCGTTCCTAATATATTGACATATATAAATCTATCAATATTATTAAAATACGTTATATTGATGATTATAAATATATAGGGGAAATATGGACGCTGTTGGATCGTTCTTAATGGATCAACTTCTTAAGATGCAGTGGCTCTCGGATCTGATTGCGATATTCATCGATGCGCTTGGTCTGGATGCTTCGTCTCGATGGGGTGGAACCCTTCATTTTTTTATCTATGACACCATAAAAATCGTTATATTGCTTTGTGTGATGATTTTCATCATCAGCTATATTCAGAGCTACTTTCCACCCGAACGAAGCAAGCGCATTCTTGGGCGTTTCAAAGGTTTTAGTGGCAACGTGGTGGGGGCGCTGCTCGGAACGGTAACGCCCTTCTGCGCCTGTTCGTCCATTCCGTTGTTCATTGCTTTTACGCGTGCGGGTTTGCCCCTTGGCGTTACTTTTTCTTTTCTCATATCCTCTCCCATGGTAGACATTGCCTCAATCGTTCTCATCATGAGTATCTTTGGACCGCACGTTGCTTTTATCTATACGATCGTTGGTCTTATCATTGCGGTTGTGGGAGGTTCGATCATTCAGAAATTGAAGATGTCGGATCAGGTCGCTGACTTTGTGCGGGGTGAACCACTTGATGCTGCACAGGTGCAAAGCCTGAAGAAAAAGCAACGTATATCCTATGCTCTTGGGCAAACTGGTGAGACTTTCCGCAAAGTGTTTCCGTTCATTCTTATTGGCGTATCGATAGGCGCGCTTATTCACAATTGGATTCCGCAAGAAATCATCGAGGCAATTCTTGGTGATGGCAACCCGTTTGCAGTCGTGCTTGCCACGCTCGTTGGCGCACCGATCTATGCTGATATCTTTGGGACCATTCCTATTGCAGAAGCGTTGTTTGAGAAGGGTGTCGGCCTTGGCACCATACTCGCTTTTATGATGAGCGTTACCGTACTGTCGATTCCATCGCTCACCATGCTTTCACGCGTGGTCAAGCCGAAGTTGCTTGCTACATTCATTGGTCTTTGTCTCGTCGGAATGATCATAAGCGGCTATGTGTTCAACTGGCTACAGCCCCTGTTCGCGTGAAGGAGACTGCCATGTGCAGATGTAAGAGGAGGTACAGGTGCAGGTCGGTGTGAGCCTGCCAGCCTCGCAAACGGTAACTGACAAATTGATTCGCGAGGTCTCGGTCGGCGGATGTTCGAGCTCCAAGCTCCTTCCTGTCAGCCCCGATGGCCTCCAAGGAGATGGAAATGTTCGATAGCTTATTCACCGTGGAGAACCTGCTTAACGTCCTAGGCACGTTCGTCTACCTGTTTGGAGAGCTGTTCCTGCTCTTCGTCGCCATAAGCTTCTTCGTAGCCCTGCTGCAAGTGTGGGTGTCCAAGGACCGCATCAAGCGCATACTTTCGCGTCCACACAAGGTGACCAACGCGATTCTGGGCGCTGCGCTCGGCGCGGTAACGCCGTTCTGCTCGTGCTCCACCATCCCCGTCTTGGTGGGCCTCTTCAAGAGCGGCGCGCCCTTCTCAGGAGCTATCTCGTTCCTGATGACCTCCCCGATACTTAACCCCGCGATAATCGCGCTCTTGCTCGTGTTCTTCGGTCCCGTGCCAACGGCGGTCTACGCCGTCATTACCTTCGCGTTCGCGGTATGCGCGGGGCTCGTGCTCGACGCGATCGGGTTCTCGCGCTACATCAAGAACGTTGCCGTTAAGGGTGGATGCTGCGGGGGCGACGAGGCAACATGGGAGAACTTGAAGGGAACGTTCTGGCAGAAGCAAGCGCAGGCCTGCAAGTACGCCCTTACGGATGCCGTTGGGCTGTTCAAGGGTGTCTTCGGCTGGCTGCTCCTCGGCGCAGGCATCGGGGCGTTCATCTACGGGTTCGTGCCGACCGAGCTTCTTGAGGGATTCGCGGGCGCGGACAACCTCTGGGCCATCCCGCTCGCCGCAGTGATCGGCATACCCATGTACATCCGTGTGGAGACGATGATCCCGATCGCGGGCATCCTCATGGAGAAGGGCGTGTCCTCGGGCATCGTCATCGCGCTCATACTGGGCGGTGCCGGGTGCTCCATCCCCGAGGTCTCGCTTCTGAACAGTATATTCAAGAAGCCGATGGTGGTGACGTTCGTACTGTGCATCCTGCTCGTTGCCATAGGCACCGGCTTCGCATTCACGCTCATTATGCCGTGATGTCATGCGGGCAAAACAAAGACAGGAGACCCTTAAGAGAAAGGATATAGAAATGGGACTTTTCGGAAAGATATTCGGCAAGGAAGAAAAGAAGGAGAGCTGCTGCTGCGAGATGGAGATCGTGGAGCTGCCCGAGGGCGATATCGCTGCGCCGTGCGACTGCGGGGACGCCTGCGATGCGCCTGGGGCGGAATCTATCACGCTCACGGTGCTGGGCCCGGGATGCAAGCGCTGCCACCAGCTCCACGAGAACGCCCAGGCTGCTGCTTCGAAGGCAGACGGTTCGGTGGGCGTCGAATACGTCACAGACCCAGCCGCGATAGCTGAGGCAGGAGTCATGTCCACGCCTGCGCTTCTCGTGAACGGGAAAATCGTCTCGCAGGGAAAGGTGCTCAAAGTTGATGAGGTCGAAAAGCTGCTTTGTTGCACTACAGAGTAAGTAAGTTTCTTGACCGAGCATCATTCGTAAGAGAATATAGAGAAATATCGAACTATGTGAGGATAGAGGTTTAGCGATGACTTCAAAGGATGCCGCGCAGGTATTCAAGATTCTTGGAGATGAAAATCGATTGCGCATCGTTATGCTCATTGCTAAGCAAGAAGAGATATGCGCTTGTAACTTGCTCGACACTCTTAACATAGCGCAGCCAACATTGTCTCATCACATGAAGCTTCTGAGTAGTTGCGGTTTGGTCAAATCAAGAAAAGACGGTCGATGGATGCACTATTCTTTGAATCATGACTTGTTCAAGCACCTTGAATCTTTTCTTGGAGAGCTAGCCTGATAAGAATGAGTATAAAGAGCGCCCGGCGGGTATTCAGTCTTTATTGAAGCAACCGATCTATAGCGCTTATCAGATGTATTCCTTCGTTCTTCCAGCTTCACAATTCATTGAGAAATTCAGCAAATAGTTTAAAAGCTATCAATAAGATGGAATCTTTTATCAAGAAGTGAATTCGTTTCAGAGGTCTTATTCTTAAGAGCGGAAGGACCCACCGCTACGAGCGGTGCCAAACACCGCTCTTGCCGCCTTCTTTATGTACGAGGCGCACCTCGCCGATCTCCATGCCACGATCGATCGCCTTGCACATGTCGTAGATGGTAAGGCAGGCAACCGAAGCAGCCGTGAGCGCTTCCATCTCAACGCCGGTCTTTCCCACCAGCGAAGCCTGCGCTACCACATGGATGCCGCAAGGGTGAGGGCCACTTGCGTGGCTCGCCTGCTTTTCGGTCGCGGGTGCATCATCGCCCCAGATGGGAAGCAGATCGATGGTCACATTGGTGAGCATGACTGGATGGCAAAGCGGAATGAGTTCGCTCGTTTTTTTCGCTGCCATGATGCCGGCGATGCGCGCAGTCGCGATAACGTCGCCTTTTTTCGCGCGGTGAGAAAGCACGGTGGCGAGCGTTCCAGCCTGCATGGTGATGAAGCCCTCAGCAATGGCAATGCGTTTGGTCTCGGCTTTTTCGGACACATCGACCATGTGGGCATTGCCCTGTTCGGTTAAGTGATTCAGCTTCAATTCGTCTGCCATCGGTTCCTCTTCGACGTGCGTTCGTATCGTTCGCGTCTATTCTAGCGCTTAGCCACCCACTTGGACCATTTCGCGTACGGTGCCGGTTCGCGCAGCGTGACTTTCGGGCTTCTGCTTCATGGCTTGCCAGAACAACGCTTCAACGTCTTCTACAGTGCCCTGGCGAAGTGCTGCTCTTACATCGAGCTCTTCATCGGAGAAAAGGCACAGGCGCAGCTTGCCATCAGCGGTAAGGCGCAAGCGATTGCAAGAAGCACAAAAATGGTCGGACACCGAAGTGATGAACCCGATCGTTCCGCTTGAGTCGGGAAGCTTCCAGTAACGCGCAGGCCCCCAGCCAGCGGGCGCAAGTGCGCGCTGGTCTGCGTTGTCGAGCGGATAGGGAGCACCCAGGCCAGCCTCAACGCAGCTTGTAGTGAGCGTCTCGATCAGCTCGGGCAAGGGAATGACCTCGCTCTCGTCCCAGTGAGCAACCTCGGAAGAACAGGTCGAACCGAGCGGCATGTATTCGATGAAGCGCACATGGAGCGGGAGCTCTTTCGTGAGGCGCGCGAACGCAGCCAGATCTTGGTTCATGCTGCGGATGACCACGGTATTGATCTTCACCGGATCGAAGCCCGCATCGAGTGCCGCATGGATGCCCGCAAGTGCATCGTCCAAGTTTCCACAGCGGGTGAGCGTGCGATAAGTGGTGGGGTTGAGCGAATCGAGCGAGATGTTCACGCGAGAAAGCCCTGCTGCCTTCAACTCGCTTGCGAAGCGTGGCAGGAGAACACCATTGGTGGTGATCGCCACATCTTCGATGCCCTGGACATTCTTGCAAGCGCCGATCAGGTCCTGCGCTCCTTTACGCACGAGCGGCTCGCCGCCCGTGAAGCGCAAGTGCTTGATGCCGCAACGTGCAGCCACTTCCACCACACGCACGATCTCTTCGAAGGAGAGGATCTCATCATGTTCGCGGGTTTCAACGCCTGCTTCGGGCATGCAGTATACGCAGCGCAAATTACACCGGTCGGTGAGCGAGATGCGCAGGTAATCTATGTTGCGTCCAAAGCGATCTTTCATAGGACTAGCAGGGTGTTTCGGCTTCCCTTTGCGCAAGGTGACTAATGGGTCACCACATAGAGCGCTTCAGGAGGGAAGGTGAGAAACACGCAGTCTCCTCTCTCAGGCAGAGCGTTATCGGCGGTAATGTGCTTGTCGATATTCCATCGTACATGACTTTTGAGGAATGCTTGCTCGGTATTTTCTGGCGGTGCTGGGGTGCGCACTTTGCTATCCTGCGTGCTCTGCAGGTGAAGAGCCGTGGGAAGCTGAGTTCCCTTCTCGTCGACGAACGCAGCCATGACGGCACGCTCGAAACGCGAATCGCTCACACGGTCGCAGCGCATCCTGAACACATTGGGCTGCGCGTTCGATGCCGCGGCACCTTCACGCGCCTGCTTGATGTGGTAGGCGCGCACGCCAAGCCAGGCTACGTCATGAGGGACCACGCGCTTCGTTTCCATCTCCACGCCCCATTCAGGTAGGTATACGCGATGATTGCTCACATAGCGTGCCGGGGTGGTGTTCTTGCAACCCGAAAGCCGGATCGCTGCCAAGCTTCGCGGTTCGTGCACGAGCTCATCCTTGGGTGCTATCTCGTCGATCGTGCCGTCGCTCACCACCGCAATGCGGTCGCAGAAACGGAACGCCTCATCGATGTCGTGCGAAACATAGAGGATGGTTCCTTCATAGGTGGCGAACAGGTCGAGCAGGCTCTGTTCGAGCTCGCTCTTCAAGTGCGCATCGAGGGCAGAGAACGGTTCGTCGAGCATGAGGATGGCGGGCTTGGCGGCGAGCATGCGTGCGAGCGCCACGCGTTGCTGCTGACCGCCAGAAAGCTGCAGGGGGTAGCGCTTCTCCAGTCCGCGAAGCCCGAAGCGCGTGAGCTGACGCTCGATGAGCGCATCACCGTCTCGCTTGAGCACCTCGCGCGGAATGCCCGCTGCGATATTCGCCTTCACGGTAAGGTTCGGGAAGAGCTGGTAATTCTGGAAGAGCAGCGCGCTCTTGCGTTCCTGCGCAGAAAGATTCACGGATGCCTTCTTGCCAGGAGCCTTGTCGAAATACGTCTTGCCATTCACGACGATCTTGCCTGCATCAGGCGTTTCAACACCGGCAATGCAGCGCAGTGTGAGCGATTTGCCGCACCCAGAGGCGCCCAAGAAGCCGAGCGTTTCGTGCGCAGCTTCAAAGGCAACTTCCAGATCGAAGGCGCCGTAGTGCTTCTCGATATCGACCACCAGGCTCACAGCTCCACCTCCTTACGGCGATACTTCGTCGTGCGCTTGCTCCAGAGGTTGATCGCGAAGATCACGGCGAAGGAGATGATGATCACCACGATCGTCCAGAAGAGCGCCGCCTCGATGTTGCCGCCCATCCATTCGAAGTAGATGGCGATGGGGATGGTACGCGTGATGCCCGCATAGTTGCCCGCCAGAAAGAGCGTTGCGCCGAACTCGCCGAGCGCACGTGCGAAGGCGAGCATGGTGCCAGCAGCCACGGAAGACCAGGCAAGCGGCAGCATGAGTCGGAAGAATATGCGCCTTTCGCTCCAGCCGAGCGTGCGGGCAGCATCGAGCATGTCGGCGTCGATCGACTCGAAAGCGCCGCGCGCCGAGCGATACATGAGCGGGAAGGCCACGACCACCGCCGCGATAACGGTCGCCTGCCAGCTGAAGACGAGGGGGAACCCGATCTGATCGAACCACGCGCCCACAGGCGTGTTGCGTCCCAAGAACATGAGCAACAGGAAGCCACAGACCGTGGGTGGCAGCACCATCGGGATCGTGAAGATCGCGTCCATGATGCTTTGGGTGCGCGGCTTCAAGCGCAGCGTCCACCAAGCGGCGAGCAACCCCAGGATGAAGATGAAGATGATAGCGGTGCCCGTGGTCTTGAGCGTGACCAGAAGGGGCGACCAGTCGAGGGTCTGGAAGAAACTGCCAAGTTGTTCGAAGGCCGAAGGAGTCGCCGCGATGGCCACCGCATCGCTTGCCTGTAGGTTGGCGTAATCGACATGCGAGAGGCGCAGGTTCGCATCGGTAGCAAGGGGGCTTTCTTTGCCCATCACATCCGCGCCCGTTTCGGTTTGGACGGAGGTGTAGAAATACCCTGGTTTGTATTCTTGGGAAAAGCCGATCGTAAGGCCGTGTGTGGTGAAGGTCTGCTTGCTCGTGAACAGCCATTCCGCATCGTTCTTCACGACGGAATTCCCCTGAGCATCATAGGAATCGAGCGCGCTGAATAGGAGCTTGAGATTGGCTTGGGTCTGTTCGCTTGCAAGGTCGAGCTCGTTCTGTTTTGCGAGCGCCTCAGGAACGTAGACCACCACCACGCCTGACAAGTCGACCAAGCAAAGGGAGTCGGCAGGCGCGTCCATCAAGTAGCAATAGCCCTGGTACGTGCCTTCGATCGGGCGGTTCGAGCCTTTCTCGACACGGGAGAAATCCGAGAGAGCGAAATCGATGCCGGAAGCGCGGGCTGAACTTCCTTCAGAAGATACTTCAACATCCTGGAAAGCCGCGTTCACGTTGGCATCTTGCGCCTGTGCCGAACCGTCTGTTTGAGCCGATTCAGCAGGTGTGCCATAGGCAAACGTAGGCATGCTCCCGCATAGCGAGAGCATACCGAAAAGAAGGCTCGCACCCAAGATGAGCGCGAGCCAAAAAGTGTTCTGTTTGCCGACAGAATTCATGATCAAGCGAGTTCAAATCCCCATTTTTGCCAGATCTTCTGAGCATCGGGGCTTTCCTGACACCAGGAGAGGAACGCCTCCGCTGCTTCAGCATGTGCTGAGTCTTTCAGTACAGCAGCAGGATAAACGATTGGCTTATGCGTGTCAGCAGGAAGGGTGCAGACGGTCTTCACATTGCCATAGCGCATAACATCGGAGCTGTACACGAAGCCAAGATCGACTTCGCCAGACTGAGCGTACGAACAGACGGAACCGACCTTATCGGCTTCGGTGACCTTGCCCTTGATCGGGCCAGTGATCTCACCATCGGTGCCGCTTTCGTTAGTGTAGCAGCCAACGGTGTAGAGCGCCTGTTTGGCATAGGTGCCTGCAGGAACGTTCTTATCGCCTACGGAAATGGTGTAAGTGCCATCGCAGGCTTGTGCCAGATCGATCTCGTTAAGGTCTGAGTCTTCAGCGGTCACGATAACGAGGTCGTTCGCGAAGAGATCGAAGGGTTTATCTTCGCCGATCTTGCCGTCTTCGACCACTTTATCCATGTTCTTCTTGTTTGCGGAGATGAAGATATCAGGCGTGCCACCTGCTTCGATCTTCTGCACGAGCGTGCCGGATGCTTCATACTGTGAATC
Organism: uncultured Eggerthella sp.; assembly: GCA_900538545.1. Classification (GTDB taxonomy): domain Bacteria; phylum Actinomycetota; class Coriobacteriia; order Coriobacteriales; family Eggerthellaceae; genus Anaerotardibacter. Next base: position 105,772 of record UPYK01000004.1, on the reverse strand, counting down.
CTTGAAGGTCACGTTCGGATTCTCTTTGGTGTAGGCTTCCTGCGCTTCGTTCATCGCGTCGGTGAGCGAATTCGCTGCATAGATCTCGAGTTCGACCTTTTCCTGCGAGCTCGAGCTGTTGCAGCCTGCAAGCAGGCAAGCGGCCAAGAGGCTCACGACGATCGCAAGGAACGCGAGCGCTTTCTTCGCGTGTGGCTTGGTCTGTTCCATCTTCAACCTTCCCGTTGCTTCCCGATTTTAATTATTCTCGATTGAGAATATATTCTCGAATAAGAATAATAAATCAACTTGGCGCGAAGAGGCCTCTCTTAGTTTTACAATATGGTTACAACCAGATTGGAGCACGCATGGATCCCTGTGATTTCGAAGTCGAAGTCAAACTCATCATCAAAGCAAAGAACACCGAAGAACATACTCCGGCGTTAGGGAAAGGCATCGTGAGCCTGTGCAAGCTCGTTGATGAAACGGGGTCGCTCAACAAGGCGGCAGCAGAGATGGGGATGGCGTACTCCAAGGCATGGAGCATTTTGAAGCATGCCGAAGAATCGTTCGGCATCCAGTTGCTGAGGCGCAAAGGAAACAAGGGCTCCGAGCTCACGCCTGAAGCACGCCGCTTGATCGCCATCTACGAAGAACTGCAAAAGCAACTCGATGAACAAGCTGCCAGCCTGCTAGACGAATTGCTCAGGTGACGAACGACCGGGTAGTTTGTCATCTTTTGATGAGGGTGCGAGGCTCGAGTGCGAAGAGGTCGCGCGCGCAGATTCCACGCTGAAGCTCAAGCGCATCATGCGGGCAGACATCTAAGCAAAGGTTGCACGCCATGCAATCGTTCGCGCGAAAGCTCAGCTCGCCCTTCGGTGCGATGTCTCGGTTCAGCATGACGAAGGAATTGACTGGCTCATTCGCCACACCGCTTAACGCGCCCGTCGGGCAGAACGTCATGCAAATACCACACAGGTCACAAACGGTCTCATCTACCGTTACTTCGCCAAAGAGTCGCGCAGGAAGCTCAGCATCCTCCTTTTCAGGCAAGATCTGATCGGCCCATTCGGGATCAAAGCGGTAGAGCTCGTTGAGCACGCGTTCATTGCGCACCGCTTCGATGTGTTTCAAGATGCCCTTGTCGGCAAAAAGACGTTGAGCGAGCGTTCGTTTCTGATCCTGTGCCGTCGTGCTCACGTAGAAGGTGCCCACCGCTGCTTCGGCGATAGAGTCGGTCGTGCGTTCGATGAAGTGATCGAAGAGCCCACGCCGCGATAGTTCGGGCGAAGTGTTGGTAGTGGCGCTTTCTGCATCGTTGGGGGTCACCAGCGACCAGGTGGCAGGAAGAGCTCGGGCGGCAGGAAGTGGGCGCTCGGGTGTTGCAGCAGCCAAAAATGCGCCAAGGAAGCGCGTTGCTTGTTCGCCAAGCGTTGCGATCAGTTCGCCCTGCGCATTCGGGCAACAGGCGCAGTCTCCGCTTTCGTAGCGAACTTCAACGTTCGAGCAGGCTGCAGAGATGAGCGCTGCTTCATCAAGCGCCGCAAGGCAGCTGAGCGTGAGCGAGCACTCAGCTTCATGCTCGGTCTTGGCCTTCGGAGGATCGATCTCGTCAGGCGAGGCCTTTACGCGAAGACCAGCTTCACTGTGGGCACGCTCTTCAAGTGCAGCCTCTTGGTTGCGCAGATACTCGCAGCTTATCGTGAGGGTGCCGCGGGGTCTTTCGGCGTGAAGGCCGTCTGCGCTGCTCGGGTCCGCATCATCTTGCAGGGCATCCGCTTGTTCGGCAATGCGGATCAGAGCAGCCTGAACAAGCTCGGGAACATCTTCGACAAGCTGCAGTGCGCTCGTTGGACAAACGCTTGCACAGGCGCCGCAGCCCGTGCAGAGGTGATTGTCGATAGCAAGCAACCCATCATCGTCGCGCGCGATCGCTTCGTGCGCACAAACCTGAAAGCACGCCATGCAGCTCGCATGACGATGGCGCACACGCACACAGGCTGCCTGGTCGATTTCGACAGACTTCTTTCCTAGCTTGGAAAACGCTTCTGCGGCATCGAGGAGAGAGGGCATGTTCACTTCCAGATCGTTCAGGCTTCGCTTTTGCAGCACGCCAGGCAAAGGCATGCGACATGATGCTCGTTATTGTAAAACAAACGCATGTAATGCCCCACTTCAGCGAAGTAAAGCATTTTATTCTCAAAATAGAATAATGAACGACGGTTCTGTGGGTAAATGGTTACTGCGTATGCGGAAGTTTATCGAGGAACAACACTAGAATTAAAGATGTCCCTTTCTATGCATGAGAGGGTGGAGCGTAACCACAAATGCGAGGCATCATGCGTGCTCACAGCTGTGGTTAACGCTTCAGAAGAGAAGGGTTGAGCGGCATGCCTTTGGGGAAGGGCGTTCTGCTCGCAACAAGGGAAGAAAGGGGAGAGCTATGTCTGATATGCTTCCGGCCGTTTCACGTCGTACGTTCGTGAAGGCCACCGGAGCTTTGGGCGCATTAGCTGCAGCAGGCGGAACCATGGCGGCATCACAAGCCGTATTCAGCAACGTTGAACCTGCGCATGCCGACACGCCGGAAAAGCTCGTTTGGAGCCAATGTAACGTCAACTGCGGTGGACGCTGCATTTTCCACTGGCATACCAAAGACGGCAAGATCCAATACATGACCACCGACGATATCGGAAACGATGATTTCCAAGCGCGCGCCTGTTTGCGCGGTCGCGTTATGCGTCAGTGGGTGAACAATCCGGATCGCCTCCAGTATCCGATGAAGCGCGTGGGCGCTCGCGGTGAAGGAAAGTTCGAGCGCATCAGCTGGGACGAAGCGATCCAGACCATTGCCGACAAGATTCGCTACACCATCGACACCTACGGAAACGATGCTATCTATGTGAACTATGCAACGGGCATGTACTCAGCAACTGGTCGCAGCGTCGAGCGTTTGCTCAACTGCGTGGGCGGCTACTTGCCCATGTATGGCGACTATTCAACGGGCATGCACCAATATGTGATGCCGTTCATGTACGGCATCGGGGTGTCGCCTTACGAGAACATCTCTGCTTCATCGGTCGATCAGGCGCAAAATGCCGACCTGGTCCTGATGTTCGGCAATTCCCCCGCCGACAACCGCATGGGCGGCGCGAATGTGGTCTGGGACTACAACACGGTGCGTGAAGCAGGACCCGAGATCATCCATATCGATTATCGTCTGAACGAAACTGCGGCGGGCTATCCATCTGAATGGCTGCCGATCCGTACGGGCACCGACGCGGCGCTCGTTGCGGGTATCGCGCACGAACTTATCACCAACGATTGGGTCGACCTCGACTTCCTGCATAAGTATTGTGTAGGCTACGACGAAGAGACGATGCCAGCTTCTGCAAAGGGCCAGAACAAGTCCTATCACGATTACATCATGGGTCTCGGCTACGACAAGGTCGAGAAGACCCCTGAATGGGCTGCAGAGATCACGCTTGTTCCCGCGGAGAAGATCCGCGAACTAGCTGCCAAGATCCACGACGCAAAAGCGGTCTTCGTGGTTCAGGGCTGGGGCCTTCAGCGCCACTCCAACGGCGAATCGGCAACGCGTGCGGTCTGCATGCTCGCTCTGCTCACCGGCAACCTCGGCAAGCCGGGCACGAACTCTGGCATGCGCGAAGCAGAACCTCCGGGAGCTCCGGTTGGCAGCTTGCCCGCATCAGACGAAGACCCGAATGGCGCTCCGATGAACATGGTGAACGCCAAGATCAGCTGCTATTCATGGCTCAAGTGCATCGACGAGGGCAAAGACTTCCAGAAGGAACTCGATGCAACTGATGAGATCGCACTGTTCATGGGCGCTCAGAATCCTGAGATGGCTGAAGCTGCGGCCAAGATCGAGAAGCCGAAGAATGGCATCAAGATGCTCTGGAACTATGCGGGCAACTGCATCTCCAACCAGCATGGCGACATCAACAAGGTCTATGAGGTGCTCTCCGATGAAAGCAAATGCGAGTTCATCGTGGGTTGCGATACATTCATGACCGACTCCGCGAAATACTGCGACATCTTGCTTCCCGACGCCATGCGCGCCGAGCAGCTCAACATGTCCACCAACGGCTACTCCGAGTACTACTGGGGTGTTACTGTGGGTGGTCCGGCGCAGGAGCCGCCGTTCGAGTGCCGTCCGATCTACGACGTTCATGCCGACATCGCTGAAAAGCTCGGCGTACGTGATAAGTTCACGCTCGGTAAGACCCAGGATGAATGGATCGAAGAGCTCTACAAGGCAGGCGCCGCGGCAGATCCCGAGCTTCCCAGCTGGGAAGGCATCCTCGAGCAGGGTGTTTACAAGCGCAAGCTTCCCACCGCTATCGCCTTCGAAGAGAACGTCAAGGACCCCGTGGGTCATCCCTGGAACACGCCTTCGGGCAAGATCGAGATCTACTCCGAAGCGCTCGCTAAGATCGCAGAGGATCGCGAGTTGGAAGGCCGCCTTACAGAAGGCCAGGTCATCTCGCCTATTCCGATCTTCGATCCGGGCGTGGAAGGCTATGGCGCTGTTACCGACGAATATCCGCTCTACATGTCGGGTTGGCACGACAAGGCGCGTACCCATTCTTCGTTCGGTTCGCTCGAAGTGCTCAAGGATTACAACCGTCATCGCCTGTGGATCAATCCGCTCGATGCTGATCCGCGTGGCATTCACGACGGCGACAAGGTGCGCGTGAAGAGCCCGGCAGGCGAAGTTGAGATCGAAGCACACGTCACGAGCCGTATCGTGCCGAGCGTCGTTGCTATGCCACAGGGCTTCTGGCACGATGCCGACATGAAGGGCAACAAGCTCGACAAGGGTGGCTGCATCAATACGCTCACCACCTATGTGCCTTCACCTTTGGCTCACGGCAATGGCCCTTCCAATTCCATCATCGCTGAAGTTACTAAGGCTTAGGGAGGTGCATTATGGTTCAGTATGGTTTTTATTATGACAACTCCCGTTGCACGGGATGTAAAACGTGCGTGATGGCCTGTAAAGACTACAAAGACAGCGCGCTCGATGTTGCCTACCGCAAGGTGTACGACCTTGAAGGCGGCACCTGGGAAAAGCAAGCGGACGATATCTACACCACCGATTGCTTGTTCTATCACCTTTCCATGGCGTGTAATCATTGCGATGATCCCGCCTGCGTGAGCGTTTGCCCCACCACGGCAATGCACAAGGAAGACAAGCGTGGCTTGGTGCTCGTGGATGAGACCAAGTGCGTTGGCTGCGGCTATTGCGTCATGGCATGCCCTTACAACGCGCCTAAGGTCAGTCGCGAGCTCGGCTACTCGGTCAAATGCAATGGGTGTGAAGAGCGTCTCAATCAAGGCTTGCAGCCGGTATGCGTCATGTCCTGTCCGTTGCGTGCGCTCGACTTCGGTCCGATCGACGAGCTGCGCAAGAAGTATGGCGACACGGCAGAGATCCATCCGATGCCTTCGGCGTCTTACACGCACCCCAACATCACGATAAAGCCTTCGCCAGCAGCGCTCGACCCTGCGGCATCGAAGGCGCATGTTGCTAATCCTAAGGAGGTGCAGTAAGCATGGAACTCGCAGTACATGAATTTCCACTCACTTTTTTCACAACGCTAGCGCCTCTCGGTGCGGGTGCGTTCTTCATGCTCGCGCTTTCGTTCTGCTTCGCAGACTTTTCGAAAGACCAGCTCAAGAAGATCGATCGCTTGACCATCATTCCGCTCTTGGTGGCATTGGTGGGCCTTATCGCATCGTTTTTTCATTTGGCGAACCCAGGGCATGCGCTCAACATCGCGAGCACGGTCGGCTCAACACCGCTCGCTAACGAGATCACCGCATTCGGTATCTTCATGATCGTGGCCGCGGTGTACTGGATCGTCGCACTTGCTGGCGGCTTGAAGAACAACAGCGCACGCAAGGGCTTTGCGCTGGTGGCAGGCATCCTTGGCCTTATCGCCGCGCTCTTCATCGGGCTTGCGTATGCGATCCCCACCATTCCTACGTGGAATAATTTCTGGACGCCGCTTTCGATCATCGGCTTCACGTTCTTCGGTGGCACACTGCTCGGCCTGCTCATCACCACATTGGCAGGCGCAGGCGATGCGTCCGTGAAGGGCAAAGCAGGTTCGGTCCACTTTGCTATCTTCACGGTAGGCGCGGTGCTGAGCTTGGTAAGCGTGATCGCGCTGTGGATCATCGGTTCGACCGCATCCAACCTGGTGCTTCCTGTTGGTGAACTCGCTGGTAGTATGATCTGGGCATTCGTGCTCTTCATCATCCTTACGGTCATCGGCTATGGCATCGGTTTCGCAGCCATCAAAATCTCACCGCTCACGGTCTTCGTGATCGTCGGTGTCGTTTTGATCGCGGTTGCGATCTTCCTCGCGCGCATGTGCTTCTACGCCTTGCAGATCGGCGTAGGATTGTAGGGAACCTCACCCAAGGAAAAAGGGCTTGGCCGCATGCGGTTGAGCCCTTTCTTTGTATCGGGCACAATAGGGACGGCCAGCGTATGCTGCGCTTGATGAAGCCAGGAGGCATGATGGATAAACTTGACGATAAATCGCGGGCGGAGATCGTGTTCGTGGGGTCGACCTTAGGCCCGCTTTTCCTGCATGATCCCGAACATGACGCGCAGGTTGTTGCGGCCGGTCTTGAAGCGCTTGCATCGCTCGATGTTGAAGCAGCTGCGAAGGATTGGCCCTTCGTTTCCGCCGAAGATGCCGAACGCGCGCTTGCGCTCATGCATGAAGGTCTTGCGGAAGGCACGAAGAGCGATGCGCTCGTGTGGGAATATCGTCGTTTGTTCGTAGGTCCGCTGGCGAAGCCGGCACCGCCCTGGGGTTCGGTTTACACCGACAAGGATATGGTCGTGTTCGGTGCTTCCACCATGCAGCTGCGTGACTGGATGCGTAGAAATGGCATTGCGATCGAAAAGGGCGAGAGCGACGAGCCAGAGGATCATATCGGCACGATGCTCGTGCTGCTTTCCTGGCTCGCTGAAGAGCGCCATGAACTCGTGGACGAATTCTTGCGCGACCATCTCTTGACGTGGTCCTCTCATTTTCTTGAGCAGCTCGAAGAGGCTGCTGAACAGCCCTTCTATGAGGGGCTCGCAAACCTTACCCGTAAAAGCCTTGAAGGTTTGCAAGAGGAGCGCGAACTCAAGGTGGCTTATCCGCGCTTCTATCGCTAAGAAGTCCACGCGCCGTTTGCGCCCCTACATGCTCTGAGCGTAAAAAAGCCGACGAGGTTGCCTCGCCGGCTTTTCTTTTTGTAGGATGTGGGTCTCGGGCTGGGCTAGGGTTCCTGCGCGCAGCTTAGGCGGTTTGACCTTCAGCGCGGGCAAGATCTTCGGGCGTGTTCACGTTCATGAAGCACCCCGGCGTGCAGAGCGGATCGCTCGCGGCATCGATGATGTTCACATTGAGCATGTCGATCACGTTCTTCATGCGCTCTTTGCGCTTGTTCCAGCACGTGAGTGCAGCTTCGAGGCAGACATCCTTACGATAGACACCGCAGAACGGTTCGAACCCTTCGCTCGTGAGCGGAATGACCGCGTCGAAGGGCATGAAAAGGCTGGTCTGATGCGATTCTTCGAGCAGCTCGGCTTCATGGGCGATAAGATCGACAGGCACGTTCACGAGATCGCAGGCCACCACCGCAACATTCTGATTGTTGGCCGCTTCAAGCGCGGTGATGAAGCCAGGAAGGGCTCCGCGTTTGTCGTACTTGTCGGGCGCAAGGCGCAGACCGGGATAGCATAATTCGAGATAGGCAAGCTTTTCGGGTTCATTGGTGGTCACGATCAGCTCGGAAGCGATGGGCGCCAAACGCCCGACCATATACTCGATCAGTGGGCGACCATGAAACGGCACGAGTGCTTTCGATTGTTTCATGCGGCGTGATTCGCCACCGCTTTGGATCACCACGCTCAAAAGCGGTTTCGCATATGTGTCGATGAGCCAGGTGGTGATCTGCGACACATCGTAGAATCCGAAGCAAGGAAGCCCTGCGCGGATGGCCGCACGCTCGACTTCCGGCATGTCGGTCACGACAGCTTCCGGGAGCGGGAAGGGAGCGAAGGCCAGGTTGTCAACGCCGTTCACGAAGGCAGTCGCAGCCTCTTGGTCGTTCGGGTTGTCTTGGCGGAAGAGCTCGACCGATGCGATACCTGCTCGTTTGAAACCCTCGATGAGCACGATATTGGAGGCAGGGAGCAGCGCGATGGAGCGCAAGCATTGCTCTTTAGCATTCGTGCTCTCCGTAGCGGTCTCTTCGATAAGAGCGAAGCGCTTGCTGCTCACGATCGCGGTCGCAACGGTGCCCGCTGCATGATGGCGATAAGAATCCTTGCCAGGGATGTCGATCTCGAAATCGTCGTGGCTGTGGTGCTTGAGCGAAGATGCGGAAATGCCGCGCGCGGTAAGCTCCGAGATGAGCGCTTCAACGAGCGTGGTCTTACCAGAATTCTTACGCCCGATGAAGGCGATGCAGTTGTCGAGACGAGTGTTTCTCATGCGCGTTCTTTTCTGTAGGAGTGGTTAGCGTAGCTAATGGCTAATTGTAGCGCAACTTCTCCTGCGCACGGTTGCATGTCCCGCGCCTGCCTGCATCGCTGCACGCTAAGCGTAGAGCTCGCGTTCCTCCACCAGCTGCGACTTGATGTGTCCGACGAGCTTCTCGAGCGCAGAGATGGCATGTGGACGAATATCAGCTCCGATCAGCACGTACATGAGCGATTCGCCCACTTCAACGCGCCCTTCGTTGAGCCACGCTTGCACGTAATATACGCCTTCCCATCCAAGCGCCTCTTTGAGCGCTGCTTCAAGCCCTGCTTTGTCGTAGGAGAAGTCTACAGCGACCACGCGCGCATCGCGCTCAGGTGCATCGGCAGGACGCGCAGCTTCTGCGCGAACAGCATGACGCGGAGTGGCACGTACGATGCCGTTGTGGATCAAGAACATGCCTATATTGGGCGCCTGTTCGCTTTCCTTGGCCTGCGCAAGCCAAGCGTTCATATCGGGTTCTTCGATTGCCATGGTTCCTCCCGGTTCGTTCATCGTATGTTCGCTCGTCTCACCATGGTAGCGCGCGGTGGCGTCAGAAGCGCTCGGCAGCTATTTTGTCGCTCAGGTGTAACGCGCCGTTCTGTTCCGTGCTCCGCACAAGCATAAAACGCCCTTGAGCCACTTCGCTCGCTGTGCATGAAACGCTTTCGATTATGATAGGGAAAACGCGCGAACGAAGGCAGGCTTAAGGAAGCCTCCCGCGCACGAACGTGAAGAGAGGATTTCTCCTATGACGGTAGTTTTGCAACCATCGCTTTCTCATTACGATTATCTTATCGTGGGGGCTGGCCTCACGAGTGCTGTGTTCGCGCATGAGGCGAAAGCTGCCGGAAAGACCTGCTTGGTCATCGATCGCCGCGACCATATCGGCGGCAATATCTACACAGAAGAGATCGACGGCATCAACGTGCATAAATATGGCGCGCACATCTTCCACACCTCGCTCAAGCCAGTGTGGGAATACGTGAACCAATTCGCCGAGTTCAACAACTACATCAATTCGCCGGTCGCCGTCTATAAGGACGAGCTCTACAATATGCCCTTCAACATGAACACCTTCTCGAAGATGTGGGGCATTCGCACGCCCGATGAAGCGCGCGAGAAGATCGAGCAGCAGAAGGCCGCTGAAGGGATCACCGATCCGCAGAACCTCGAAGAGCAAGCGCTCTCGCTCGTCGGTCGCGATATCTTTGAGAAGCTCGTGAAGGGCTATACCGAAAAGCAGTGGGGCCGTGATTGCAAGGACCTGCCCGCATCGATCATCACGCGCCTGCCGGTGCGTTTCACCTACGACAACAACTATTTCAACGACCGTTTCCAGGGCATTCCCATGGGCGGCTACACGGCTATGGTCGAGAAGATGTTCGGCGATACGGAGATCCTGCTGAACACGGAATTCCGCACGTTCATCGAAGAGCATCCTGGCATTGCTGATCGCATCATCTACTGCGGCCCGATCGATGAATATTTCGATTACAAGCTGGGCAATCTTGAGTATCGCTCGCTGCGTTTCGAGACTGAATCGGTCGATTCTGCGAACTGGCAGGGCAATGCGGTGGTGAACTATACCGAACGCGAGATTCCCTTCACGCGCATCATCGAGCACAAGCATTTTGAATTTGGCGATCAGCCCACTTCCATCATCACGCGCGAATACCCCGCAACCTGGGAACCGGGCGATGAGCCCTACTATCCCATCAACGACGAGCGCAACACCGCGCTCTACGAGCATTATCGTGAACTTGCTGAGAGCGAAGGCAACGTGGTGTTCGCGGGTCGCTTAGGTGGCTACAAGTACTACGACATGGACAAGGCCATCGACGCTGCATTCGATCTCGTTCAAGACGAACTCGGCATCGACCTTAGGTAGCGATATCGGCGAAGTTCAGCGGGATCGCTTCTGCGAGCGCATCCACGCTCGTGTCGATCTGACAACCGAGCCGCCCTCCTGAGAAGACGATGCGCTCATGTTCTTGCGCCGACTGGTCGATCGTGGTCGTGAACAGCTTCTTCATCCCTAGGGGGCTGCACCCACCGTGGATGTAGCCAGTAAGGGGGAGAAGCTCCTTCGAGGGGATCATATGGACCGACTTCTCATCAACACAAGCAGCAGCCTTCTTCAAGTCGAGCTCTTCAGCAACCGGCACCATGAATACATAATGAGCACCTGATTTTCCTACAGTAACGAGCGTCTTGAACACGCGGGCAACCTCAAGGCCTAGATGATCAGCAACTTCAACACCGCTCATCGCTTCAGCGCAATCCCAGATATGCGTATCGTACGCGGCGCCGATCCGATCGAGCTCGCGCATCGCATTCGTTTTCTTTTCGTGCTTCTTAGCCATGGGCGAACTCTATTCGCTAACGCTTATGTACCTGTTGGTTCGTGTTGTGGCGCGCGTGGCCTGATTGGCGCGGGCTATCTGCGCTTCCACGACGTGCTCCACTATCGTGCGTAGCGCCGTTGTGATCGTCAGTCAGATCGTTGCGCGCATTCGCATGAGCAGCCGAAGCTGAGTGTTCGGATGAATCTTGGCCTGCGACAGCACCTCTGCGTGTTTTCGAACGCGGATTGTAATGATGCAACAGTACCGGCTGAAGAAGTTTGAGCTTGAATACGATTAAGCCAGTAACAACAGCCAAGATAATGAAGACGACATAGCGCGGGGGTCCGTCGATAGCGCTCACTACGATCGCGCCCGCCGAAAGCAGAGCGGTCCAGCCCCACATGATATAGACGGTTGCCTTCTGCGAGTAACCCGCCTGCAAGAGGCGATGGTGAATGTGCCCGCGATCAGCCGAATCGATGGGTTGATGCGCGCGTTTGCGACGAATGATGGCGATGGCCGTGTCCAAAATAGGAACGCCAGCTGCGATGATGGGCACCAACAAAGAAACGAAGAACGCCGAACGAGCAACTGCCATAAGGGAAACGATGCCGAGCGCGAAGCCCAAGAGCAGCGCGCCAGAATCCCCCATGAAGATGCTCGCTGGGTGGATGTTCGACTTCAAGAAGCCAATGCACGCACCCACGATCACGAAACTTGCCAGCGCAGCGCCAGGGCGCCAGGTGAGCACCGCCAGAATACCGATAGTGGCTGCCGTGATGGCGGTAATGCCCGCCGCAAGTCCATCAAGGCCATCAATAAGGTTGATGATGTTCGCGAAGGCCACCAGGTAGAAGACCGTAAGGGGATACGATAGCCAGCCAAATTCAAAATAGCCGTCGTTGATGAAGTTGTGGATGCTCGAGAAGAGCAATCCCGAAAAAGCTACGACGCAAGCGGCAACGATCTGGCCGAGCAGCTTGGTCTTCGGCCTTAGATTGTAGATATCGTCGACGATACCCACGCCGAACATGATGAGGACGCCAACCGCAACGCCGATCCAGTTGACCTTGTTGCCGAGCCCTCCTTGCAGAGGTGTGGTCCACCCCCAAAAGTGCGCACCTACCAGTGCGAGCGCAAGAGCAGCAACCATGCCGCCGAAGATCGCAACACCGCCCATACGGGGGATGGGCTGCATGTTCACACGGCGCGCGCTAGGATAGTCGATCGCATCGAGCGCAATAGCAAGCCGGCGCGCAAGAGGCGTGAGCACAATGGTAACGCCGAGCGCAACCGCAAAGAGAATGATGCATTCGATCCAATTCAAGTTGGAGAAACGCTCCTTGTTCGCGTATCGATAGTCGAGGGCGCGAATTCAGCGCTTAAAAAAGACACGATCCGCAACCAACTATTATAAATCTTCGACAGATAAGCCATCCTGCTATAATGAATCTTCGCGGACTCCGTGCTGAAAACAGGTGTGAACAACAGCATACGGGCGCGCAGGGAGTTTATGAATACAGCACACGAACAGAATCTTTCTCCTGAAGCTCAAGGCGCTCTGACCGGCGAACAGGTCGCTATCAGCATCATCATTCCCGTATACAACGTTGTTGCGTGGTTGGCACGTGCGGTCGACTCGCTTACCGCTCAGACCTTTTCCGATTTCGAGATACTTCTGGTGGACGACGGCAGTACCGATGGTTCAGCCGAACTTGCCGATAAGCTGGCCTTATCCGACGGTCGCATTCGGGTCATCCATCAGAACAACGCCGGAGCTGCCGCGGCGCGCAATACCGCCATCGAAGTGGCGCGCGGAGAATTCCTTTACTTCATGGACGGCGATGACTGGTGCGAACCGGATATGCTTGCGCGCATGCATGCTGTTGCGCACGAAAACGAGCTTGACCTGCTGGTGACCGGGTTCTTCATCGACACCTATTACAGCGCCGAGAAGTTCTACCGTGAAGCGCGCAATGCTCCTGATCGTATCTTTACCTCGCAAGAGGAATTCCGAGAGCACGCTCATGAACTCTTCGATGCGCAATTGCTCTATGCACCTTGGAACAAGCTCTACCGCCGTAGTTACTTGAACGAGAAGAACATTCGTTTCCCTGAAACGTTCTGGGACGATCTCCCGTTCAATCTCGATGTGGTGCGCGACATCGAACGAGTAGGCACCCTAGACGGGCATTTCTACCATTTTTTGCGTGCGCGCGCCGAAAGCGAGAACACGCGCTACCGTGCTGATATGTATGAGAAGCGCGAAGAAGAGCATCGATGGCTGCAGGAGCTTTACGCCGCATGGGGCATCGATTCCCCTGCTATCCAGGAATTTCTTGCGCGTCGCTATGCTGAGCGCTTGGTGGGCTGCGTGGAGAATATCACCAATAAGAATTGCACGCTTACTGCGCGCGAGAAGCGTGCCGAGATAGCCCGCATGATCTCGACCCCACAAGCGAAGGATGCGCTTGCAAAAGCGGTGCCGGGAAGCTTCATGATGAAGGTGCTCTACGTGCCGTATCGAGCGCAGAATGCAACGCTTACCCTGTGGGAAAGCCGCTTCATCTCCTTCGTGAAGCAGCATTCGACCAATCTCTTCGCCCGCCTGAAAGCGAACCGCTAAACGCTATTTATTTCACGGTAAGGACTGGGGTGGTGGTTGCGCGGATCACGCCATAGCTCACGCTGCCGAGCAGACCGCGGATCGCCCCGAGGCCACGCCTGCCCATCACGATAAGATCGCAGCTATGATCGGAAGCATAGTCGATGATGCCATCGACGGCAGAAGGATGCGCGATCACCTCGTAAGTAACCTGGCTGGGATCGAGCTCAGAAAGCGCATCGCCGATGGTGCTCACCATTTCAGCGTGGATCTCGAGGAGCGTGTCATCGAAAAGCTCCGAATAGGTCTTCTGCGTTACGTAGGAAGGGCTCACGACCGCTGCTGGATCGGAAGCGGCAACTTCAGGGAAGATGTTGATGGGCACCACGTTCACCACATGCACCTGCGTGTCGTGGCCTTTGGCAATCCCGCATGCCGCGTTGAGCGCGCTTTGGGCGTGATCGGATCCATCGAAGGGAACGATGATGCAGTGGTAAGCCATGATAACTCCTCAAACGAATAAGCACATGAATGCGGCGAATGTGTTCGCCTTGTTTCATTATAGGGAATGCGCAGAGTGGTTGGCCTGCGAATCGCGGTGCTTTTGCCATATTGTGAAGATCACCCAAAAGAGCAACGCGCCGAGAAGTGCAGCGACGGTGTCCACGAGCCAATCAGCGGGATCGCACGTGCGAGCAGGGACGAAGATCTGGTGAAATTCGTCGCTCGCTCCGTAGAGACTTGCGATGATCGTGGAGAACACGCACGCCTTAGGCAGGGTGAAGCGCAGGCGCAGGGCGTTCATGAGTGCGAGCCCCAGCAGAAAGAACTCGGCGAAATGCCCCACGGGCGACACATCGATCGGATGGCCAAAGAGCGCGTTCGCTGCTGAGCGAAGGGCTTCGAGCAGGAAGCTGATGATGCCAGAATCATGATCGAGCGCATCGCCTGTTTTGGCGCTCATACAAAAGATGAGAATTGCAACTGCCGCAACGCATGCCCAGCTCAAGACCGTGAATTTTGTAGAAGGGGCGCGCTTCATCACCTGGCTCGCTTCGAAGAAGAGGAACCAACGCGTTCGTTCGTGAGAGGCCTGCCCGAAGAAGGCGTGTCGCTTTCGAACTCATAGACTGCTGCCGTAGTTGAGGGCGTGCGTTCAGGGAAGAACACTTCGAGCATGCGAGCATCACGTTTTACATAGAAGAAGAGCGAGCCAGCAACCATGAACACGAGCGAAACGATGAGCGCGAAGATAACGGCATCGAATTCGCTGAAGATGTTCACTTCGAAGATGCCGAGAAGAAAATAGGTGGCAAGGCCCGATGCGAGGCCAGCAACGGCTCCGACTTTATTCGCACGATGCCAGAACAATCCCAGCACCAAGATCCAGCAGCTAGCTACCTCGATGCCGCCGAACACATACATGCTCATGCGCCAGATGAGGTCAGGTGGCGTGAGAGCAACGATGAGCGCAACGACCGAAAGGAGGATCGAAGACGCCTGCGAAACGAAACGGACGCGATCGTGCTCGGGAGCCTTGCGCTGGCGAAGCGCAGAATTGGCGTAGATGCCCTGGATGATATTGACCGAAGAGCTGATCAGGAGGGTGGAAACGGTCGAGATCGCAGCAGCAATAGGACCGAGGATGATGATATCCACCGCCCAAGAGGGGAACGCCTGGGCGAGCATGAGCGGAACTACGTCATCGATGGTGCCGCCATGTTCGTTCAGCAGATCAGGGAAAACACCATATGAAAGCGCGCCAAGCGCAGTGAGCCCCACTAGCAAGAGCCCTACGATAAGGGTGCCGATCCAGAGTGCGTGACGGAGGCTTCTCGTGCTTTTGTAGCTCAAGCAGCGAACCGCTACCTGGGGCATCGCGAATACGAGCAGTCCCAAGATGAGCCATTGCGTAACGAAGAGCCCAATGGGCATTTCCCCGCCTGCGAAGATATCGAACATCTCAGGCTTTTGTACGGCGATGGTCTGCATGATGTTCTCATATCCGCCACCAGTGTTCATGATGCCGAACCCTAAGAACAACGCACTCACGATCATGACGATGCCGCAGATGGTATCCGTGATCGCCACCCCGCGAAAACCTCCGATGACGGTATAGATAGCGGTAGTTGCGGTGATGAGGATGAGCCCAACGCTGTAGTCGTAATTCGTTACCGCAACGAGTATCTTTGCGGCCCCAACGAGCTGTGCAACGATGAGCGCGGTGAAGAAGACGACGAGTGCGCAGGAAAGGATGAGCGTGAGGATGCTCGAACGGAAACGCGCATTGATGATGTCGATAATGGAGACGGCGTGGATGCGGCGTGCGATGAGCGCGAGCTTCTTACCCATCACACCGAAGAGCAGTATGAGCGAAACGACCTGCGCACCGGCCAAATATACCCATCCAAAGCCGTATTCCCAGGCTTGACCAGGCATGCCTACGAAAGCGGTGATAGAGCCGAACGTGGCGATCGTGGTCATGACGAGCACAATCGGGCCGAGCCTGCGCCCTGCTACGAAATATTCGCGTTCGAAGTTTTCCCCTGGCGTGTGCTTCCTGATGAGGAAGGCGACGATAAGGCAGGCAAAAAGAAAGACAAGAAGAGGGATCAGCGTTAACGAGGTCATCGCGCCTCTTTTTCGTTACGGCGTTCGCCCGAGCGATGTGGGGTATTGCTGATGGGTTTTCGTGGGGTGACCGAGGTCTTCTCGATGGTCTTGATAAGATCCTGATCAATCGTCATAGGGGTGACCTGTACAGGGGTTTCATCGCTGATCTGGTATTTTCTGCCAAAGTCGTCTTCGTCGAGCGGGCAGTCTTCGATAACCTTCGTTGCCAGGATGATGCTCACGATCATCGCTACGATCCATGTGCCCAAGCAGCCCATCACGATCCATAGCGGCGTGGAGAATATCTTGATATCGACGCCGTATAAGCCGAAGCCGAAGAGAAGCCAGCATACGATCACGATAGCCACGCCCAAAAGCGTGACCTTCGCTTCTTTGTTCGCTTGACTCATGCGTTCGCGATAGAGCATGGATGCAGCTTTCATTAGTAGGAGCAGCTCGTTAAAACGATGCGCCTCCGCGCGCAGGACACACCTATTTTAGGAGTTTCTATGATTGTCAGGAGTGTCCAGTGTAAGGTTATGTATCAGCTTGAAAACAATGAGAGAAATTTTGTAATGATTTCGTAGCTTTTTCTACAAAAAGCCCATTGAACAGGAATTATAGTTGCATTTCCTCAAGGGCGTGAAATGCGCTCATCTTCTTCAATACCCTATTGAACAGGCATTTTTTCAATGCGCTAAGATAGAAGGGGAAGAAGCGAACACAGGGAGATATGATGACCGACACACCTATCAAGGCACCAAGAGAGCACGTGAGTGCTCAGGTTGTCATTCCGGTCGTTATCATCATCTTGGGTTCGGCGCTGGGCAACCTTTCCCAAACCGCAATGAACGCGATGTTCGGCGGCATCGCGGCAGACTTCAAGGTCGATATGGCGCTCGGCCAGTGGGTCACCACACTCTACATGCTCGTGATCGGCATCACGGTCCCTGTGGTCACCTATCTCATGCGACGTTTCGCGCTCAAAAGGCTCACGATCTTCTCCCTTTGCCTTTTTGCCTTTGGCTGCATCGTTGATATGTTCGCGCCGTCGTTTGTCTTGCTGCTAATAGGGCGTGCGCTCCAGGCTGTTTCTGCGGGTATTCTCATGCCGATGATGATGAGCATCATCATGACCTCGTTTCCGCCGAACAAGCGCGCAACGGTCATGGGCGTTGCAGGCATCGCCATGGGCTTTGCGCCGAACATCGGTCCGACCATAGGTGGCTACCTTGTCACCGCGTCGGGCTGGCGCAGTTTGTTCGTGATCCTTGCCATCTGCATGATCGTGCTCATAGTTTGTGCATGTGTCTTCATCGTGCGATCGCCGCGCATCAAGCGCACGGCTACGCTCGACATGGTCTCAGTTATCCTTTCGGCACTTGGATTTGGCTTCTTGCTGCTCGGCTTTTCGAACGCTTCAGATGCAGGCGCAGCGCTGCTGTCGATCTGGGCACCGATCCTTATTGGCGTGGTTGCGCTCGTTTTCTTCATCAGGAGACAAAAACGCATCGACGATCCGCTCATCAACATGGATATATTCGCATCAAAGCAATTCGTGGTGGGATTCTGGGCGTCGAACTTCCTTTACGCGAGCTTCATGGGCATCACGCTCATCGTGCCGCTGTTCATCGAGAACATATGGGGAGGAACAGCGCTCGAAGCAGGTTTGGTGCTGTTGCCGGGCACCATCGCGGCGCTCTTCATCAATCCGCTTGCCGGCTATCTTACCGACCGCTTTCATGCGCGTCCGGTCATCGTGTTCTTCGGAGCTTGTCTTGCGCTTGGCTCGGTGGCGATGGCGTTCATGGACGCCTCAACGCCGTTTTGGCTCATCTTGCTGCTGCAGGGGATTCGCGCGTGCGGCGTATCGGGTCTGGTGAGCCCGCTTACTTCTTGGAGCATGGAAGAGCTTGCGCCTAACAGGATGACCGACGCATCATCGTTTTCTACGGCGGTGCGCCAAGCGGTCGCTTCAATGGGAACAGCGCTCATGGTGTTTTCGATCACGCTGGGCACGCAGACGTTCGGCTCGCTTCTGTTTGGCTTCCAGCTGGCGCTCGGTCTTTCGGGCGTGTTTGCGCTTGCCCTGTTCGTTATCGCGCTCGTGCGCGTGCGCTAGCCCAGGGTGGGCACGCTCAATAACTCGCACCCGCAGCGCCTGCGCAACAGGAAGATCATGCGAAAATCAGGCCTTCTCAAGGATCGCTGTGATCGCCTCTTTGTCCACCTGCGGCAACGGAATGAATTCTTCAGGTTCTTGCGAGAGCGGGATGAGCTGCTTTTGCAGCCAGAGAATATCGTACCAGCGACCGAACTTGTGCCCGCAGTTCGGGATGTGCGCACACTGAACGTAGCCCCTTCGTTCGTGGAAGATGCGGCTCGTGGAAGGGCACGTTTCATCGGCAGGTTCGGTATAGGTGACGCAAGCGTTCGCGTTGTACACATTCTGAAGGCGCAGGATGCTCTCAAGTGCGCCGTAGAGCCTGGTTCCCAGACCGTGGCCTTTCGCTTCAGGCGCAAGATAGACCGAAGTCTCGATCGAATGAAGGTAGGCTTTGCGCGGCCTGAATGCCGAAGCATAGGAGTAGCCGATAACCGCGAAGGTTTCGTCATCGCAGGTCTCAACGCGAGAAGTAGTGGACGCAGTGTTGGCATCGGCGCGTTCGATCTCCGCCACCAAGAACGGGCGCTCTTCCAAGATGGTGGCGATCTTCTGCTCCATTTCTTCGACGGTGGGCGGTTCGAGATCGAAGGTGGTTGCGGTATCGCGCACATAGGGAGCATAGATAGCACAAACCGCCGCCGCATCAGCTGGGCAGGCCAGTCGAATTCTCGTTTCCCGCGCGGTGTTCCGTGCTATAGTAGTCATGCTTTAACGCTCCATAGTGCTAAAGTGGCATATCCGATGGGCGCATCGTGCGACCCTTCAGATATAAGTGTAGAAAATCTATAGCAAAGAGGTAAATATGAGCAAAGCGGTAAACATGAAAAAGCTATTACTGTGTTTTTTCGCAGCAGTGTTTGCGATCTGCCTGTCGGCTGGTCTCATGACAGGTTGCTCGTCCAACGAGTCTAAGTCTTCGAGCGAAGCTCCGGAGTACTTGGGTGAAGACGGCAAGTTCGTGGTCGGTTTCGACGAGACCTTCAAGCCCTTCGGCTATAAGGACGATAACGGTGAATACACTGGCTTCGACCTGGAGCTCGCCAAGGCAGTTGCTGAAAAGAACGGCTGGGAGATCGAGCTTACCCCCATCGATTGGGACACCAAGGATGCTCAGATCGATTCCGGCACGATCGACGTCATCTGGAATGGCTTCACCATCGAAGGCCGCGAGGACACCTATGAGTTCACCGATCCGTACTACCTGAACGACCAGGTCATTCTTGTTCGTGAAGGTTCCGACATCAAGGGCCTTTCCGATCTTGCGGGCAAGACCGTAGTCGCACAGGTCAACTCACCTGCTTACGACAACCTCGCTGAGGGTGGCGATTACTACGACACCATCGGTTCTACGCTCGGTAAGCTCGAAACCGCTCCTGAATATCAGACCGCGCTCATGCAGCTCGAAAGCGGCGCATGCGACGCAGTTGCGATCGACTATCCCACCGCACAGTCTCTGATCGCAGGTAAAGACGGCTACGTTATCCTCGACGAAGTAGTTTCTTCTGAGAACTATGGCGTTGGCGCGAAGAAGGGCAACACCGAACTGATCGAGAAGATCCAGTCCGCGCTCATCGAACTCTACAACGATGGCAAGGTTGAAGAGATCGTCTCTCACTATCCTGAAGAGATCTCCATCGATAAGTGGGTGCTCAAATAATCTTGCGCCCCTAGTGGCGGCACGCTGAATGTAAAGCCCTGGATGCCCCGATGCTCCTCGTAGCGAGACCATCGAAGTTCCAGGGCTTTTCTCTTTGCTCTTTGTTTTTAACGGTCCGTTTTCGATAAGGTTCGCATATGGAATTCACCACAATGCTTGGAATGCTGGGCGAGGGCTTTCTCGTTACGTTGCAGCTCTTCTTCGTCACGCTGATCGGCGCACTTCCGCTCGGCGTGCTCGTGGCGCTGGGGCGCATGAGCCGTTTTCGCCCGATCTCGTATCTGTTCCGTCTCTACATCTCGATCATGCGCGGTACGCCGCTCATGCTGCAGCTCATGTTCATCTTCTTCGCGCCGTATTACATCTTCGGCGTGCAGCTCTCGATGGATTGGAAGTTCGGTGCTTGCGCGGTCGCCTTCATCATGAACTATTCGGCCTATTTCGCTGAGATCTACCGTAGTGGCATCCAGTCCATTCCGCGTGGTCAATATGAAGCTGCCGAGATCTTGGGTTACAGCAAAGCGCAAACGTTTCTGCGCATCATCTTCCCGCAGGTCTTCAAGCGTATCGTGCCCGCGCTTGGCAATGAAGTGATCGTGCTCGTTAAAGATACGTCGTTGGCGTTCACGATCGGTGTAGCGGAGATGTTCACCACGGCGCGCGCCATCGTTTCAGCGCAAGGTACGCTCACGGCTTTCGTGGTGGCGGCACTGTTCTATTGGGTGTTCACCTTCGTGGTCGAGTTCGCCATTTCGCGCATCGAAAAGCGCCTGGCCTACTATCACGATTAAGCGAAAAGGGGACATGGTATGACTGACACGAATCAAGCGACCCCGCAGGTAACGGAATTAGCGAGCGAGCAGGAAAAAGCGGTGCTTCTTGTTGAGAGCCTTGAGAAGAGCTTCGGCGATGCGATGGTGCTCAAGGATATCTCTTTTGGGGTTCATCCGGGTGAAGTGGTCTCGATCATCGGGCCTTCTGGTTCAGGGAAGTCTACGCTTCTGCGTTGCTGCACCTTGCTCGAGACGTTCGAGTCGGGCGCGCTGCGCTATGGCGATCTAACGGTTGCAGAAAACAATGCATCTGGCAAAACGGTATATAGCGGTAAGGACGTTGCCAAGGAAGCGCGCAAACGCTTTGGCCTCGTGTTCCAGAATTTCAATCTCTTCCCGCACTATTCAGTACTGCGTAATGTGATGGAAGCGCCCGTTATCGTCGAGGGGAAGGATAAGGCGGAGATCGAAAAGCTTGCCCGTACGCTTTTGAAGCAGATGGGTCTTGAAGGCCGTGAGGATGCGTATCCGTGTGAGCTTTCTGGCGGTCAGCAGCAGCGTGTGGCTATCGCACGCGCCCTTTGCCTTCAGCCCGATATCCTCTTCTTCGACGAGCCCACTTCTGCGCTCGACCCTGAGCTCACGCAAGAGGTGTTGAAGGTCATCCGAGCGCTTGCCGAAGAGCATATGACCATGGTGATCGTGACGCACGAGATGGCATTCGCGCGCGATGTGTCCGACAAGATCATCTTCATGGACAAGGGTGTGATCGTCGAAGAGGGCACGCCTGACCAAGTGATCAACCACCCGCAGCACAACCGCACCAAGGCCTTCCTCTCCCGCTACGAATCCGACGCTGTGACCGACTAGCGAGCCCTCTTCGCCGATCACAGGGAGAGAATAGAAAACGACCCGGGTGATCCGGGCCGTTTTCTATTCTAAGGTATGTTCGCGAGCGCTTATGCCTGGTGCTTGAGCAGGCCGTAACCGCCATTCGAACGACGATAGAGAATGTGCACCGCGCTGGTGTCGCGGTCGATATAGGCGAAGAAGTCGTGACCTAAAAGGTCGATCTCGATGAGCGCTTCTTCTTCCGTGAGCGGCAGGAGCTCCAGCTCCTTCACGCGTACGATCTCTTCATCCTCACCGGACAGTTCCTGCATGAGCGCATCATAGTCGACGTCGGTCGCCTGCTTGTTGACCGGTTCGGCGTTCAGGCGCTTGTTGAGCACGCGCGTCTTGTATTTACGCAGCTGACGAAGCACTTTAGCGGCTGCAACGTCGATGGCGGCGAAGAGGCTCTCTTCGTTCTCTTCGACGCGAATGATATGACCCTTAGCGTGCATGGTAACTTCGCAGGTGCACGGGGTGGGGTTCGCGGGGTTCTTTTCAACTTGCAGAACGACTTCTGCGGAAAGCGGTGCGATATCCATCGCTTTCATCGAATTGCCGATCTTTTCTTCCGCATAATCGCGCAGAGCGTCGGAGACGTTCATACGGCGACCGGTGACGGTGATATCCATAGTCATTTTCCCTTCGTTACTAAAGAGCGCACGTTCAAATGCACTTTTACAACTAGCTAGTCTAACGCATCTTTTAAGGCTTGTGTGAACGATTATTGAAACCCAACCGAAAAGTTGACAGGTTGTTAGGTGGTTTACAATTGTGTGCACGGTAAATGAAAGAAGGACAAGATGGCAACCGATAAAGCTTCAGCACAGAACCCAGATGCGGCAGAGAAGCAGCAAACCGGTGCCTCTGTTGAGGAAAGCGTCAATGCATCGCCGACTGGCGAAGAAGGCGCGCATGCCACAGGCGCTGCATGTACCGTGGAGAACTCTCAAGGAAACAAGACCCCGTTCATCTCGGAAGTTTCTGGGCATCATCGCCGCTATTTGAAGCTGCTTGAATTCACGCACTCCACGACCAAAGCGGCGGGTTTCATGCTGCTCGGCGCCATTCTCTCGCTCGTTATAGCGAATTCGCCCGCATATGGCTCGTTCTTGGAATTCTGGCATACCGAGATAACGTTGGGGTTCGGCAGCACGAACACTTCGATGTCGCTCGCGCACATCATCAACGATATCTTCATGTGCTTGTTCTTCTTGCTGGTGGGCCTCGAGATCAAATACGAGATGACCGTCGGCGAGCTCACGAATATCCGCCAGGCCATCCTACCGGTGGGAGCTGCCATCGGTGGCGTTGCGGTGCCGATTATCTTCTATGTGGCGTTCAACCAGGGAAGCCCTGAAACGTTGGGCGGTTGGGGCGTCCCGACAGCGACCGATATCGCGTTCGCGCTCGGCATCCTAGCGCTGCTCGGTTCGCGCGTGCCGGCGGGCGTGCGCGTGTTCCTCTCAACGCTCGCGGTAGCCGATGACATCATCGCGATCGTGGTCATCGCGGTCTTCTACGGCCATGCGCCTTCGGTGCTGTGGCTTTTGGCTTCGCCTGTCGTGTCGGGCGCGCTCACCGCGCTCAATCGCCTGCACTTCTACTCGCTCTGGCCCTATGTGCTGTTGGGCGTGGTGCTTTGGTATTGCGTGTTCATGTCGGGCGTGCATGCCACTATCGCCGGCGTGCTGCTCGCTTTCACGATCCCCTCTGGCTCGCGTGTTGACCTGCTCTCATTCGGACGTTGGTCGAACAAGCAGCTCAAAGAGATACGCGCGAACTTCCAGCCCGATGCTCCTGTGCTCGGTCAGTCCGACTACCTGAAAGAGGTTTCGCACCTTGCGCGCGTGGCGAAAGAAGTGGTGCCACCTGCAACGCGCTTGGAGCGCATGCTCTACCCTTGGGTCTATTTCGCGATCTTGCCGCTGTTCGCCCTGACGAATGCCGATGTGGCACTGGGCGGAACGAGCTTTGGTGCCATCGTGGCCGACCCGGTGTTCTTAGGCGTTTTTGCTGGCCTACTCTTGGGCAAGCCTATCGGCATCTTCCTCTTCAGCTTCCTCATCGTGAAGCTCAAGATCTCTTCGCTTCCCAATAACGTGAATTGGGCGCACATCTTCGGCGCAGCGCTGCTCGGTGGTGTTGGTTTCACCATGGCTATCTTCGTGGCGAATCTCGCGTATGCCGATCCAGGGCAGATTCTGGTGGCGAAGGTTGCGATCCTGTCTGCTTCGCTTCTTGCGGGCATCATCGGCTTCCTCTTTTTGCTCTTCCAGGCGAACATCGCGATGCGCAAGGGCGTTACCTATGAAGAGCCTATTCTGGATAATGCGAACTTGCAGGCCCATGCCGCTCATGAGGTGAAACGTCGCAAGCATGATAAGCACGAGGAAGCTTCGGCGGGCGAAAGCGGGCAAAAGGCTTCTGTGCGTACGGTGTCTCCCCATAGGGCGGTGCCAACGGATGAGGATAGGCAGGTAGCTTCATCTCGCAAAGATGCGTGAGGCATGAGCAAGCTGAAGGATCATTCGTGTCGGTATCGCGCGATTTGGATGGGTGTGATCTCTCGCAAGATTCGACCGCTTTTGTTCGCGCGCAGGACCCTTCTACATACAGAAAGCGCACATTCTTCACAATTGCGCGTATATACGAGCAATAAGGCGTTGAACATGGGATTTAGGGGCTTCACTTGCGCATGGTAAAGCGCGTGAAGGGCAGTTTATCAGGGCTTAAAGGCTTGAAGTTCTGTATAAATGCCCCGTTTTCTGCTAGTATCAACTACAGCTTACGCTGAGACACGAACCCTATGCCACTATTGGGAGGTTTTCAAACAGTATGAAGCATATAAATGTAGCACCGAAGCGTACGCTGCTCATTGCATTTATGGCGGTCGTTCTGGCCGTGGGGCTCTCTTTGCCCGTCTCCCTTGCATCCGCAGTGCCGTCTTCGTCTTCGAAACAGGCTGAGGCACAAGCAGCGCTCGACAAACTCAACGATATGCAGGCAACACTTGATGCCGCTTCAAGTAATTATTACGAAGCGGAGGAAGAGCGTGCCGAAGCTGAGAAAAAAGTAACTGAAGCTGAAGCCCAGATTCAGGAAGAAACCGAGAAGATCAAGGGCTATCAGGAAGAGCTGGGAACACGTGCGCGCAGCATGTATCGTACCGGCGGTAACACCTTCCTTGATGTTATCTTGGGCGCTTCCACCTTCGAAGAGTTCGCAACGAACTGGAACATCCTCAACACCATGAATGAGAATGATGCTGAGCTCGTTGCTAAGACCAAGGAATCCCGCGAAAAGGTAGAGGCTGCTAAGGCTGAATACGAGCAGCAAGAGCAGGTAGCAGCGCAGAAGGCGAGCGAAGCCAAGGCTATCAAGGACGAGGCTGAAGCTACTACCGCTCAGATGCAGGAAACTTACGACAATCTGAACGCTGAAGTTCAAGAGCTCATGCGCCAAGAAGAAGAGGCGCGCAGTGCTGCTGCAGCAGCTGCGGCTGAGCAAGCGATCGCTAATAACAACAACGGTGGCAGCTCCAATAGCGGCAATTCTGGAAGCAGCTCAAAGCCAGCGAACAACTCTAAGCCCCAGACGGTAACGGGCAACGTTGTCGTTGACCGCGCGTATGCTCAGTTGGGCAAGCCTTATGGTTGGGGTGCAGCAGGTCCGAACAGCTTCGACTGCTCCGGCTTGGTCGGTTACTGCCTCACGGGCAAAATGGGCAGCCACTGGTGCACCACGGGCACCATCCAAGGATGGACGCGCGTGAGCAATCCGCAGCCCGGTGATATTTGCATCAACTCGCATCACACCGGCATCTATATCGGAGGTGGCCAGATGATCCATGCTCCACGTACGGGTGATGTGGTGAAGGTGAGTGGTGTCCATTCCGACATGTGGTATGTCCGCTACTAATTCGCACCGCGCAGATACGAAATGATCAAGGAACGGCTCGCAAGGGCCGTTCCTTTTTTGTGATTGCCGGTGTGCCAGTCTCACTCAGATGGATTCTTTGTACGTGAGCGATTTGCTTTATTGCCGTGCACTACCAGGCTGTGATACCATAGGCAACGCCGTTTACGGCACATCATATGTCGGGATGTGGCGCAGTTTGGTAGCGCGCTTCGTTCGGGACGAAGAAGTCGCAGGTTCAAATCCTGTCATCCCGACCAGAAATTTAAACGAGAGAGCAATTCGCTCTCTCGTTTTATTTGTGAGGGATGACCACCAGCACAGCTGGTGCAGGCTATGCCTGCAAGGATTTGAACCGTAAGGTTCACCGAAGTGCTATTTCAAGCACTTCAGCCATGCGGGTCAAGGCTTGCGAAGCAACCACGCAGTGGCTCGGCCTTGACGCGCATGAACTTCTGTCCCCGACCAGAAATTCAAACGAGCCCTACGGGGCTCGTTTTATTTCCTAGGGATGACAGCCTGCGCAGCAGGCGCAGGCTGCAACTCCACCCCCACCTAACATGAACCGCTTAAAGGGATTGTACGAGCGCTGCATGTGTTTTTTGGTACAATTTCTGCGCGTATCACTAGGGTAGTTCATACCTTGGTTCATACTGAATAAACCGCGCTTCACCCTGTGTCGCGCTCAACGTACGTGCAATCCCTGCGGAGGTGCATACAACATGAAGATCGGACCTTTCGGTATTGTCGAGATCATCATCATCTTGGTGGTCATCCTTATCATCTTCGGCCCCAAAAATCTTCCCAAGCTCGGAACCGCTATCGGTAAGACGGTCAAGAACTTGCGCGAGGGCCTCGGCGGCGGCAAGAAGAAGAAAGAAGCCGAAGAGGCTGCTAAGCAGGCTGAAGGCAAAGAGCCTGAAGAGCTTGAAGTAGTAGACAAGCCTGAGCCGGGCCAGAAGAAGGCCGATGTTGCTGCAGCCGAAGCAGAAGCCGAACAGAACACCACCACTTCCGATGCCGTTTTCGAAGAGACCGAACCGGAAAAGGACAAGGCTGAATAAACACTTACGAGAAACGCGCCAGATCAAGCGCGTTTCTTCTGCGCGGGCGATGCTCGCATAAAACGACCGAACGAACGAATACAAGGGGAGTTCCATGGAAAAGGACTACATCTTAACCCAAGAAGGCAAAGCGAAGCTCGAAGAAGAGCTGCATTATCTCGAAACCGAAAAGCGCGCCGAGATCGGTGAGCGCATCCGTGTAGCCCGCGAATTTGGCGACATCTCGGAAAACTCCGAATATGATGACGCAAAGAACGAGCAGGCCATGATGGAAGGCCGCATCGCCGAGATCACCCGCATCTTGGGCGAAGCAACCGTGGTCGACGCCCCCACCAAATCTTCTAAGGTCCACATCGGCAGCAAGGTCACGGTCGACATGGGTGGCAACGAACGCGTCTTCACCATTGTCGGTGCGGCAGAGAGCGATTCTACTGCTGGCAAGATCTCCAATGAGTCTCCCGTTGGCGCGGCGCTCCTTGGCACCAAGAAGGGCGACGAGATCGACCTGCAAGGTCCTACTGGCCGCGATATCCATATCAAGGTCTTGAAGATCGAGCAGTAAGCGTGCATACCTGCTGTAAGCCAGGCGAACTTCAACTACCATAAGAAACAGCTGTAATCGAGACGCTGGTACCCTTCGTACCAGCGTTTTTCCTAGAAAATGAAAGGCAATCGATGAGCGAGAACACCACTCAAAACGCAACACCTGAAACACCCGAAGACGATCCGATCCTGGTGCGACATGCCAAGCGCGAGGCGCTCATTGCGGCGGGTGAGAACCCCTACGGTCATGCGTTTGCCTATTCGCATCACATCATCGACCTCGACGAAAAATACGCTGGTCTTGAAGATGGCGAGAACACCGAAGATCGCGTAGAGGTGGCTGGTCGCGTGATGGCCAAGCGCGATCAGGGCAAGATCATCTTCATGGAGCTGCGCGATTCCACCGGCTCGATCCAGTTGTTCTGCCGCATCAATGCGCTGGGTGAAGAAGCCTTCGCGGCTATGAAGGATCTGGACGTGGGCGATTGGATCGGCGTGTCCGGCCTTATGATGCGTACGCGTCGCGGCCAGCTTTCCGTGGCGGTCGATTCCTACGAACTGCTCTCGAAATCGCTGCGCCCCCTGCCGGAGAAGTTCCACGGCCTTGCCGACAAGGAACTGCGTTATCGCCAGCGTTATGTCGATCTGATCGTGAACCCCGAGGTACACGAGACCTTCGTGAAGCGCTCGAAGATCATCTCGGCTATTCGCCATTACATGGAAGAGCAGGGCTTCTACGAGGTCGAAACGCCCTTCCTGCATTCGATCATGGGCGGCGCGAACGCGAAGCCCTTCACCACGCATTTCAACGCGCTCGATCGCGATTACTTCCTGCGCATCGCAACCGAGCTTCCTCTGAAGCGCTTGCTCGTGGGCGGTTTCGAGAAGGTCTTCGAGATCGGCCGCCAGTTCCGCAACGAGGGCATGGACCCGTATCACAACCCCGAGTTCACCACGATGGAAGCCTACCAGGCTTTCTCCGATCTTGAGGGCATGATGGAGCTCACGCAAGGCTTCGTGCAAGCAGCGGCTATGGCGGCTTGCGGCACGCTCGATGTGGAATATCAGGGCACGACCATTCATCTTGGTGGCGAATGGAGACGGGCGAGCATGGTCGAGCTCGTGAATGAGGTCACGGGCGAGAACATCAGCTTCGCCATGACGCGCGAAGAAGCTGCCACCGTGGCAGACAAGCACGGCGTTCATGTCGAAGAAGGGTGGGGCACGGGCAAGATCATTTCCGAACTCTTCGAGGAATGCGTCGAAGAGACGCTCATTCAGCCCATCTTCGTCACCGACCATCCGATCGAGGTTTCGCCGCTCGCAAAAAGGAAAATTGGTGAAGATGAAGTAGCTGACCGCTTCGAACTGTTTATTTCCGGCCATGAATATGCTAATGCTTTTAATGAACTAAATGATCCCGTTGATCAAGCGGAGCGATTCCGAGCGCAGCTTGCTGCTAAGGACATGGGCGACGATGAGGCAATGGGATTCGACGATGACTACGTGCGCGCTTTGGAATACGGAATGCCTCCCGCTGGCGGTGTGGGCATTGGAATAGATCGCCTCACCATGCTTCTTACGAATTCAGCAACGATCCGCGATGTATTACTGTTCCCCCATATGCGCGACGAAGCCAAGTAACAAAAGGAGGTGGCGCGTAAATGTCGTTCGACAAGTTCACTGACAAGGCGCGCAAAGTGCTGGTTTTGGCGCAGGAGGAAGCCCGCGGGCTTCATCAGCCCTACGTTGGCACTGAGCACGTGCTCTTGGCTTTACTCAAGGAAGAAGATGGTCTGGCAGCTCAGGCCCTGGAGCGCCTGGGGGTGCATTACGAGGCCACGGTGGCGGCCATCCGTCGTATCGTTACGATCGATGAATCCACCGATGTGTCCGGGCATTTGAGCTTCACGCCACGCGTTAAGCGGGTGTTGGAGAATTCTCTGCGTGAGGCCATGCAGATGGGGCAAAGCTATATTTCCACTGAGCATCTTCTGCTCGGTATCATCCGCGAAAACGAAGGCACCGCAATAGAGGTGCTCGAGCGCATGGGCGTTTCAGGGGATGACCTGCGTGCGGCGCTCAACGATCTGGTGGGGCAGTCTTCGGTCTTCGCTGGCCAGCAGTTCGATCCGCAGGCATCCTCTTCGGATAGCGTGCTGAAGGAATTCAGCGTTGACCTTACGAAGAAAGCAGCCGATGGGAAGCTCGACCCGGTTATCGGGCGTGCAGGCGAGATCGAGCGCATGATGCAGATCCTGTGCCGTCGCCAGAAGAACAATCCGCTGCTCTTGGGCGAGCCGGGTGTGGGCAAAACGGCAGTGGTCGAGGGGCTTGCGCAGCTCATCGTGGCCGATCAAGTGCCCGATATCTTGCGTAATAGGCGTTTGGTCACGCTGGATGTTTCGGCGCTCGTTGCTGGTTCGAAGTATCGCGGCGAATTCGAGGAGCGCTTGAAGAAGTGCATCAAGGAAGTTGAGCAGGCGGACGATATCATCCTGTTCATCGACGAGCTTCACACCATCATTGGTGCGGGTGCAGCCGAAGGTTCGATGGACGCGGCTGCGATCCTGAAGCCGCCTCTGTCGCGTGGCGAGATCCAGATTATCGGGGCTACCACGCTCGATGAATATCGCAAGCATCTGGAAAAGGATTCGGCGCTCGAGCGCAGGTTCCAAACGCTCGTTGTCAAAGAGCCCAATGAAGAGCAGGCCGTTCGCATCATGGAAGGCTTGCGCGATAAGTATGAAGAGCATCATCACGTGCACTTCTCCGATGAGGCGCTGCAGGCGGCAGTTTCGCTTTCCGATCGCTATATCCAAGATCGTTTCTTGCCTGATAAGGCCATCGACGTGATCGACGAAGCGGGCGCACGCATGCGCATTCGCAATATGGTGCTGCCCGACGAGATCCAGGAGCTCGATGACAAACTTCGTGCGTTACGGGCGGAAAAGGACGCCGCTATCGCCGACCAGGATTTCGAACGCGCCGCCGAGGTGCGCGATCGCGAGGCCAAGGTGCGCGAAGAGCGCAAGAAGGCCCAGGTAGAGTGGGAAGACAAGACGGAGAAGATCGTTAACGAGATCGGCGTGGAAGATATTGCCGATGTGGTTTCGATGACTACCGGCGTGCCCGTTTCCAACCTCACCGAAGCCGAGACCGAAAAGCTTTTGCGCATGGAATCCGTGCTGCATGAGCGCGTGATCGGCCAAGAAGAGGCAGTAACGGCGCTTTCGAAGGCTATTCGTCGCAGCCGTTCCGGGCTCAAGGATCCAAAGCGCCCGGCAGGCTCGTTCATCTTCCTCGGCCCTTCGGGCGTGGGTAAGACCGAGCTCTCGAAAACGCTTGCAGAATTCCTGTTCAATTCGCAGGATGCGCTCATCTCCTTCGACATGTCGGAATACATGGAGAAGCATACGGTGTCGCGCCTGATCGGTTCGCCTCCGGGATACGTAGGCTACGACGAGGGTGGCCAGCTTACCACCGCGGTGCGCCAGCGTCCCTATTCGGTCGTGCTCTTCGATGAGATCGAGAAGGCGCATCCTGATGTCTTCAACATCTTGCTCCAGATCTTGGAGGAAGGTCGCTTGACCGATGCGCAAGGACGCATGGTCGACTTCCGCAATACGGTCATCATCATGACTTCGAATGTGGGCGCACGTGAGATCACCACTACGGCACCGCTCGGATTCTCTTCCAGTGGAGCAACCGGCCTTAACGATGACGAGATCAAGACCCGCGTCATGAGCGAGGTCAAGCGCTTGTTCCGTCCTGAGTTCTTGAACCGTATCGATGAGATCATCGTGTTCAAGTCGCTCACGGAAGACGAGATCGTCGAGATCGTGAACCTCATGGTGGCTGATCTTCGCGATCGCCTGATCGAGCAGAACATGACCATCAATATGTCCGATGCTGCGAATCGTCTCATTGCCAAGGAAGGAACCGACCTTTCCTTCGGTGCCCGTCCGTTGCGCCGCGCGATCCAGCGCCTGCTCGAGGATCCGATCTCCGAGCAGATCCTGGAAGGCAAATGGACGAGTGGCTCGGTCATCGATGTCGATGTGGAAGACGAGAAGCTCGTGTTCAACCAGGGTACGGGTTCGATTCCGGCACCGCGCAAGCGTGATACTATCGCGCAAGAAGCGGAGCTCATCTTGAGCAACTACGATCTTGGGCGCGCAGGGCTCACCTACAGCGGCTCAGGTCGCGGAGGCTCGTCAGGAGATTCCGCTGCCGACTAATCCAGTCGTTCAAGACCGCTGACAAGAGGCTTGTCCTTGCGGGCAAGCCTCTTTCTTTCCCTATGGGATCATTCGTTTGCTTCAATGAAGAGCGTTTATGCAGTAAAATCAATTTTGTTGAATTATTGCTGCATAAGGCAGCTTTCTTGATAAGAGGTTCTCTATGCCAGAGCAAACGATCGATCCCATCTTCGCCCCTTCGGCTCTCAACGGTATCTTGAGCAAGATGCGCGACGATGACACCTTCGGTTCCTTGCGTGAGCAGATGCAGTTGCAGGGAAAGGTGAATGAAGGCGCGCAGACCGCGGTCATCATCTTGGCGGGCGGCAGCGGCGAGCGATTCGGTCACGAAGGCGGCAAGCAGCTCGTTGAGATTGCAGGCAAGCCTATTCTCACGCGCTCAGCTGAAGTGTTCGACAGTGTGGGTGATGTGGGGCTCATCGTGGTCGTTTGCCCCGAAGAGCGTACGAGCGAATACCTCTTGAAAGCGATCGATCCCTTTCCGTTCGCTACCCCTATCGTCATGGCCCCTGCAGGTGCCACGCGTCAGGAATCGGCATTTTCCGGCTTGGAGCTCGTGCCAGATGACTTCGAGTACGTCATGCTGCACGACGGTGCGCGTCCGCTCATCTCGCGTGAATTGGTCGACCATACGATCAGCGTGCTCAAGGGCAACATCGATTGCGATGGCGCAGTGGTCGGCCATCCTTCCATCGACACGCTCAAGATCGTCGAGAACGGCATCATCCAAGGAACGCCCGATCGTTCGGTGTTTTGGAACGCGCAAACTCCGCAGATCTTCCGTGCGGGCATCTATCGTCGTGCGCATGCGGCGGCGCTTTCCGATGGCTTCGTGGGCACGGATGATTCATCGCTCATCGAACGTTTGGGCGGTCGCGTGATGGTGGTCGAAGGCAAGCGCGACAACATCAAGCTCACGGTGCCCGAAGACTATCTCATCATCTCAGCGGCGGTGCGCCAGGCGCTGCGCGAAGGTGTCGAGTAGGTGTCGCTGATGAATATGAACGCTCCCGACATGGCGAACATTCCCAACCCAAGCCCCGAGATGGCTGCGCTGCGCAAGCTGCGCGTAGGGTTCGGCATGGATGTTCACGCCTTTGCCCCCAACCGCAAGCTTATTTTGGGTGGAGTGGATATTCCGCATCACCAAGGCCTCGATGGCCATTCGGATGCCGATGTGCTGCTCCATGCAATAGCCGATGCTCTTTTGGGTGCTGCGCGCCTGGGGGATATCGGCAAGCATTTTCCCGACACCGATCCAGCCTATAAAGATGCCGATTCGCTCAAGCTGCTCGAAGCAGCTGCTAATCTGCTTCGTGAAGAAGGCTTCGAGATCCTCGATATTGATTGCGTTATCGCTGCGCAAGCCCCGAAGCTTTCTCCGTATCGCGAGGCGATGCGCGAGAACATCGCACGTGCATGCGGCATTGCAACGGAAAATATCGGCGTAAAAGCCACCACCACCGAACGTCTCGGCTTCGAAGGCCGCGAAGAAGGCATCTCGGCTGAGGCCGTCGCTCTTGTCTGTCGATGTTGTTAGGGCTGCTACGAAGCGAGACGGGCACATTGTGCAGGCTCGCCTCATAGCGTCGCGCCCTCGAACTAACTTTTGCAAAGACAATGATTGCAAAAGTGGATTTCTCGGAGTGCTTTGGCTCGATGTCGGCTCGTCCTACACAACCTGCCCATCTCGCTTCTGAGTAACGCTCTTAACGTTACCCGCACCATGCAAGCTAAACATGGTACTATTTCGCAAGACAAGAAGGATTGAATCCCATGAATATATTCTCAACAATGGCAGAAGACATTCGCACCGTTCAGGCAACCGACCCAGCGGCGCCTTCGAAGTTCCTCATATGGCTCACCTATCCCGGCCTTCAAGCACGCTGGGCGCACGTGATCAACCACTGGCTCTGGAAGAAGGGCCTGCGCGGATTGGCGCGCTATCTTTCGCAGTGCGCACGTTTTTGGACGGGTGTTGAGATTCACCCGGGCGCGCAGATCGGCCGCCGTTTCTTCATTGACCATGCGATGGGCGTGATCATCGGCGAGACCACCATCATCGGCGATGATTGCGTGCTCTACCAGAATGTCACGCTGGGCGGCACTGGCAAGGAAACCGGCAAGCGCCATCCGACCCTTGGCAACAACGTGATGGTGGGTGTGGGCGCTGCGGTGCTCGGTTCGATCACCATCGGCGATAACTCGAAGATCGGCGGTGGCTCGGTAGTGGTGAAGGACGTACCGCCGAATTGTACCGTGGTAGGCGTTCCCGGGCATATCGTTGTGCGCGATGGCGTTTCAACATCAAAGAGTGCAGCGAAGGACAAGGAGATCGACCTGCAGAAAGCAGCGGCGGCGAAGATTCCATCGTCTCCTGCTGAAGAGCCAAGCGTAAGTTCACCTGATGCTCAGCGAGAAGCAACGCTGCCTCCCATTCGCGCCGATCACAAGGATTACTTCCTCAACAACGGGGATTGTCAGGGCGAACGCCTCGAAGACCTGCCTGATCCCGTAGAACGTGCGATCCGCAATCTCTACAAGCGCGTCGATGAGCTCGAAGCCTTCGCGGTGAAACAGCAAGCGCTCGACAAGCAGGCAGAGCGTGCGGCGCAACAAGAAGCCGATCAGATCGATCAAGACCAGTAACGCTTCATACCGCGCTTATCATCGAAGCTGACGATGGGTCCCGTTGAAGCCGATCATCACGACCAGTACCACCGATACCATCAAGATAGGAACACCATGATCAAGATCTACGACACTAAAACGCGCACCAAGCGCGAGTTCGTTCCCGTGAACGAGGGCAAAGTGGGCATGTATGTGTGCGGCCCGACCGTGTACAACTACATCCATATCGGCAATGCGCGCACGTTCATCTCGTTCGACACCATCCGGCGCTACCTCACGTGGCGCGGGTTCGAAGTTACCTTTGTGCAGAATGTGACCGACGTGGACGACAAGATCATCAACAAGGCGCTCGAGGAAGGTCGAACGGCTGCCGAGGTCGCCGAAGAATATACCGACGCTTTCATCGCCGACATGCATGCAGCCGGCGTGCAGGACCCCGATATCCGTCCGAAGGCTACCGAAGAGATCGACACGATGATCAAGCTCGTGCAACGCCTGATCGACAAAGGCCATGCGTATGAGGTCGATGGCGATGTGTACTTCGCCGTGCGTTCCTATTCAGCGTATGGCGAACTCTCGAATCGCAATGTGGACGAGATGGAATCGGGTCATCGCGAACTGCGCGCCGATGGCCAAGGCTTGGAAGACCGCAAGCGCGATCCGCTCGATTTCGCGCTTTGGAAGACAGCGAAGCCGGGTGAGCCGAGCTGGTCTTCTCCGTGGGGCGAAGGCCGTCCTGGTTGGCACATCGAATGCTCGGCCATGTCTGAGAAGTATCTTCATCTGCCCTTCGACATCCATGGCGGCGGCGCGGATCTGTGTTTCCCGCACCACGAGAACGAACGCGCGCAATCTGAAGCGGCGTTTGAAACCACATTCGCGAACTACTGGATGCATGGTGGCATGCTCCAGATTAACTCCGAGAAGATGAGCAAATCGCTCGGCAACTTCTTGCTGTTGCGCGACATCTTAGAGACCACCGATCCGGCAGTGCTTCGTATGCTCATGTTGCAGACGCACTACCGCAGCCCGCTCGACTTCTCGGATGCGCGTCTGCAGGAATCGGCGGCGGCGCTCGAGCGCTTGGAGAATTTCGTCACGAATGCGCTTTGGCTCGCGCGTTCAGCACAGCAATCGCAGGCGAAGGCAGGAGACGGCCATACGCCCGACGCCTCTGATGCTCATGCGGGCTCGCTTGCAACTTCGATCGCGGTCGCAACGCTCATTGCGGACATGAAAGACTCGTTCACTGAAGCGATGGACGACGATTTCAATACCGCTGCCGCACTCGGTGCCATCTTCAGCTTCGTGAGCGATGCGAACACGCTCTTAAACGATGTCCAGCAAAGCGCTTCTGTTACAGAAGCGGATGTTCAGACGTTCGAGAAGGCTGCACAGGCAGTGGTCGAGCTCATGGATGTGCTCGGCATTTCGATCGAGATAAACGATGCAGCTGAAGCGGGAGCAACCGTGCTCGATGATGAGGAGAGCGCCGCTGAGGTAATGGTGCTCGCGATGGAGTTCGCTGGCTTCGCGCCAGGCGATGGGGCGGATCCCGCAACGGTGAAAGCAGCGATGGCAGCGTTGCTCGATGCCCGTGCCAACGCGCGCGCTAACAAGAACTACGCGGTTGCCGATGCGATCCGTGACGGACTTGCCGAGCTCGGTTTCCGCATCGAAGACACGCCGCAAGGCGCTCGCATCGTAAAAGCTTAGGCGCAGGTGACAAACTACCCGACCCCTAACACTTAACCGACTCCCACAAACCAGAGAAACAAAAAAGCCGCTCACCCAACAAGAGGCGAGCGGCTTTTCTTTAGGCAAGGCAGCGTTATTTAGCGACAGGTGCACGGGATGTCGTGCTTCACACGATCGTGCTCTTCGGCGCGCTTTGCGTCGTTGAAACGATCGAGGGTGCCAACCAGGTAGCCGGTGATGCGACGGATGCGCTCGAACGGCTGAGCGTGGTACCCATAGTGAATTGCGACATCTTCCGCTTCAACGGCAAGATCGATCCAGGCAAGATCCTTGCTTGGCTCAAGTTCGCGACCTCGAGCGATGTACTGTTCGATCTCTTCGTTAGTGACGCGGAAGTCGTCAGGCGAAGAATAAGAGATAGAAACCGAAACATTTTGCAGATGCATATGTTCGGATGAAGCGGCAGGCTGGTGCGTGTGCTTCTGTGTTTCTTCTGCGGCTCCGTGGCTTTGATTTGCTTTAGCATCCCATGTTGTGTTTTGTGCTGCGAATGCAGGTGCTTCAAGCGTGGTCATAATACCCCCTCCGTTATTCATAACCTTATTCGGTACTGCTGGTGCTCCTGTAATTGTTACTAACTTAGTATCAATTACCTTACCTCTCTCATGCTACTCCATGCGCAATTTGGTGTAAACCGAAAAAACCAATATTTTGTGGCGAAATCCAATTTGTAACCTGGGAAAACACAACATCTTGTATACAGCCGAACTGGGGTTATGGAGATTCTAAAACGACTTCCTTCCACCTTCAAACCCGAACCGTTCGTGATTTCGATGCGAAACCGCCCATTTTGCCCTAGCAAGTCACGGCTGAAGATGGCACAATGAAAGTCCTTGAACGCCTCGATTTCTGCATTGCTCTTCGCGCGATCTTGCGGTGAAGAACCAGCTTTCGCGCACACGATAGAAGGATGTTGCTCATGGCTTTTGTCCACCTTCATAACCATACGGAATACTCGCTGCTCGATGGCGCTACCAAAGTCTACGACATGGTGAAGCGCGCGGCTGACCTGGGTATGCCGGCGGTGGCCATTACGGACCATGGCGTTATGTCGGGTGTGCCAGAGTTAGCGGACGCATGCGACAAGGTGAAGGCAGAAACGGGCAAGTGGGTAAAACCCATCTTCGGATGCGAGATCTATTTCACCACGGATTCTTCCTTGAAGAAGGAAGGTAAGCAGAAGCTTCATCATATGATCCTGCTCGCGAAGAACAACACGGGCTATCACAACATCGTGAAGCTCGTGAGCGAATCGCATGTGGACAATTTCTACTATCGCCCGCGCACGACCTTCGAGATGCTCGAGAAGTATTCCGAAGGCGTGATCGCCACGAGCGCCTGTATCGCGGGTATCATCCCACGCTGCGTGGACGCGGGCAAGATCGACGAAGCCATTGAGTGGGCGAAGAAGCTCTCCGCGCTCTATGAGCCGGGCGATTTCTACATCGAGCTCCAAGACCAGGGTATCACCTCCGATGCGGGCAAGACGCAGCGCGAGCTCAACCAACAGCTCACGGAAATTGCGAACCACCTGGGGCTCAAGACCATCGCAACGAACGACTTCCACTACCTCGTGCAAGAGGATGCGCAGGCGCAGGACGTGATGCTGTGCATCGGCACCAACCAGACCATCAACCAGGAAAAGCGCTTCAAGTTCCCCAACGATCAGTTCTACATGAAGACCGAAGAGGAAATGCGCGCGGCGTTGAAGGACTTCCCCGAGGCCTGCGATAACACCATCGAGGTTGCGGAAAAGTGCAACGTCGAGCTCGAGCGCGATCCCATTTTGCCGAAGTTCCCGCTGCCCGAAGGGGAGACCGAGGAATCATGGTTCCGCAAGCGCGTGCAGGAAGGCCTGATCAAGCGCTACGGCGATCCCGTTCCCGAGCACGTGCAGAAGCAGGCCGACTACGAGATGCAGGTCATCATCGATCAAGGCTTCCCCGCGTACTTCTTGATCGTGCAGGAATACATCGAATGGGCGCGCAGCCAAGGTATCGGCGTTGGTCCGGGCCGTGGCTCGGCGGCAGGTGCGATCGTGGCATACGCCATGGGTATCACCGACCTCGATCCGCTGCCCAACGGTCTCATGTTCGAACGTTTCCTTTCTCCCGAGCGTGTGGAGATGCCCGATATCGACGTCGACTTCGAGCAGGGTAGGCGTGAAGAGGTTATCAACCACATCAAGGATGTGTATGGCGAAGACCACGTTTCGCAGGTGATCACCTTCGGCACGCTTCAGGCGAAGAACGCCGTACGCGATGCTGCGCGCGTGCTCGACTATCCTTACAGCACGGGCGACCGCATCTGCAAGATGATCGGCAACGAGCTTGGCATCACGATCGACCAAGCGCTCGAAACCAATCCTGATCTGGCTAAGGCTTACGAAGACGAGCCCGATGTGCATGCGGTGATCGATGCGGCGAAATCCATCGAAGGCCACGTGCGCGGTGAAGGCGTGCATGCCTGCGCGACCATCATCTGCCGCGACCCCATGGCCGACCATGTGCCCATGAAGCGCGATACCAAGGGCGGCGGCATCATCACCCAATACGACGGCCACTACACACCCGACCTGGGCCTTCTCAAGATGGACTTCCTCGGTCTTCGTACGCTCGACGTGCTTTCGATCGCTTGTCGCAACATCGAAGAGCGCTACGGCACGAAGATCGTTCCTGAAGAGATCCCCACCGACGATGAAAAAGCCTTCGAGCTCATGCAATCGGGCAACATGGATGGTCTTTTCCAGGTGGAAGGCGCGCTCTATGTGAGCCTGTTCAAGCGCCTCCCCCCAAAGCAATTCTCGGATGTTGTCGCATCTATCGCGCTCAACCGCCCCGGTCCGCTTGAGTCAGGCATGGTCGAAGACTACATCAAGGCGGCGAAGAATCCCGAAGCGGTTCATTATTACGACGACCGTCTGCGCGGCATCTTGGAAGAGACCCATGGCACCATGGTCTACCAGGAGCAGATCATGCAGATCTCCATGGTCATGAGCGGTTTTTCGGCAGGCAAATCCGACAAGCTGCGTAAGGCGATGGGTAAGAAGAAGATCGACGTGATGCGCGGCCTTCAGGCTGACTGGGATTCAGGTGCGGTCGAGAACGGCTATTCTCTCGAAGTTGCCCAGCAGATCTGGCAAGATGCCGAGAAGTTCGCGAAGTACGCGTTCAACAAGTCGCATTCTGCAGCATACGCCATCTTGGTCATGCGCACGGCTTACCTGAAGGCGCATTACCCCAACGAATTCATGGCAGCGGTGCTCACCAGCTACATGGGCAGCAACGACAAGCTCATTCGCTATATTGCTAGCGCGAACCACAACGGCACCCCCGTGCTTCCGCCCGATATCAACTCTTCGAGCTTGGAATTCACCCCGGTTGATGGCGGCATCCGCTTCGGTCTTGCTGGCGTGCGTGGCGTGGGCGAGAAGGTGGTGCAGGCCATCATCGCAGAGCGCGAGGCCAACGGTCCGTTCACTTCGCTTCACGATTTCGTGAACCGCGTGGATTCCTCATGCTATAACCGCAAGACGCTCGAAGCGCTCATCAAGTCCGGTGCGTTCGATTCGACCGGCTACACGCGCAAGCAGCTCATGTATTTCGTGGATGAAACATCGCTGCTCGACGATGCAGCCAAGCGCCAGAAGGATAAATCCGCTGGTCAGGTGAGCATGTTCGACATGTTCGCGGACGATCCGGATGCGGGCTTCGTCGAGGATATCCCTGAGCCCGATGGGGTGGAATGGGATAAGCGCACGAAGCTTACCTTCGAAAAAGAGATCCTGAAGATGTATGTCTCCGATCATCCCTTAAGCCCGTACGAGAACTATCTTTCGCGCACGAACAAATACTCGATGACGGAGTTGAACGAGCGCGAAGAGAGCATCAAGAACATCAAATGTGCGGGCATGGTCTCCGACGTGAACGTGAAGCGCACGAAGCGCAACACCCTCATGGCCACCTTCAATCTGGAAGATCTGGCGGGCAGCATCGAGTGCATCTGCTTCGACTACGAGAAGGTCTCCAGCGTGCTCGAGGAAGATGCAGTGGTAACCGTGCGCGGCAAGTTCGAGGTGAGCGACCGCGCGAACCAGCTTATCGGCTACGAGATCGAAAAGCTCGAACTTACCGAAGAGCAGCAGAACGTGAAGCCGGTGTGCATGGAGCTGCAGGTGCAATCCAACGAGCTGAACGCGCTTTCTTCTTCGCGCCTGCTGGACATCCTGAAGACCCATCCCGGCAACGAC
This sequence comes from uncultured Eggerthella sp., assembly GCA_900538545.1. Lineage (GTDB taxonomy): Bacteria > Actinomycetota > Coriobacteriia > Coriobacteriales > Eggerthellaceae > Anaerotardibacter. The sequence continues at coordinate 65,750 of UPYK01000004.1, read as the reverse complement.
CCGATCGTGCTCTTCGTGGCGCAGACCGACGGCAGCCGCATGCGCGCAGAGCTGCCGCTCACCATCAATGCGCGCGATCATATGCTCAAGGCAGACTTGCACGATCTGTTCGGACGCGAGATCTGGAAAGCATCGTAGAGGCGCATCATGGCAAGCAGGCACAACCACAGAACGGGGCGGCGTTCATGAGGGTCGCAGCGTGGTTTTCGTACAACGGAGAGCCTTTTTCGGGCTTCGCGCGGCAGAATGGGCAGCTTACGGTTCAGGGAAATATCGAAGATGCCCTTGAGCTGCTGTTTCGTCGGCGCATCGATACCACGTGCGCTGGCAGGACCGACGCTGGCGTTCATGCGCTTTGCCAGGTGATCAGCTTCGATCTGCTCCCCGATGAGTGGTTTCGCCGCAAGCCCGATTCACTTCTGAAATCGCTCAACGCGCTTACGCATGAAGAGATCTCGTTCCGCTCAGTGCGCCCTATGCCAGAGGATTTTTCGGCACGGTTCTCGGCCGTTATGCGCGAATATCGTTACTACATCTGTACCGATGTGGCTGCGCCCCTGCTCATGGAGAAGTTCTGCTGGCATCTGGGCAAGCCGCTCGATGTTGAGGCGATGAAGCAGGCTTCTACGCATCTGCTGGGCGAGCACGATTTCAAGAGCTTCTGCATGGCGGTTTCAGCGAAGGATAAGCCCACGCATCGCTATGTTGCCGATATCTCGTTCAAGCAAGAGCAGATCTGGAATTCGAACTTCATCGTGATCACGGTCATCGGGAACGCGTTCTTGCATTCTATGGTGCGCACGATGGTGGGTACGCTCGTGTTGGTTGGTCGCGGGAAACGCACGCCCGAGTGGGTGGGCGAGGTGCTCGCGGCGCGCAACCGACAGGCAGCAGGACAGAACGCGCCTGCTGAAGGACTTGTGCTCTGGCATGTGACCTACGCTGAGCAGCACTTCTACTACGATCCTCGCCCGAGTGGGCTGCGCGGTGAACTTGCTCCTGATCAGCACCTTTCCGATGCGATCGAGGATATTCCGCCGGTTTCAACGCTCGAAGAGCCTGCTCCTAAGGTGGTCGAAGAAACTCCTAAGGCCAGTACGGAGAAGGGGAAGAAGTCTTCGAAGAAGGCCAAGAAACGCACTGGTGCAGCGGATTCATCACCTGCTGCGCGCTGGGCGCGGTGGCGCCAGGAAAAAGAGCAAGACCGCGAGATCGTGATCCCTCGTGGCCCGAATCTCGATGCCTGCTCTTCTGAAGAGGCCTCTGCTGTCAGCGCTTTCATGACGAGCGATGCTCAAGCTGTTGTGGTCGATTCGATAAGTGCGCCTGCGGCAACGATGCCAGCCTCTTCGCTGGAGGCATCCAGCGCGGCAGAAACCCAAACCGCAGAGGCTGCCCCTGCAAGCTCTTCAGGAGCGGACCAATCTTCTTCATTTGCAGAAAGCCAAGCAACTCCTTCAGCTTCGCATGCAGCGCTCGAGCGTGAATTGCCAAAAGTTGAACCTGTGAAGCCGGTTGCAGAAGAGCGGGTTTTGGCTGATGAGTCTACTGGCCAAAGGGAATCGAGCGCTTCAGCCGAGACTTCTGACTCGAGTGAAGCCACCAAGTTCGATTTCTCGCAAGTCTATGCTGGGGCGCGGGCTTCATCGGAGCGAAGAGCCCGACATGCTGCCGCCGTGAGCGGCACTAGCGAAGCCGCAGCACAGGACCCTCAACCTGAAGGCAAGCATAGCAAGAAGCAGCCTGAGCAGAATACCGAGCCGCTGCCTTCTGCCACGGTGCTTTCTGCGGCCGCCGCGCGTGCTCGTCGCCGCGCGCGCAATCTGTAGCGCTGGGAATGTTCGCAGCCCGTTCACGTTCGCCGCTTGCTCCTGCGCGGTCATTCTTGTGAAGATTTTAAGGTTCTTTTGCTATTCTTCGTAGCAATACAAATCAACGTGTCTAGCAATATCGCGAACCGATCCAGTGCGAATCGAACTGGATCAGCGAGCGAACGAATTGAACCTGAATGGGGGATCTATGTCTCAACTTGCACATGCTGCTCGTGACACCTGGTCAAGCAAATGGGCATTCATCTTGGCTGCAGCCGCTTCTGCGGTCGGCTTGGGTAATCTGTGGCGCTTCCCGTATCTGGCGGCGAAGTATGGTGGCGGTATGTTCTTGCTCACCTACTTGGTGCTCGTGTTCACCTTTGGTCTGTCGCTTCTGCTTGTCGAGATCGCGCTCGGTCGTAAGACGCGCCAGTCTACCATCGGCGCGTTCAAGCTGTTCGGCAAGAAGTATGCCTTCATTGGCATCCTGGCTTCGCTCGTTCCGTTCATCATCACGCCGTACTATTGCGTGATCGGTGGCTGGGTGGCGAAGTACGTCGGTGCGTATTTCTTCGATCCCGCAACCATGATCGGCGATGGCGGTACGTACTTCTCTAGCTTCATCACCAGCAGTTTTGAGTCGTATATCTGGCTCTTCATCTTCATGGCTATCGTGTTCTTCGTCGTGTCGCGCGGCATCAAGGGCGGTATTGAGAAGGCTAACCTGATCATGATGCCAGCGCTTATCATCATGACGGTCATCCTGGTTGTCTACACGCTCTGCCAGCCTGGCGCGCTCGATGGCGCTGCCTATTATCTGGTGCCCGATTTCTCTGCGTTCTCGATAGAGCTCGTGGTTGCGGCGCTGGGACAGATGTTCTTCTCGCTGTCCATCGCGATGGGCATCATGGTCACCTATGGCTCCTACATGAAGCAGCGCGACTCGCTCACTTCGAGCGCGATCCGTGTTGCGGGCTTCGATATCGGTGTTTCGTTCTTGGCGGGCCTCATGATCGTGCCAGCGGCATTCGTTGCGCTGGGTTCGCCTGAGGCGGTTACCGAAAATTCCGGCCCCGGTCTCATGTTCATCGTGTTGCCGCAGATGTTCGCATCGTTTGGCGATTTCGCACCCGTTATCGGCGTGCTGTTCTTCTTGCTCGTTATCTTCGCAGCGCTCACCTCGGCGATCTCGCTCATGGAGACCTGCGTTTCGATCATGCATGACGGCGCGAAATGCTCGCGCAAGAAGGCAACTGTGCTCACGTTCGTGATCATCGGTGTTGCGGCTGTGTTCGTGAACCTGGGCTACAACGGTCTTTCGTTCATCGAGCCGTTGGGTGCGGGCACTTCGCTGCTCGACTTCTTCGACTTTGTCTCGAACACCATCATGATGCCGATCGTAGCATTCCTGACCTGCATCTTCGTTGGTTGGTGCATCAAGCCGAAGATCATCGAGGAAGAAATCATGGCCTCATCGAAGTTCCGTTGGCGTGCAGCGTGGCGCATCATGATCAAGTACATCGCGCCCATCCTGATCGCGATCGTGTTCATCTCGTTCCTCGCCCAATTCCTCGGCTTCATGACGATCTAGCCGAGCGAAAGAGCGGATTCAACGTAGCAACGCATGCGCAGAGCGGTCAGGGTAAAGCAAAACCCTGGCCGCTTTTTTTGTATCCAGTCTTCACCTTTAAGAAGCTAGAAAAGATCGGTTTCGTTCGACGCAGGATGGCGCTGTAATCGCGCAACCAAAGCAACGAAGTGGTGCATCAACCGTGGACCTCGCATTATTTATCCTTCAAACGGCGGCCTCCGAGCTGCCGTTTTCATGCTACAGCTACGCCAATCCTGCTTCTTTTACATGCGCATTTTCGTAAGATGGAGCACTTGCGCATCAAGCTGTGAAACTAACGCAGCTAAGCATGCCGTTTGGCTGGTAGAAGCCCTAATTTGTTTACCGAAAACCTATGAACTGATACCATATATTGTTGTATCTTGCTCGAACTGCGCCCAGATATAGGATGCAGTATTTCGCAAGATGCGCGCACATATCTTAAGGAATCGAAATCGTCGCCAAGCGCGTTTCGTGAGCCGTGAGAGTTTGAAGAGCGTGTTGAAAGATTCAGACCCCTGAAAAGGGCGAAGCTATGCACGCAAGACTCTCGGCAAACACGGTGCTTTGGCCCGAGGATAGGAACAGACATGTGGTATGTCGCTCAAGTCAATAGCGGACAAGAAGTAGCCGTGCGAGATATGTGTAAACAGATGATCGATCCTGCTATTCTGCAGGATGCTTTCCTTCCGGAATACGAAACGATGCGCAAGATCCAAGGAGAATGGAAGCGTGTGCGTCGCATGCTTTTTCCAGGGTATCTGTTCATGGTCACCGATTCGATCCTCGCGCTTCTGAGCGAACTCAAGAAAGTCCCAGCAACTACACGCCTTTTGGGACAGAACGGCCAGAAGAATGAGATCACGCCTCTTTCTGAAGAGGAGAAAGACTGGATCGTTGCCTTCACTGATGATGCCTATTGTGTGCGCATGAGCGAGGGCTATATCGAAGGAGAGACCATCACGGTTACCCAAGGGCCGTTATTCGGGCAGGAAGCGATCATCAAGAAGATCGACCGACATAAAAGGCGAGCATTGATCGAAATGACTATGTTCGGTAGAACTACAACCGCAACGATTGGCCTCGAAGTGGTTCATAAAAATAATTGACAAGCTTATTCGTACTACACAAGATAGAGAAATGCAGAATGAACGCAACTAAACAAAATATCTGGCAACAGACAGGAGCTATTGATGACCTTTTCTGATCTGTTGAGACTCCTTCGTCATTATCTGAAGATAGCGATCGCCATCCCTATTGCTTGTGCGGTGATCACGGTTGTCGTAACCCTGCTCGCACCTTCAACATACGAAGCAAAAGCTACCCTTATTACTGATGCAGACATTGCCTTAACTGGCGGTTTTGCCCAAAGTGAAGCAGAGCTCTTCTCTCAAAATGGCATCACCGTAACCTCCAAAGCCGATACGGCTTATCGCACGATCACTATATTTGCTGAAGGATCCGACTACAACGGATGTATCTCCGCTGCAAATTCAGCCATCAATGCTACGGCTGACGAAATACGCAAAGTCAATGCCGCGTTCACGATCACTACAAATGAAGCGACCTATGCCGAACGCATTTCTCCTGGCCTTTTGAAGCTCATTGCGATAGCTCTTGTTCTTGGAGTATTCCTTTCGATCTGTGCGCTTATCGTGATCGATGCGATAAAGAAGCCGATCAAATCAGAGAACGATATTGTTACGCTCTTCGATCTCCCTATCATCGGGAGAATTCCTAATCGTGATAGAGGCGAAAAGCTTCTTGCCAACATCCGCTTCCTAAGCGAAGAGCCGCTCAGCACCATAGCGGTTATTCCCGCAGGTCTTACGGGTGCAACCCTTACTTGCGCGGAGCTCACCAGTGTTTTCGAACATTCTGGCGTGGCAGTAAGCCGCACCAAGGGAAATCCGCATGCAGAAGGGTTCAAGAGCGCCGCCCTTCCGGGAATCCTCACGATCGTTGAATGTCCTTCTCTTTCGGAAGGCATAGGTTCGGTCTATATCGCAAAAGAAGCAGATATAACGATTCTCTGCGTGCGCGAATGGCTTGATTCGCGCAGTGCCCTTTCGAATATGATCGACGAGCTTCATTTGGCAAAAGCTAATATAATCGGCGTGGTGTACCTCGCGACAAAATAGCCAGTGTGCAACAGGGTTAGAGAAACAAAATGCTATACAAACAGGCAAAATACTTAGGCGGAACGCGATGAAGGGCATTATTCTTGCGGGTGGCAGTGGAACGCGTCTCTATCCGCTCACTTCGGTCACTTCAAAACAACTGCTACCGGTATACGATAAGCCGATGATCTTCTATCCGTTGTCGATTCTTATGTTGGCGGGTATTCGAGATATTCTCGTGATCAGTTCGCCACGCGATCTTCCAAAATTCCATCGCTTGCTCGGCGATGGCTCCCAATATGGGGTGAGTCTGTCATATAAAGAACAGCTGGATCCTGAGGGCTTAGCACAGGCTTTGCTCATCGGCGAGGATTTCATCGGAGATGACTCTGTTGCGCTTACTCTTGGCGATAACATTTTCTACGGTGGCGGCTTAACTTCTCGCTTGAGGAGAGCTGCAACAAAAGACTATGGCGCAACGATATTCGGCTATTATGTCCCTGATCCGCAGCGTTTTGGCATCGTTGAGTTCGATGAGGATGGCATGGCTGTGTCTCTTGAGGAAAAGCCGGAGAATCCTAAAAGTAATTATGCAGTGACAGGGCTCTATTTTTACGATAGCCGCGCAGTTGAATGGGCGAAACAGATCCTTCCTTCTTCTCGTGGGGAGCTTGAGATCACTGACCTGAATCGCATGTATTTGGAAGATGGCTCGTTGTCGGTAGAGCTGCTGCATCGCGGTTCTGCTTGGTTCGATGCTGGCACCATGGAAAGCCTCTATGCGGCAACGGAATACGTACGTGTTGTAGAAAAGAACCAGGGCATTCAGATCGCATCGCTAGAAGAGATCGCTTACAACAACAGCTGGATCGACGGCGATACCCTGAAAGCCGCAGCCGACAAATATGCGAAATCTCCCTACGGCCAATATCTCTATGCGGTATATGAGCGCAGGGTGCGCGGAAGCCTTCTTTCCGATTCTTATGAGGATGATACCGATTTCTAGTTCGCAGATAGTAGTAACACGCCCTTCGATGCCTCCTTATGAAGAGTATTGCGCTGAAATAGCGTCGCTTTGGGAGAGCAGATGGCTTACTAACCGAGGGGAAAAACATCGCGAACTCGAAACTGCCTTGCAAGGTTTTTTGGACACGTCAAATCTTGCGCTTTTCACCAATGGGCATTTGGCGCTCGAAAACATTGTTGAAGCCCTTGAATTGGGGCATGATGGGCGTAATGAAGTTATCACCACTCCTTTTACCTTTGTGAGCACGACCAATGCATTGGCTCGCAAAGGTCTCAAGCCGGTTTTTTGCGATATTCGTTCGAGCGATTATACGATCGACCCTGAGAAGATCGAGTCGCTTATTACGGAGAACACCTGCGCGATCGTGCCCGTCCATGTATACGGGAATCTTTGCGATCATGAACAGATCGAGCGCATTGCAAAAAAATACGATTTGAAAGTCATCTATGATGCGGCGCATGCCTTTGGCGTGAAGGAAGATGGTGTTTCGGTAGCGCGTTTTGGCGACGCGAGCATGTTCAGCTTCCATGCTACGAAGGTGTTCAACACCATTGAAGGTGGAGCAGCTTCTTTTAAGGATCCCCAGCTTGCAGTAGAGCTGGTAAGTCATGCGAACTTTGGCATGAAAGACTCTGAGTCGTGTGATTTTGTGGGTGGCAATGCGAAGATGAACGAATTTGCTGCTGCAATGGGGCTTTGCAATCTGCACCACGTGGCAAGTGAGATAGCGAAACGCAAACAGGTCGCCGAAAGGTATTACGAACTTCTTTCAGATGTGCCGGGACTGTCTTTGTGTATCCCTCCAGCGAATGTGGAACACAATTACGCCTACCTTCCTGTTGTGGTGGATTCCGACGCCTTTGGAGCCTCGCGCGATGAGATATTCGATAAGTTGGCCGAACAGGGCATAGGAGCACGCAAGTATTTCTATCCTCTCGTTACTGATTTTGCCTGTTATCGAGAGATGTACTCGAGCGATACTACGCCAATCGCCAAGCGAGTAGCTTCTAAGGTCATAACCTTGCCTCTGTATGCCGATCTTTCCCTCGAAGACGTTGACCGGATATGCGAGATCCTGTTGGAGGCAGCGCATGACTAGATCTTTGCTCATGCTCGGAGGATCGCCTCATCAGCTTATTGCGATCGAGACGGCGAAGCGTCTCGGCTATCGTACGGTTCTCTGCGATTATCTGCCTGATAATCCAGGGCAATTCATCGCAGATGTTTATTATCCGGTAAGCACTACCGATAGAGATGCTGTTCTTGAAGTTGCTCGTAAGGAGCGCGTCGAAGGCGTTCTGGCGTATGCGACTGACCCCGCAAGTCCTATCGCGGCTGCTGTTGCCGAAGAATTGGGCTTGCCGACCAATCCGCTCTCAGCGGTCGAAACGATGTCTCAGAAGCATCTTTTTCGCGAACACCTAAAGCAACAGGGCTTCCCTTGCCCCGCTTCGATGGCGTTCTCGGCAAAAGACGACCTAGAAAAGACATGGGAATCGCTCCAGAGCTTCACTCTTCCGATCGTGGTGAAGCCTACCGATTCATCAGGAAGCAAAGGCGTTTCCATTGTTGAAGACCAGGCATCGTTCGTCTTGGCGGTAGAAGCTGCCGATAAGATCAACAATAACGGTGTTCTTATTGCTGAAGAGTATATCGAGAAGGAGTACCCTTGCGTAATCGGGGGCGATATCTTCGTTATTGATGGAGAGGTTCGTTTCTGGGGACTTATGGATTGCGTGCGTGATGCGGCTGTGGAATTAGTTCCGACAGGTAAGAAAACACCCACGAACCTTTCTGCTGAGCAAAAGAAGAGCATAAAAGATGCTCTTCAGCGTCTCGTGAGGACGCTTGGTATACGTTTTGGTGAGATGAATGTGGAAGTGATACTGGGAAAAGAGAATACTCCCTATATCATCGAGCTAGGTTCACGTGCAGGGGGCAATATGATTCCCGTGCAATTGAGCGACGCATCGGGAATCGACCTTGTTGAAGCTAACGTTCTCTGCGCAATGGGAGAAACGCCCGAAAACCTCGATTACGATCTGTCGCATGACGCCTATGCGACCCATGTCTTGCATTCTCTTCAAGACGGCATTTTCGATGGTATAGAGATCGATGAGGTTCTTTCGCCAAGCGTCTATCGTACGGTTCTTTATGAACAAGAAGGCGAGCAGATCGAATCCTTTGATGGTGCGAATAAAGCACTCGGAATCATATTCATGAGATTTGATTCATTACAGCAGATGAACGATAATATGGCAGGTATCAACGAACATATTCACGTTTTGGTTCGATGAAACGGAGCTAAAGGAAAACACATGAAGGTAGTAATCTTAGCAGGCGGATTTGGAACAAGGATCTCAGAAGAGAGCCACCTGCGCCCTAAGCCGATGATCGAAATCGGAAGCAGGCCTATTCTTTGGCACATCATGAAGATCTACGCAGCACAGGGTTTTACTGACTTCATCATCTGTGCAGGTTATAAGCAGCACAAGATCAAAGAGTACTTCGATGATTATTACTTGCAGCATACCGATGTCACCTTCGATTATCGCGGCGGATCAAAAGAAGTTACCGTACATTCCTCCCAGGCTGAACCATGGCGTGTAACCGTGGCTGATACGGGCTATAGCACCATGACCGGTGGGCGCATCAAACGCATCAAGCAGTACGTGAACGATGAGCCGTTCATGCTCACTTACGGTGATGGCGTTGCAGATATCGATTTAGCGAAACTGCTCGAGACGCACGAGAAATCTGATTCGATCGTTACGCTGAGTGGTGTATCGATTGGGCAGAGCAAAGGCATTCTTGATATCGACGACAATGGAAAGATATCGACCTTCAGAGAGAAGAAGAATGTTGATGGCTCGGTGATCAACGGCGGTTTCATGGTTTGCGAGCCAGCAGTGTTCGACTATATTGGCGGCGATGATTCAGTCTTTGAAGAGGATGTCCTTGCTGTTCTTGCCGACGAAGGCAAGCTGTCTTGCTATCGTCATCCTGGTTTCTGGAAGTGCATGGATACGCAGCGCGAGCGCGAGCAGCTTCAGGAACTTTGGACCGGCCGCCGTGCTCCTTGGAAAGTGTGGTAATAACCGCGCTTGGCAAGTGCTGTAAGTTCGAGGATTAAGATTATGCAAAATGGGTTAGATAATACGGTTGGCAAAGACGCAAGTGTTCGTGACGCGATAGAGCTTATGAGCAAAAATCATGCTCCTGCTGTTGCTGTTATTGATTCAGACAATAGTCTTTTGGGTCTGTTTACCAACGGCGACATGCGTCATTTTTTCTTAGAAGATGGCGATTTGGCAAGTCCTGTTGTTCAAGCGATGAACCCAAACCCAGTCTGTTTTAAATCTGAAGCTGAGATCAATTCAGCAAAAAAGACCCATCCCTATATTGTTTATCCTCTTGTTGATGAAGCAAAAAAGCTTCTCATGCTGGCATTCAATAGTGAAGACGATTTGATGATGTTGGAGGAAGCTCTAGCTGGCGTTCCTCTAGTGATTATGGCAGGAGGTAAAGGCACGCGTCTTTATCCTTATACGAAGATCCTGCCTAAAGCTTTGGTGCCTATTGGAGACACAAGCATTGCTGAGCGCATCATCGAACAGTTCTATTCTCGAGGGTGCAGAGAAGTTTGGTTCATCCTGAATCATAAGGCCGACATGGTCAAGTCGTATTTTGAAGGGGCCGATACGGATTACTCCGTACATTTCCTCACTGAAAAAGAGTTTAGAGGTACGGGTGGCGGACTGGCTTTGCTTAAAGGGCATATAGACTCAACGTTTATCGTTTCGAACTGTGACATCTTGATCGACGATGATCTGGCGTGCGCTTATCAGACCCATAAAGAACTTGGAGACGATATCACTTATGTGAGCGCCATGGTCAACACTTCTATTCCTTATGGGGTTATCGAGACAGATGACGATGGATATGTAACAGGTTTGAAAGAAAAACCTGAGTTCTCATTCCTCGTTAGTACGGGAGTTTATATTGTGGAGCCCCATGTCTTGGATTGCATTGGGGAAGAAGAGGCGATTGATTTCCCCGATATCGTAAAACGCTGTATGCAAGGGGGCGGAAAAGTGGGAGTATTCCCCATCCCTGAGAACTCTTGGATAGACATTGGTGAGCTTAATAAGATGCAGGTCGCAACCCAGCGCTTGGAGGGCAAGTTATGATTCAAGAAGCCGAGGAGAGGCAGTTTCTAGATCGGCCAGTCGTATTACTAACCGGCGGTTCAGGATTTGTTGGACGCAATATTGCACCCCTTATCGGCGAGAATTGCAATCTTTTGACTCCACCTCGAGCTGAGCTTGATTTACTCGACGCAGATGCGATAGCTCGTTATGTTGATGATCATCAGGTAGATGTGATAGTGCATTTAGCAAATCCGAATCCTGTTAAGAATCCTGAAGCCGACGGCGATAAAGATATGTTCGAAGCCTCGCTGAAGAGCTTCATGAATATCTTTCGACAACGAAATTCTTGCTCGCATATCTTATATCTGGGCTCAGGCGCGGAATATGACAAGCGTCGTGATATTCAACAGATTGAAGAAGAAGAAGTAGCGAATTCGGTTCCTGTTGATGCGTATGGCGAAGCAAAATTCATCATGAATTCCTTGGCTCAGAGCAGCGATAACGTGACCAACTTGCGATTGTTTGCTTGCTTTGGTCCTTATGATCACGATTCAAAATTCATAACCCATTGTATTCGGAGCATCTTGCTGGGGAGAGATATAACGATCAGGCAAGACTGCAAATTCGATTATCTTCATGTCTATGATCTTGCCAAGATCATAGGCTATTTTATTCACAATAAGCCTCAATACCGTGATTATAACGTGGCATCAGGATCCCCAGTGCTCTTGAGTGAGATAGCGCAAACGGTTATAGATGCCATGAACTCGGATTTGAGCGTGCAAGTCTCTAGTCCAGGCCTGAACAAAGAATATACTGCGTCAGTGAATCGACTAAACGACGAAACTGGTTTACCTGCAGAATTTGCCTCATTAAATGAGGGTATCAAACGGCAGATTGAGTTTGAAAAAGAGACGATGCCCGAATGGGTACAAAGATATCAATAAGATGACTAATACTGAACAGGGGTATCACTTATGAAAAAACGTGCAGCCGATATCGTGATGAGTACCTTGTCCGATTTGGGGGTCACGGATTGCTTCGCTGTCGTCGGTGGCGGAGCCATGCATCTTGATAATGCTTTGGCTCTTAACGATGACATAAATAAGTATTTCATGCATCATGAGCAGTCTTGCTCCATGGCGGCTGATGCCTACGCACGTATAGGTGGAAGGCCTGCACTTGTATGTGTCACGAGTGGTCCTGGCGCTACGAATGCTATCACTGGGGTATTGGGTGCCTGGACCGATAGTATTCCAATGATTGTGCTGTCAGGGCAGGTCAGATATGACATCTCAGTATACAGTTCGGGTTTACCGTTAAGGTATCGTGGGGTCCAAGAGTGCGATATCGTATCTTCTGTTCGCAATATGACAAAATATGCCAAAACCATAATCGACCCACTCACGATTAAGGCAGAAGTCGAGAAAGCGTATGCGATTGCGATGGAGGGTCGCAGAGGGCCTGTTTGGCTTGATATTCCGCTTAATGTGCAAAGCGCCCTTGTCGAAACTGACGATCTTGTCGAATACGTTCCCTCCAATGAGCCTAGTTCGCTTTCAGATAAAGAGTTGGATTATGTTGTTGAAGAGATTCTGAACGCGGAACGCCCTTGCGTTCTTGTGGGATCGGGTGTAATTGCGGGAGATGCACTAGATGAGCTCGATGCGTTCATCAATGCCAATAATGTCCCTATTGTGGGCGGGGCACATGTGGCAGATATTTACTATAACGAGCATCCTCTATTCTTTGGCTTATCGGGCAATATTGGACCTCGTGCAGGAAACTATATTCTTCAGAATGCTGATTTGATAATAGCTGTTGGGAACAGTCTTGGTTTTAAGCAGACAGGGTTCGTGCAAGAAAAATTTGCACCAAATGCAAAGATCATCATGGTAGATGTCGATGAAACAGAGTCGAAGAAGCCAGGCCTTAGTGTTGACCATGTAGTATGCACAGATGTTAAACAATTCCTGCAGAACATGAACGATCTCGATCAAAGGCTGGAGGCTCCTTCGCAATGGTTGGATTATTGTCAGACGGTCTATGATGCGCTCGATCCGTTCGAGGGAATCAAGAATACTGAGGATGATGAGCGTGTTGGCGCCTATCGGTTTTGGCAGGAGCTCAATGATGTTATGTCCGATGATGCAATTGTCTGCTTGGGCATGAACACTGCTTGTTCTGTGAAGGTTCAAGTTGGAAAAGAGAAAAAAGATCAGCGCGTCATTACAAATTACGGCGCAGGGGCGATGGGCTTCGATTTGCCTTCGGCTATTGGTGCCTGTGTTGCATCAGGTCGTGAAGTGATATGTGTCACAGGTGATGGCACAATAATGATGAACCTTCAAGAGCTACAGACTATTCGCCATTATAATCTGCCCATCAAGATCGTTATTTTTGCAAACGAGGGGTACAGTGCAATTCGTCAGACAAGTTTAAATTATTTTGATGGGCTCTTTATCGGATGTACTAAGGAAACAGGAGTGAGCTTTCCATCGTTTAAATCTGTAGCTGAGTTGTTCGGGTTTGGATATTTGCATTGCCGAACGAATATGGAACTTAATAGCACACTTGCTGATTTTGCCAAATACAATGGAAGAGTGCTGTTGGAGATCGATCAGCGCATCAATGATCCGCTCGTACCCAAACTAATGAGCAAAATGCTAGAAGATGGATCGTTTTCAACCCCAGCGCTGGAAGAGATGTATCCCTTCTTGCCAGACGAACAACAGAAAGCATTTATGCCAGAATGGTGATAAAGCTGGAGTCGTAGTGCCGGCATCGGTAGAACTTATATTTGAATAGCTTTTCGATACATAAGACTCATGGGAAACATGCTAGGTCGTCTTCTGCTGGTTTGGTTGGCAGCATGAAGAAGAACTGGAAGAGCATTGCGTTTTATACACTGATAACTCTGGTATATTTTTCTCGTGTTCTATTTCTCGAATCGGATTTGCCACCTTGGGGTGTTGCAGCCTATCAACCAATAGATGAAGGTACCTATGCGAACCTTGCATTGAATCTGATCAATTTTGGCTCGATCAATCCTAATGATTATTATGCCGGGCAATATGAATTCCTTATGCAGTCTCATGTTATCTGCAATGTGGTGGGGAATTTTTTCACAGCGTTATCTTTATTGATCTTCGGAGATAATTATTTCGGATTGAGAATAGGCGTTGTCTTTATTGGCTATCTTATCTTGATTCTCTTCTGCTTGACCATCAATGAGTTACGAAAAGCTTATGGTAGAGAAGATAAGAATGCCGCAATAATGGCGCTTCTTCTGGTCGTTGCTTTGCTAGCAAGCTTTGTCTTTTTCAATGCAACCAAGGCTGTTGAGCCAAGTATTTCTCGGCTTTTGTTGGTTCAACTGATCATCTATTGCTTGATTAAGCCAAGCATTTCGATCCGTATGAAGGGTCTATTAGTAGGATTCCTTGCTTTTGCCTCGATTCTTTTCGTCTATGTGACGAATCTATTCATCGGCATACCTGTTTTGGCTTATGCTGCTTATGTTTTTGCAACTCAAGGTAAGCGTGCAGGCGGGTCGTTGGTCCTTTTTGGTCTTATCGGTGCTGGTCTAGCTTTATTTTTGGCAAGTATTTACTACTGGTGCGTCTGGGATACTACGCCGATAGCTAATGCGATAAACAGCGTTCTTATTTTTGAATCCTCGGGACAAAGTGCAGGAGCATATGCAATGGGGGCAGAGAATCTGCTGAGGAACATTCGTGCGTTTTTCCTGTCGAATGCGTTATTCTATCTTCTCCCAATAATGGGCATAGTATTCGTTTGCCTCATCCCTCTGTTTAGACAGGCTTTTAAAGCCACAGGTGGGCCGATTTTAGTGTTGCTGATGACCATGGTCGGGTTTTTTGCTCAGACGGTTGTAAGTGATGATTTTGTTCTTCGGAAAGCAGTTGTGATTCTTCCAACGCTACTATTATTGTTCTATTGTTGCTATTTGGGTCTTACGAAAATGAACAAAACCAGCAAAAGTAGTCCAGTTGGTAAGATCGCTGTCTGCTTGATGACGGCTGTTTCGCTCGTGGTAATGATCTATGTGACGTATTATCGTCTGTTCCGTGCGAACAGTCCGACTTTTTCGCGACTTGACTATTCTGATTTTGATGTTGTGTTGTTGCTGATCAATTGCATACTTTCGAGCATAATCGTTGTGGTGTTTGCGGGCGGTGTGTTAACGAAGAAATACAAGATTCAAGTTTGTTCGCTCTTTGCTTCGGTTTTGATCTGTATTGCTATTAATACTGGTCTAGTTTTGAATTACAACGTTCTTAATCAGACTTATACTGAGAAAGAGGCTATGATTGAGCTTGGAGAAATTGCAGATGGGAAGATTGTCGCAGGAGAATATGAGAATGGGTTTACGCTTTATAACGATATCCTTCCTCTCTTGAATACTTCTGAGACCTTAGCGCAATATTTAAAAGATAACCCTGATCTGTTGTATTTCGATTATTCGAATGCGAGGTCTTTTAGCAAAGATCCAGAAAGTATCTACCAGCAGATCAGGGAAGTTGAGCAGTTTGAAAGGGCTTATCAAACCTTTGGAAAAAAACGCAGCGTTTCCCTTTATGAGCTCGACGAATAAAGCAAATATTTTCGACTCAATGAAGTAGAGCAAGGAGATGAACATGCCAAAAAAGATTCTTGTTACAGGAGCAGAAGGATTTATCGGAAGCCATTTGACTGAAGAGCTAGTCAAGCGTGGTTATGATGTCAGAGCTTTCATTCTGTATAACTCGTTCAATAATTGGGGATGGCTTGAGGATCTGCCAAACGACATTATGGAGCATGTGGAAGTCTTTGCTGGTGACGTGCGTGACCCTAATGGCGTTTTGGAGGCGATGAAGGGCTGCGATGCGGTTTTCCATCTTGCGGCTCTTATTGCGATTCCGTTTAGTTACCATTCTCCAGATACATACGTGGACACGAATATCAAAGGCACTTTGAATGTCCTTCAAGCAGCAAGAAAGCTTGATTTAGACAGAGTGTTAGTAACGTCAACTTCGGAAGTATATGGAACAGCACAATACGTCCCTATTGATGAGAATCATCCTTACCAGGGGCAATCGCCTTATTCTGCGACCAAGATCGGTGCAGATAGATTGGCTGAATCGTTTTACCGTTCCTTTGATCTGCCTGTGACCATTGTTCGACCGTTCAACACTTATGGTCCAAGACAGTCGGCACGTGCTGTTATTCCAACGATCATCACGCAATTGCTTGCAGGGAAAGAGGAGATCGAACTAGGGTCATTGACTCCAACAAGAGATTTTAATTACGTCAAAGACACTGCAAATGGGTTTATCGATATATACGAATCACCGAAGACCATAGGCGAAGAGATCAACATTGCTACTCAACAGGAAATATCCATTGGCGAGCTTGCGGAAGAGTTGATCAGGCAGATTAATCCAAATGCGTGCATCGTATGTGATGAGGAGCGCCTTCGTCCTGAAAAAAGCGAGGTCAACCGTTTGCTCGGGTCAAATGAAAAGATTTTGAAGCTGACTGATTGGCAGCCAAAGTATTCTTTTACGCAGGGTCTTGCTGAAACGATTGACTTTCTTAGGGACAATATCGATCGCTACAAAACAGACATCTACAATATCTAATCACGGCTTGCCGATTTGTAATCGAGCGCAAGGAGACCAGTATGACTACCGACTTCATTCCTTTATCAGTTCCTAATCTGAAGGGCAGAGAGCTTGAACTGGTAACAACGGCTGTTGAAACTGAATGGGTATCGACTGGAGGACCTTATGTGAGCCAGTTTGAAGAGAATATCTCTGAATATGTCAATGCGAAAGGGGCCGTCGCTTGTCAAAGCGGCACCGCAGGTCTTCATATAGCTCTCATGGTCCTTGGCGTTACATCTGACGATTTAGTTCTTGTGCCAGCTCTAACATTCATCGCTGCAGCAAATCCAATTCGGTATATGAATGCTGAACCGATGTTTCTCGATTGCGATTCTTCCTTGTGTATAGATCCTATTAAGCTTGAGCGATTCTGCGAAGAAGAATGCACGTTCACAGATGGAGTGCTGATCCACGATCAAACTGATCGGCCAGTGCGCGTGCTGGTGGTGGTGCATGTTTTTGGGAACATGGCTGATATGGAAGCGATCATGGCGATTGCCGATAGGTACAATATCAAGGTAATAGAAGATGCAACAGAAGCGCTAGGTTCGTACTACACAACAGGTCAATACGAAGGAAAATATGCAGGAACGATAGGAACTATAGGGGTTTATTCGTTCAATGGGAATAAGATCATCACCACGGGGGGTGGTGGAATGATCGTCTCCGATGATCAAGAACTTCTTGATCATGCCAGGCATCTTACTACGCAAGCGAAAAGCGATGTTGTATATTTTGAGCATGATGAGATCGGCTATAACTACCGTATGACCAATTTGCAGGCGGCATTGGGCATCGCGCAGCTTGAACAGCTGGAATCATTTATTGAGACCAAAAACAAGAATCATGAATACTATGTCCACGAAATTGCTCCTCTAGAGAATCTAGCTGTTCTAGGATTCCGCCCAGATATCCGGAGTAATAAATGGTTCTATAGCATTGTTTGCGAAGGGGACGATTTTTCCCGAGATGACATTATCGAGCAGCTAAGTTCGAACAACATCCAATCGCGCCCTATCTGGGGTATCATTCCAGATCAAAAACCATATGCGGGTTCTTTAGAGTATTGCGTTGAACAAGCAAGAAAGTATCGCACACAAATTGTCAATGTTCCTTGTAGTACGAATTTGACTGCAAAAGAGATCGATCGTGTTGTGCAAGTTCTCAAAGAGATCAGCTCTCAGCAATAGCAGTAGAGCAGCCGTGAGGAATCTATTTAATTTATGCAATAGAGGCACAATATTGAACTAGGAAAAATATGAGTACAGGAAAAGAAAAGATAGTACTTATTGGCGGCGGGGGACATGCCCACTCAGTGGTCGACGCTATCGAACGAATGGGGCAGTATGAAATTGCGGGGTTTATCGATCAGGAACCTACTACAAGTTACAAAGAGTATACAACGATTGGCTCCGATGATGATTTAGATGCGATATTCAAGAGCGGAATCACGCTCGCTGCGGTCACTGTTGGTTACTTGGGCAAGTCAAGATTAAGAGAGACGTTGTTTAGCCGTGCTAAAAGCCTTGGTTTCGCATTTCCCCCTATCATAGATCCATCGGCCGTTGTTGCGAATGATGCGATTATTGAGGAAGGCTCTTTCATCGGCAAGCTTGCGGTCGTCAATTCAAATACGAACATAGGTGCTATGACCATTGTTAATTCGGGTGCAGTCATCGAGCATGACTGCTGTTTAGGCGATTTTTCCCATGTGGCAGTCAATGCAACATTATGTGGGAACGTACAGGCAGGAAAATTCACTTTTGTTGGGGCCAACGCGGTTGTTATCCAAGGCGTGACACTCGGCGATTCAGCGCTCGTTGGAGCAGGAGCTGTTGTTTTGGGTGATGTTAAAGAGAACCAAAAGGTAGTGGGGATTTATGGCTGATACGAATGCTCGCCATACATTGGTGATTGCGGAAGCTGGCGTAAATCACAACGGTAGTCTTAGTCTGGCGAAACAGCTCGCGATGGCTGCCAAAGAAGCCGGTGCCGATGTAGTTAAATTTCAAGCATTTAAATCTGAAGCACTTGTTTCAAGACAGGCTGAGAAAGCTGATTATCAGAAAAAGACAACTGGTGGCGATGAGAGCCAATTGGATATGTTAAAAAGGCTCGAATTGAGCTATGAGGATTTTGCTGAGCTCAAGCATTACTGCGACTTGATAGGTATTGAGTTTTCAGCAACCGCATTCGACGAAGATAGTTCGCGATTTCTTGTTGAGGATATCGGTATTTCTTTTATCAAGATACCCTCAGGAGAATTGAATAATTATCCATACTTAGTACAATCAGCTTCTTATGGTCTTCCGATAATCATGTCGTGCGGTATGGCTACTCTTCCAGAGATCAAGGCCGCATTGGGTGTTCTCAAAGAACATGGCGGCGATTCCATAACACTTCTTCATTGCAACACGCAATATCCAACGCCTTATGAAGACGTGAATCTTCTTGTTCTAAACGAACTACACTATGAATTAGGTGTTGATGTTGGTTATTCTGATCATACGTCTGGTATTGAGGTTCCAATAGCTGCAGTTGCGCTCGGCGCGCGTGTTATCGAGAAACATTTTACGCTTGATAAGACTATGGAGGGGCCTGACCATTTGGCAAGCCTTGATCCCAATGAGCTCCGTGAAATGATTTCTTCGATTAGGCATATCGAAAAGGCACTCGGTTGTGCCGAGAAGAGGGTTACGGATTCGGAGTTAGCCAATCGCAGCGTTGCAAGACGAAGCATTGTTGCAAAGAGGGATATACAAGCTGGAGAAGAGTTTACTGAAGAGAACCTTACAACAAAACGCCCAGGTGATGGTCTTGATCCTATGCTATGGCCTACGCTAATAGGTACGGTTGCTCCGTATTCCTACGAAGCGGAGGAAAAGATATTCCTATGAGTTCCATTGCTATCTCAACTACAACGCGAGCAGAATGGGGGCTTTTACGACCATTTGGAGAAGCTTTGCAAAGGTCCGGAGTCGAAGTTAGGGTTATTGTCAGTGGAACCCATCTTTCAGAAGAGCACGGTCTTACCATTCGAGAGGTCCAAGACTCCGAGCTGCCGATTGATGTCGAGATTCCAATACTTGCAACAGGAGATGATGCTAAAGCTGAGGCGCGCACCATGAGCAATGCTCTCCTGGGATTTAGCGAGTATTTTGAAAGAAAACGACCTGATGCGTTGCTTTTGCTTGGAGATCGTTACGAAACGCTAGGAGTTGCAGAAGCAGCTTTTCTTGCTCGTATTCCTATTTTTCATATTCATGGCGGAGAGGTCACTGAAGGAGCGATCGATGATGCGATAAGACATTGTATAACCAAGCTCAGTTCTTTGCATTTTACGAGCACGGAAGAATATCGCAATCGTGTCATTCAGCTTGGTGAGGACCCTTCAACAGTTTTTAATGTTGGGGCTGTGGGAATTGAAAACGCTCTAAACACCACTCTGTTAAGCGTTGCAGAGCTCAGTGACTCGCTTGGTGTTGAACTTTCTCGGCCCTATGCGGTTATGACCTATCATCCGGTTACACTGGATCATGAAGATCCAACTGAAAAACTCCAGCAACTTTTGTTAGCTATCCAAGAGCGACAGAATATCCTATTCATTGCAACTAAAGCAAATGCTGATGCTGGAGGTGGCGCGATCAATGATGCGCTCAAGGAGTTTGCTGATTCAAATGAGAATTTCGTTCTTTTTGATTCTCTGGGATCGCTTCGCTATCTTAGCGCACTAGCGCAAGCTGAATTCGTTATTGGTAATTCTTCGAGTGGGCTTCTTGAAGCGCCAGCATTTTATATTCCAACCATAAATATTGGACCGCGCCAAAAAGGTAGGACAAGGACAAAAAGTGTAATCGATTGCGCAGAAGATGCTCGATCGATCTCTCGTGCTATGGACAAGGCTCTCAATCAAGCATTTAAGGGCAGCATAAAAGAGATGGATAACCCCTACGGCTTGGGAGATACGTCAAAAAAAGCAGCTGCGATAATCGTACAGGCATTGCAACACCCAATAAAACTTCAAAAGGGATTTTATGACTTATAATGGCTCATTGTGATTGGCCATGTTCGCAAGCAGATGTATTGCAATTGGTTCGTGCTGTTTGAGATAGCCGAGCACAAAGGAGAAGATGATTTTGAAGACAAAGACAATCAGTGTCGCTGTGCCTTGCTACAACGAAGAGGGCAATATAGAAGAGCTTTATCGACGTGTTAACAAGGTTATGGAAACTCTGCCTGAGTACGAATATGAGTTTGTATTCATTGATAATAAGTCGACTGACAACAGCCGCGACATATTGAAGAAGCTTGCTGCTAATGATAAGCGGGTAAAGGTAATTCTCAATCAGGGGAATTTTGGCCCGGGACCATCGAGCGCTCATGGGCTTCTTGCGTGTGAAGGCGATGTTGTGGTAGGTATGGCATGCGATCTGCAAGATCCTCCAGAGCTGATTCCTCAGTTTATCGATAGATGGGAAAACGGCAGTAAGATCGTTTTAGGTCGGAACCCAGAAAGCGAAGAACGCGGAATCATAACGCATTTTAGGAATTGGTATTACGATTTAATAGAAGGGTTCTGCGGAACAGAAGGCTATAAGCATGTTTCTGGTTTTGGGCTTTATGATAAGAGCGTAGTTGATAGATTGAGGGAAAGCGGAGACCCCTGTCCGAATTATCGTTTGACCTTCATGCGCTATGGATATACGCCCGAGTATATTGATTTCAAAAAACCCGAACGTACAGCAGGAAAATCAAGCTATAACTTTTTCTCATACTTTGGACTGGCGCTTGAGTCTGTTGTGACGGTGTCTCGCCAGCCTATTTACATGATTGCTTTTGCGGGAGCATTTTCGGCAGTTCTTTTTGCTGTTATGTTTATTGTGATGCTAGTTCTCTCTATAGTTCAAGGATCGGCGATTTTCTATGGCTTGTTAGCTGCTTCTTTGGTTTGTTTGGGGCTATCATTAGCGGTGCTGGCGCTCGGCATCGTTGGAACTTATGTAGCTTTAACTTTTGAATGGACTCGATCTGCGCCTCTTGTTATTGAAGAAGAGAGGCTGAACTGGGAAAAAGAAATAGGTGATATACAGTGAAAATGAGTCTTACCACAGACGGTCTAAGGGAATACGTTAAGCGTCAATGTCAGTATTATTTTCCTGATGATAGTACCTGCTATGAAGCTTCTAAAACCGAAATTGCATATGAAGAAGCTCTGTTTCGTACCGAAGAATGCTTTCAACATATAACATTGCGAAATTACACTGATGAGAACGGTGCTGTTTTCTCGCATCTTCACTCCGACCAGTATTCGCAGTTTTTGTATCTTTACTCGAATTCACTATGGAAAACGGCCGAAAATGAAGACTTTGCTCGCCGTTTGATGATATTGAATAGAGCTTTATCAGGAACTTTTGTATCGTACAAGTGCCCCTTGCCGCCACATTTCCTATTTGCTCATGCAGTCGGTACTGTTATTGGGAATGCCGATTATGGCGATTTTGCTGTCTTTTTTCAAAATGTTACAGTGAACACAGGTGACGATTTGGGAGGAACACTGGTTCCAAAGATCGGCAAAGGCTTGTTTATGGCAGCAGGTAGTTCCATTATCGGCAAAGAGCCTATTGGAAATGGATGCTCGATCGGCGCCAATGTTTGCCTGTATAATACAGCGCTTCCAGACAATAGCACGGTTACTCTGCAAGGAGGAAAACCGACAGTGCGAGAAAGAAAGAGCAAAAATTGCTTTGCTCAGTCCTATTTTGATATTGAGATCTGTTGATATTGCAGTTTTTCAAGCTTGGTCTCGTTGTATAACGCAAAAAAGATAAATCGCAATGCATACATCTGGAATACTGCCGGAAGTATGCTTAATGCTTTCCAGAGTGTTATCATGCTCATGGTTCTTACTCGCGTTTGCGATCTAGTTACAGCGGGCATCTTTACCATCGCTTATGCGAATGCGAATTTGTTTCTAAACGTCGGAAATTACGGAATGCGTAATTTCCAGGCTTCCGATATTCGCCCGCAGTTTACATTCAAGACCTATTATCGTTCCCGCATCTTTACGGGCTTTGCAATGCTAGTCGGATCTCTTGTCTTTCTTGCGTTTTCAGCCCTTACGATCGGCTATTCGGCAGACAAGATTGCAGCGATTATTTTGATGACTCTCTTCAAAATGGTCGATACTGCAGAAGATATTTTCGATGGAAACTTCCAGCAGCATGGCAGGCTTGATGTTGGAGGCCGCCTTCAAACAGGACGTGTCGGCACCACGATCATCGTTTTTTGCATAGGCGTGTTGATATCAGGCAGCTTGATCACTGCTTTGGCGATAGCCACTATCTATTCATTACTGTTCCTTATTGTGGGTCTCGTATTGATATATCGATTGTTCGGAATGCCAGTAAAAGACACGGGAGTTCCACTTGGTCGCGCTGAAGGCAAAGTCCTTGGGGGAAAGGAGCAAGCCTTAAGTACATCGGTCAAGCGATTGCTGAAAGACTGCTTCCCGCTCTTTTTAGCGGCGTTCCTTCTTTTCTACGTGGGAAATGCTCCAAAATATGCGATTGATTCCCTTATGAATGATATTGCGCAGGCTCAGTATGGCTTTATTGCGATGCCGGTCTTTATAGTGAGCCTACTTGCCCAATTTGTTTATATGCCGCTAGTTGAGCCTCTTTCGGCAAAATGGTCGCGTGGAGAATGCCCTGCATTTCTTCGTGAATTTGGTCTGCAGATTGGGATAGTGGCTTTGATTACGCTGGGTTGTGATATCGCTGCGTTCTTTTTAGGTATTCCTGTGTTGGAGTGGCTTTACGCGACGGATTTGCAGCCATTCTTGGTCGAGCTCATTATCCTGGTGACAGGCGGAGGGTTCTTAGCACTGGCAAGCTTGTTCACCATGGGAATCACTATCATGCGCAAACAGCGCAAGCTTGTTTGGGGCTATGTTTCTGTTGCTCTAGTTGCGCTGGTCATTGCAAATCCTTGCGTGCGGGCATGGGGCATTACTGGTGCGTCATGGTGCTATTTATTTTGCATGCTTGCTCTTGCTGTTTGGTTTGCAGCTATCTTCTATAGTAGTTATCGGCAAGGGGCAGCCTTGAAGCATGTTCCCAAAGAGAGGCAGCAGTAGGTAGAAGAGCAATAAGGCAATGACGTTATCTGTTCGAAAAACATATTTTGCAGGTTTGACTTTTCTTGTGCTGCCTTTATTGATTTGGTCTTTTGGCTGGTTGAAAGCTCCTTATTTCTTAGTGGTAGCCGGTTTGCTTGTGGTGGGGCTAGTCTTCATTTGGAAAAGGACAAACACGGAGGCATTCCGTTCTTCCGATATCAATATCTCGATACCGTTGGTTGTCGGCATCGCAGTTGCAATTCTTTTCTGGTGTATTTTAGGAGGCCATGGAGGTTTTCTCTATCAGTCTTCCGACTGGAATGCGAGAAATGCGATCTTTCGCGACCTTATAACCTACGATTGGCCAGTAGTGTATGGGAATGATAGTGCGCTTTGCTACTACTTTGGCTTTTGGCTCCTGCCAGCATTGTTCGGTAAATTGTGTTTGTGGATGAACTTTGGCCTTGAGATTGCATGGACCGTTGCGAACATTGCGCTTTTGTTCTGGGTGGCACTTGGGGTTTTTCTTGCAATAACGTTGTTCTTGCAACTGATCAAGCGCTCTAATCACAAAGCGATTATTGCAGCTGTTGCTATATTCATTTTCTTCAGTGGCATGGATATAGTCGGGTTACTTCTTACGGGCAATCCTACAGCTATCGAAACGCGTTTATGTGAAAAGGTGCACATAGAATGGTGGGCGAGGTTCTATCAGTTCAGCAGCTTTACTACACAATTGTTCTGGGTGTTCAACCAGGCAATACCCGCCTGGATAGCTACGTTGCTCGTTCTTTCAACATCAAGGATAAGCAATGATATTTTTGTTGGCACGCTCAGTGCATTTTTGTGTCCACTGCCAACAATGGGCTTACTTTTTATTGGAGTGGCGAAGCTTGTTGGTGAAGTAAGAGATGAGGGTGTCCGAAGAACAGCTAAGGCAGCCTTCTCTCCGCAGAACTTGATCGCCCTGATTCCGCTCGTCGCCATAGCATTGTTCTTGATGCTGAGTCAGAGAGCAACTCTGACTGATTCGGGAGAATCGTCCTTGCTTTTTCATACGTTCATCGGAGGCTTCACTCCTACTCGTGTTTTACAGCTTGTGGTGTTCTTTATGCTCGAGTGCGGTATATTGCTTCTATTGCTTTTACCGAGTGAGCGAAAAAACCCCTATTGGTGGAGTACGCTTATTTTGTTGATGGTCGCGAATGTGGTGCGCATGGGGCCTTCTCCAGATTTTTCGATGCGAGCTTCGATTCCGGGTCTGATGGTACTAGCAGTTATGGTAACTAAACGCTTATTGAATAAGGATCTCCAATCGTACTACCAGTGGCTGAGGGAGCGCCGGAAAAAACCTGTTGATTCAGTGGTTGCCAAAGCGCATTCAAAAGCTATTGAAGTTATTCTTGTAATATGTTTGGTAGTCGGAGCAGTAACACCGCTGGTTGAGATTGCGCGTGGGCCAGTGAAGATGATCGAGATGCAGCAAATCCCTGCACCTTGCGATAAGGTGAAGACTTTAAGCGAGGGACTCGACGCTAACTTCGTAACGCCAAATTACCGCGATTCGTTTTTTGCGCAGACAATAGGGAAGTAGCTTTGATCGGAGAGCTGCTCGTTGCAGGTAAGGGAATAGATTGAGTACATACCAACCCGATCTAACTGCAGAACAGATCAAAGCGATCGGGCAACAGCTTGCTCATGATCGGCTTGATCGAATCGATGCTCTACAAGCGCCCATTGCGCCCTCGTCGAATCTTTATTCGAAGTACGGTAAGCGCTTTTTCGACGTCCTTGTTTCTTTGATTGCCCTCATCATAACTTTACCGATCAATCTTGTGATCGGGTGCATTACCTTCTTCGATGTTGGCCGACCTCTGTTCTTTAGGCAGAAGCGTATTGGGCGTAACGGCAAGCCGTTCACTATCTTGAAATTCCGGAATATGACCAACGAGCGCGGAGAAAACGGCGATCTTCTGCCACCGGAACAGCGCGTGACGAAATGGGGGAGATTTGTACGAAAAACCTCTCTCGACGAGCTTCTGAATTTTTGGAGCATCCTGAAGGGTGATATGAGCCTGATCGGCCCCCGTCCGCTTCCTGAGGTGTACCTTGATCGTTATAGCAAGCGTCATATGCATCGGCTTGATGTGCGTCCTGGCTTAGAATGCCCGCCGCGCGATTTGTCTCATGGTGTATGGACGTGGAATGATCAACTTGAAAACGATGTCTGGTATGTGGAGAACGTCTCATTTAAGGTAGACTGTTCTATGTTCATCAATCTTGTTCGATTCGCACTCGATCGCAAGAGCGCGAATGCTCGATCGGTTGCCAAGAGAGGAAGTTTCATGGGATACGACCTTGATGGCTGCGCGATCAACGATGCTCAGATCCCTGAAGAATATCTTGTATGGGTAAGATCATTGCAGGACGGAAAGGCCATATGAGCAAGCGAAAACTTCTTGTTTTAGGGGGAAAGCCCATAGGCTCGTGCGAGCTTGTTCGAGCGGCTCAAGACCAAGGGTTTTATGTCGTAGTAGCAGACTATCTGCCCGTTGCGGCTTCGCCTGCGAAACAGATCGCTGATGCAAGTTGGGAACTCAGCACTGCAGATCTTGGTGCATTGAAACAGCGCTGTATCGAGGAAAAGATCGATGGCGTTCTTTCTGGCGTACATGAATTCAACTTGCGCAAAATGGCGGCGTTGTCCGAGATGCTCGAATTGCCTTGTTATTGCACTGAGGCGCAGCAAGATCTGTGCGATGATAAGCCTCGTTTTAAGGAAGCTTGCCGTGGAGCTGGCCTTGCTGTTTCGGATGAATATACTGAAGCTGAGGCATACGACCTGCCTCTTTCAGCCTATCCTCTTGCAGTAAAGCCGCGTGATGGAAGTGGCAGCAGAGGTTTCACAAAATGCAAAACGCCCGAAGAGCTTGCCGAGGCTATCTTATTTGCGAAGGAGCATTCGTTCTGTGGCGAAGCGCTGATCGAGGAATTCGTCGATTCTGATGCGTTGATCGTTCAATATACCGCCCATGAGGGGAGTATCTATTTTTGCGGGCTTACCGACAAAGCTTCGCAGAAGATGGGAGTGGAAGGTGCGCCGATCATGTCGCTTCAGATTGCGCCCTCTGTTCACACCCAGGAATACCTCGATACTACAGATGAGAAGATGCGATGTTTGCTTGCGTCGCTCGGCATGAAGGAAGGTCCTATCTGGCTCGAGCTCTTCTATGCGGGCGGCAAATTCATAGTGAACGAAATCGGATATCGTTTTGGCGGATCGCTTACCTATCATCTTGTGCGCGAGCTCTATGGTGTAGATCAACTTAAGCTGGAGATTAGCCATGCGATGGGTAACAAAGACGAAGAGCTCCAGGTAAAGCCATGTTTCGATGGAGTATATGCGATTTGGCCGCTGCATCTTCATGCAGGTAAGATCGCGCAGATCTCTGGGATCGACCAGCTTCCAAATCTACCGGAATACATCGCTCTCGTCCAAGTTCATTACGTTGGCGATGAGATCGCCGATTGGGGTTCCGCTCAGCAGGTGTTCGCTTATGTGCACTTGAAGGGCGAGAATCTACCTGCACTGCTTGATTCGATGAGGTCGATTCTTGATAGTATTCAGGTTGTCGATTCTGATGGCAACGATATGCTCTTCTCGCTCTTCGACCCGCGGGATAACGAGGCATTATCTTGCTTTGTTGACCGACCGCTTGATGCAGCGTGTTAGGGGACATGATGGCTAACGTACGGTTTTTTAATAATGAAGATCTGGCCCAGGCTGCACTCTCATCAGATGTAGCTGTTATGCTGGATTGCCTCGAAAAGGGATTTCAGGCGTACGAAGATGGACAGGTTATTCTTCCTGAAAAGGCTTCGCAAATACTTAATGAGGTTGACCAGTCGCGTGTGAATTGCATGCCTTGCACAGTGCCTTCCTTAGGATATTCATGCGTGAAGCTCGTATCGGTCTTTCCTGGCAATGCGAAAACTGGTTTGCCTAATGTGTCGGGAATGATACTCGCCTTGAGTGCGGAAAACGGAGCCCCCCTTGCTGTGCTTGATGCGGGCTTTCCAACAGCGCTGAGGACAGCGCTCGTAGGGGCACTGGGCGCAAAGTATTTTGCTCCGCACGAGCCGAAGAGCATTGGGCTGTTGGGGTCGGGCGAAGAGGCGTTTATGCATCTGTTTGTCCTGGCCAAACTATTCCCGAGCCTTAAAGAATGTCGCGTTGCCTCGCGCAATCCGCAAAATGAGCAGCGTTTTGCGTCTGCGGCTGCAGTTCTCTTTCCTGATCTGGATATTCAGTGTTGCAATTCGTCATACGAAGAGGCGGCCCGTGGGGCAGATATCATCGTAACTGCTATTAGTGGTCAAGTTCCTTTGCTCAAAGCGGATTGGGTAAAACCAGGCGCTTATTATTGCCATGTTGGCGGAATAGAAGACGAATATGCGGTGGCCTTAAAGGCGGACAAGATCGTGTGTGATTCATGGGAGGCGCTCAAGCATCGCGGTTCTCCCACCATTTCGCACATGTATCAAGATGGCCTACTTGCCGATGAGGATATCTACGCAGAGCTGGCTGAGGTGGTTGCAGGTAAGAAACCTGGCAGAGAATCTTCGGAAGAGATCGTGTACTTTAATTCTATCGGTCTGGCTTTTACCGATGTGTATATGACAGCATTTCTGATCGATGCCTGCAAGAAGTTGGGACTGGGTCAGTCCTTAGAAGATGTTCCGTTCAGTGTGTTTGATCTTGGGAAGGTCAACGATTCGCCCGGGAACGCTCAGAAGAGGTAGTCTTGAGTTCAGGCGTGAAACAAGCGTTGAAGAGAGCTGTGCTGAGCCTTCCAACCCCGCTTCTTCGAAGGATAGTGGTGGCGCGCAGACAAGCGTCCCACTCCGAAGAGATCGCTCAGGTCATTGATGTGTTTTGTGGCACCAGCCTTCCTTTTCCCGAGCGCAGCAAACTGGAAAGAGCAGTTCAGAGGGACATGCGCAATCACCTTATAACGCCTGACGAGTACTTCTTGTATGATTTCGCTTCGAAGACAGAAGCTGAGAAACATGAGTTTGTAGGAGATCTAGAGCGTACGGTATTGTGTGCTCGACTCTACAATAGCAATCCTGCAGGCATGGTGTTCATGGATAAGATGAAGACCTACGAGAGTTTCCAGAAATACTTCAAGCGTGATGTGGTTCAAGTAAAAAGCGAAGCGGACTTTGAAGCGTTCAAACAATTCGTTTCGCGTCATGACCACTATATGGCTAAACCAGTTGCAGCATCGCGTGGAAACGGCATCAGGAAAGAGGCTTCGCCCCGAACAGAAGAAGAGATACGAGCAGCATTCAAAGCGCTTTTGGAAGCGGGCGCTTGCGTGGTCGAGGAGCTGATCGATCAGGATCAGCGGATTGCGCAGCTACATCCGCAGAGCGTCAACACGATTCGCTATGCTACCTATCTTAATGGTGAACAGCTGCATACGATCGCGTGCTTTATCAAGATCGGACGTGGCGAGAGCGTAGTGGACAATGGTGGTGCAGGAGGCTTTCTTGCAGCGATAGACGAAGCCACTGGTAAGATCACAACACCGGGGAAAACCGAATATGGCGAAGTGATTGAAGTGCACCCTGATACTGGTATCCCGCTCGTGGGCTTTCAGATTCCCGAGTGGGAGGAATTGCTCAAGCTCGTCAAAGAGCTACCTACCGTGCTTCCTGAACAAAAGTATGTCGGCTGGGATCTAGCGCTTTCCGAAACAAAAGGATGGGTTCTCGTCGAGGGGAACAGCGGGGGGCAATTTGTTGGCCCCCAGATTTCCAAGGGACAGGGGATACGAAGCCTTGTCGATGAGACCTTTGGGAGTATGTAGTCTTCAGGTTTATGATTCAGCTCTTTCTTTTCATCATTCTCCTCTGCAGCTGTGTGGCTATTTATATCTTGAACGGTCAAGATATGCTTTCTCCTGCTTTCTTGTTCGTGATCGGGTTCGCGCTTTGTGCTCTTTCAGCAGTGTTCTTTACCGATCGATGGGCTTATGAGATGTCGCCTGAAGTGTTCGGAATCGTTTTACTGGGTGTTGCGGTATTTGTTGCAGTTTCATATCTCTGTTCTGTTGCGGGCAAGAAGAAAGAGGCCGTCTCTGCGAGCAGCGACGAACGAAGCTGGATACTTCCTGTGAATAAAGGGTTGTTGCTTGCTTTTGTGGTACTTGAAGCGGTTGTTCTCTATTGGTCGATGGTGGAGATCCTAGCAGCTTTTCCAGCAGAGACGATTCCAGGTTCGATCAGCAGGTATAATTCGGCGATCAAGTTCACCGATGAAGGTGCCAATATTTTCTATACGCCTTTGAGCCAGTTGCGCAGCATAGTGAGTATGCTTGGCTATGTTTTTGCGTTCTATCTTGCGCAATCGTTTGTTCTGAAGAAAAACCAGGGCCGTTGGATCCAATTACTTGGTCTCTTACTTGCTTGCGCACTGCAACTGACAAGTGCGAATCGAACCGTAGCGGCAGGATATATCTTTTGTTTTGTGCTCGCTTTCTTCATTCTTAAGCGAAAGCTTGAAAACGATCGACCCGTTATTGATGTAAGAGCAGTTTTCGCGCTGGTTTGTGTTGCAGTGCTTTTCTTGGTTTCGTTTCAATCGGTCGCTGCGGTTTTGCAAGGAAGAACTACTTCTTCAGACGGTTTGGGCTACTTATCGTCATATATCGGTGCTCAATTGCCTAATTTGGATACGTTCATTCAGTCTGATCCTCAATATGGCAGTAGTGGCATTTTTGGATACATGACATTTCGCAATTCGATTCGATGGATCGGCTTACAGTTCTCTATTCCCGAATTTATCTATCAGTATGATTTGCCATTCAATACGGTGAATGGCGTAAGTACAGGAAATGTATACACGACGTTCTATGCGTTTTTGTATGACTTCGGTGTGGTAGGTTGTGTTGTTCTGACAGGACTCATGGCAGCGATTTCCCAGCTGGCCTATAGAAAATGCAAGTTGCTCAATAGCGGGAGCTATTCGGGGCTTTGGGTGATCGTGTACACGATGGTTGCCTATGCTCTTATTCTCTGTTTCTTTTCGAACAAGTTCTATGAGAATATCTTCACGATAAGCATGATCTATAAAATTATTTACCTTTTGATCATCTTCTGGATCATCAAATATGTTTCGAGTCGCAAGGATAGAGCGAGCATAGCGGATAGGCGCGTCTCATGGCGAGCATAAAGAAGAACTTCCTGTATCAAGCAACGTATCAGTTGCTGCTCATATTAACACCGCTTATTACGACACCTTTTCTTTCTCGCGTGTTGGGCGCATCGCAGGTCGGCGTGTATTCGTACACGTTTTCTATCACTAACTATTTCGTGATGTTCATCGTGCTGGGTATGTCATCGTATGGCGTGCGCGAGATTGCAGCATGCGGTGCAGATCGCGCAAAGCGAACAGAGACGTTTTGGGGGATGTTCAGTTGCCAGCTTCTAGCGAGTGCGATCGTTGTCGCTGTGTATGTCCTCTATATGTTTACCGATCCTCAAGGTGGATTCTTGCTTGCTTGCGTTTGGGGCATGTGGGTTATTTCCGCTGTTCTCGATATAACATGGCTGTTCTTCGGCGTTGAGGAATTCAAGATACCCACTATTCGTTCCATCATTACTAAAGTTGCAAGCCTTGTTGTTATCTTCGTGTTCATTCGTACGCCGGACGATCTTTGGATCTACTGCGCGGCTATTGCAGGAAGCTATCTGGTGAACCAGGTGCTTCTGTGGCCATTCTTGAAGCGTTACGTGGACATCGCACGACCCTCGATTGCTGGCGTGCGTAAGCACATGGGCCCCAATCTCCGCTTGTTCATCCCAGTTATTGCAATCAGTTTCTATGTGACATTGGACAAGGTGATGCTGGGTGCTATGACCAATATGACCCAAACGGGCTTCTTCGAGTATTCCGAGAAGTTATCTCGTATGCCTATGGCGGTGATCACGGCAATGGGAACGGTGATGTTGCCGCGCATGACTGCCGAATTGCATGCAGGGAATCATGAGAAAGCACTTGATCTTTTGCAAGGGTCAATAGGAGCGATGCTCGCTATGGCATTCGCGCTTATGTTCGGGATCATTGCAATCGCACCAGAGTTCGCTCCGGTATTCTTAGGAGATCAATTTGCTTCCTGTTGGAGTCTGATGAGCGTATTGGCTGTTATCATCCCCATCGTTTCGATGACCAACGTGCTCGGGAGGCAATATCTTTTGCCAACCGACCGCGACAAGCTCTTCACGATTTCGGTGTGTGTTGGCGCAGTGGTGAATATATGTTGCAATATCGCGCTGATCCCGCATTTTGCTGCGATGGGCGCTGCTATTGCGACGGTGTGCGCAGAGATATCGGTGCTGGTAGCACAAGTTGTTATGACGCATAAGGAATTGCCGCTTTTGAGATACTTGAAGAATTCACTACCTTTTATCGTGTGTGGTGCACTGATGTTCTTGGCAGTTCGTGCTTCAGCGGGGGCATTCGATGCTCTATGGGGCTTGAGCGTTCAGGGCCTGATTTTGGAAATTGTGGTGGGTGTGTTCGTTTTCGGCATACTTGCCTACGTGTGGGGAGTCGTTACGAAGAATCCTCTTATGGCGCAATTCACAAATGGTTTGAAAGCGCGTTTTCATAAATAGAATTTGCCAAGTTCCGATTTGTCGGAAGCGGTGCTTTAGAATGGAATAGACTCGAAAAGTCGTTTGATGTTTATAACGAATCTGCTAAAAAGCTTTTCGTCGTCTTGGGAGTTATAGCGCCAGTGAACTCATCTACACCCGCCATAAGCATTATCGTTCCCATCTATAATGTGGAACCTTACCTTGAACAGTGTTTGGAGAGCGTCCAGGCTCAAACTTTATCAAACATCGAGGCAGTCCTAGTTGATGATGGTAGTCCCGATGAAAGTGGCGCGATTGCAGATTCTTTTGCGGCAAAAGACGAGCGTTTCACGGTTATTCATAAGAAGAACGAAGGAGTAAGCGCTGCCCGAAACGATGGATTAGCGAAGGCGCGGGGGGAGTATGTATTCTTGCTTGACGCCGATGACTATTTGGCTGAAAACGCGATGGAGGTTCTTTATGAACGAGCTCAAGAGACGCATGTCGATGTGGTTCTGAGCGATTATATTGCATTTTCGGAAGCGCGAAAAACAACTTATCAAGTTGCGAGTCAGGAGTTCTCTACCAAATCGCGAGATGAGATCGATGCAGTGCAGCTTGCAGTGTTCAACATGGGTCCTGCGCGTATCGAACGAAATGCCGTTGTCATGCTTCGCGGTGTGGGAGCTGCATGGCATTACCTTATAAAGCGATCGCTGATCAGGGAGAACGGCTTACGATTCGACCCTTCACTTCAGGGCTTGTTCGATGATGGCACCTTCATTTTGAATGTATTAGAGAAAGCTGAGTCTGTTTCATATATCTCCTGTCCAACCTATTTTTATCGGCATGTTCCCAATTCGATAACGCGCAAATTCGGTGGCGCGCCATTCTCGAAGTACGAAAATGTTTACCGTGCGATCGAGTCGTTCATTGATGCGAACAACAAAGGGGAGAATTTCAGGAAAGGCCTTAGTCTTCGCAAGTTCATCTACTTAAATAAGTCGATGGAAACCTATTTCCTCAATCCACAAAACCCGCTTTCAGAATCTGATCGTTATGCTGAATTCATTTCTCTCGCTAAATCAGCACCTTATTTCGATGCATCAAAGACGCTTGAGATATCGCATCTTGGATGTACTAATTCGGCAATACTTGTTTCTCTTTTGAGATTACGTATGTATAAAGCCTTTTGGCTTGCGAAAAAGATCGCAAAGAAATAGCTTTCAAGGCTGCTCGGGAACGCTTGTTTATAATGGAAGAGCTTAATTGCGTGCAACAGGAGCAGAGCGGCTGCTTTTGTTGCGGTCGCAAATAAAGAAGAACGCATAAGCGTAGGGCGAATCAGGAATCAAGTGTGGCCTCAGAGTTTAGTCCAAAAAGAATCATCGTTACTGGTGGAGCTGGTTTTATCGGCTCGAACTTCGTGCATTGGGTCGTTCAGAATAAACCTGATGTCCAGGTGACGGTGCTCGATAAGCTGACCTATGCAGGGAATCGTGCGAATCTCGAGGGCATTCCAGAAGATCGTCTTACCTTTGTTGAGGGCGATATCTGCGATGCGGCTCTGGTCGATTCTTTGTTTGCTGATGCAGATGCTGTTGTGCATTTTGCAGCAGAATCACACAATGATAATTCGATCGCAGATCCTGCTCCGTTCCTCCGGACGAATGTGGAGGGCACCTATACGCTTCTTGAAGCGGCCCGCAAGCATGGCGTGCGTTTTCATCACATCTCGACTGACGAGGTTTACGGAGATCTAGCACTCGATGATCCTGCGAAGTTCACTGAGGAGACGCCTTATCATCCGAGCAGTCCGTATTCTTCTACCAAGGCTGCTTCTGACCTGCTTGTTCGTGCATGGTATAGGACATATGGGTTGCCCGTCACCATTTCAAACTGCTCGAACAACTATGGACCTCGTCAGCATATCGAGAAGTTTATTCCACGGCAGATCACGAATATTCTTTCAGGACTGAAGCCAAAGTTATATGGCGATGGACTAAATGTGCGCGATTGGATTCATGTTGATGATCATTCGTCGGCAGTTTGGACCATTCTGACGAGAGGGCGTTTGGGCGAGACGTACCTAATCGGGGCAAATGGAGAGAAGAACAATCTCGAAGTATTGCGCGAAATCTTAGTTGCGATGGGTAAAGATACTGATGATTTTGACTGGGTGAAAGACCGTCCCGGGCACGATCGTCGCTATGCGATCGATGCGACCAAGCTTACAGCAGAGCTTGGCTGGATGCCTGAGCACGCTGATTTTTCAGCTGAGTTACATGACGTCATTGGCTGGTATAGGGGCAATGAGTTTTGGTGGACTGAGATGAAGGAAGCTGTTGAGAAACGCTATACCGAACAAGGCGAATGATTCTCGCTCAATTTAGCTTCGATCATTTTGATCCCACAATGCTCTTAAGTGATCAGCTTTAGTAAAGAAATAGTTTTGAGCAATCATAAAAGTGCTTGCGAGAATGCTTCGGGAGGAGATCAAATGCGTATAGTGATAGTCGGATTAGGCTCTATGGGACGACGTCGCGCGCGACTTCTACAGGAAATAGGCGGTCAAGAGGTGGTAGGCGTTGATCTTAGTGAAGAGCGGCAAACGCAAGCTCGAAAAGAGCTCGACATCTCCACCTATGAATCTCTTGAGGCAGCGGTTGCTGCCGTGAATCCAGAAGCAGCAGTAATCTCCACAGGTCCGCTATCTCACGCAAGCATAGTGAGTGATTGTTTGGATAATGGACTGCATGTTTTTACAGAATTGAATCTTGTAGATGACGGTTATGTCCAGAATATAGCCAAAGCGAAAGAAAATGAATTAATCTGGTTTCCTTCTTCAACATTCGTGTACCGCCGAGAGATCGAGGCTATTCAGGAGATAGTTGCTGAAAGTGGTACGCGAGGTGCCTGGACGTATCACGTTGGGCAGTACCTTCCTGATTGGCATCCTTGGGAAGATTACAAGAGCTTTTTTGTTGCAGAAGAGAGGACAAGTGGTATACGAGAACTGCTTGCGATCGAATTGCCTTGGCTTGTGAAAACTTTTGGGCCGATCGAAGAGGCTTATCACGTTGCTCAAAAGATAAGTAAGCTCGATGTTTCATACAATGATGCGATTGCAATAGCGATTAAACATAAGAGCGGCGCAATAGGCATGTTGTTGATCGATGTTGTATGCCGAACTGCCGTGCGTGATTTTACTTTCACCAATGAAGAGTGTTTCATTACGTGGGATGGCTCACCGATGGGACTGAAACAACTCGACTTGAATTCTCGTGAGATGATCGACATTGATGTCTATGAGGGTAAGAGCGCAGACCAACTTGATGGATATGCGCGTTTCATTGTGGAAGACGCTTATCGAGCAGAACTAGAGGCGTTCCTTGATGCTATTCAGGGAAATACATCCATGCGATGGAGTCTCGATGAAGATGGAGAGATCATTTCGCTCATTGATCAACTGGAGAAGCGCTGATGAAAGTATTATTTGCAGGTTATGGTTCTATAGCCCGTCGTCACATCAAAAATCTTTACGATATATGTAGGCAAAAGGGAGAGAAGCTAGAAGTCGATCTGCTTCGTTACACCTCTCCAGATGCGCCCGAAGGTGTGCAGAAGGTCTTTACCTCAGCAGGTTCGATTGATGGTGACTACGATGCTGTTTTTATCACGAACCCTACATCGGCTCATTATGAGACGCTGTTTGCATTGCTTGATCGTTCAGATTATTTTTTTGTTGAAAAGCCAGTTTTCGATTGTCCTGACGTGGATATTTCTTCCTTTTTGAGAGCGGATAAATACTTTCATGTTGCTTGCCCGCTCCGTTTCACTAACGTTATACAGTGGGTACGCGACAATATCTCTTATGATTCGATTCTTGGAGTGCGCTGCATAAGTTCTAGTTATTTGCCAGACTGGCGTCCTGGTGTCGACTATAGGCAGACGTATAGTGCACATGCAGAGATGGGCGGCGGTGTCGAGATCGATTTGATTCATGAGTTTGACTATGTGTGTTCGCTGCTTGGACTTCCGACTTCTGTGAAATCGATCATGGGGAAGGTGTCGAGTTTGGAGATCGATTCTAACGATATAGCCCTATACATCGCTGACTTTGATGGTAAGACTGCTGAAGTTCATGTGGATTATTATGGGCGTTACCCAATAAGGCGTATGGAGGTTTTTGCTCAAGAGGATACGTATGTCTGCGATCTTCTTGAATCTCGTGTTTTCGCGCTGAAATCAGGTGAAACGATAGATTTCGGCGAAGTTCGTAATGATTTTCAACTTAAAGAGATGAGACATTTTGTTGAATGCATGAGCACGCATTCGAAACCTGTTAATGGCATCGAGGAGGCTATCCAAGTTCTTAGCATTGTAAAAGGCGGTGAATTTTAACAGAGATAGAGTTTTGGGGTGGATCTGTGGAGGCATCGCACAAGTGCTGACTTGACTATTGTTTTCGTGACACTGTGGAAAGAGGGCGCATTAAAAACTCCCGCTAGGATTTTTCGTCCTACCGGGAGTTTTTCTTCAGCCAAATGAGATAGCAGCTATTTTACTGCTTCAGCAATAGCGGTTATCATGCGTTCGATATCCATATCGCTTAGTCCTGGGTAAACACCTACCCAGAATGTATCGTGCATAATGCGATCAGTATTGTCGAGGTTGCCTGGCACTCGGTACGCGTCGGTTCCTCGTAAAGAATCAAAGCAAGGATGAGCTACCATGTTGCCCGAGAAGAGGCGTCGCGTTTGGATGCCGGCAGCTTCGACCTTTGCTACCACATCAGCGGTATCTACGCCATCTTGACATGTCATAGCAAAACCAAACCAACAAGGATCAGAATTCGGGCACTTCTCTGGAAGGATGAGCTTATCGTTTACGCCAGCAAGCCCTTCCTTTAAGGTGTCCCAATTGCGGCGACGAGCCTCAACGAATGATGGAAGTTTTTCCAGCTGAGCACATCCGATTGCTGCTTGCATATCGGTGACCTTCAAGTTGTAGCCGAAATGTGAGTACACATATTTATGATCGTAGCCATAGGGAAGTTCGCCAAATTGACCGGTGAAGCGTTTGCCGCAATGATTGTCTTCGGCGCCCTTGCATACGCAATCGCGGCCCCAGTCCCTGAATGAGCGAATAAGACGATGGAGCATATCGTTCTTGGTGTAGACAGCGCCACCTTCGCCCATGGTCATTTGGTGTGCGGGATAGAAGCTGGAGGTACCAATGTCGCCAATGGTGCCTGTTTTCATAACCTTACCGTCAATTTCATAGGTTGCGCCCAATGCATCGCAATTATCTTCAATCAGCCAGAGATCATGAGCATCGCAGAATGCTTTTACTGCAGCGATATCAAAGGGATTGCCGAGTGTGTGGGCTAGCATGACTGCTTTTGTCTTGTCGGATAGCGCAGCCTCAAGCTTCGTTACGTCAACATTGTATTGAGGGATAGTCACGTCAACGAATACGGGTACAGCGCCGAATTGAAGAATAGGCGAAACGGTAGTGGGGAAGCCGGCTGCTACCGTAATGACCTCATCACCTCGGCGAATGGCGCGCTCACCAAGTTCGGGGGCTGTTAATGCCATAAATGCTAGGAGATTGGCAGAAGACCCTGAATTGACGATGCTCACATGGGGAACACCGAGATATCTTGCGAAACCCTCTTCAAATTCTTCAGTATAGCGTCCTGCGGTGAGCCAAAAGTCGAGCGAGGAGTCTACAAGGTTATACAGCTCTTCGCTGTCGTATACGCGCCCGGCATAGCCGATGCGCTCATTAGCACCGCGTTCTTTTGGTGCGCAAAAGGCATCAGCATATTGCTGCACTAAAGACAGGATGTGACGGCGTGCTTGTTTTTCTGTCATGTCTTCGAACATAGTTCTCTCCTAAAACATATATCGTGCATCGATCAACGGCTTGTCGCTCACAAGTGCTGGTAGGTCTTTGAATTCCGGCCATGCTGTAGTGAGCAATAGTACATCACACGTATCAACCAACTGCTGCAAGGTGTCAGCGTAAGTCATGTCGAAATCATACCAGCGATCGAACTCTTCATTAGCGAGGGGATCGAATCCACAGATGTTTGTGTAGCCGTCCGCGATCAATTCCATGATGATCTTGGCAGCAGGCGTGTCCCTTACGTCGTCGCTACCAGGCTTGAACGAAAGGCCACATACGCCAATTCGAGTGTTCTTTCCAGAAGTGCATTTCTTCTCTACACGCTTAGCAACAGCAGCAGGCATAGAATCATTCACCGCAATGGTCTCGCCCAGCATCTTCGGCTCATAACCTTTCGCTTTTGAGCGAGCGTAAAGGGCATTCGTGTCCTTCGGGAGGCAATAACCACCGTATCCACAGCCAGGATAGGCATAGGTTGCCATGTTGCACGTGGGTGCACCCCAGCGTTTATCTTCATGGAGAATGCGGAATGCATCTGCGACTTGAATATCACCAATATTGTCGGCTATCAAGCTCATCTCGTTCGACCAACTAATCAGCGTCGCCAAGAGCGTATTCGATAAGTATTTGATGTATTCACCCGTATTTAAGGTGACAGTATGTATGGGGCAATCAAAGTCGTGATAAAGCTGACGTAGCACTTCGCTCGAGTGCTCATCGGATACGCCGAGGACGATACGGTCGGCATTTGTGACATCATCCCAGCAATGTCCCTCACGTAAGAATTCAGGATTGTTGGCAATACCGACGGTTTCACCAATCGCATAACCTTGCTTTTCGATATGATGACGAACAAGCTCATCGGTAGTGGATGGCGGAACAGTTGATTTGACTACAAGTACGGTAAAGCGGTTTGGATCAAGCGCTGGGAGCGTTTCGTCAATAGCGCCATAAAGGTATGTCAGGTCCGCCTGGCCGTTTTCACCATAAGGCGTACCAACGCAGTAGTAAACGCAGTCGCTTTCATGAACAGCTTCATCAACAGGCTTATTGACGAAGAAGGTCTTATTGAGTGTGCGTTCAAGCGCTTCATCGAGACCTGGTTCGTAGAAGGGGAGATCCCCCGCAGCGATCTTTGCTCGGCGTTCTTCATTTACTTCAATGCCGTATACCGTAATGCCCTTATCGGCAAATGCAATAGCAGTTGATAGTCCAACAAAACCAAGTCCAAAAATAGTGACTACCACAGATATTCACCCTCTTCATTTTCCTTGATGAACTGAAGGAATCGGCCGACCCCTTCATATACGTCAACTTTAGGTTCATAGCCGAGTACAGTTCTGGCTTTTGAGATGTTAGGACAGCGTCGTTGTGGATTATGAGTGAGATAGTCCGCATCATCAGAGGTTGCCAGCTTGACTTCGCCGTTGTAGTCGAATACGCGAGCCCCTTCTTTCATATAGATGCCGGCCAGGTCTTTGACTGAGATCTCGGGACCATCGATGCCGATATTGAAGTAATCATACGTGCCATGAAGAAGCACTTTCATATACCCCGTGATTGCATCGGAGATATAGCAGAATGTGCGCGTAGGTGAGCCATCAGAAAGAATTTCGATGTTTTCACCTTCTACTACCGCGCGAGCAAAGTCGGCGACAACGCGCTTGTCGTTGATGCGCATGCCGGGGCCGTAGTTATTGAACGGACGAGCGACTCCGATGGGCATATCGTACTTTTGGGCGTAGAGCATGCACATGGTTTCGCCGAAGCGTTTCGATTCATCGTAGCAGGCGCGAGGACCTGTGCAGCTCACGTTGCCACGATAATCTTCGCTTGTTGGTACGTGTGCTGGGTCAGGATCGCCATAGATTTCTGACGATGAGAAGAAAAGAAGACCTCTTATGTTTTGCTCCGCATACAGGTCGAGTAGTTTGCGGAGGCCCCAGATGTTTGCATCGAGCGTTTCGATAGGATATTGACGATAGAAGGTTGGAGAGGCGATCGAAGCCATGTGGATGATGAGGTTGGCTTTTTCAGCTCCTGGAATAGCTGCCAAATCGTCTGTGATGATGTCGAACTTGTAGGTCTCGACGAAGGGCTGTGCGGACACTTCATCCACCCAAGCCGGTGTTCCTAGCATGAAGTTGTCAAGACCGATGACCTTCTCCACGCCCAACTCTTTGCCATAGACGGCAAGATAGTTCATGAAGTAGTAGCCTAAAAAGCCACCGCAGCCCGTTATCAGCACCGTGGCGCCATCGAATTTTGCGCACTCATCGGCCGTTAAAGCCGCATGGATACGGGCAAGATCTTCTTCTTTTATTCCCATGCTTTCACCTTTCACTTGGCATCGAATTAAAGCTCATTCGGGATTTTTACATATGCTCAAAACATTTTAGGTGAAAACGCGATATATAAGAAAGCTATCTACAGCTAGAAGCTGATACGACGGTAAGTGGTGGTGGGGGATTCTTCCTGGTTTTATACTTATTATCTGCGGGTTTTGTTTGTTTCGACTCACTATGAATCATGAATTTTTAATCATTGTAATTTGGAGAATAGGCTTTAGAAAACGATAGTATCTCTAAGTATCGAGTTACTGGATATAGACGTCGACTACGAGCAAAACGACATCGATATGTCTCGCAAATTATCACGATACTAAGTAACGGGTTCGATGATTTCGACCGGATGAAAGACCATCCTGGACACGATTGCCGTTATGCGATTGACGCAAAAGCTTATGATCGAGCTCGATTGGATTCCTGAGCGCACTGATTTTGCAGCTGGGTTGTGCGATGTCATAGTTCGCTACAAGGATAACGCATCCTGGTGGTGAGCCGATAACACTGAGAGCGAAGCGAATTATGCCAGGGCTGAATACTGGTTCTCAACAGACGAGGCAGGCGGGGAAGGCGGAACAGATTTCTTATCTCCAGAAACACCTGAAGAATATTTTTCTGAAAAACGGTAGTTTTCTAAGACACTGATCACAGCTTCGGTTTTTACAAGAGATGCAGTGTAGGCGAAATCACACACTATCCAAATTATCGGGGCTAATAGGGCAGCTGCGAGAAGCAAAAGACAGATGACCAAGAGAGCGCTAGCCATTTCAGGATTATTCTTTTGGGATTGCTGGATGGCTTGATTGAAGAAAGCCACGAACAAACCGCAAACACAAAGATTGAAGGCTCTATTTGAAATCGTATTGTATTTCTTTGTACGAATAGCACGATATTCTTTAACAGAATCTAGAATCATGGGTAACTCACGGTCTGAGCAATTGAGTAAATTTAGATAGCCAGGAACTAACTCTGCAGAAGTGTTTCTCATGTGAGAAAACCTTTTTATCGGATCTTTTTCTGCCCTTTTGTCCAGTGCTGAAGAAAAGCCTATCCACCCAATAATAAGGAGAACAACTCCCCCAACAACAAGCTCTGCTCTTAATTGCTTACAACCTTTTGTTACGAGTATTGCGCCAACGGAATAGCATATAAAGAAAGCTGCTATTTTAAGGCGCTTCTTCCAAGTGAACCTGTTAAGAGGTGCTTTGTCGATGTTTTTTAGATATTTCACCCATGCTTCAACAAATAATTTCCCCATCAACTTCACTCCATTCGGTTATTTGCTGCTTCATCCAATTTCGTATGCCGCAAAGACGATAGCATCTTGATTGCCCATAGTTCCTGCTCTCTTTCGATTGACCAGGCCAATGGAGTTTAGAATTCGATGGCCTAAGGTCGCGATAGGTAAATAATTATTTCTTTAGGCTTATCGGGGTTTGTATTGTTTGGGAGTAATCTTTTTCACCAAGGCAATCGTTTTTAACTACTCAAACAGCAATAATTTTTGTATGTTTAGGAGCTCATCGTCTGTCAGGCTGTTAGAGCCTTTTCAAGGAGGTACTTCCAGTTCTGTGAGATCAATGTGAATGGCATAATCTACATTAATGAGTATTCGTACCTTATTGAGGGATTCTTGCGTGTGCGCAACTGGGCGAGATCTATCTTATTGGTGTCGATTGTAAGGAAGTAATACTGATGTGATAGGTATATTCTGCCGCTATAAGCAATGTATATTGGGTGGAGGTGCTAAAGATAAAGCCTTGATGTCTAGCATTGAAAAACAGCCAATAAGTTGATTCTGAAAATGACATTGTGTTAGCTTAACTCTGCAAAAAGCGTCTTTGCTAAGTATCGATCTATAAAACAATCCAGGCAAAAGAGGAAAAATGAACCAAAACTATTTTATAAAGTGCAGTGTGTGTGGAGCTTGCCATCGAGTCCGAATCCAGGCAGGATATTTAAACTGTTACCCAGTTCGTTTTTATTGCGGTGAATGCGGTTCTCGCATTTGTGGCGAGGTCCGGCTCGATCCTTTGAAGGCAAAAGTTGATTTCGTACTTGATGAATCTACAGCCGCCTCTTTTTGCCATGAATATCCAAAAAGTGCATATCTTGTTGAATGCTCTGGAGAATTATTGACTAAGAAAATGCATAAGCAGCAGCTTGACACCACTAGTTTCTTTAAGACATCAAATCCTTTCTTTGAGGCTATAAAGGTAATCGATCAAGATAAGTTTTGCTCGTATATAAGAAAGGTTGTTGGTTGTCTGGGCTATTACGAACATTCATGGGAGAGTGTTTATCGTGCTTTGCATCTATTTACGATAAGAAACGAAAAGTATGCTCTAAATCAGATAGCGTTCTGCGAAGCGGATATTTTTCCAGATTATTGTATTGAAGAAACGCAGTTTGGAGAGCGGGTTGATCGTCTGTTTTGGCTGGGAATCCCCATGCTCGCTTCAGAAGAGACTTTTGATCGCGCACTTCAGGCTAAAAGCTTTATGCGGAAAATCAAGCCAGAAAAGGCAAAAGAGCTGATTGATTATCAAAAGACAATCGATGAAGATGCGAGGTCTGTGCTTAGTGAAATTCTCGACGTTGTGGATTGCTTTGCGAACCTTTTCCCGTCTTTGATTCCTGCCTTCACTTATCAACTTTCTGAAGAGAAATATGATTTGAACAGTTTTGGGACCAATTCATGCACATTAGAAGATATTCGTTCTATATATTGCGATGCTTACGAGCTACTAGGTAGACTGACATGTATTTTGATAGGGCTTGACAATATTATTCGCAGCCGATCATTTGATACGATGCCGCAAAATACCGCTGGATTACCAAAAGATTTTTTCAAACTTAAGGGAATTGCAAAAGGG
The DNA here is from genome assembly GCA_900538545.1 of uncultured Eggerthella sp. GTDB lineage: Bacteria > Actinomycetota > Coriobacteriia > Coriobacteriales > Eggerthellaceae > Anaerotardibacter. Next base: position 22,466 of record UPYK01000004.1, on the reverse strand, counting down.
ACGCTCCTTAAACTGCCGCTAAAAGGAGCATTTATTGATCTTCTTAATCCCGCCTGGAGCGTTGATCTGCGAAATGCTTTTAGTCATAAGGGTTTTAAAATTGATCCAAAAGAACAACTGATTCATGTAGTTGAGAAAGATGGAACAATACACCATGAGAAGGATTTATGGATTATGGACGCAATGTGTCAATGCGTTGAAATGGTTCGAAATCTATGTGTGTGCTGGGAGATTATGCTTTGCTTGGACTTGGTTTGAATTGCAGAAAATGAGAGCTGGGGATATGTGTCCAGAGCGAAATTCGAACAAATATGCATTGATATATTTAAAGCAAATGGTTACAAGGTGATTGAGCCGAGTTTTCCTTAACATAAAGAAAAGGGCTTTGACGTAGACTTTCTAGTCGGATCTGATGCTGCCAATCAGAGACATTTCGTCTAAATAAAAGCATATGGAAATCGTTATGCTCTCAATAGTATACCTCGTGGAGCAATCGATAGCCTGTAATTCAAAACCTGAAAGTGGAATGGGGACAGTAGCAAAACTTATCAGCGCTCCTTCTTACGGGAGCAGTCATTGACCCTGCTGAAAGAGAAAAGTTGCTAAAACCGCTGCTACGCCGTAACTGATAAGGTTTACAGTGACCTGTCCTTGAATATCTCCGCAAAGGTCATGGAAAAGATACTGAAATAGCCAAGTAGTCCTTATTCGTCTACCAAGGCGGCATCGGATCTTCTTGTGCGCGCATGGTTTCGCACTTGCGGAGTACCGGTGACCATCTCGAACTGTCCAAGCAATTACGGGTTTTATCAGCATATTGAGAGATTCATTCCACGTCAGATTGCCAATATTCTTTAATGTGAGCATTTCTAGTTCAGTTCAACAGGAGTGACTCAATTTGCGGAAACGAATTCATGGCTTTTCTTCTAGTCATTTCTTAGTTTCGTTCTGCAGAGAATTCCTTTGTCAGCTGACGTCAGGCGCTAGGTTTTTCGTTCGTCTAGGTATGTCGAAAGGAATGATTATGGCTGAGCAGAATATTTCTGGGAATTTTATGTTTACGGATACTTCTATTGAAGACATGAAGATTGTTGGCATAAAAGCCTATGGCGATGATCGCGGCTACTTCATGGAGACGTATAAACGCCTTGATTCTATTGCTAGTGGGATTGACTGTGAGTTCGTGCAGGGCGCCAATCGTCTTCAACGCGTGGCGTGCTGCGCGGGTTGCATTTTCAGATCGAGCACCCGCAGGCGAAGCTCGTGCGTGTTGTTTTGGGCAGGGTCTTTGATGTGACGGTTGACCTGCGTAAAGGTAGCTCGATGTATGGCAAGTGGGAGGGCATGGTGCTATCTGCTGAGAACAAGCGCCAGTTCTTTATCCCTCGTGGGTTCGCGCACGACTTCCTCGTTTTGTCTGATACTGCTGAGTTTTGCCATAAATGCGATGATGTCTATTATCCCAACGACGAAGGCGCCTCATGTGGAACGGCCCTGCTGCCGGAATCGAGTGACCAGCGCTCGATGGCGATGCCGAGTTCGATCCGACCAAGATCATCTTGAGCGATAAGGACAAGCCGCATCCGAGCATCGATAAGATTTAGCTTTTTCTAGCATTCTTGTACGCAACTATGTGCAACGAAATGATGCAACCAATGCTGGCAAATGCATTCGCGCACTTGCCAGCATCTTGAGATTATCGCACGCGAGAATCATGTCTGGTGCTATCGTCAGTCGGTATATTCGATAGATTCACATAGAGTGGATTTTCGGTTTTGTCAAACATGCAAGGCATAAGCAGATTGTCGAGTTCGAGCCCTGTTTCTAAAAGCGGTGGAAGTATGCCAGCATAGCGATAAAGCGTTTTACATGGGAATACCTTGCAATTGAGTAGCTTATCGCTGTTGTCAAGATCGCCCGTACAGTTGTCCATGCATTGTTTTGGCCACAATAAACTTTCTTGTTCATTGGCCATGGTGTTCACCTCCCCTTTTTTATTTGTGCCAAGTTTCTAATTTTTATTACATGTTAAAAATGCGATGTAGTTATCATTAGTCGTGCTTTTTTTGATTCATCTTTAAAGAAGATGTCACAGAGTGCCTACTATGTCCATGAAGCTTAGGTGAACTTGAGAGAAAGATTAGTGCATTATCCATGTTGTGCAGTTAATAAGTCTCACAGCGAATCGATATGATTTTCATACGTGATCTGTTGGAAAATCCATATCTAGTTTTCATCCACTGCAAACGAAATCGCTTAAGTTTGTTGCGAACAATCATAGGATAATGGGTACGACCCCCAGTTGATTGACTATGCAGGAAACCTGTGTCCGATACTTATTCCAGCGCTCTGTATGCCGAACGGGATGAAAGAGTCGCAATCTGCGCATAAGTGTTAGAATTGGAACATATGTTCTATAATCGGAGGGTGTATGTCGAAAACAAATAGTGATTTTTTTGACAAAAAAACTGAATGGGCTGTAGTTAAAGATGAATTACTATCAGCATATCTTGTGCCTTATCTTTCTAAAATATTGAGCACTCGAAAACCCCTTATTTATATTGATGGATTTGCAGGCAAAGGGCGATTTGCAGATGGCGCAAAAGGATCTCCGGTTATAGCTTGTGAGTTGATGCAGGATGCCTTGAATAGAACTCGTGTGTCGAATCCGTTGATGAAGGCTTTTTTCATCGAGAAAAAGCATGGCGAAGATTTGCGTTTGAATTTACCTAAGGTTCCTTTTGCGAAAGTCATTGATGGAGACTATACGAATTCTTTAAAGGGACTTGAAGATATCGGGAAAAATAAAAATATATTTATGTATGTCGATCCGTATGGCGTAAAACATCTCAACTTTAACCAATTTGCCAATATATCGGTCAAATTTGATTCAGCTGAAATTTTGTTTAATTTTAATTCGTTTGGATTTTTCCGAGCAGCATGTAGGGCTTACCAAATCGAATGCAACAGCATTGATGAAGATTATTGGCTTGAAGAGCAAGATCCCTGGACAGAGCCTCTCTTAGCCAAAGACTCTTACAAATTAACTCAAATAGTTGGCGGCGATTATTGGAAAGAGATAGTCCAGAAGTTCAAAGATGGAAAAATTGATGGATATGAGGCTGAAGTAGAGATAACTAAAGGTTTATGTAATAACTTAAGCCAGTATTATAAGTATGTTTTAAATATTCCTGTGAGATTGAAAAGCTCGAATCGGCCTAAATATCGAATGATTCATCTCTCAAACCACCCGGATGGTTGTCTATTAATGTATGACAATATGCAAAAGCGAATGCAAGAACTTTTTGATTTGCAGTATGAGAGCCAACTGATACTTTTCGATATTGACAGCGAAAACCGTGTTATAGATATGAGCAGTTATCTATCTTCATTCAGAGAGCACGTTCTGGGACATAGTGAGTTTGTTACTCCAGAAAAGGTAATAGCAGAATATGTGGTCGATATTGACCTTTCTGTTCCTCTTGCAGATATATATGATGTAATTGGCGAAATGGAAAAAGATGGCTTAATTGATGTTAAACGAGATCCAGAATATACTCTGACAAAGCGAAAAAGCACTTTTTTGAGAAGCAGCTCTGGAAAAAGAATATGGTTGAAGAGTAAATAGATATGCATTGTAAAAAAAACATAGAGCGTAAGTCTATGCTGTATAAAACAAAGGTCGAATATGGCGATTACACCATGAATCACGTGCAAGGGTGCTCTCATGGGTGTAAGTATCCATGCTATGCCATGATGATGGCTAAGCGTTTCGGAAAGGTTAAATCATACGAAGAATGGTGCAGCCCAGTTTTGGTATCTAATACAATTGAGCTGCTCGATAAAGAGATTCCTCGATTGAAGAACAAGATAGAAAATGTCCAACTATGTTTTACCACAGACTCTTTTATGTATGGGTATGATGACATATGTGAGATGAGTCTTAAAGCTATAAAGCGCCTTAATCAAGATGGCATTCCTTGTGTTGTTTTGAGTAAAGGGGTCCTTCCTTTTGAATTGTCAAACATGTCCAAAAAAAATGTTTATGGAATAACGCTCATTTCTCTCGATGAGGACTATCGCAGGGATAAAGAGCCAGGATCAGCGCCATATACAGAAAGAATTGCCGCATTAAAAAGGCTGCATGATGCTGGTTGTAACACCTGGGTCAGTATGGAGCCGTATCCAACACCAAATATAATTGAGCAAGACATTTCAAAGATACTTGAAAAGGTATCATTTGCAGACAAAATTATTTTCGGTCGAACAAACTATAATAAAATGGTGTCTTCTTATCCTAATGTGAAAGAATGGTATAACGAGCGCGTGCTTGAAATGGTCGACTTTTGCTTAAAACGTGATATCGAGTTTTATATCAAAGAAGGAACCTGGAGTGCGGACAGCATTCCAGAGAGTCACCTTTTGCTGCAGGCTAAGACGGCTTAAGCAGCCATAGCAATTACCGAACGAGATGCAAAGAAACACCAAGACGTTTGTATCTGGTTTAGTGCAAGAATAGTCTTCTTGAGAAGGGCAGGATAGCTTCTCTAGTGGAATAATAGATGCACTGACATGCGCGCTCCAATCTTAATTTGTCTGTTAGCTGAACTAATAAGCTTCACAGGTGGGTTCAAATGAAGCGAATTGCCCAAACAAAGCTCTGAAACCGGTCTGAGTATTTAGACGTAATACTCGGTATACGAGATTCCTAATTATGCAGAAGGAACTATGAGATAGCTGTTCAAAGGCTAATTCACATTCTGTCTCATAAATACCTCATAGATAAATAAGAAAGGATGAGGAAAATGGATCCAAGTTGGGTAGTTGCGATAGCGACAACAATATATGTTGTTTTGACTGGTCTAATTTGCCTTTCGAATTTTATTTCTTCTGCATCGGCAAAAAGACAGACAGCAGAATTGGTAAGGCAGCGAGAAGAATCACAACGACCTCGCATTCAAGTTTACGTGGACTTTGTAAGATCGTCTCTTTGTTGCCTTGTAATTCAAAACAATGGATCTTGTAGCGCACATAATGTTAAAGCAAGGATAAATGAGGACTTTCTGGCCAATCTGCCTGAAGACAGGAGGTCTTACATCGAGCAGCTAAATCAAAGTCAATTATTCTTGGCACCTGGGCAGAAGTTCTTGCTATATATTACAACAAGTAGAAATTTTGATTCTGTTAGTTCAAGACCAATAAGGATCTCAATAGAGTACGAAGATGGAAAGTATTCAGATACTGTCGAAATAGATTTGTCCCAATATGGATTTTTCATCCTAAACCCATCGACAGAGGAAAGGATTCTTGAAGCGCTTAGAGAAGGCTCGAAAAAAGAGAATAAAGTGCTTAATAAGATTGCGAAGGCGATGGAGCGTCCCACAACCAATACTATACGTTGCAGAATGATTCAAGAAAATGACAGGGAGCTGAACAAGGATGCAATCCGTTCATGTTTGGCAAGAGCGGGACATGCAACAACAATTGACTTGATCGAGGTAACAGGGATTAGTAAAGAGGAAGTCCACAGTTGTCTTTATGAACTGCAATCTCTTGATGGTCTTATCAAGCCAATGATTTGTACAAGCAGTGACGGAATCGGCGATCAGGATATCTGGTGTTTGAAATAAAACGTAATGCTAGTCCAGTTTTCGAGAATGCGTTACAGACAGAGAGACTAGTTTTGTGGGCTTTAGCTGACAAGTTGTCAAAATCACGATTGTCGCTCACCGCATTTAACGAAACCAAGAAGACTGGCGGATACTTAAGTTGATTAGAGAGGACAATTTCGAACAGTTTCAGCAATATTTTGATTCCGACTAGCGCTAGTATTATGAACTTGAATTTTGTTCAATGGGTGATGGAGAAGAAGTCTGTGTTTAAGTGACTGTGTTCACAAAGCTGATACGAAGAAATGCGTATCGGTAAAGACTATGTCTCTCTAAAGGAACATGGTAAATCTGGGTAGGAGAATCTGAGCTCTATCAACTTTAGCTATCTCACAGATAGCATTATTTCTTGAAACGCGTCATGTCTGTTACGATTATCTGGGTTAATAAGGGAAAAGGTGCTCAAATGGGAAATCTGTTAGGAAATGAGCTTGTTCAAGAGCAGCGGGGCAATTGCAAGAATGTGCTCGTGATGCTGGTCGTAGCATTCGTGCTTGCAGTTTCGTGTTCGTTGTTCGCTGGTGCACAAGAGGCATACGCAGAGCCAGCAAGTGGTACAGATTCATCTGCTGCGATCGATGATGGTCAGCAAGCAAAAGCGTGCTGGATGAAGAGTGGGAATCGTTGGTGGTATAAGAACGCTGATGGATCCTATCCTTCTAACACCACGATGAACATCGACGGTAAAACGTACTGCTTCGATAAATCTGGCTGGATGCTCACTGGTTGGGCAAAGACCGGAAATACCTGGCATTACTTTGCTAAATCAGGCGTCATGACTACTGGCTGGCAAAAAGTTTCGGGCAAGTGGTACTACCTTGATCAGTCCGGTGCTATGAAAACAGGCTGGCAGAACATCAACGGCACGTGGTACTTCCTTAATTCTAGTGGTGCGATGAAGACTGGCTGGCTCAAACAAGGTGGTGCCTGGTATTACCTCAAGGGTTCCGGCGCAATGGCTACTGGTTGGCAAAAAGCTTCCGGTAAGTGGTATTACTTGGCAGGTTCGGGCGCTATGCAGGCGAACAAGTGGATCGATGGGAAGTATTGGGTCGGCGCTAGCGGTGCAATGGCTACGAATTCCTGGGTCGATGGCAAGAAATATTATGTTGGCAGCAACGGTGCCTGGATTCCTAATTATGGTAAGAAGAGCTCTTCAAGCAGCAGTTCAAGTGCGGTACAAAGTGGTAAGGTTGTTTATTCTTCCAATAGCAATGTTTATCACATTAATAGCAACTGCTCTGCAGCGAAGAGAATCAAGAACAAGAACTATACCACGGTGGCAAATGCACAAGCGATTGGATTAAGACCCTGTCATCTTTGCTCTTAAGAATTAGATTATTCGGTCTTTGAAATTGTACCAATGTGCCTATTTCGGCTCTTATAACAAAATCAAAAAGCGGCTCTGAGCATTCAGGGCCGCTTTTGATTGCGAGACTGGTTATTCACTTGCAAACTCCAAGAACTTGAGGATATGTTCGGCGACGCAGACGGTGTCGCCGTTCTGGTTTACGATCTCGACTTTTGCGACGGTCTTGCCCGTTTCTTCATCCACGGAGATAACCTCATAATTGCAAGTGATGGTGTCGCCAAAATAGACAGGACCCGTAAAGCGCACGTGATCATAGCCATAAGAGGCAACGGGGCATTCATCGTCATAGGGCTGATGGATGAGCGTCGATGCGGTGCTTGAAAGGGCGAAGGTCAGCACGCCATGAGCGATGCGCGAGCCATATTGCGTGCCCTTCATGTATTCTTCGTTCACATGAAATGGGCTGAAATCGCCCGTGATCCCAGCAAATTGATAGACATCAGATTCAGCGATGGTCTTGGTGAACGTTTGCTTATCGCCAACCGATAAAGGCACTTTAACTGACATGGCAGCTCCTTTCGACATTGCTATCGTAGCTGAAAGACAAGAAGGTGTCGGTTGGTACTTCATTCTAATTGCCAAATTGAAAGAATAGATAAAAGAGGATCGTGAAATAAATGCGTGTATTTGGCGGGTTTATTGGAAGAAATCGCAAAAAAGTTAAATAGTGATTCAATTTAGAGCTCTAATTGGACTTTTGACAAAATATGGAAATTGCAGAACTTGTTCTGCATGGATGTATCGAAGAGATAGCTACTGTTTTTTGAATACCTGGGTTCCGCCGGCATCGGGGCGAGAATCGCGGCGGATTCTTCGCCGAACGCTCGGGTCGGAAATGCGTTGGGTTGGGTTTGCCGGAGGCTGAATGTTCGTTGCCTCATCATGTACACAGGCGCCATCCATCTGCTGCGTAGGCAATGCTCCATGAGCGCCTAATTGTTGGGTGGGTGCCGTTTCGGGTGCCTTGCCCGAAATGCTCTGTGTCGGTAAATTATCAGCTGCCTGTATCTGACGTGTGGGTAGATTGCCCGGTGCGCCAGACGGCTGAGCTCCAAGATTTTGGGGTATAGCTCGGGTGGGAGCATTGTTCGCTGAAGCTCCTGCGACAGGGTGCTGCTCGTCGTAGTTCACACTCAGCAGACTATCGAGAGCTGCTTGCTTGTCGGAAATCGTCTGGTCGGAAGCTTGGTTTGTCTGCGCTGGTCGCGCCGCTGCGTCGTGCGCGCCAGGAGCAGCTTGGCGTGGGTCGATCGCACGCGTTTGGGCTTCCGCGGCATAACTCGAGATGCCCGCCTGCGCATAAGCCTCGCGCGCTTGGCGCACGCGTTCAGCCAGTGGGTCTTCGTCCTCGAGGTTTCCTGCCTGGCCATCCTGCCAATCGTTCGATCGCTTATCTTGGGATGCAGCGCTGTCTCGGCCAGACTGCCCACTCGCATTCCGACCAGCACCTTTCTGGCCTCCGCTCTCCGCTCCCTGCAGTTTCACGGGCGCAAGGCGCGTTCCTGAAACGACCTCGCTCAAGGACACATACGGATATCCGCTGAATGACCCGATCACGCGCGCAACGATGGTGAGCGCCCATATCACCACGACCAGGCCAACGATCTGGAAGAGCGTGTTGCTGCTCACGCCCTCGATCTCTTCGGGGGCAAGGAGCACCAAAGCAACAGGAATCAGCAGGAAGAACGCCGAAGCAAGGTAGCGCACCCAGTAGCCCCAGGCGGGAGCATCGCCCCCATCGGCTTTCACGATGCGAATCCCCACCAGCGCTTTTCCGATCGTGCGCCCCTTGGAAGCCATCGGGATCACCGCGAAGAGCACCGCGCCAATCACAAGCGCGAGCAAGAGCGCGCTCATCGGGTCGGCGAACAAGCCGCCAATGAAGCGGAAGGCGAGCGTTTTCGCACCTGCGCGCGAAGGATCCACGGCAAGTGCCTTCGCGATCTGTGCATCGGTGGGGCTGAACATGATCCACGCAAGCACGAAGAGCACGGCCAGTACGGTCAGGTCGACCACTGCTGCCAAAACGCGCCGCGTAAGCGAGACGCGACTGCTGCCGCGTTCGCGGGCTTGCTCGTTCACCTCGTCCATGCTCGGCAACGCCCAGGTAAGAGGGATCATAAGCCAGAATCCCAGCATCGTGCCCGTGGTGTTGAGGATCAGGTCGTCCACGTCGAAGAGGCGGTAGGGGTGATCGTAGATGCCAAAGAGGCCTGTCAACTGGGAAGTCTCGAACAAGAGTGTGGTGGCCATGCCGATCAAAAGTGCCATCCACCAGCTGCAGCGGAAGAGGTAACAAAGATAAGCACCAAGCGGCACGGTCAAAAGCACGTTGAAATACGCTTCATAGGCGGCACGAGCCTTGAGTGTTGGCCCCCAGGTGCTGCGATCAGCCCATGAGAAATCGGTCGTTTCGCGAATCTGCTCAACGAAGTGGAACGGATGAAGCTGGGGCGTTTGCGCGATCTCGACGATTTGGGAGGGGTCCTTCGGCAACGGAAACACGATCAGCGAAACGGCGCACATGCAGTACAGGATGAACGTGAACACCACGAAGGTCTTCCAGATGGAAATGGCACCGAAGCGGCGATACTGGTAAAGCGCATAGGGGAGCGCAAGCAAGAGCGCTACCAGCGGAAATGCCAGGAAACCGAGCTGTATGTCGTAGATGAAATTGCGCATTTGTAGGTTCAATCCTACTGTAAAGAACGAACGCGCTAGGCATTCGCGTTAAATCTTCACGTTTGTAAGGCAGCAGTAAGATTGCGATGCCGCTAACGGGGCAAACTGCACCAAAAGCGCTGGCGGGTCGAGTGCGATCGAATCGCCTGAATCGTTCGAACCGCCCAAAAGCGCGAATCGCTCAAGATTCTCGAGATGCCGAGATGCCCGGGATACCCGGATCACTCACAAGTTTCAGGCTCCTGGGCGTTCGCTGGATCATTCACATCCTGGTCATCGAGCGCACGCAAAGAGCGTGAAAGCAGCGAAAGCCCCATCGCAATGCAGAGCAGCGCCCCGCATACCACGAACCAGCAGTTCACACCAAGTGCGTCAGCTGCAGGGCCCGCGACGAACAGCCCAACAGGCGACGCGAGAGCCGTCAAAGATCCGAAGATGCCCATGGCGCGCCCAAACGACTCCTGCGGAATGCGCTTCTGCATGAGCGGCAGGATGGGCGCGTTGAAGACCGCCGTGGCCGCGAAGATGAGCGCGATGATGCCCACGAAGGCGAAGAAACCCGACTGTGGCAGAAGACCTGCCGCAATGCAGCCTGCTCCTATGGCTGCGCCCGCAACAACCAGAACAGGCACGAGCCGTTTGCCACCACCCCACACCAGCATGAAGATCGATCCGATAAGAAGTCCGATGCCCGCTGCGGCTTCAACGCCCGAGGCAGCGTAGCCATCGCCGCCGAACCAGTTGTAGGTCATGAGCGGGGAGAGCGTCCCAAGGGGCAAGAAGAGCAGCATCGCAACGACTACCAGTAGCAGAAGAGGCTTGATGCCTGGCTCGCCCCTCAAGATCGAGAGTCCATGCGCAAGGTCCTTCGCAACGCTTCCTGAAGAAACGCCATGCCCCTGCGCATAGGGGAGCTTGGCAAAAGCGAGGCACACGCAAGCCAACGCAGCGCAGATCGCATCCATCACAAGCACCGCAACGAACCCGAGCATCGTATAGAGCGCGATGCCAAGCACGGGTCCCACGATAGCCGAAGCGCTCGTTAGGCTCTGGTCGAGCGTGTTGATGCGCACCATGTCGCGTTCGGGAACTAGCTCGGGCATGAGCGCCATCAGCGAGGTTCCGTGGAACGCTTGAGCGGCTGAGCGCACCGTGAGCAGAAGCAACAACAGCCAGGTAGACAGCATGCCAGCCAACATGAGCAGGGCGAGCACGAGTGAGAAGGCGCCCGCAATGCCATCAGCGGCGATCATGACGTATTTGCGGTTGAACCGGTCGGCAATAACGCCGCCGAAAGGGGAGAGTAGGGCGGTGGGAAGGAGCGCTGCCACGCCTGCCGCGGCAAGCAGGAGTGCCGAGTTTTCGGTAGTGGTGATGTACCAGAGCGCGGCGAAGGTGGCTGCACAAGTCGCAAGGATGGAGGCGGCTTGACCCGACCAGATAAGCGCGATGGTGCCTTTCCAGTTGTGCGGCAGCAGGTGACCGTTTGCGTTGACTTCGGCGCATGCGGCTGAGGCTTCAACGGTTGGAACAGCGGATGGCTCGGCCGTGGAATCCGCGGTCTGCTCGTTGGGTTGCGTTAGTTTGTCGCTCATGGCGGTTCTCCTGATTTGCGAATCGGTCATGCTTACGACTTCATGGTAAACTGTGGGGTAACCACACGGTCAAGCGTCCGTTGCGAAAAAGACTTCGAGCAAAGGTTGAAAGATACGCAAGGGACTAAACCTGAACGTGTTGAAAGGCGCCCGCGGGACTGAACCTGGACGCATTTGGGCCCGCGTCTATCTTGCCTGCGAGCGAAGCGCCTATGAACAAGGAGACTGTTATGCCTGATGATCTGCTCAAAGCGGGTGAATTCGCTCACCTTTGCGGCACTACGAAAGAAACGTTGCGCCATTACAAGGATATCGGGCTTTTGATGCCAGTTGCAAAGGCGGAGAACGGCTACCAGCTCTATTCGCCGCTACAGATCAGCGATTACCTGCTCATTTCTTCGTTGCAACAAGCGGGGTGCAGCTTGCAAGAGATCAAGGGCTATTTGAGTGAACCCGACTCCGAAGCACTGGAGAACGTGATGGAGGATCGGATCAGTGCCATCGTCGAGCAGCGCCGAACGCTCCTGATGCAAAAGTCGCTTCTTGAGAATACGTTGGCACGGATGCGGGCGCGCAACGATTGGCGTCATGATCCCGCCGAATTCAAGCTCGAGACGTGCGAGGTAGAATACTTCCTCGATAGCAATATATCCGATGCGTTCGTTTCGATTACTGAGGCGAATTTGCCAGCTCTCATCGATGAGCAGCTCGCTTTGCCTACGGAAAAGGCCATGTCGTCCCTTCAGGATGAAAGCGCTCACGCATCTGATCGCAAGCCGAAACGCACGGTCTATTCTGCTCAAGATGGCGTGCAGGTAGATGAACAGGCTGAGCGCGTTGTTCGCCATATTCTCGATGTGTGGCGGCTCGGCCAGAAGCAAGGCGATGTGAGCGAACTGCAGGGCAATTATCGCGTTGGTCGTGAAGCATTTCTACAGGGGGAGCCTTGGAAGGACTTTCATCTGTGTACGCGCGTGCGACCGCATAAGCGGCGCAAAGGGCTGGTGGAAAAGCCTGCGGGGACCTACTTCAAGTACTTGCGAACCATGAACTTCGCCGAGGTCAAAGACGAACTGGAGCCCGCCATGGAGCTCTTCGGCATCTACGAGAAGATGCGTCGCGTGCTCGAACGCGAGGGCTTCACGCCAACGAGCGATGTCTTCGAGCGCGAGCTTTCCCTCTATACGGGCAATACCGACGAGATCATCTATTCAGAACTGAGCGTTCGCATCGATCGGTAGCTTTCAATGCGTGAATCGAGAGCGAACGATGAAATAGCCAAAATTGGCGTGCAAGAACGTGCAAGAAACCTATACCGATTTATACCTATTTTTGGTTTTTGTCCATAAAAATAAGAAAAGGTCAAACCTCATAAAAATGGGGTTTGACCTGCTCTTTTAATGGAGCCAACGGCCGGACTCGAACCGGCGACCTACGCATTACGAGTGCGTTGCTCTACCACCTGAGCCACGTTGGCTTGTGCTGGTGAAGCGCCTGCGGACAAGGCCGCGCACGCAACCACGAGCAGTAACGAAGTATACCGACAAACGGGCAAAAAAACAACTATCAGGTATCGAATGGTTCGCGCGCCCGAGCTGCAGGTTGTTTTCGCCTACCATGAAAGAGTTGTCGACCGCTATCGAAAATGAACGTGGTCGACTGAAAGCAACAAAGAAGCAAAGCAAAATAATCGCCGAAAGGAACGACGGGCGAACTAGATGCCACGCGAGCATTTTAAATCACGGCTAGGGTTTATCCTGATCAGCGCAGGTTGCGCGATCGGGCTGGGCAACGTGTGGCGTTTTCCCTATGTGGTGGGCGAATACGGCGGTGCGGCGTTCGTTTTGCTCTACCTGGTCTTTCTCGGGATCCTTGGCATCCCGATCCTGGTCATGGAGCTCGCGGTCGGTCGCGCAAGCCAAAGATCGGTCGCGCAAGCATTCGATCGTCTTGAGCCGCCAAAAACGAAGTGGCACTACTTCAAATGGGTGGCGCTGGCCGGCCAATACCTGCTCATGATGTTCTACACCACCGTAGCGGGCTGGATGCTCTCCTACATTCCGAAGATGGCAACGGCCAACCTAGCAACCATGGATGCGGCGGGCACGAACACGCTCTTCAGCACCATGCTCGCCAACCCCGTTGAACTCGTGTTCTGGATGTTCCTTGCCTGCGCAATAGCGCTTTTTGTGTGCCATCTCGGCCTGCAGAAGGGGGTGGAGCGCGTCACGAAAGTGCTGATGGTGTGCTTGCTCGCCCTTATTGCGGTGCTCGTGATCCGCTCGGTCACTTTGGAAGGTGCAGGCGCGGGCATTGCGTTCTACCTCAACCCCGATTTCTCGAAGATCTTCGCAAGTCCTGGCGCATTTTCGGATGCGGTGTTCGCGGCGCTCGGTCAGGCATTCTTCACGCTTTCCATCGGCCTTGGATCGATGGAGATCTTCGGCAGCTACATCAACAAGAAGCACGCGCTCCCTGGCGAAGCGGTGCGCATCGCGGGGCTCGATACCTTCGTTGCGCTGGCGACGGGCTTCATCATCTTCCCGGCCTGTTTCGCATTCGGCGTTGCGCCTGATTCGGGCCCTGGCCTGGTATTCGTTACGCTTCCAGCGGTCTTCTCGCAGATGTGGATGGGTGGCCTATTCGCCACACTCTTCTTCGTGTTCATGAGCTTTGCGGCTATCTCGACGCTCATCGCGGTCTTCGAAGCCATCATGAGTTTCTGGATGGACCAGTGGAAGTTCAGCCGCAACAAAGCGGTAACGATCAATGCGATCCTTATCCCGCTACTCTCGTTGCCCTGCGCGCTTGGTTTCAACGTGTGGTCGGGTGCCGAGCTCCCCGGTATCGGCAACATCCAAGCCATCGAAGACTTCGTGGTATCGAACAACCTGCTCATCGTCGGTTCGCTGGTGTTCACGCTCTTCTGCGTGAGCAAGCGCGGCTGGGGATGGAAAAGTTTTTTGCAGGAAGTGAACACGGGTGACGGCATGCACTTCCCCAAAACGCTCTATTACTGGGTGAAGTTCGGCATTCCCGTGCTCATTATCGTGGTGCTAGTATCCGGCTGGGCACCGCTCATTTCAAGCTGGCTGGGCGGGTAAAACAACTGGTAATAGCGTTGTGGTATGATGCGAGATGTTGAAGCGCCCGAACGGTACGTTAGTTTACCTTCCTCGGGCGCTTTTAGTTACACATTGAATTTGAAGTGCATGATATCGCCGTCTTGCACCACGTAATCCTTGCCCTCTTGGCGAAGCTTACCCGCATCGCGACAGCCCTTCTCGCCATCGTAGGCAGAGTAGTCTTCGAAGCTCGCGGTCTCGGCCTTAATGAACCCGCGCTCGAAATCCGTATGGATCGTGCCCGCAGCTTGAGGAGCCTTCGCGCCGACCGGGATGGTCCAAGCGCGCACTTCCATCGGGCCACTCGTGAAGAAACTCTGCAGGCCGAGCAGGTGATATGCCTCACGCACCAAACGCGCCAAGCCAGATTCCTCAAGCCCCATGGCTTCCAGATACTCTGCAGCCTCAGCTGGATCGAGCTCTGCTAGATCCGCCTCAACCTTCGCGCTGATCGGCACCGGTGCAACGCCGTCGATCTCGGCGAAATCGGAATCGAGCGCATCCTCATCCACGTTGGCAATGTAGAGCATCGGCTTCATGGTCAGCAGATGCAGATCGTAGATAAGTTCTCGCTCCTCATCGGTCAGATCGAGCTGCAGCGCACGCTTGCCCTCGTTCAGACCAGCTTCCACCTTCAGCACGGCATCAAGCTTCTTTGCGGCATCCTTGCCACGCTTGGCGTCCTTCTCAAGGCGCGGCTTCGCCTTCTCGATCGTAGCCAGATCAGCCAGCACAAGTTCGGTCTTGATGGTCTCGACATCGCTCGCGGGGTCGACCTTGCCAGCCACATGCACTACATCAGGGTCGCTGAAGAAGCGCACGACCTCGCAGATCGCGTCGGTTTCGCGAATGTTGTGCAAGAACTGGTTGCCCAAGCCTTCGCCGTGCGAAGCGCCCTCGACCAGGCCCGCAATGTCCACGAACTCGACGGTTGCCGGTACGATGCGATCGGGGTTGTCGATCTCGGCCAAGCGATCCATGCGCGCATCGGGCACGGGCACGATACCCACGTTCGGCTCGATGGTGGCGAACGGATAATTCGCCGCCAAACCCCCTTTATTAGTAAGCGCGGTGAACAGCGTTGATTTGCCGACGTTGGGAAGTCCGACAATACCGATGGAAAGCGCCATAAAAGTTACTCCTTGTATGCTAAGAATCATGATAACTTCAGTGCGATATTTGGAGTACGCATTGAAAATACCGAATTTTTGTTGGTATGTGCGAGTAATCATACCACCCGCGCCCGCCACGCGAAAACGCCGCGGGCACTTCACCTTCTTTTTCTCCATTTATCCGCTATTGACCACCCGCACTCCGCGCCAAGCAGCGTATACTTTTGAAGGTAGAAACAACGCGCGTTTTTGGAGGTTTAGCGTGGGCGGATATTTCGGTGCAGTTTCGCACAGAGACGTGAGTTTGGACGTGTTCTTCGGGGTGGATTACCACTCCCACCTGGGAACGAAGCGCGCGGGCATGATCATCTTCAGCAAAGAACGCGGCTTTCAGCGCCAGATTCACAACGTGGAGAACACCCCGTTCCGCACCAAATTCGAGAAAGACCTTGCAACCTTCGAAGGCACCAGCGGCATCGGCTGCATTTCCGACAGCGATCCGCAGCCGCTGCTCGTTCGTTCGCACTTAGGCGTATTCGCGCTCACCACCTGCGGCGTGATCAACAATGCCGACGCGCTCATAGAAGAATACTTCGCCGATCATGGCAACCAATTCATGGCCATGAGTTCGGGCAAAGTGAACGAGACTGAACTGGTCGCAGCGCTCATCAACCAGGAAGACGATTTCGTTTCCGGCATCAAACACGTGCAGGAAAAGGTCGAAGGCTCCATGACGCTGCTGCTCATGACCGAAGAAGGCAACATCATCGCCGCGCGCGATAGGCTCGGCCGCCTGCCGGTGCTCATCGGTAAGAATCACGAAGGCTATTGCGCTTCATTCGAGTCGTTCGCCTACCAGAAGATCGATTACGAAACGGTCTACGAACTGGGCCCTGCCGAGATCGTGAACATCACGGCCGATGGGTACGAAACGCTCGCACCCGCTGGTGAAGAGATGAAGATCTGTGCCTTCCTCTGGACCTACTACGGCTATCCCACCTCCACCTATGAAGGCATGAACGTCGAGGTCATGCGCTACCGCAACGGTGCGGTCATGGCGCGCGACGAAGCCGAGCAAGTGGGTATCCCCGAGCTCGACTACGTAGCAGGAATCCCCGATTCGGGCACGCCACACGCCATCGGCTATTCAACTGAGAGCAAGACCGCGTTCGGCCGCCCGTTCATCAAATACACGCCCACCTGGCAGCGTTCGTTCATGCCAGAGAATCAGGACGTGCGTAACAAAGTGGCGAAGCTCAAGCAAATCTCGGTGCCTGAGCTCATCAAGGACAAGGAGCTCCTGTTCGTGGACGACTCCATCGTGCGCGGTACGCAACTGCGCGAAACGGTCGAGTTCCTCTATGGCTCCGGCGCGAAGGCGGTGCACATGCGTTCGGCCTGCCCGCCCATCATGTTCAACTGCAAGTATTTGAACTTCTCGAGCAACAAATCTGAGATGGATCTGATCGCGCGCCGCGTGGTGCAGCAGCTCGAAGGCGATGAAGGCCAGCAGCACCTTGAAGAGTACGCTGATGCGTCGACCGAGCGCGGAAAATGCCTGCTCAAGACCATTTGCGAAGATATGGGCTTCGACTCGCTGCGCTATCAATCGCTCGAGGGCATGATCGAGGCGATCGGCATCGATCCGTCGAAGATCTGCACCTACTGCTGGAATGGCAAAGAGTAGTCCGCTCGTCCTGGCGCATTCGTCCGCGCGTTCGCTCAACCCAATGAATCTATAGTGCATGGCGATCGATGCCATGCACTTCTTGTCTTACGGCCTCGTGGTGTCGTAGTAAACTACTAATGAAGAGGCTGTATTGAAAGGAATCACGCACATGGAATATAGAGAGATCGGCAAAACAGGCTGCAAGGTAAGCCCGCTCGGCTTCGGCATGATGCGCCTTCCGCTGAAAGAAGGCGGCCAAGCAGGCAACGCCACGAGCATCGAAGAAGTGGATGTCGAAAAGACCATCGAAATGGTGCATTACGCCATCGATCACGGCATCAACTACATCGATACCGCGTTCAACTACGTGGGCGGCAACTCGGAAAAGATCGTGGGTCAGGCGCTGGCGGGTGGCTACCGTGACAAGGTCTATCTGGCCACCAAGTCTCCCACCTGGATGTACAAGACCGAAAACGATTTCGATAGCTTGCTCGCAAAGCAGCTCGAGCGCTTGCAGACTGATCATATCGATTTCTACCTGCTCCATTCCTTGAACGGCGGTAGTTGGAAGCGCTGCAAGAAGGTCGGCGCTGTTGAGAGCATGATCAAGGCGAAGGAAGATGGCCGCGTGAAGTACATCGGCTTCTCCTTCCACGACGATTTCGAGCTCTTCGAAGAGGTGCTCGATGCGGCCGATTGGGATTTCTGCCAGATTCAGCTGAACTACTACGATCAGGAATTCCAGGCGGGGCTCAAGGGCTTGCAGCTTGCAGCCGAGCGCGGTCTTGGCGTGGTCATCATGGAACCGCTGCGTGGCGGCTTCTTGGTCGATCTTCCGCCGAAGGTACAGGAAGTACTCGACAAGGCAACCGACAAATCCCCGGTCGAGCTGGCCTTCGATTGGCTCTGGAACATGCCCGAGGTAAGCACGGTACTCTCTGGCATGAGCAGCATGGAAATGCTTCAAGAAGATATCGCGTTCGCAGAAAAGGCCAAGCCCGGCATGCTTTCTGCTGAAGACACGGCCGTTATCGAGCAGCTCCGCGAAAGCTTCAACCAGTTCTCGGTCGTTCCGTGTACGGGTTGCAACTACTGCGTGGAATACTGCCCCGAGAAGATCGTCATCCCGTATAACTTCACGGCGTACAACATGCGCTTCCTCTATGACAACATGGATATGGCGCGCGAATATTATCAGGTAGAGGTGCCGAAATTCGGCCGCACCGCCGAAAACTGCACGAGCTGCGGCTCCTGTGAAGAGATCTGTCCGCAGCACATCGCTATCAGTTCCTGGATGCCGAAGATCGACATGCTGCTGGGCGAAGATTAGTCGTGCAACAGCTCGATCTCGAACAGATCGCACCGCTCGTGCCCGAAGCGCTGGGGCGTTTCTTCCACGAGCATCCACGAGTCGCACTTGCCTATTCGGGCGGGTGCGATTCGGTCTTTCTGCTCGCCTGCGCGTTGGCGAGTGGAGCTGAAGTGCGCCCCTTCACGGTGAACACGGCGTTCCAGTATGCCTTCGAAGCTGATGATGCGCGTCTGGCAGCTGATCAGTTGGGCAGCGAGACGAACCTGCTCACGCTCGACATCTTCGCGCATCCTGAAGTCACCGCCAACCCGCCCGATCGGTGCTACCACTGCAAGAAGGTCATCTTCACCACCATCAAAGAAGCAGCAGCCCGCGAAGGAATCGAAGTGCTCATCGACGGCACGAACGCTTCCGACGATCCTGCGCGCCGTCCGGGGTTTCGCGCGATCGAAGAGCTAGGCGTGCACTCACCCCTGCGCGAAGCGGGCCTCACGAAGGATGCCATTCGTAATCTTTCACGCAAGATGGGGCTGGTCACCGCAGATAAGCCGAACTATTCCTGCCTCGCAACACGCGTTGAGGCAAATTGTCCGATAACCCCTGAACTCCTTGCATCCTTTGTGCAGGAAGACTGGCGCGAGCGCGAAACCAGTGTCTAACATGGTAACCTTGAGAGGTGCAAGAACGCGGGGTGCACAACGCCGCGTATGCTTCGCACGATGATCATCGAATGCAGAAGATGAAAGGAGAGGGAATCATGGCTGCAGAAGATATCCGCAGTGTGCTCGAAGAGCTTGCAGCGGGAAATACTACGGTCGATGCCGCATTGCTTGCGCTGCGCAAAGAGCCCTTCTCCGATTTGGGCTACGCCAAGGTCGACCATCATCGCGAGATGCGCCAAGGCGCTGCTGAAGTGATCTATGGTGCTTCGAAGACCTACGAACAGATAAAGGGTATCAGCCAGTCGCTGCTCGACAATGGCCAAACGTGCATCCTTATCACGCGCGTTTCTGCTGAAAGCGCTGCGCTGCTGGCAGCAGATTTTGCGGAAGTAGGCTTTACCTATCATGAGATCCCTCAGCTTGCGATCGTGGGTACGCTGCCCAAGCCTACAGGCAACGGCACGATCGTGGTCGCGGCAGCAGGCACGAGCGATCTGGCAGTAAGCGAAGAGGCGGCGCTCACGGCTGAAGCGCTCGGCAACAAGGTCGTGCGTCTCTACGATGTGGGAGTTTCGGGCATTCACCGGCTGCTCGCGCATCTTGATGAGCTCATGGAAGCCCAGGTGGTCATTGCAGTTGCCGGCATGGAGGGCGCGCTCGCGAGCGTGATCGGGGGCATGGTGTCCTGTCCGGTGCTCGCGGTTCCCACCAGCGTGGGGTACGGAGCTTCCTTCGGCGGCGTTGCTGCACTGCTCGCGATGCTGAACTCCTGTGCGAGCGGGGTGAGCGTGGTGAACATCGACAACGGTTTCGGTGCTGGATTCCAGGCTCACCTCATCAATCACCTGCAGGCAAAGGAGCCAGATAAGCCCGAATGCTAAAAGGCGCACGACCACACGACCACACGATCACACGACCGCACGACCAACAGCTTTGACCCAGCAAACCACCCAAGCATACTCAGCGGAAAGAAGCGAACACATATGGAACTTCATCTCGATCTTACGAAAAGCGCAACGCGCGCAACCCTGCTCGATGAACTGCTCGCGCTCATGAGCCCCGAGCAGCGCACGCGTTACGATTACATCCTGAATCACACGACCATTTCCGATAAGCACCATCATTCGATCGGCGAGGTCAACGCTTCGATCGAAGCGATGACCATCGACGATGCGCTCAAAGGGAACGTGCGCGATGTTTACGCGATCTTGGCCGAGGCCGAAGCGAGCGTTCACGGCTGCAGTGTTGAAGAGACGCACTTCCATGAAGTGGGTAACGCATCGGGCATTCGTAACGCGCTTGCTATCTGCACGGCATTCTACGTGCTCGCGCCCACGCGCATCACCGCAACACCAGTGCAAACAGGCCAGGGCACGGTGCAGTGCGCGCATGGGCTCATGGATATTCCTGCGCCTGCAACGGCGGCTATTCTCGAGGGCATCCCGCGTGCAACGCCAGCGCTCGAAGGCGAGTTGTGCACGCCCACTTCGGCGGCCATCATCAAGCACTACGTGCAGGAGTTCGTGGTCTAGAGCGTGCTTATTCTCGATCGATATCAACCAACCTACGAAGCCGGCTCGGGCGGATTCGCCACGGTCGTAGTGGCGTGGGATACGCGCCTCGATCGCGAGGTGGCCATCAAGTGCTTGCCGCTCGAAGATGCGGCAACGCGCGCGCTTTCGGTCGAGCAGATCAACGCAGGGCTGAACAACCTGCAAAACCCGTATGCGAATGATGAATCGGTCAGCATCATGCTCGATTCCGATTTTGCCCAGCAAAGTTCGATCCCCGGGCTTGAAGAGGCGCGCACGGCAGCGCTTCTGAACGACCCCAACATCGCTTCGATCTACGACTTCGAGATACAAGGCAATATGGCCTACATCATCATGGAGCTCGTTGATGGCATTTCGCTCACCGACCTCATGAAATACTTCCCAGAGATGCTCGATGCGGACATGGTGGCAGCCGTGTTCAAGGCGGTTTCGCACGCGATCGAGGTCGCCCACAAGAATCATGTGCTCCATTTGGATGTGAAGCCCGACAACGTGCTCATCAATACGCAGGGGCAGGTCAAGGTCGTCGATTTCGGTCTCGCGCGTCTGGCTGATGGTTTCGGTTTCGGCGTGGCCACGGGTGGCACGATCGGCTACATGCCTCCTGAGCAGATGGAGCGTGAAGAACTTGACGAGCGTTGCGACCAATGGGCGCTGGCGAGCCTCACCTATGAGATGCTCGCGCGCGGCGAAAATCCCTTCCGCGCGGCTTCGATCGATGAAGCGCTCGATAAGATCTACGATGCAGAGATCGTGATCCCTTCGCTGCTCATGGAGGACATTGGCGAAGACCTGGACGATGCGATCTTCCGCGCGCTCGACCCCGATAAGGAAGGGCGCTATCCTTCGGTCCATTCGTTCGCGCGCGATGCGAAGCCGGCGCTCGGCAATCCCAAGCAGGGCGTGAAGAAGCTCGGCGCTATTGTGAGTGAAGCGATCGGTGCGAACACGGATGATGCGCCTTTCACGGAAGATCTCGACGAAGAAGAACGCGCGCTTGAAAACGAGGAAGAGCAGGCAGCCTACCCACTCAATGGGCGCTGGGCTCGCCACAAGGAAAAACAGGCTGCGCGCCAGGCGGCGAAGCAGTCGCGCACAGCGCCAGCGTTCTTTGCCGCAGCAGACGATGCCTACGACGAAGGATTCAGCGAAGGCACCCCTATCAAAAGTCGTTATTCGCTCGTGCTGCGCATCTTGGCGCTCTTGGGATGCGTGCTCATCACCTCGGTCGCCTTTTCCAATTTCAGCTTGTTGCCCGGATGGGAATCACCTGCACTGTGGGGCGCGCTTTTGATCGTGGCGGTTGCGGCCTTCGCGATCCCGCATCTGGGGGCGCTCATCGCATTCGCACTTCTGGGGTTCGCGCTCGTGAACAATAACGCGATCCTTGTGGGCAGTCTCGTAGTAGTGGCTACTTTTATATGGTGGTTCTTTATCGGACGCAACGGAAGCTCTCAAGCAGATGCGATCCTGCTCTCTACCTGCGCTTCCTCTATCAGCTTGGGTTCGCTCGCGCCATTCATCTGCGGCTATTTCTTACGGCCAGCTCAGGCGTTCCTCTCGGCGCTCTTCGCGGCATTCCTTTCGCTCGTGCTCGCCGGATTGGGTTCGGTCTCCATCACCTCGTGGGACATCTTCCAATTCGGCACCATCCACATGTGGACTGAAGTGAACAACAACATCCTCACCACCATGCAAAGTCCTATGACGTGGGC